>DASQMJ010000063.1:0-2665 GCA_035645535.1 Microvirga sp. | reverse complement strand
CGGGCGGTTAGGCAGCCCCAACAAGGCGCGCCCCGTAAATGCTACCCGTCTCCGTCTTCATCATCGCCAGGAACGAGGCCGACAGGATCGGCGAGACGATCCGTGCCGTCCGGGATCTGACCGACGACCTGATCGTGGTCGATTCCGGCTCGACCGACGGGACCCAGGCGGTTGCCGAAGAGCTCGGGGCGCGGGTGATCTTCAATGCCTGGCCCGGATACGGACCCCAGAAACGTTTCGCCGAGGAACAATGCCGCCATCCCTGGCTGCTCAACCTCGATGCGGACGAGGTGGTGCCCCCGCACCTTGCTGCCGAGATCCGGGCGCTGTTCGCGACGGGCGAGCCGCCCTGCCAGGCCTACCGGATCCGCATTGCGGAAATCTTTCCCGGCGAGGCCGCGCCGCATCCCTTGGCCTACACCCTCGCGCCCGTGAGGCTCTACCGGCTCGACCACGGCCGCTATTCCCCGTCCCTGGTGCACGACCGGGTGGACCTCGAGCCCGGCACGAAGGTCGGGAAGCTGAAGGGAATCGTGCACCACCGCTCGGTGCGCTCCCTCGGCGATCAGCTCGCAAAGCTCAACCGCTACTCGGACCAGCAGGCGGTCGACCTCGAGATCCGGGGCGTCTCCATCCCCACATGGCGGGTCTTCTTCGAGCTGCCGGCCGCCTTCCTCAAGGCCTATATCGGCCGTCGCCATGCCCTGCGCGGCACCTACGGCTTCCTGACCGCCATGAATTACGCGATCTCCCGGCACCTGCGGCTGGCCAAGCACTACGAGAAGAGACGCCTGAAGGCCTTGGAAAAGGTTGCCGCGAGGAAATAAGCGATCGTCGTACGGCGGATTTCGGTCGGTCAGACCGCCGCGATCACCTGTATTTCGAGGGCGTAGTCTGGATCTGCAAGCTCGGATTCCACGCAGATCCGGGCGGGGGCGTGCCCTGGGACGACCCACGCGTCCCAGACCGCGTTCATGGCGTCGTAGGAGGCGATGTCGGCCAGCCAGATCGTGGCCCGCAGGAGCTTGGACCTGTCGCTTCCGATCTCCGCCAGGGACTGGTCGATTTGATCGAGGATATCCTGAGTTTGCTCCGCGACGGGCCTTCCCACGCTCGCCTCCGGGACATAGCCGGAAAAAAAGGCCGTACCGTCCGCAATCACGAGATCGCTGTACCGGGCTGCAACGCCGACCCGCTTGATTCCAGCCATGACGGGATCCTTCTTCCTCAAAGTGCGGCCGCTCCCTATCACAGGCGGAGGCCGGATGTAACGGAAAGCCTCCTGCGAAGCGCGGCCTTGGGCCTCCTGCCCGTGGCTGGGCTTCGGGTCCGGGCCTGGTTGCCGCCGAAGGACAGGGATTGACCCCGAAACCCCGACAGCCTAATTACTCCGCCACCGGAGACGTGGCCGAGCGGCTGAAGGCACTCGTTTGCTAAATGAGCATACCCCAAAAGGGTATCGAGGGTTCGAATCCCTCCGTCTCCGCCATTGCCCCTCCGAAAATCCGGAATCCTCGGTATTCCAGCAGGCCCGCCGAGCTCAGCCTATGGCTCCTCCGATCCGGCGGGAGTGAGGAGACGGCGCTCGCTTCCGGACGGTCCGGCCCTGAGGCGGCTCGGTTCATGAGTCTACAGCCCCATGGATCATCGGACCTTGGTCCGTAGCGAGATCCTCGCTCTGCCTCCTATGGTGCAGGAGCGCTGTCCTATGGGGGATCACCGATGGCCGATACGACCGCACCTTTCCTGAGGGCGCTGAATCTGCCGGCAACCATTTACCTCAAGACGACCGTCACTCTCACTGCTTTGGCGCAGGACGACAGTTCGGGCGTGAAGGCCGTGCAGATCTGGCTCAGTGACTCCGTCACCCAAGTCGGGCCCGACAAGCAGACTTGGTCGAGCCACGTGATCTATTTCGGGGACGAGGTCGGTTCCTTCTTCGACGGAGAATCCAAGCTCGACTGGACTCTCTCCGCTCCCACAGATCCCGGGATCTACACCGTGCTCGGCGCGCATATCGTCGACAAGGTAGGCAACGAGCGCACCTACTCCACGGACGAGCTCAAGTCCCTGGGAATGCGAACGAGCTTCAACGTGTCCGGCGGCGCGCCTCCGGCTCCACGAACGCCCGCGGCACCGCCGCCCAACATGGTCGTGACGGCGACCAGCACCGCGCTTTCCGACGATGCCCTGAACCTCATGGCCAAAGGCGGTGCGAATATCCGCCTGGCCGGCAACGCCTCCGGCAACGCGATCACGGGCAACACGGGCAAGAACGTCATCGATGGCGGCGCCGGCGACGACAGGCTGGATGGCAAACTCGGTAACGACACTCTAAAGGGGGGAGCCGGCCAGGACGCATTCGTGTTCACGACCAAGCCGAACAAGAAGACGAACGTCGACAAGATCGCCGACTTCAACGTCAACGACGACAGCTTCCAGCTCGACAACGCCGTGTTCAAGAAGCTCGGGAAGAAGGGCAGCCCGGATGATCCGGTCCAGTTGAGCAAAGCGTTCTTCACCATCGGCAGCAAGGCCAAGGACAAGAACGACTATCTCGTCTACGACAGCAAGAAGGGCGTGCTCTACTACGACGCCGACGGCTCCGGCAGCGGCGCTGCGGTGCAGTTCGCCACCCTGTCGAAGAAGCTGAAGCTCTCCCACA
>DASQMJ010000062.1:0-51762 GCA_035645535.1 Microvirga sp. | reverse complement strand
AGCGGCCAGCCGCAGTCGAGCCACGTAGGATATCGGCGCAACCATCCGCCACTATGGCCCGGTAGAAGGTGCCGTGCACGCTGACGAATAGGCTCGAGGCATCTGGCTTGATGGTTGGCATCATTAGCTACCTATAGCATCTTGGCGGCGTCCGGATCGGCGAGCCATGCACTCTCTGCTCCCCCGGCATTCCAGATGAAACGCCGAACCGATGAAGCTCGTAGGCCTCCAACGAGGGATGAACACGACAGTCCTATGGACGGAAATGGCGCTGCGTCTCCAGGAGGGCGGTCCCCGCAAAAAGAAAGCGCCCCTTATCCCAAGGGGCGCTCCAAGATCCGACCCGAAGGGGCAGACGGGGCCGGTGTCGTCGGTATATGGGCGCCG
Organism: Microvirga sp.; assembly: GCA_035645535.1. Taxonomy (GTDB): domain Bacteria; phylum Pseudomonadota; class Alphaproteobacteria; order Rhizobiales; family Beijerinckiaceae; genus Microvirga. The sequence goes on along the minus strand of DASQMJ010000062.1, from coordinate 51,375 downwards.
TCTCTCTTTGTCTTTTCGGAACTTCCCTACGTAGGGATCCGAATTACTCCTGAGCTGGTGCATGCATAACTTCATCATCGGTTTAAATGGCAGGCTTCAGACTTAGGAATGCTTGCGGATTCAAAAGAATAAAGCGAAGCGTTGCTTGCCGTTGCACCTGGAGGATTTAATGGTTGATCGCGTTGTGCAAGATCCTCGGAAAGAGGCCCAGCGGCTGATCGCAGAAGCACAAGCCGCAAGGTTGCAGGCGCACGTTCGTGCCATGCTCTCACGGCTCCCCGGCCGTCGCTCCAGCTTCCTGAGAGCCGCGTGAGAGGATCCTTCGCCAGTCGTTCGGGCGGTGCGGCCACGATACAATACAACTCAGCTTTCGGCATCGCCCGCGGCGTGCGCCAGTACTGAAGTAATCTTCGCGGCGAGCGGCCGGAAATCTCCCGCTCCGTTTAACCTGGGTGATAGGCGCGCCCAGGAAGCCGCATAGGGTGGAAGTGAGCCTGGTTGGCTCGTTCCTCCCTCCGGACCTGCTCCCTCGCCGGCCCCACCGGCGAGGGAGCTTTTCTGTGCGGACGAGCGAGTGGGAAAAAGACATAGGGGCCGGCCACTTCATGAAGACCTGACCTCGAAGATACCCTTGAGTCTACGGGGCGTCTCTCTCGACGGGCCTTCTCATGCCTGCCGCTGCTCTGACCCTCATGCTTTCGACGCGGGGTGCGCTGCTGGACAAACCGGACCAGGTGAGCGTTGCAGACCGCCTCGGCGGCCTCGTGACCTTGGCTCTTTCGGATTGCCGGCTTATCCGGTTGGATGGCAGCTTTCTCGATGAGGTGGAGCGGGTGAGCACTCTGATCCCAAAGGACCCGGCCTTTCAGGTCCGTATTCAGGCAAGCTTCGACAAGCAGGGGCTTATGAGCACCCTCGGCGCGTCGATCCTCCATGTTGGGCCGGGAGCGGTCGACATCGCGCTCGTGCCAAGCCCGTCCGTGTCGCAGCAGCACGGTTTCGTTCACGCCGGTGCCGTGGCGGCGATTGCGGACACCGCCGCAGGCTATGCCGCGCTCAGCCTCATGCCGCCGGGAGCCGGAGTGCTGACCACCGAGTTCAAGATCAACCTCCTGACACCGGCCATCGGTGACCGCATCGTGGCGCGAGGGCGGGTGGTCAAGGCCGGGCGGACGCTTACCCTGGCGCAGACGGAGGTATTCGCCGATCATCGAGGGCAGACGAAGCTGACTGCGCTTCTCACCGCCACCTTGATGACGATCCAAGACCGCGACGGGGTGACGGATTAGCATTCTTCGGCCGAAGGGCAGCGCCGCCGGCGCTGCCCTGGCTGTCCGCTGTGCCCGATCCTACTCGGCGGCCTGCTTCGTTGCAGGCGTCGTGGGCACGTTCCTCATGCCGCCCAAGACTTCCTCGGCCGAGGCCTTGTAGTTCTTCACCGAGCTGGTCCACTGGCCCCAGACGGTCGGGTCGATTGTGTCGCCATTCCGGCCCAGGTTCTGCAGCCGCCGCTTCTCATCGTCGGTGAGCACCTGCTTGGGCAGCGGCGGAAGGCTGCGGACGTCGTCGGCCGTGATGCCGATCATGTCGCCGACGCGCTTGCCGTAGTCGTCATGGACCATGAAGAAATGCCAGATCATCCGCTCCTGCACGTCGCGCTCGCACTGGCCGAGCAGGGTGCCCATGTTGAGGACGAGGTCGTCGCGCTCCCAGTCCATCATGGTGCAGTAGCGGCCGCGCGCGTGGATGTAGTCGTTGCGGCGGTCGATGACGCTGCGGGTCAGACGTCCGCGGATCTCGGGCGGGTTGTTCGGCTCCTCCCGCGGCGACTCGTGCAGGCCATTGTGGATGGAGGGTTCGTAGTTCACGTGTGGGTTCTGTCCCGGCGCGATATCGCGGCCGTAGGACATCTGGCCGCCGTTGAGGTTGGTCGACACCTTCGCGTTCTTGGCCTGGTTCACCGGCAGTTGCAGGTAGTTCGTGCCGACGCGGTAGCGTTGAGTATCCGAGTAGGAGAACGTGCGGCCCACCAGCATCTTGTCGTCGGAGAAGTCGAGCCCGTCCACCAGCACGCCGGTGCCCATGGCGATCTGCTCGTTCTCGTTGAAATGGTCCTGGACGTTGCGGTTGAGGGTCATCACGCCCACGTGCCGCAGCGGGAAATCCTTCTCAGGCCAAATCTTCGTGTCGTCGAGCGGATCCCAGTCGAGCTCGGGATGATCGTGATCCTCCATGATCTGCACGTACATGTCCCATTGCGGATACTCGCCGCGCTCGATGGCCTCATACAGATCCCTGGAGGCGGAGCCGAGATCTTGGCCCTGCACCTTGGCGGCTTCCTCGGCCGTGAGGCTGGCGATGCCGCAGCGCGGGTGGAAGTGGTACTTCACCAGCACCGTGTCGCCTTGGGCGTTGACCATCTTGTAGGTGTTGACGCCGAAGCCTTCCATGTGCCGGTAGCTCGCGGGAATGCCGCGCGGGCTGAACAGGTGCGTCAGCATGTGCATGGATTCCGGCGTCTGGCTCATGAAGTCGAAGATGCGGTTCGGCTCCTGGCGGAAGGTGACCGGATCGGGCTTGAGGGAATGGATCACGTCCGGGAACTTGATGGCGTCGCGGATGAAGAAGATCGCCAGATTGTTGCCGACGAGGTCCCAGTTGCCGTCCTCGGTGTAGAACTTCACCGCGAAGCCGCGGGGATCGCGGGCGACCTCGGACGAGTCGCGGCCGCCGATCACGGTGGAGAAGCGGATGGCGAGGGGCGTCTTCTTGCCGGCTTCCTGGAACAACTTGGCACGGGTGTACTTGGAGGCGGGTTCGTCGCCGATCTTGCCGGTGGCCTCGAACTCGCCATAGCACACGAAGCCCCGGGCGTGGACGACGCGCTCCGGAATGCGCTCGCGGTCGAAATGGGTGATCTTCTCGAGGAACTGGTAGTTCTCCAGAGTGGCCGGGCCACGATTGCCGACCGTGCGCTGGGACTGGTTGTTGGTGATCGGATGACCCTGCCGGTTTGTCAGGACCCGGTCCGAAGTTCCCGATGATGCGTTGGGATTCTTGGCCATGGCAATCTCCACTTCAAATATTCAGTCTCAGCCTGATCGATCTGGGTCAACAGACGGCGCAGGCAATGGTTCGCGCGCAGGAATTGACGCGCGGCAGCATTCGAACTCGAAAGGACTCGCCGACGGCCGCGAGGCGATACGCTAGCCTCTTCCATGATGTGTTCTATCGTTTCCTTGCCGGAACCTTCGCGGCGACGGAGGATTCTCCGGTCTGCTGAAACCGAAATGAGGAGAGCATTCGATGCGTCGGTTCCTTCCCGCCCTCGCTGCCGCCGTGTTGCTCGCCGGCGGGGCGCATGCACAGACCACCGCTCCGTCTCCCGCTCCGACCACGCCCGCCGGACCGGCGACGGCAACCATGATTCCGGACGACGCGATCCTCAGCGGCCAGATCGAGGACATCGACCTGCGGAACGCTGCCAACGAGGATGTCGGCGAGATCGAGGATGCGGTCATCAGCCAAGGTCGCATCGTCGGTTATGTGATCTCGGTCGGCGGGTTCCTCGGCGTCGGCGACCGCAACGTCTTCGTCGAGCCGTCCATGATCACGCTCAGCTACAGCACCACCAACAACCGGTGGGAGGCTCGCATCAACGCGACCAGGGAGCAGCTCCAGGCCGCGCAGGAGTTCAAGTACGAAGGACGCTGGGACGACGATTGACAGCAGTCGGATTCTTGTCGGCGTGCCTGTTCCGCGCCCGAATCCCGCTCGTGGCGCAGGGCGGGCTTGGCGAATTCTCGAGCTTGGGCTTTTTCCGGGCGATTATCGGCCTATAACTCTATCTGCGGAACCTCGAAGAGAACATGGCGCGAGGTCTCGAGGCAGGCTTGACGCGCCTCCGTTCCCTCCCGGACGTCCGCGCCCGGTGAGCCGGGCTGCCGAAGAGACCGGAGGATGCCATGAGGACACTCGTCAGTGCCGCGGCCTTACTGGCCGCTGCGAGTAGCTCTGCGTACGCCCAGAATTCCCTTCCGCAGGCCAAAGACGCATACTTCCGCACTGCCCAGTCTGCGCTGCAGGAGCGCCTGCGCGTGATGCCGAACACCAACCACGCCAAGAATGTGATCCTGTTCGTCGGCGATGGCATGGGCATCTCCTCGATCACCGCGGGACGCATCTACGAAGGTCAGAAGCGTGGGGTGGACGGGGAGTCAAACTCTCTCGGCATGGAGCGTCTGCCCTATGCGGCCCTGTCGAAGACCTACACCCACGACGCACAGGTGGCGGATTCCGCGCCGACGGCCGTCGCCATGGTGTCCGGCGTCAAGACCCGCAACGACGTGATCGGGGTCAACAGCGAGGTCGAGGTCGGCGACTGCGCCGGATCGAAGGGCAAGGAAGTTTTGAGCCTCGCCGCCATGGCCGAGCGCGCCGGGCAGGCGACCGGCGTGGTCACCACCGCCCGCATCACCCACGCCACGCCGGCCGCCATGTATGCGCACACGCCCCACCGCGATTGGGAAGGCGATGCGAACATGCCGCCGGAGGCGATTGCAGCCGGGTGCAAGGACATTGCCCAGCAGCTCGTCGCCTGGCCGGACGGGGACGGATTCGAGGTCATCTTCGGCGGCGGCCGCGAGCGCCTGCTGCCCGAGACCGTGAACGATCCGGAGGACACCGACCGCAAGGGATCGCGCAAGGATGGGCGCAACCTCGTGCAGGAATGGCAGAACCGCTATTCCAACAGCGGCGTGTTCCTGTGGAACAAGGAGCAGTTCGACAAGCTCGACGTGAAGACGCCGCACGTGATGGGGCTCTTCGAGCGCTCGCACATGCGCTACGAGGCGGACCGTGCCAAGGATAACGGCGGCGAACCGTCGCTCGCTGAGCTCACGGTGAAGAGCATCGACATCCTGAGCCGGAATCCGAACGGCTTCTTCCTCATGGTCGAGGGCGGGCGCATCGACCATGCACACCACGACGGCAACGCCTACCGCTCGCTGGAGGATCTCGTCGCCTTCGACAACGCCATCAAGGCCGCCCTGGAGAAGGTGAACCTGGACGAGACCCTGGTGGTCGTGACCGCCGACCACAGCCACGTCTTCACCATCGCGGGCTATCCGAAGCGCGGCAATCCGATCCTGGAAACCATCGTGGAGCCCGACGGGAAGCAGAAGCTCGGAAAGGACGGCAAGCCGTTCACGACGCTGGGCTACGCCAACGGCCCTGGCGCCGTGAAGGAGGGCGAGCCGCGGCCGGTCCCGGCCAACACGACCGCGCCCGACTACAAGCAGCAATCCCTCGTGCCGCTCGACAGCGAAACCCATGGCGGCGAGGATGTGGCGATCCTCGCGGGAGGGCCCTGGGCGCACCTGTTCGCGGGCGTGGTGGAGCAGAACTACATCTACCACGTGATCGACCATGCGACGAAGCTGAGCGAGCGCTCCGGCCTGCGTGCCTCTGCCCAGTAGGGGTCGGCGCAGGCGGGCACGACGCGCAGGTGCACGGGATGGCGGTGGCGCCGCCATCCCCTTGCGAGGCGCCGTCACGCATGCGGATTCAACCTGCACGGCTTCGCCTGTGGAGGTGGGATCTGGCGGAATCGACTCCGGCGCGATACTGGCCCATGACGGTACGAGGGAACCTGAGATCGACCGGGAGGCGTCATGGTCGTCATCCGTACCTCAAAGACCGTCGTGGTCGCGGCCATCGCGCTGTTCGCGAGCCTCGTGACCTTCGGAAACGTGACCGATTATAGAACGAACTTCGCTTTCGTGCAGCATGTGTTGTCCATGGACACGGTGTTCCCGGACACGACGATCCGCTACCGGGCCGTCACCAGCCCGGCGCTCCACCATGCCGCCTATGTTCTCATCATCGCGGCCGAGGCCGTGACGGCGGCGTTGTGCTGGATCGGAGCTTTCCGGATGCTGCGCGCGACCGGGATGCCCGCGGCGGCATTCAACCGCTCCAAGGGGATGGCGGTCGCGGGCCTCACCCTCGGGTTCCTGGTCTGGCAGGTCGGCTTCATGTCCGTCGGAGGCGAGTGGTTCGGCATGTGGATGTCGCAGCAGTGGAACGGTGTGCCCTCCGCCTTCCGGTTCCTCATGACCATCGTGGCCGTCCTGATCTATGTGGCGATGCCGGACGACGACTGAGTGCCGGCGAGAGCGGCAGCAGGCGGGCTTGCTGCCGTTGCGACAATGCCGCCGCTGGTTGCGGACTTGGAATTGACCGATTTATCCTCGTCCATGGCCTGCAATCGGCCATGCTCTTCTGCCGATCCGTTGCACAACCAGGAGGCTGACGTGGGGGCTGAGGACATTCACGACCTTTTGTGGACCGGGGCGATCCTGTTCGGCTGGCTGTCGGTCCTTTCCCTCGTCGGGACTTGGCATGCCCGCAGGAAGTTCCGTGCGCTGCTGAAGGCCCCGCTCACCGAGGAGGTCGAGCACCTGACCCATGTCTGGGAGGGTCGCGTCTCACGCTGGAACATCCTCGGGCTGATCCTGGCCGGCCTTTCCATCCTCTGCTTCGCGTCTTGGGCAATCGTCCGAATGGCGGTCTGAACGGCCAGACTCGACACACAGGCGCGCCGTAGGAACGATACAAGATCCTCTCTCCGCATCCTGCACTGCCCGGAAGGCGGAGCCCGTGCGGTCTGCCCACGGTTATGCCGTCGCCACGGTGCTCTCTTGAATGTCGCGAATGCGCTCGAAACCAGTCGAACCCGGTCGGAAAAGGCGTGAAACGCTCACATTCCTCATCGTCGCCGTCCTGATCTGGCCCTTCATCGCCGTCGGAGTGGTGGCCGGACGGGGGTTCGTCGTCTGGAGGTACTACCTCTCTACAAATCCTTCCCGGGCGCGGTGCTGTTCATGCACCCCGACGATGCGGCCAAGCGCAACCTGCGGCGCGGGCAGGAGGTTCGCCTCGTCTCCCGGCGCAGCGAAATCCGCACGCGCGTCGAGACGCGCGGGCGAAACCGCATGCCGCCGGGTGTCGTTTTCGTGCCCTTCTTCGACGCCAGTCAGCTCATCAACAAGGTGACGCTCGACGCGACCGATCCGATCTCGAAGCAGACCGACTTCAAGAAATGCGCCGTCAAGGTCGTCCCGGCCGCTACGGCGGATGCAGGGACCTAGCCATGAAGCGTCGAGAACCTGGAGCCGCTCGACTATCTCGCCCTGAGCCGGCGCTACGCCGAGATCCAGCTGCAGGCGCTCGAGCAGGAGATCAACATCTACGGGGCCGCGAGCCAGAGCGGCGATGAACAGGTCAGGGTCTTCGCCGCGCAGGTGCTTCCCGAGCTGGAACAGCAGCGTGCGGGAGCGCAGAAGATGTTCGAAGCCGTCAGGCCGTAAGCGCGGACCACGCCGGCCAATCCGGATGTTCGGTGCAGTGAGGCCCGGGTGTCCCCAGGCCTCATTCTTACTTCAGTAAGTGCCGAACTTGAAGTTCAACTTGGCGCGCGCAACGAAGAAGTCTGCGTTGTCGTCATTCGTGGCCGGCACGGTGACGGCGACAGGAGCCCCGGCTACCGGCGTGAACGTGCCGATGACGCCATTGTTGTTGTCGTCGTCATCGTCAAAGCTGAGCCAAAGCCCCTCGACGCCGAAAGTGGCCGCGGAGTTGCCGAACAGGCTGAACGGCAGAGCCCATTCGACGCCGCCGCCGAGAGCCCAGCCGGTGTTGTCGTCCGTATAGGCGAGACCGCCGGTGGCGTAGACCAGGACCCGGTCGAACGCGACACCCAGCCGGCCGCGAACCGAACCCCACCATTCCGGCGCATTGCTTTCGAAGACGCCGGGTACGAAGGTGCCGGCGAAACCGGGCCCCGGCACGAAGATGGCATTCTCGTCCTGCTCGGTGTCGGCCCACTGGATATCGGTCTCGATGCCGACCACGAACGAGCCGATCTGGAAGTTGTAGCCGATCTGGCCGCCGCCGGTGAAACCGCCGTCATCGTTGTTGGTGAAGATCAACGTGCCGGCAAGGCCCGCCGGAATGCCTGGACCGGGGGCCAGGAAGACGGGCTCCCGGTCGTCGTCGCGCCAGCCCCAGCCGGCATTGGCGCCGATGTAGAAGCCGGTCCAGGTGAAGATCGGCACGGGCGCGACGACCGGCGGCGGAGCCTCCGTCCGGACGGGAAGGTCCGCCGCCGAGGCGGCGGACGTGAGGAGGGCAGAGGCAGCTGTAGCAGCCAAGAGACCAAGAACTGACTTTCTCATGACGGTCTTCCTTTGCGTGAGGAGCCACCCCGACAATCTATGGGATTGTTGCAAAGCAAGGCTATGGCAAACGGGCAACACTCACTGAGTTTGTGCAGTAGAATTTCAAGTATAGAAAGTAGTAATACTTAAGGTTTTCCTAGGACTGGACGGATCATATGGGAATATTGATAAGGTTAATAGTTATTTGCTTGAGTTGTGTTGACACGCTGCGCCTTACGTGCCCTACTCATGGTGTTTTCGGACAGTCATCCCGAAGGCGAGGAGAAACTGACCCTGCCCCAGTGGCAGGGTTTTTTCTGGTGCCGCCGCTGCTTCAGTCAGGACGCCTGATAGGGAGTGCCTCACCGAGCGAATTTGCAAGGTCCGTCGTTGCCAGGAAATCCTCGCGTCAGCCTCCGCTGATACGAGATCGTTCCCTAAGGCAAGAGACTCAACACATGACACACGGAATGACCGAGCGCCGCTCAGGAGAACGTTTCCTTACACATATCGAAGGGCGGGTCGTGCTCGACGACAACGCGTCGTCCGTTGAGTGCATCATGTGGGACATCTCGGATACCGGGGCGCGCATCGGCTTCCATGATCCGGTCGAGATCCCGCTGGAATTCGAGCTGCAGATTCCCGAAGAGGGAGCGACAGCCAAAGTCCGGCTGGTATGGGCGAAGGGGAGAGAGTACGGCGTGATGTTCACCGACTAGAGCATCGAACGAATAAGTGGGAAAGAGCATCGGACGTGGGTCCGAATTCAAGTCCGATGCTCTAGCGCATCGTGCGGACTTCCGGTTCCGCGATCTACGATGCGCGGCCTGAAGAGTGGAGCATCGTCGCAACGGTGGATCGTCGTCCGAAAGGGAAGATCACGACGCACCGCTTCTGCGAATGTGTTTTCGGCTTGGCGAATGTCGCTCAGGAACCTATCTCCATCCCAGCAGCCAGCGCCAAAATCGAGGCTACATGCCTGGAAATGCAGGCGCCGTGTGAATTTCGGAATCGAACGATCGTTCGGAAGCCATGGTATCGGGAGGAGGATCTCGTGACCGTCACCGCTCTCAGCGAAAAGACATGCACACCGTGCCGCGGCGGCATCCCGCCGCTCGCGCCGGAGGAGGTGGAGACGTTCCACCGGCAGGTGCCCGACTGGACCGTCGAGGACGATTCCCGCCGAATCGAGCGACGGTACGCCTTCAAGAATTTCGCCGAAGCTTTCGCGTTCGTGCGCAAGGTGGCCGATCTCGCCGAGGCGGAAGGCCACCACCCAGACATCAGCTTCGGCTGGGGCTACGCGACGGTGTCCCTCCAGACCAAGAAGATCAAGGGCCTGCACGAGAACGACTTCATCATGGCGGCGAAGTTCGACGATCTGGCAGAGAACATCCCGCTCGGTCCCTGAACATCGGGAGATCTACACTGCACCGTACCGGCGGCACATCTCCTTTCTCATTCGGACCGAGAGTCGATCCGGATCGAGGTCCACGTCGTCCTCGCAGAGGATCGCGCCGGCCGCCACGTCGCGGGTCAGGCGTATGCCCTGGGCGAGGCCAATGGGGAGCATGCGACGCTCTCGGCTGCGCGCCGCCGGAATGAGGCGTCCGTAGACCGTGTAGCCACCTTCGCCGTCGAGAAGCTCGCCAGCCTCGAGATTGCGCTTGGCGACCGCCGCGACGTCGCCGCGCCAGGCGCGAGTCGAGCCGGTGGGTTCCCCGCGCAACGCCGCGCTCAGCACCGAAATCGAGAGCTCCAGCCCGATCAGGTGGAAGGGCTTGTACATGGCCGCGTAGCGGCCGGTCGAGTCCGTGGGCAGGCCGTACTGCCTGAAGCAGGCGGCTGCATAATGGTTGGGCGCCTTGATCACCACGTAGACGCCCCAGCGAAGGTCCCGGAACACGGGGCGGCCGTCGCGCTCCAGCGATGACACCACCTCCACCATGCCGTCGTGATCGAGCTGGCCGCCGAGGGCCCGCGGGCGCAGGACATGGGCGAGGTCGTCGACGCCGCAGGGAGGGAATTGCAATCCGTCCTCCGGTACGTCGAGATCGCAGGCATTGGCGATCGCCGCCATCTCGATGGCGGACTTGGTTCCGTCGAGGAAGGAATTGAACATCTGCGGATTCATGCCGGCGGCCCTGGCCGCCTCCGGCGTGAGGCCGTAATGGGTCCAGACATCGTCCGGCGTGACCGTGTGGTAGTGCGGAAGGTACTTGGTCCCTTTCCCTGCGGCCGCCACCGTGAAGCCCGCGGCGCGGGCCCAGTCCACCATCTCGGCGACGAGCGCCGGCTGGTCCCCGTAGGCCATCGAATAGACGACGCCGCGCTCCCGCGCCTTCTCGGCCAGAAGCGGCCCCGCGAGCACATCCGCCTCCACATTCACCATCACGATGTGTCTGCCGGCCTCGATGGCGGTTAGCGCATGCCGGATTCCTGCCTCCGGATGACCGGTCGCCTCGATCACCACCTCGATCCCGTCCGAGCGACAGGCCTCAAGCCCATCGGACACGAAGCGGGTTCCGGCGATCCTCGCCTGCTCCCACCCGACAGCCAGGCAAGCGGCCTTCGCACGCTCCGGATCGAGGTCGGCGATCACTGCGACCTCGATACCCACAACGGTTGGTACCTGGGCGAGGAACATGGAGCCGAACTTTCCCGCGCCGATCAGCGCCACGCGGACGGGGCGGCCCGCCTCGTGCCGGCGTCGAAGCAGTGACGACAGATTCATGGAGCTCCTCGAGGCTGGATTCGGTGGGAGCATCGTCGAAGCTGCACGATGGCCAGTCAATGACCAAGCCGATTGTTCCAGGGGCATCATCGTGGGGATGCTGGTCAAGCGGCGGATCGGCCCATGGGGCGGAACCCAGTGCAGGCGGGTTTGTTCATGCTTCAGCTGGCGTGCCGCTGTTTGCCGCCCCCTTCGGCCGACTCGGGCGAGGTCGCGCCGTTCATTTCCGTCTGTTCGTCCGGTGACTTCGGAGGGCAAGGTGGTCAAGCGCATCCTCCTCATCGTCCTGGTCGGACTGGTCCTTGCCGCCGGCGCGTACTACTTCGTCTTCCGCACGCCCCAGGAGCAGGCCACGGTCCCGGCGGCCGCAGCGGCGCCTCCGCCGCAGGTCGGTATCGTGACGGTCCAGCCTGCCGAAGTGCCGTATCCGGTGGAATATGCGGGCCGCGTCGCAGGTTTCCGCGACGTGGAGGTCCGCCCCCGCGTCGGGGGGCTCCTGCTCAAGCGCGAATACGATGAAGGGGCCCGCGTCGCGCAGGACCAAGTGCTCTTCCGGATCGATCCGGCGACCTACGAGGTCGCCCTGAGCCGGGCGGAGGCGCAGCTGCTGCAGGCGCAGGCGGCCCTTCGTCAGGCCGAGGAGAACTACAACCGCATCGAGCCGCTTGCTCGCCGCGGCGTCTCCACGGAAGCGCAGCTGGAAGACGCCCGCTCCCAGCGGGACCAGGCCCGCGCCGGGGTCAGCCTCGCGGAGGCCGAGGTGCGGAACGCCAAGCTCAACCTCGACTACACGGTCGTGAAGGCGCCGGTCGCCGGCGTCACGGCTCTTCAATCGCCCTCCGTCGGCACCCTGATCCAGGCGCAGCAGACCCTCCTGACTACCATTACGCAGCTGGACCCGGCCTATCTGAATTTTTCCTTCACCGACGAGGAGGGGAGGGCCTTCCGGGCCCTCAACGAGCGGCGGGAGAAGCCGGTCTCCGAGCACGACCTGACGGTCGAGCTGCATTATGCGCAGGAGGCGGCCTATTCCCACCCGGGACGGATCGACACCGCCGCCCGCCGGGTGGATCCGCAGACGGGCACGATTCAAGCGAGGGCGATCTTCCCAAACCCTGACGGCGCCCTGCTGCCAGGCCAGTTCGTGCGAGTGCGCATCCAAGGCATCACGCTCCCGAACGCCATCGTGGTTCCCAGGCAGGCAGTGAGCCAAGGGCCTCAGGGCCCGTCCGTCTACGTGGTCGGCGACAACGACGTCGCTCAGGTGCGACCGATCCGCTTGGGACCGGAGGTTGCTGCCGGCTGGGTGGTGCGGGAGGGCCTGAACGGTGGCGAGCGCGTGGTCGTCGACGGCGTGATCCGTGTCCGACCGGGCCAGCCCGTCAGGCCCGTGCCAATGCCTGCGCAACTGGAGCCGCAAGCGGCACAGAGGACCGGAGCCACACCGGGACAGCCGGCGGGAGCCCGCCCATGATGTCGAGGTTCTTCATTGACCGGCCGATCTTCGCCTCGGTTCTCTCCATCGTCATCGTGCTGGCAGGGCTCGTCGCGATGAGGATCCTGCCGGTCGCGCAGTATCCGGAGATCGTCCCGCCGCAGGTCGTCGTTTCCGCCACCTACCCGGGGGCAAGCGCGCAGACCATTGCGGAGACAGTTGCTGCCCCCCTGGAACAGCAGGTCAACGGCGTCGAGGACATGATCTACATGCAGTCGACATCGACCGGCACGGGCACCATGAACCTGTCCGTATTCTTCCAGACCGGCACGGACGCGGATCAGGCAACGATCAACGTCAACAACCGGGTGCAGCGCGCGCTGGCCGTGCTGCCTGAGGAGGTGCGGCGGCAGGGCGTCACGGCCACCAAGAGGTCGTCCTCGATCCTGCAGATCGTGGCCCTATCGTCACCTGACCGGCGCTATGACACGATCTATATCTCAAACTATGCCCTCGTGAACGTCATCGACGAGCTGCGGCGCGTTCCCGGGGTCGGCGATGCTGCCCTTTTCGGCGCCTCCGACTATTCGATGCGCATCTGGCTCAGTCCCGACAAGGTTGCCCAGGTAGGCCTGACGCCGGGGGACATCGCCACCGCCATCCGCGAGCAGAACGCCCAGTTTGCGGCGGGTCGCTTCGGCGAAGAGCCGATGCCCGGCGGGCAGGCCTTCACCTATTCCGTCACGACCCAGGGCCGGTTCGCCGATCCGCGCGAGTTCGAGCAGATCATCCTGCGCTCGGACGAGAACGGCGGCGCGCTGCGGCTCAAGGACGTAGCGCGGGTCGAGCTCGGCTCCCTGAACTACTCGACCGTTGCGACGCTGAACGGGGCGCCGACGGTTCCCATCGGGATCTATCTCCAGCCCGACGCCAACGCGCTCGAGGTCTCCGAGGCCGTCAACGCCACCATGGAGCGGCTGGCGCAACGGTTTCCGGACGGGCTGCGCTACGACGTGCCGTTCAACACGACGCTCTTCATCAATGCCTCGATCGAAGCGGTGATCCACACCTTCGTCGAGGCAATTGTCCTCGTGGTCGTCGTGGTCTTCCTGTTCCTCCAGAACTGGCGCGCGACGTTTATTCCGATATTGGCCGTCCCGGTTTCCATCGTCGGCACCTTCGCCGGCATGTATCTGCTCGGCTTCTCGATCAACCTTCTCACCCTGTTCGGCCTGATCCTGGCCATCGGCATCGTGGTCGACGACGCCATCATCGTGCTGGAGAACGTCGAGCGCATCATGTCGGCTGAGCGCAAGAGCCCGCGCGAAGCAGCGATTCAAGCCATGCAGGAGGTCAGTGGACCTGTAATCGCCGTCGTACTCGTGCTGTGCGCGGTGTTCATCCCCGTGTCGTTCCTCGGCGGCCTGGCGGGTGAACTCTACCGACAGTTCGCCGTTACCATCGCGGTCTCGGTGGTTGTCTCCGGCATCGTGGCGCTGACCCTCACGCCGGCTCTGTGCGCTCTCATGCTGAAGGAGGGGCATAGGGAGCCGTGGCTGCCGTTCCACGTCTTCAACCGCGGCTTCGACTGGGTCACCGAGCGCTTCATCGGCGGCACCACATTCTTTCTGCGCCACGCCTTCCTGGCTGTCGCCCTGATCGCCGTCATGCTCGGCGCCACGTGGTGGCTGTTCCAGCGCGTACCGGGCGCGCTCGTCCCAGCCGAAGACCAAGGCTCGGTCTTTCTCGTCTCGATGCTGCCGCCGGCCGCTTCCCTCGACCGGACAACGGAGGTCACCGCCCGGGTGACCGAAGGCGCGATGCAGAATCCGGCCGTGCAGAACGTGGTCACCATCGCGGGCTTCGACCTGCTGTCGGGAGCCCAGAAGACCAATGCGGGCGTGTCCTTCGTGTCCCTCACGGACTGGTCGGAGCGCACCGATCCGCGGCTCGACGCCCGCAACCTCGCCCCTGCCTTCGCGGCGCTCAACGCGAACTTCCGGGACGGCATCGTCATCGGCTTCAACCCACCTCCCATCATGGGCCTGAGCACCACCGGCGGCTTCGAGTTCTATCTGCAGGACCGGTCCGGCGGCAGCCTCGAGAACCTGGCGCAGGCTGCCCAGCGGGTGATTCAGGCCGCCGGCCAGAGGGTGGAGTTCACGGGCGTCTCCACCACTTTCAACACCGGCGTGCCGCAGTACCGGATTGATGTCGACCGCGACAAGGCGAAAGCGCTTGGCGTTCCGATCACGAGCATCTTCGACACCATGCAGAGCACGTTCGGAAGCCTCTATGTCAACGACTTCAGCCTGTTCGGGCGCACCTACCGGGTGAGCCTGTCGTCCGAACCAGAGTTCCGCCAGTCGCCCAACGACCTGCGGCACGTGTTCGTCCGCTCCAGCAATGGCGCCATGGTGCCGCTGAACGCCCTGGTCACGGCCAACCGAATCGTCGGGCCGGACGTGGTCGACCGGTTCAACGTCTTCCCGGCGGCGAAAATCCAAGGCAACCCGGCTCCCGGCTACTCGTCAGGCCAGGCCATCGCGGCCATGGAGCAGGTGGTGGCGCAGACCCTCTCCTCGGATTACTCCATCGGCTGGACTGGTTCCGCCTACCAGGAGCTCCAATCGGCCGGGACGGGCGCGCAAGGGTTCCTGTTCGGCCTCGTGATGGTGTTCCTCATTCTGGCGGCACAGTACGAACGCTGGTCGCTGCCGCTCGCCGTCATCACGGCGGTCCCCTTCGCTGTCTTCGGGGCCATCCTGGCGATCTGGCTGCGCGGCATCGAGAACGACATCTACTTCCAGGTCGGCCTCGTCACCCTCATCGGATTGTCAGCCAAGAACGCGATCCTGATCGTGGAGTTCGCGTCCGACCGCCACCGGGCCGGAATGCCGGTCTTCGAGGCCGCCATCGAGGCGGCGCGGCTGCGGTTTCGGCCCATCATCATGACCTCGCTCGCCTTCATCCTGGGCGTCGTGCCGCTCGCCATCGCGACCGGCGCCAGTTCAGCCAGCCGCCATTCGATCGGCACCGGCGTGATCGGCGGCATGCTGGCGGCGACGTTCGTGGCGGTCCTGTTCGTGCCGTTGTTCTTCCGGCTGGTGACGCGCGAAAGGAGACGGCCGGAAAAGACAGCTCCGGCACCCGTCCCGACGACGGTCGGCGAGTAGGCGAAGCGGAAGGCTTCGGCGGATGCAGAGACTCGCCTGCGCCGGCCCGTGCCCCATCTTTGACCAGGGATGCGGTGAGTTCGGCCGGAGAAGCAAGCCAACGGCCGCGCCCTGCCAGTGGAGAGACACCTATGCGTTACAATGATGCCCTCGGCCGCTACGCTCCCTATGCCCTCGCGGCGCTCCGGATCGTGACGGCCCTGATCTTCATGCTTCACGGAACCCAGAAGCTGTTCGGCTTCCCGGCTCCGCCGGAAGGAGGCCTGCCGCCGGTCATGTCGCTGTTCTGGATCGGAGCCATCATGGAATTCGCCGGCGGCCTCCTGATCCTGGTCGGCCTGTTCACCCGACCGGTCGCTTTCCTTCTTTCGGGCGAGATGGCCGTGGCCTACTGGATGTTCCACGCCCCGCAAAGCCTCTACCCGGCGCTGAACGGGGGCGATGCCGCGATCCTGTACTGCTTCGTGTTCCTGCTCTTCGTTTTCACCGGGCCTGGCGCCTGGAGCATCGACGGCGCGCGGGAGGGAAGCAGGCCGCGCCATTCATGGGAGCGGTGAATCCTGCACGTCCTCGGCGGCGGGAACCTCGCCGCTTCCTTCCGTACGGTCGCGGTAGAGAGATGCCCGGACGAGCAGCATCAGGGTCACCGGCGTAGTCAAGGTAACGAAGATGCCGATCAGGATCTCGTGAATGACAGGGCGCGTCTCGAGGACGCTGAAGAACAGGGCGGATCCGAGCAGGATACTGACCATCCCTACGGTCGTGCCGAGGGTCGGCGCGTGGACGCGGGCATAGAAGTCGCCGAGCCGCAGGAGCCCGAGCGATCCGATCAGGGTGACGGCTGAACCGAGCAGCAGGAGGAGGGCGGTCAGCAGCACCGCCCAGGCGGGCAGCTCTCCGGCAACGCTCATTCGATCACCTCGCCGCGCATGAGGAACTTGGCGAGCGCCACGGTCGAGACGAACCCGAGGAGACCGATCACCAGCGCCGCCTCGAAGTAGACCGTGCTGCCGGTGCGGATGCCGAACGTGACCAGCATCAGCATCGCGTTCACATAGAGCGAGTCGAGCCCGAGGATCCGGTCCTGCGCTCGCGGACCCGCGACGAGGCGGTAGGTGGCGCAGCACATCGCCAGGCCCAGCATGACCTGAGCGCTGGCGATGGCCCATCCGAGGAAGACGAGAGCGCTCATTCGAATATCTCCATCAGCCGCTGCTCGTAGCGCCCCTTGATGAGCCGGATCCACGCCGTCTCGTCGACCAGGTCGAGGACGTGCAGCAGCAGGGTTCCCTTGGCGTCGTCGTAATTCACCCAGATCGTGCCGGGCGTCGAGGTGATGATGATCGACAGCACCGCAAGCCCATGGCGGCTTCGCAGGTCGAGGGGGATGGTCAGGAAGCCTGCGTTCACGCCGGGCTCCTGCGAGCGGACGATGATTCGCCCGACCGCGATGTTGGAACGGAGAATGTCGAGCAGCACCATGCCGGCAAGGCGCAAGACCGCGCCGGGACGGCGGATGCGAGGTTTCTCGGGCCGCAGAGCCGCCATCACCCACGACGCGAGGATGGCGATCACGCTCCCTAGGACGATGTGGCCGGCAGATACCGATTGGTTGAGCAGCAGCCACAGCACGAGCAGGGCCAGCGAGAGCAGCGGATAGGGCAGGATCCCGTTCACCGACGTGCCTCCCCGGAAGATCCGGCACTCAATGTGCCCCTGATGTAGTCCTGCGGGGCCTGTAGAGCCTTCGTGGTCGCCTCCATGTAGCGCATGGCAGGTCCGCCGCCGACGGTGAGGCCGAGGCAGAGCAGCAACAGGCAAAGCACCGGTGCCATCTCGATGACACGCACCCGCGGAATGCTGTCATCCATGCGGGCCCAGAAGCTGCTGATCCCGGCCCGCGTCATGGCGATGACCGTCGCCAGGCCCGACACCGTCAGGAGACCGATCAGCATCCAGGTCGAGGCCTGGACCGCGGCGCCGTCGGTCTCCAGCATCGCCGCCATCATGCCGAACTTGCCGATGAAGCCGGACAGGGGTGGCAGGCCTGCGAGAACCAGGGCGCAGGCGAGGAAGCTGCCGCCCAGGAGGGCCACCGTGGCCGGGATGGCCACCCCGACCTCCTCCTCCGGCCCGTCATCGTCGCTCTCGCCATAGGCTTCCATCGTGACGGCGAGGACGTCCGCGCCCGGGTCGCGCAGGCGTTCGAGCAGCTCGATGAGAAGGAAGAGGGCCGCGATGCCCAAGGTGGAGCTGACGAGGTAGAACAGGGCCGAGCCGATGACCGCGCTGCCTCCGGTTCCGATGGCCGCGATCAGCGTGCCGGATGAGACGAGCACGCTGCACCCGGCAAGCCGCGACAGGGACTGCGAGGCCAGAACTCCGACCGTGCCGAACACCATGGTCAGCATGCCTATGACGAGTAGCCAGTTGCCGCCAAACCCGGCGAGAGGGCCTGCTTCCGCTCCGAACACGAGCATCCACAGGCGCAGGATCACGTAGACGCCGAGCTTGCTCATGATGGCGAACACCGCCGCGGCAGGCGCGGAGGCGGCTGCGTAGGTGGTCGGGAGCCAGAAGTTCAGCGGCCACGCCCCCGCCTTCATCAGGAAGGCGGTGCCGAGGACCGCCGCGGCGGCGGCGAACAGCGCCGCGTCGGCGGGCGCAAGGGCAGGAACGCGCCTCGCGAGGTCCGCCATGTTGAGGGTTCCGGTGACGCCGTATGCCAGGCTGGCGCCGACCAGGAACAGGAAGGATGCGGTCAGGTTGATGGCGATGTATGCGAGGCCTGCCTTGACCCGCACGATCCCGTCCCCGTGCAGGACGAGGCCGTAGGAGGCGGCGAGCAGCACCTCGAAGAACACGAAGAGGTTGAAGAGATCCCCCGTCAGGAAGGCACCGTTGAGCCCCATGAGCTGGAGCTGGAAGATCGTGTGGAACCGCGGTCCGGCCCGATGCCAGCGCGCGAGCGAGTACAGCAGGGCCGCGATGCCGAGCACGCTCGTCAGCACCAGCATGAGGGCGGAAAGGCGATCCAGCACGAGCACGATCCCGAAGGGCGCCGGCCAGTTGCCGAGCTCGTATGTCCTCACGCCGGATCCCGGAGGCGACATGTCGGCCTGTTGCAGCAGGAAGACGGAGACGATCAGCAGGGCAATCGTGGTCGCGATCCCGATCCCGCCCTTGAGTGCGCGGCGGCGCTCGTTGAGGAGCAGCATCACGGCCCCGGAGACGAGCGGCAGCAGGATCGGCACGACGATCAGATGGTCGGCCAAGCCCTTCATCGTGCGTCCTCCCGGCCGTCGACGTGGTCGGTACCCGTGAGGCCGCGCGAGGCCAGCAGGACGACGAGGAACAGGGCCGTCATGGCGAAGCTGATGACGATGGCGGTGAGAACCAGCGCCTGCGGCAGGGGATCGGCGTAGAGCGCCGGCTCGATGGCTTCGGTGTTTTCAAGGACGGGCGGCGCACCCACCCGCAGCCGGCCCATGCCGAAAATGAACAGGTTGACCGCATAGGAGATCAGGGACAGGCCGATGATGACCTGGAACGTGCGCGGGCGCAGCAGCAGCCACACGCCGGAGGCGGTCAGGACGCCGACCGCAAGCGCGAACACGAGTTCCATCATGCCTCCTCCTTCACCATCGTCGACGGTTCGGCAGGCGTCGTCGGAGTGCGCGCCGAACGAGGGATGCGAACCGACTGGTGCGCCAGGGCGATCAGGATGAGCACGGTGGAGCCCACCACGACCGCGAAGACGCCGAGGTCGAACAGAAGGGCGGTGGCGGCGGGCACCTTGCCAATCACGGGCAGGTCCAGGTACCGGAAGTGCGACGTCAGGAATGGGTGGCCGAAGAGCCATGCCCCCATTCCGGTCGAGGCCGCGCAGAGCAGGCCGAGGCCCGTCCAGCTGATCGGCCGGATCCGCACCCGAGCCTCGATCCAGCGGGTGCCGCCCGCCATGTACTGGAGGACGAGTGCGATCGACATCGTGACGCCGGCCGCGAAGCCTCCACCCGGCAGATCGTGGCCGCGCAGGAAGAGGTAGATCGCGACCACGATGATCACCGGGAACAGCCACTGCATGATAATCCCGGGAATCGTGATGTAATCCGCAAGCGTGTCGCCGACGTGCCGGTCCGGGCGGGCCTCGTCGTAGGCGTCCTGCACCTGCTGCTGCTCCGGCGCGTCGATGCTCTCGGGAGCGGGACGGAACCGCCGCAACAGGGAGAATACGGTGACGGCTACTACGGCAAGCACCACGATCTCGCCGAAGGTGTCGAAGGCGCGGAAATCGACCAGGATGACGTTGACGATGTTGCGTCCGCCGCCCTCGGCATAGGCGTTCTCGACGAAGTAGCGCGAGATCGTATCCGGGAGAGGCCGCGTGAGCATCGCGTAGACGATCAGCGACATGCCTGCGCCGGCCGCGACGGCCAGCATCAGATCCCGCGCTCGTCGCACCCTGGCCCTGATCCCGATCGACAGGCCCTCGCCCGCGATCTCGAACCGTTTCGGCAGCCAGCGCAGGCCGAGCAGGATCAGCACGCTCGTGACAATCTCGACCAGAAGCTGGGTGATGGCGAGATCGGGGGCGGAGAACCAGACGAAGGTGATGCAGGTGACGAGCCCGGCCCCGCCCAGCAGCACCATGGCGGCGAGGCGGTGAAATTTCGCCTGGTAGGCGGCGCCGACGGCGCATAGGCCGCCGACGACCCAGAGCAGGAGGAAGGCGGGGTCGAAGCCCGTGCCCGGGAGCGTGCCGGCCTCGAGACCCTGCCGGTAGAGTGGCCAGAGCGCCGCGAACAGCGCGAAGGCCACCAGCAGCCGCAGTTGCGGCTGAAGCCGCCGGGTGCCGGAGAGGCGCTCCAGGGAGCGGGCCCATTTCCATGACAGGGTGACGAGCACCTGCTCGAAGATGCGCTGGCCCTTGAGACGACGCACGAAGGGCGCGCCCTCGATGCCCTTCGCGAGATACCCCTGCAGCAGCCAGTACAGGGTGACACCACCGGTGAGCGCAATAACGCTCATGAGCAGGGGTTCGTTGAAGCCGTGCCATACGGCGAGGCTGTAGTAGGGCGTATCCCGCCCCAGGACCGCCCGGACCGCGGTGGCGAGGAACGGCTTGATGGTCATTGCCGGAAGAATGCCGACTAGCAGGCAGGCCAGCACGAGAAGCTCGATGGGAAAGCGCATCCAGTGCGGCGGCTCGTGCGGCTTGCGGGGCAGGTCGGTCGCCGGCGGGCCGAAGAACACGCCGTGGATGAACCGCAGGGAATAGGCCACGCTGAAGGCGCTCGCCAGCATGGCGAAATACGGCAGCGAATGATCGAGAAGCGAATCGACGTGGAACGCGGCCGCCTCGGCGAAGAACATCTCCTTGGACAGGAAGCCGTTGAGCAGGGGCACGCCTGCCATGGCGGCGGCCGCGACCATGGCCAGGGTGGCGGTGATCGGCATGTACCGGAACAGGCCGCTCAGGCGACGGATGTCGCGGGTGCCGGATTCATGATCGATGATGCCGGCCGCCATGAACAGCGACGCCTTGAACGTCGCATGGTTGATGGTGTGGAAGATGGCCGCCACGGCGGCGAGCGGGCTGCTGAGCCCGAGCAGGAGCGTGATGAGGCCGAGATGGCTGATGGTCGAATAGGCCAGGAGTCCTTTCAGGTCCTGCTGGAAGATCGCCGCGTAGGCGCCGAGAACCAGGGTGCAGAGGCCGGCCGACACCACGATGTAGAACCAGGCTTCCGTGCCCGCCAGGACGGGCCAGAGCAGCGTGAGGAGAAACACGCCGGCCTTCACCATCGTGGCCGAATGGAGATAGGCCGAGACCGGCGTGGGGGCGGCCATGGCGTGCGGAAGCCAGAAGTGGAACGGGAACTGCGCGCTCTTTGTCAGCGCGCCGAGCAGAACCAGGATCAGAGTGGGCAGATAGAGGCTGCTGGTGCGGATCCTGTCGCCCGATGCCAGCACCTCGTCGAGATCGTAGCTGCCGACGACATGACCGATCAGCAGGACGCCGACGAGCAGGCACAGGCCTCCGGCGGCCGTCACGGTCAGCGCCATGCGGGCGCCGTCGCGTGCACTGGCATTGTGATGCCAGTAGCCGATGAGCAGGAAGGAGAAGAGACTGGTCAGCTCCCAGAACAAGACCAGCTGAATGAGATTGCCGGAGAGAACGATCCCCAGCATCGCACCCATGAAGGCGAGCAGGAAGGAGAAGAAGCGCGGCACCGGATCGTCTGGCGACATGTAGTAGCGCGCATAGAGCACGACCAGGAAACCGATCCCCGTCACCAGCATGGCGAAGAGCCATGTGAAGCCGTCCATCCTCAGGGTGAAGTCGAGGCCGAGAGTCGGAAGCCACGCGAAGCTGACCCGCTGGACGGCGCCGTCACTGACCGCGGGATAGTACAAGGCCGTCAGCACCATGCCGGCGAGCGCGACGGCTCCGGCCAGAATGGCTGTGGCATTGCGTGCATTCTGTCGTTGAACGGCAGCCACAAGGCTCCCGATGAATGGGAGGGCCACAAGGGCGAGCAGGGGCATGCCGCTTGTCATGGACGGTGCAGTCTCCTTCCAGGCAGGAGCGCAGGAAAACTCCGGGCAGTTGCGCAATATCGCCCATTATGGTTGAATTGGAAGGGCAGAAGCAAGGGTCTTTCATGGTCTATCTGTTGCCGGAGCAATGTCGCGCGGCCCGCGGGCTGCTCGATTGGACCCAGGAGCAGCTTGCCGAGCGGGCGGGCGTGTCGCGCAGCACCATCCGGGATTTCGAGTGCCATCGCCATACGCTGCAGCGTGCAACCGAGGCATTGGTGATCAAGGCCTTCGAGGGTGCGGGGATCATCCTCCTGCCGCCCGACAGAGACGGGCCGGGCGTGCGCCTGCGCCGCGCGAAGGAGACCGTCGACGTCAAATGGTCGTGAGGCGGCCGCTGCGAAAGGGTCCCAGGCCCTCCGCGCAAGCAATCCGAGCCGTTCCGCTCCTTGAAGCTGCGCGACCGGCTCACGATATCCATTCATCATGGATCTGCGAACGATCATTCGGCGACTGATGGTTCGGATGGGCCTTCTGCAAACGGGCAGGTGAGCCCGTGGCGGCGCAAGGATGCCGCCCGGGCCTGGTCTTCATGTCCAACGAAACGGCTTGGCAACATGAGGCGGCCGAACGTTCGGCCGGTGCTGATCATGACACTTGCAGCAATGGCGTCCCTGACTACGCCCGCCCGCGTGATCCCAAACCTGCGCGCTCGCGACGTGCAGCAGGTCGTCGGCGAACTCACCCGCGTCGCAGCGGCTGCGGCGGATCTGGACCACGACATGGTGCAGCAGGCGGTCCTCGCTCGCGGGCAGACTTCCTCGTTCGGCTTCGGGCGCGGGATCGCCGTTCCTCACGCCCTGGTTCCCGGGTTGGAGAAGCCTTTGGGAGCCTTCGCGCGCCTGCATCCGCCGCAGGATTTCGGCGCGGCGGACGAAGTGCCGGCCGATATCGCATTTCTGCTCCTGAGCCCCGCCGACGACGACCCGACTCATCTGCGCGCGCTCGCCTGCGTCGTACGGCGGTTGCGCGACCGGGACGTCGCGGCGCGGCTTAGATCCGCAGAGGGAGCGGAAGCCATTCACGCCGTGCTGACGAGCGATTCCTGGCGGGGGATTGGCCAAGATGTCATGCCGAGCGACGTCGTCCTGGCGAGCGGTGAGAGCGATTTGACAAACGGTGCGATGTATACGAGGCTTGAGCCACTATGTTGAGCTTCGCATCAAATCGTCGCGGTCTGCACCGGGCAGGCAACCTCATCGCGGGCAAGTAGCCCCGAGCTCGACGCGCAGCTGCGCTCCGAGCTCGGGGCGCCCCCAGGATAGCTGAACCTTCAGACATCGTGTGAGGCCGGATGCCTGCGCATCCGGGGCAGCGACATGCTTCAACGTATTTTCGATCTCATCCTCCGGCCTACGGAGCCCAGGCAGGCGACATGCCGGCAGTTGCGCGCATTCGCGCACGAGCATCCGGACTCCGGCGGCCTTCGCGGGCCCGAACCCGTTCTCGGCCGCATCCTGGCGGGAGACGAGGTCGTGCACGAGCGAGCGAACGAACCGCCGGCCGGGGCAGGGCCGCAGCCGCCTGAGAGCCCGGCCGGAAACGTGATCCGGTTGATGCCGCGGCGGCGGCCAGAGCCGGAGAGGCATCCGGATCCGCCTGCTGGAGACGACGACGATCCCGGTCCCTCCGCGGCCTGAGTCGCTCCGAAGCCCGAAGCAGAAAAGGAAGACTTGAAATGGCAAGTAAATCCACCGGCGGCGCAAAGCCCCGCATCGTCCTGACGGCCGCGGACCACGAGAAGCTCTCGGTGCTCGCCAACGCTGCCGCGAACACCATGCCCGACGTGGCATCGGCGCTGTCCGAGGAGCTCGACCGCGCGCACGTGCTCGCCAAGGGCCGCCACCCCGGCAACGTGGTGTGCATGGGCTGTGAGGTCGACTTCCGCGACGACGTCACCGGCCGGGTGCAGACAGTGACGCTCGTCTACCCGAACGAGGCCGACATCGCCAAGGGCAGGATCTCGGTGCTGACTCCCATCGGAACCGCCCTCATCGGCCTTCCCGTCGGCAAGTCGATCGACTGGACGACCCGCACCGGCGATCTGAAGCGCCTCACGGTGCTGCAGGTGCGCGAGCCTGCAGCGGTCGAGCGCCAACCGGCTTGAACTATCAGGCGACTGCAGGGCTGCTGCTCGACGCTGAACCGGAGGTCAACATCAGTGAAAACCGGAGCCGCTTCTCCGCAGGATGCGTTATCGTGAGGTGCAGCGGCTCCTTGCCGCCGGTGCACGTTAATAGAACGGGAGGAGAAGCACGATGTCCTCAGCCGAGAGATTTCTCTGCGAAGCGATCGATCTGGCCCGGGAAAACGTCCGCAACGGCGGCCGGCCATTCGGTGCTGTCGTCGTCAGGGACGGAACCGTTGTCGCGACCGGCGTAAACGAGGTCCACACGACCCAGGACCCGACCACCCATGCCGAGCTTCAGGCCATCCGCGCCGCAAGCCGGGCGCTCGGCAGCGCGCGCCTCGACGGCTGCGCGATCTATGCCAGCGGCCAGCCCTGTCCCATGTGTCTGGCGGCCATGCACATCACGGGCATCCGCGAGGTGACCTACGCCTATTCCAGCGAAGAGGCTAAGCCCTATGGATTGTCTCGCGCGGACGTCTATGCGGAGATGGCGAAACCGCTGGAGCAGCAGTCGATCAGGGCCACCTACCTTCCCATCCGGCCCGAGGGGGAGGACGATCTCTACGAGATGTGGCAGGCCGCCATGCGTGCGCCCAGCTCCACAGGCAGGTAGCCCTCAGCCCTACTAGACGTGGTTGGGCGGCGCGGCTGCTGAGGCGAGCTTCTGTCTTAAGCCTCTGATCTCCTCGAAACGCTCCGTCACATCGCGCATGACGGCCACGACGCCCAGCATCCGGCCCTGGTCGTCCTTGAGCGGAACGACGGTGAATTCCAGTGAGATCCTCTCTCCGTCCTTGCGGATGCCCGGCACCGACAGGAGGTCGCCGACGCCGTAGCGGCTCTCGCCCGTTTCCATGACGCGGTGGAAGCCTTCCCAGTGGCGTGCGCGCAGGCGCTCCGGGATGATGAGGTCGAGCGACTGGCCGAGCGCCTCGTCTGTACGATGGCCGAAGATCCGCTCAGCGCCCGGATTCCACATGCGGATGATACCCTCGCGGTCGGCCGCCACGACGGCATCGCTCGCCGCGGAGACGATTGCGTCGGCCGCAATCCGGGTCAGGTCCATTTGCGCCTCCTATCCCAGGATGTGCTGGATCTGGGGCAGCCCGCCCAGCACCGCGCCGTAGATGGCTTGTCCGGCGAGGGTCGCCAGCGGCGTCCGGTGGCCGTAGTTCAGGCCCATGAAGCCAGGCGGCTCGAGCTGCCGGAGCGCCGATACGCCATCGTATTCCGAAGCCATCCGCGGGTGAAGATAGGGCAGGAGGGGAAGAGCGCAGACGAGGAGGAACAAGCCGTGCAGCAATCCCACCACGGCACCGAGCCACCACGTGTAGAGCCCGAGGCTCGCGAACAGGAGGAAGTAGTGGAAGGCGAACAGCCACCCTCCGGCCACGTAGAAGGCGAAGCCGACGATCGCGGCCTTGCGGCGGTCGCCGGTGAAGAAGGTGCCGGCCAGGAACGGCAGGCTGAGGCGTGAAAGGCCCAGCTCCTGCGCGCCCTGAAGGATGGTCGTCATCGCCACCGTCGCCGCAAGGCCCCAGATCATCATGCTCCAGAACGGCGGGAGGCCCTCGGCAATCATCTGCGCGAGCCCTCCTTGGCCTCGGCAAGCGCCATGGCTGCGTTGATGAGACCCACATGGGTGAAGGCCTGGGGGAAGTTGCCCAGCGCCGCTCCCGTCGCGACGTCGATCTCCTCGGCGAAGAGCCCGACATCGTTGGCGTAGGAAAGGACGTGCTCGAAGGTTCCGGCGGCAGCCGCCACGTCGCCGCGCTTCGCCAGGTTGTCGACGGCCCAGAAGCTGCAGATCCCGAACGCGCCTTCCGGCGCGTCCATGCCGTCGGTGCCCTTCTCATAGCGATAGAGGAGGCCGTTGCATCCAAGACGTTCCCGGATCCTGTCGACGGTGGCGCGCATGCGCGGGTGGCAGGGATCCTTGTAGCCGATGCAGCCCATCAGCAGCAGCGCGGCGTCGAGGCGGTTTCCGTCGAGTTCGCCGGCATAGCTGCCGATCCTCTCGCTGAAGCCGCGGGATTCGATGACCGCGGCGATGGCGTCCCGCTCCCGGCGCAGGCCTTCCGCATCGACGCGGACACAGCCCTTTTCGTGCAGCTTGACCAAGCCGTCGAGCGCCGCCCAGCACATGACTTTCGAGAAAGTGAACTGACGCTTTGCGCCGCGGCTCTCCCAGATGCCGTGATCGGGCTCGCGCCAGTGCCTGCGGACCGTCTCCCCGAACCCTGCGAGCAGCTTCGCCTCATCGGCCTGAAGCTGCCCGCCGCTTTGGACGAAGTAATAGGCTGCGGACACGACCTCGCCGTAAACATCGAGCTGAAGCTGCGCATGCGCGCCGTTGCCGATCCTGACAGGGCGCGATCCGCAGTATCCGGCAAGGTGGCCGAGTTCCTCCTCGGTCAGGTTGGTCCGGCCGTAGACGTCGTACATGATCTGGAGCTTGGGCCAGGTCAGACGCGTGGCGTGCAGGAGCCATTGCAGGAACGAAGCCGCCTCGGCCCGATAGCCCAGTCCGGTGAAGGCCCTCACGGTGAGGGCAGCGTCCCGGAGCCAGCAATAGCGATAGTCCCAGTTGCGGTCTGCCCCGACGGCTTCAGGAAGGGAGGCGGTCGGCGCCGCAATCACCGCGCCGGACAGAGCGAAGGTCATCAGCTTCAGCGTGATGGCGCTGCGCCGGACGGCTTCCTTGTAGGAGCCGTCATAGGCGCAGCGATCGATCCAGTCACTCCACCATCGGATCGTCCGCCGCAGCCGGTCTCGTGCGGGCTCTCCCAGAGGCGCGACGACGCCGACGTCTCCCTTGGTGTAGGTGAGCGAGAAGCACAGGCTGTCGCCGGCCCTGACTTTGATCCGGCCGGTCACGGAGGCTTCATCGGGTGCGAGAGAGAGACCTGCGTCGGATGCCAGCAGGCAGAGCTCATCACCCCAGGCGCAGGCCCATCCGAGCGCGCCGCGGGAACGGATGCGGATTCGACGCCGCGCATAGTCCGGACGCGGCTTGAACCGGATGTCCAGCATCACCTCGCCCTCGACGCCCTCGACGATCCGCAGGATCTCGCGCATTGGCGCGAGATCGCTCGGTCCATCCCCGACCGGCATCAGGTCGATCACGCGCGCCGTGCCCGAGCCCGTCCGGAACGTGGTTTCCAGAATTGGCGTCCCCGGCAGGTACCGCCGCGAGGCCTCGAACTCCTGCGACGGGTGGAGGGCGAACGTCCCCCCGCGCTCCCGGTCCAGGAGGGCTGCGAAGAGGCTCGGCGCGGAGAAGTGCGGCAGGCACAGCCAGTCGATGGATCCAGTACGGGAAACGAGCGCCGCCGTCCGGCAATCGCCGATGATGGCGTAGTCGCCGATCTCGGGATCGGCGCTTGCGGCGGCAGACTCTGCGTGACGGGTCGTAGCCTGCAGCATCCGGATCAGACTTCCCGATCCGACACCGCGACGCGGTGGCGGTACACCATCTCCCACCCGCGCCAGCCCGTATAGAGCAGGAGGAGCACGACGATGAGCGAGATGAGGAGACCCGTCGGCAGAACGGCGGCGTCCCCGGCCTCGTAGCGGCGATACCAGTTCCAGAGTGAAAGGAGAACCACGACCACGTTCCCGAGCATATGGTGCCAGGCGGCCGAAAGATTGCGGATGCGCTCGTCGCCGAAGAAGTCCGTGAGCCCGGCGAGGGCCGCGAGCGCGGCCATGATCAGGGCGGCGCCGAGCAGGTACAGGGAGGCCGTGCTCCAGGCGGCGTTGCCCGTATTCCAGAACAGGAGGTCACATACCAAGGTCGCGACCAGGAAGGCGACCGGGAACGGGATCAGCATCGGGTGAAGCGGGTGGCCCGCAATCTGCGCCGTGCTCTTAGGATTGCGTGTGCGTACGGTGTTCTCGGCCCGCATGATGTTCTCCGTTCCTCTCAAAAGCGTTCAGGGTGACGCTCCATCCACTCTGGTCTTCGCAAGGTCCCCGGTTGCGGCACGGTCATTCTCCCGCCGTGTCGGAAAGGTTCAGCCGGTCGAGCACGGCCTGCGTGACACGGGCGCACCGCGCGCCTGCGAACGGGAAGACGTCCGTCAACGTGGAGGAGAGGGTGGCGCGAAGTGCCTGTCTCAGGAGGCGCCGGGCACGATGAAGCCTCGTCTTCACGGTTTCCGGACGCAGGCCCAATTGGGACGCGGTCTCCTCGACGCTCAGCTCCTCAATGTCACGCAGAATGAAGACGACGCGGAAGGGGCCGGGCAGCCGGTCAACCGCACGCTCGAGGAGGCGGCGGACTTCCGCACGGGCGGCAGCTTGCTCCGGGTCGCTGTCTTGGCGGGCCGACGGCAGGACGATCACGCGCGCCTCTCCATGATCGGTGATTTTGTCGACAGCCCTCAGATCCACCTGCGGACGCAGCTGCCGCAGGCGCCCCAGCGCCTCGTTGAGGGCGATGCGCGTCAGCCAGGTCGACAGCCGCGCCTCGCCCCTGAACCCGTCGAGATGGGTGAACGCGCGAAAGTAGGCCTCCTGCACCACATCCTCCGCTTCCGAATCGTCGCCGAGCACGCTGCGCGCGACGCGATAGAGCCGCCGGTTGTGCCTTTGCATGATGAGCCGGATGGCGGCCGCGTCCCGGTTCCGCGCCCGCTCGACCAAGGCTCTGTCGTCCAGGTCGTCCAATCGCCCTATCGCGACCGCTGCCGTCTGCATCGCCAAGCTCCTGTGCCTCGCCATTAGATAGAGGATCCGGGAAAAGGTTCCCGGCTATCCCTACGGGGTGCTCACGAGGGCCTGACGACCCCCCGGCGCACGATCTCC
Organism: Microvirga sp.; assembly: GCA_035645535.1. Taxonomy (GTDB): domain Bacteria; phylum Pseudomonadota; class Alphaproteobacteria; order Rhizobiales; family Beijerinckiaceae; genus Microvirga. Next base: position 22,268 of record DASQMJ010000062.1, on the reverse strand, counting down.
TCGATGGACGGAAATGCCCGAAGCGCGGCCTCGGGAAGCGGCTCGCCATCCCCAGCAACGGACGTTTGCTGCCGGTGCCGGTCGGGATTGCCGACGACGATCCGCCCGACCATTCCGGCGTGCTCGTGCGGGATGCAGAAGAAGTCGTAGACGCCCTCGACGTCGAGCGCGACCGAGAAGGTCTCTGTCGGAAGGAGGTAGTCCGAATTCCACGGATCCGCCCCGTCGGGAATCCGCATAGGGCGACCGAGGTTCTTCGGATGATAGGCGGTGGCCGTGTGCGCATTTCCGGCATCCAGATTGATCCAGCGGACGGCCTGCCCGGGCTCGATGCGCAGGCCCATCGGATCGAACCAGACATGCGAGCCGTCCGCGTTGCCCTGCATGCGGATCTCGACCGCCCCGGCCGCGAGCGGACGCCAGGGCAGTGCCAGACCGGCGAGGAGCCCCCCGCCGATCCGCAGGATATCCCGGCGCGGGATCGTCACTTTCCGGCCACCCGCGTCTCGTCGGCCTTCGGTACGTGCCACAGGACGATGTGCGAGTGGGGCTTCTCGACGCCGGGATGGCCGGCGTTGAAGTAGACGTCCACGTGGTCGACCTTGCCGCCCGGGGCTGCGAGATCCTCGAAGCGTTTGTCCTTGTTCGAGAGATCCTCGATGGGAAGCATGTCGACCGTGCTGACGAGGCGCCCTTCGCGGTCATAGGCCAGGAAGGGCCCAGCCGGCAGGGTCTTGGGATCCACATAGAGCTGGCCGAGACCCGGCAGGAAGTCGGGTATCTTCACGAGGTCGCTGACCTTCTTGAACGCTCCTGAAGGCGGCGCCTTCTGGACCTGGTCGGCGGCCGAAGCCGGCAGACCGAAGGCGGCGATCAGGGCGAGTGTGGCGAAAGCAGTCCTCATGGCATCCTCCTTTGGCGCGTCCGGACCGGTCCGGTCTTCGCGTCTCCATTGGATGAGAACTGCTCCGAAAGGTTCCTGCGTCGGGCATGGCGCTTGCGGAGCGGTTCGGGCCGGCCAGCGGCCGGGACAGGATGCTTCGGCACGCCCTTGCACAAACGCCCAAGCTTCGCCATCTCTCGCCGGGCAGCCGGGACCGGCGTCCCGGCACCTCCTCCTCGTCATTCACGGAACTGACCGATCCATGTCGCATCACCGCGCAATCCCCCTCGATGCCTCGGCACCGAAGCCTCTTCCGCCCCTGCCGTCGCTGATCTTCGGCTCCCGGTGGCTGCAGCTGCCGCTCTATCTCGGCCTCATCGTGGCCCAGGGCGTCTATGTGTTTCTCTTCCTGAAGGAGCTGTGGCACCTGGTCTTGCACGCGACCGAGTTCACCGAGCAGCAGATCATGCTCGTGGTTCTCGGACTGATCGACGTGGTGATGATCTCGAACCTGCTGATGATGGTCATCGTCGGCGGCTATGAGACCTTCGTGTCGCGCCTGCGACTGCAGGGCCATCCGGACCAGCCCGAATGGCTCGGCCACGTGAATGCCGGCATCCTCAAGGTCAAGCTGGCGATGGCGATCATCGGCATCTCGTCGATCCACCTGCTGCGGACCTTCATCGAGGCGGGATATGTCGGGACGCCCAAGAGCAACTACACGGAGACCGGCATCATCCTGCAGACGGTTATCCATTCGGTCTTCATCCTGTCCGCCATCGGCATCGCCTATGTGGACCGGATGACGAACGCCACGCACGACAAAGCGCATTGATCCCGGGCATGCCGCCGGTCATTGCCACAGGCCTCCGAGGGGGAGCAGGGGATCCTCCTCGTCGTCGGTCCCGGTCATGGGCGCACGAAAAGCCGGAAGCGGCAGCAGGCTCAGGGCCAGCATCTTTGCGTCGGAAAACGACAGAAGCGCTTTCATCGCTCGGCCTCCTTCGATTGACCGGGCCGTACGCTATCGTGCCGACGGTTCCGGCGATGTGACGGGCAGCACGCGGCGACGCCGCGCCTCGGTCCGATCCGTGCAGCTGGTCCCGGCCGGCCGCGGACCCTAGATCGAACCGAATGCAGGATGCCCGCCCGCCTTCGCCCCGCCGTACCCGGTGGCTGCCGGTCGTGCTCGGCCGACTGCTGCTCGTGGCGGTGATGGGCTTGGCGCTCCTGGCCGGCTTGGTCTGGGCGCGGGTGGTCGTTCTGCCGGGCCGGTTCGACCCGTTCGCCCCGCTCGTAGTCGCGGAGCCGCCGAGCTGGCTGACCCGCTTCAAGCTCTCGCGCCTCCGGGAGGACGGGCCGCAATGCCTCGCGGTGCTGGACGAGGCGCCCGTTACCTTCACGCCGGTCGCCGACCGGGAGACCGGGCAGGGATGCGGCTTCGAGAATGCGGTCGAGGTCACGCGCTCCACCGTCGCCTTCAGCCGCAGCTTCACGGCGAGCTGCCCGCTCGCGGTCGCCTGGAGCCTGTTCGAGGCCTATGTGCTGCAGCAGGCGGCGCGGCACCATCTCGGCCGGGAGGTGGCCCAGGTCCGGCATTTCGGCACCTATGCCTGCCGAAACGTCAACCATCGCCCGGAGGGGCGGCGGAGCCAGCATGCCACCGCCAACGCCATCGACGTTGCGGGCTTCGTCCTCGACGACGGCAGCGAAGTTTCCCTCGCCGGCGACTGGGACGGTCCCGACCCGCGCCGGCGCGCTTTCCTGCGTGCGCTGCGCGACGGGGCGTGCCGCTTCTTCAACGTGGTGCTGAGCCCCGATTTCAACGAGGCTCACCGCGACCACTTCCACCTGGACATGGGACGGTTCCGGACCTGCCGCTGAGGCTCACCGTCCGCCGGAGACGTCGAGCAGGGCGCCGCTGACATAGGACGACGCGTCGCTCAGGAGCCACACGATGGCCTCCGCGACCTCCTCCGGCCGTCCGGCCCGGCCGAAGGGCGTCGTCGCCCCGACCCGCTGGGCGCGGTCGGGCTGGCCGCCGCTCGCGTGGATGTCGGTTTCGGTCACGCCGGGCCGGAGGGAATTCACCCGCACGCCTTCCGGGCCGAGTTCCTTCGAGAGGCCCAGGGCCAGGGTGTCGACCGCGGCCTTGGAGCCGGCATAGTCCACGTATTCGAACGGGGAGCCGAACCGGGACGCGATCGAGGAGACCAGCACCAGCGATCCGCCACGCCCGCCGCGGCTCCTCGAGAGGCGGCGGGCCGCTTCCCGGGCGCAGAGATAGGCGCCCAGCACGTTCACCTCGAAGATTCGCCGCATGCGCTCGACGCTCATGTCCGCCAGCGCCTGCGCGGGGCCGACGATGCCCGCATTCGCCACGACCCCGTCGAGGGGCCCGAAGGCGCGCTCGGTCTCCTCGAACATGGCCAGCACGTCCGCCTCGGACGCGACGTCGCCCCGGATCGCCACCGCCTGCCCGCCGGCGCGGGTCACGAGGTCGACCGTCTCGTCGGCGGCGCTTCGGTTGCCGGCGTAATTGACACCCACGGACCAGCCCCTCTGGCCCGCGAGAAGTGCCGCCGAGCGGCCGATGCCGCGGCTGGCGCCGGTGATCAGGATCGTCTTGCTCATTGTCTGCCCCATGATGGATCGTAGGTCGGGGATCCTATCAGCAGGCGAGCCGCCGATCACCGTGCGGCGCTGGCAGGGGAGGCAGGAATCGACCTTGCAACCTCCGGCTTTGGAGGCCGGCGCTCTACCAGTTGAGCTACTCCCCTCCGAGATGCCCTTTCCCATATACGGTGCCGGCCCGCCTCGTAATCCGTCGGCCCTGCCCTTGCAGGACCGGACGCCGTGACGCCGGACACGGCCCCGTGCTATCAGGCAATGAGGCAGGGGCAGGAGGTTGACATGGCATTTGGCTGTCGGGGCATCCTGTTCGTCGGCCTGGCGCTTGCCGCTGCGCCCGGTCCTTCCGGCGCGCAGCCGGCGAACCCGGCAGTCAGCCCGGCACAGCCTGCCACGGGCGAATGGACGAGCGACGCGAACGTCGCCACCCCTCAGGGCCTGCCGGCGATCGGAAAGTGGATGCTGACCGCCGAGGGCGTGCCGTCGGACTGGCTCGGCGAGATCTATCGGGGCAAGACCCTGCGCGAGCCGATCAACGTCATCATCGTCGACGAAGGGGCCGTGAGCGCAGAGGACGCCAAGGCACGCCTCACGGCCGCGGCCACGAAGGCGGGCTACCCGGTCCGCTTCGGGCACTCCACTGGCTATCAGGGCTATATCGGCGGCCACCTCTACGCGCAGCTGCCGCAGGGCCGGGACGACGCCTTCTCGAACGACGTGTTCGAGGTGGACAACAACCACGGCCGGATCTTCGGACCCCACAAGGCTGGGGAGGCTTACGTCTTCACCGGCGCCCTCAGCCGCGAGGACATCGCGATCCTTCGGCCGCCGCGGCACCGCTATGCCTCCTTCGACCGCGCCCGGGACGACTTCACCCAGCGCCTCGACGCCGCCACAGACTACAAGGTGTCCGGCTTCGTGCCCCTCGACAATGCCCTCGTCGGCGACCCGAAATTCACCACCGGCGACCACGACGGCATGGCGGTGCTGGTGCGGGCGGGGAGGTGAGGCACCAGCCACACCAGGTAGTGGCCGACGCGCTCCCCAGATCGGTATCCTACTTTAAGTAGTATAAGTCGAGTATACACACGCCCAGCTTGCATCGATGTTTTACATTCGCGTTGCCAGCCACATCTTTAGACTTAAGGTTTGAGTAATGGCGTAACAGGAGCCGACCTTTTCCCTGAGACGCTGGCAGGACCAATATTAACGATATCCAACCTGCGCCTATGGCCATGGTCCTCCCATCCGGGCCCGAGATTTCCGTTCAAGTCCTTATGTTCTCTTCATTTCCGTTGTGCCCGGGCAGATCGGATGGGGTGGAGCTGTGCCGGCTGTTCTTGTTCGGGTGTTGACGTCGCGTTGGACGGTCTTGACGGCCTGCCTGGGTGTTTCGGCCCTGTTGTGGGACAGCGGCTTCGGAAAGCTCGCTGCTTTCAACGACGAATTCGAGCTCTCGGGCGCCTCCTCGGAGGAGGAGATCCTGTTTGGAATTGCGGTCGTCGCGCTGCAGATCGGGGCTCTGGTCCTCATCCTGTCCGACCGGTGGATGTGGCTCGGGGCTATCGCTCTGATAGGGCTCGGGGTGCTCACGTTCCCAGGGGCTCAGCCCTGGCATGCTTCCGAGGCAGCCTTCGTGAGCACTTGGGCGATTGCCAAGCACCTGTCGGTCTTCGCCGTCTTCATCCTCGTGGCCGGCATGTCGTCGATCAGGTCTGACGCGAAGCGGGAGCAGCAAGCCGGCCGTCTTCCGGAGCTTTCGTGGAGGCAGATGGTGCTGGCCGAGGAAGTCGGCTCCCGGTATGGCCGGCCGCGGCCTGAAAATCCCGGCAACATCTTCGACAAATTCTACAGCAGCCTGCCTGGAAACACGGCGAACGGCTGAGACCGTCAGATCCTTTTCATTCACCTGATCATTTTCGACAGTTTCAGACGACCGAAGTCCTACGTCGAGGGCTTCTGGCCCGGAGCCCAGATGTGCTTGACGGTTTCCAGGATTTCCTGCCGGAGCCAGCGGTGAGCCGGGTTGTCCGTGTGGCGGCTGTGCCAATAGAGCTTGATCTCCGGGATCGGAACCGGAATGGGGGGCTCGTAGACGGCCAGATTCAGGGACGGCGCAACCACGTGGGCGAATTGCAAGGGCACGGCCGCAATGAACTTGCCCTTGGCCACCACCAGAGCGACACTCTGGAAATGCGGGAGAGCCAGGCTGACGCGACGCTTCCGGCCGAGGCTCGACAGGGCATCGTCGATGTAGCCCTGCATGCTGCCGTCGATGGACCGGAGCGCGTGCGGCAGTTCGCAGAACAGATCCAGCGGAAAGGTTGAGCCTGGGGCGGCCCTGTTGGCGATCAGGGGATGGTTTGCGGCCGCGATGATGGCGAAAGGGGATGTGAACAGGAGCTCGGTCGCAACCCAATCGGGCGTCGTCAGGGGACGTTCAAGGGCAGCATCGATGGAGTCCTCCTGAAGGAGACGGGTGATATCGCCCCTCGCACTGTCGAGGAACCGCAGCGCGATGTTCGGAGCCTTCTCGGCGATGCGCGTGGCGAGTTCCGGCATCAGCTGCGTCGAGAAGAAGTCGGCTCCCAGCAGCGTAAACGTGCGCTCGGCGGCGCCGGGATCGAACGACCGGTCCCCCGCCAGAGCCGACTCCAGTTTCGTGAGTGCCCCGCGAATGGGTTCGGCGAGATTTTCAGCCCGTGGAGTCGGAACCATGTCGTTGCCGCGCCGGACGAAGAGCTGATCGTCGAGCAGATGGCGGAGCCTGTTCAGAGCCGCGCTGACGGCGGGTTGGCTGAGGCCGAGGGCTTCGCCGGCTCGCGTCACGCTCCGTTCGCGCATCAGCGCATCGAAGACGTGGAGGAGGTTCAAGTCGAATGCGGCAAAATTCATCGATCTGATGGGCTCCATACCAACATTGGATTTCCATTCTCACGCATGCCGACTTAACCAAGGGGAAAGATCAATCCGAGGATCGATCGGTAAAATGAAGTCGAAGAGGAGCGGCTGAGATGTCCAACCAGGTTAACCCCAAGAAGGCCGAAGCTTTATGGTTCGGTAATACTCTCGTCAAGATTTTGCTCAGTTCCGAGCATGGCCATGACGGCATATCGATCATCGAGCATCGGATGCCGCATGGAGACTCGCCCCCGATGCACGTTCACCGCAATGAGGATGAGGTCTTCCACATCATCGAAGGGAAGATGCGCTTCCAGGTCGGACAGGAGCAGATCGTGGTCGGTGCCGGCGAGACGATCGTAGCGCCCAAAGGCGTCCCGCATACGTTCCGAGTCGAGTCGTCCGAGGGCGCCCGCTGCCTGACCATGACGAAGGGGCGGGACTTCGAAGGGCTCGTGCGGATGGCCGGCACTCCCGTGACCGTCGACGAGCTTCCTCCACGCATGAGCGTTCCGACTCCCGAGATGATCGAGATGCTCGTGAAGGCGTGCCAGACCAATAATATCGACGTGGTTGGCGTTCCTCTGTCCTGAGCAGGAAGCGACAGGAACCGGCCGTCTTTCCTGGAAAAACGTCGCGGATCGAATGCGGGGAGGCAAGACGCCTCCCCGTTTCCGTTCGGGTGTTCCGAACCCGGCGGCCCTTGGATGGCCGATATGCCGGGGAGGATGAATTCGTCGAGCGCCGATCGAAGACGGAGGGGCGGAGGGAAGCGGAATCGTGCGACAGGATCTGTGCTCGCACTCGTCCCGGTGGCGCTCCGGTCGGTGGACCCCTTAAGGTTAGGCGGAAGCCGAAACCGGTGCCCCCTTACGGGCGCTCCAACTCCCAACGCTCATTCCGGGAGCGGCCCCGCCGCAGGCAGTCACCGGCCGCGCCGGTGACGCGCAATCTCATTGATGAAATCCTGCTGTGGCAATTCCTTGAGCCCTGAAATCCCATTCGGAGGAGGCGTCCGATCCCCGGACCGAATGCGGCCGGCCGGTCGAGCGGCCGATACGGCCATCAGTTCACGGCGTTGCTGGGCACGTCACCCATCTGGGCAGCGTCGGCTGCAAGCAGCAGGGCGTTGCCCAGCTCGCGGGCATGGGCCGGCGTCATGGCAATCGGCATCTGGTGCCGAATTCCGCGGGCGAATTCGTCCGGCGTCGTCGCTAATTCGATCACCATCATGGCGTCGCGTCCGTCGATGGTGCCGACCGAGAAGCGGGTGAGGGCTCCGATTACGTCAAAGTCTTGGGTCATAACTCTCTCCAGCAATGATGCTGGTGGATATTTACCTGTTTCCTATAGGTCCTGTCTGCTCTCCGGGCAGAGAGTGGATATTGTTACTATTGGTTAACGTAAAGGAATTTTCTGGGAATTGCGGCATTTTTCGCCATGATCGGAGCGGATCGCGCCGATCTCATGCTTCCCGCTGACCTCGGCCGCCTTCTCAGGGTACAGAGGGCCGGTACCAGAGCTGTATCCACGTGGATAAAGACGGCTCTCTTCTTTGTCCTGCTGCATTTTTGACGGTAAACCAGATGCACTTCGCCGAAAATGCTCCATGGGCTGACCCACCTGAGTTCCGGCCCGCGACATGAGCCTGTTCGACACGATCTCCTGGCCCTTCCTCTATCTGCTCTCGGAATGGGCGATCCGCCTGCTGATGCTGGTCGTCGTTCCTTTCAGGAGATCTCCCGAGGCTGCCAAGGGCTGGCTGCTGTTCTTCTTCTTCCTGCCTTGGCCCGCCCTTGTGCTTTACGTGCTGATCGGCCGCCCGCACTATCCGGGCTGGCGTCGCCGGAGGTTCGCCCATCTTCCGGTCGTGCTGAAGTCGGCCATCGGCCGGATCCGAGAGGTCACGAGCCGGCAGCAGCCAGAGCTGCCGGCGAACCTGGCCCAAGCCGCCACCCTGATCGAGAATCTCGGCCGCTTCCCGAGCCTCGGCGGCAACGCGGCGGAGCTGTTGTCCGATTACGACGGCACGATAAAGAGGCTTGTGGCCGATATCGACCAAGCCCGTTCCCATGTCCATCTGCTCTTTTACATCTTCGCCGACGACCAGACCGGGCAGGAGGTGATCGGCGCTCTTGCCCGCGCCGTGAAGCGCGGGGTCGAATGCCGCGTGCTGATCGACGCCCTCGGGTCGCGGGCCTGGGCGCCGCGGGTGGTGGAGGCCCTGAGGGCCGTCGGGGTGTCGGTGCGGCTCGTCCTGCCCGTAGGGCTGCTGCGCCGCCGGTCCGCACGGGCGGACCTGCGCAACCATCGCAAGATCGCGGTCGTCGACGGCGAGATCGGCTATGTCGGATCGCAGAATATCGTCGATGCGGATTTCAATCCGCGCGTGACGAACCAGGAGCTGGTGGTGCGGACCCGCGGCCCTGTCGTGCTCGAACTGCAGGCGGTGTTCGTGGCCGACTGGTTCCTGGAGACGGAGCAGGTTCTCGATTCCCCATCCCTGTTCCCGGAGCCGCATGCCGTGGGCGACATCGTCGCCCAGGTCCTGCCCAGCGGACCGGACTACCCCGAGGCCGGAGTGGAGCTTCTGGTGGAGGCGCTCATCCATGGAGCGCGCAAGAGGGTCGTGATCACGACGCCCTATTTCATTCCGAACGAGGCGCTGCTCCATGCCCTCGAGACCGCCGTGCTGCGCGGCGTGGAGGTCCACGTGGTCCTGTCGCGCCCGGTGGATCAGGCTCTGGTGAACCTGGCGCAGAGGTCCTATTACGCCGAACTGCTCGAAGCCGGGATCAAGATCCACCTCTACCGAGACAAGCTGCTCCACGCCAAGCATGTCAGCGTCGATCATCGGGTCAGCCTGATCGGGTCCAGCAATATCGACATGCGATCCTTCACCCTCAATTCCGAGGTCAGCCTGGTGCTGTTCGACCGGGACCTGAACGCGCGCCTGCGCGAAGAGCAGGAGCGGTATTTCGCAGAGAGCGACGCTCTCATGCTGAAAGAATGGAGTCACCGGTCGCTCGCCGCCAAGGCGGTCGAGAACATCGCCCGCCTCCTCAGCCCTCTCCTCTGAGGAAACCGTCCCAAAGACTGCACAGGCGCCGAATTCGGCAGCTGCGGCAAGCCTGGGCTAACTCCGTGACCCAAGGAGGCTGTCGCAACGATCCTGTTTTTGGGACTGACCAGGCAGGAAGACGCTTCGCTTCAGGAGCGGCTCCGTTTTATCGGGATCGACGAGACATGCCAGGAGCTGCGAGGGGTATGGCCTGTCATTTCCGGCGCCCTGCCGAGGGTTCCGAGATCGCCGTCAACGTCCAGCGGACCACGGGCCATACCCAGGCCGTCGTGGAGAGCATCGAGAACCTGAACGGCTCCGCGGCATCGGCGGCGGCCGCAACGCGGCACGTGTCCTCGGCGAAGGAAACCCTCGATCAGCAGTTCCGGCGCCTGAAGCAGAATATCGACCGGTTCCTCGACGCCTCACGCGGGGCTTGGGCCGAGAGGATCCGCTCCGGACCCAGCAGGACCGGCGCGGAACTCATCCGCCGGGTCTGGATCGACCGAGCCACTCCCGCAGACGGCGCTTCAGCCCGTGCGCGGGAGGGCATCCAGCTCGAATTGATACAGATCGGCCTTCTTGTAGGCCCGGTGCTGCCTGAAATAGGCTTCCGCCTCGTTGGCCGGGATCGCGGGGCTGAAGAAGAATCCCTGCCCGAAATCGCAGCCCAGGGTCTGCAGGCACTTGAGATGCCGCCAATCCTCAAGACCCTCGGCGACCGTCTGTATCCCAAGGTTCCTGGCGAGGCCGAGCGTCGCCCTCACGATGGCCCAGTCGTCGGTGTTGGACGGCAGGTCCGAGATGAAGGAACGGTCGATCTTGATCTGGTTGACCGCGTAGCTCTTCAGGTGCGTCAGGGATGCGAAGCCGGTCCCGAAGTCGTCCAGCGCGATCGACACTCCGAGCTTCCTCAGGTCGGATAGCGTTTCGCCCACCCGTGAAGCCTTGTCGTCGAGGAGGACCGACTCGGTGATCTCGACGGTCAGCTCAGACAGGGGCACGTTCTTGGTGGTGAAAATCCTCGCGACCTTCGCAGCGTAGTCGCCACGCCTCAGCTCGGGTCCGGTGGCATTGACGGACACCTTGCACCCCGGCATGTCGGCCCCGCGCCAGCGCCTGAGATCGTCGCTGACCTTGTGGAGCATGTGCTCGCCCAGCAGAATGGCGGCATCCGGGTCGTCGAGGGCGGCCCGGAAGTGAGCTGGGTAGAGGATGTCCCCGTTCGGTAGAACCCAACGGGCGAGAGCCTCGAAACCATAGGAGCGGCGGTCCGACAGCCGCATCTGCGGCTGATAGAAGGGGACGACCTGGCCGATCTCCACGGCTGCCTCGAAAGCGGAGATCTGCTGGAGCCGCTCCATCAGCATCGCCCGCATCTGTGGCGTGAAGACCTGAGCCCGCCCCCTGCCGTCGGCCTTCGCACCCTGCAGGGCAATGTCCGCATTCTGGATCAGTTCGTCGGCATTCGAGCCATGCTCCGGAAAATGCGCCATTCCCAGGCTCGCTCCCGAGCGCAGCATGGGCGCGCGCCGTCGCAGCGATGTGGCTGCGATGTCCAGCATCCTGCTGGCGACCGAGCCGACATCGCTTTCCGACGAGGGATCAGTCAGCATGAGGGCGAACTCATCGCCGCCGAAGCGACCGAGGAGATCATTGGCGCTGACAATGGACGGGAGAGATTGCGCGATCTCGATCAGAACCGCGTCGCCGACCTGATGGCCAAGGGCATTGTTGAGGTCGCGGAAGCGATCGAGGCCCATCAGGAGCAAGGCGATCTTGCGGCCGGCGCTGCGCGCTTCGGCGACCGCCTCCTCGCAACGGCTCTGGAAATGCGCCCTGTTGCTCAGACCCGTCAGCATGTCCCGATTGGTGGATGGGCGCTGATCCCCTGTGGAGCGGCCTGCGGAGGCTCGTGAGCGGCCTGGACTGCGGCCCTTCCCTGTGCCGGCTTCGTGCTTGGAGGCCTCCTGCGCTTCCGGGCTCTCGGACTGCAATGGCGGAAGTTCATCCGTTGACGATGGCTTGTCAGGCACGGCCACGCTGCCGGTCAGGAGATTGAGGGTCTCTTTGCCGGGAGGGTTGTAAAGAGCCAGGATATCGTCGCGCGATAACAGCATGCGGGTCATCCGACTGCCTTCAACGTCCGATTCCGGCCCTGCCAGGACAGTGCGATCGGACGATCCAAGAAGTCTCAGCTCTCCATTGTGAAGGCGGCTCGATGCAGGCGAAGGGTAAGGGGGAGTTCGCCCATACAGGGATGCTAGGGGGCGTGGATTAATTTTCATTGAATCGGAGAAGCGCCCGTCGAATGGGCGGGTTGGCCGTGGAACCGACGCTGTCGGGCTCCTGCATGGCACGTCCGGCGTCGACGGTTCTACAACCTGCGCGCGCTCCCTCGCGCCCCGTTCGTTCGCCCTTGCTGGAGATGCGGCAATCATAAAGCGAAATCGCCGGCGTTGCCGGCTTCCGGCCGGAAGCGCGCCAGCTTCGGGCAAGGTTGCGGGCTTAGGCAGGGGGAGGAAGGTACCTGAAGTTGGAGGATTCCGTGGGGGCGGTTTATCTGTTCGATCTGGCTTCGCGGCAGGCGCAGTGGCTTGCCGTCCGGCAGTCGACGATTGCGGGCAACATCTCGAACGCCAACACGCCCGGCTACAAGGCGCGGGACGTCGAGCCCTTCCAGAGCGTCCTCGACAAGACGCAGCTCGCCATGGTGGCGACGAACGGCGGCCATCTCGGGATCGACGGATCCACGGTCCGCTCCGCGAAGGTCAAGAAGACGGAAAGCTGGGAAACCATGCATTCCGGCAACTCGGTGAGCCTCGAGCAGGAGATGGTCAAGGCGGGGACGGTCAATCGCGAGCACACCCTCAACACCAGCATCGTGAAAGCCTTCCACCGGATGCTTCTCGCCAGCACGAAGAGCGGACAATGATCGATCCTTTGCAGGCTTCCTCGAAACTCGCAGCGGCCGGCCTCGAGGCGCAGTCGATGCGCCTTCGGGTCATTTCCGAGAACATCGCGAACGCGCAATCCACCGGCAAGACGCCCGGCGCAGACCCTTACACTCGCAAGACGATCACGTTCAGGAGCGAGCTCGACCGGGCGCTCGGCGCCGCCTCGGTGCAGGTCAAGGAGGTCGGGGTCGATCGCGCGCCGTACCGGGTCGAGTACGATCCCGGCAATCCGGCGGCCGACGAGAACGGCTACGTGAAGATGCCGAACGTCAACATGCTGATCGAGATGGCCGACATGCGCGAGGCCAACCGGTCCTATGAGGCGAACCTCCAGATGGTGAAGCAGACGCGCTCCATGGTGGCCAGCCTGATCGATCTGCTGAGAGGATGACGATGATCGACGCGGTTTCCTCCATTTCATCCTTCGTCGAGCGGGCAGGCGAGGCCTCATCCTCGCAGGTGAGCGGCGTCCAGAAGGTCGGTCCCGCGGCCCAGATCGGCCAAGGTGCCGACTTCGGCGACGTTATGCTCCAGATGGCCGCTAACGCGACGCAGACCCTGAAGGCCGGCGAGGCCACTGCCATTTCGGGCATTCAGGGCAAGGCATCGGTTCAGCAAGTAGTCGAGGCGGTCATGGCGGCCGAGCAGACCCTCCAGACGGCCATCGCGATCAGGGACAAGGTCGTGGCGGCATACTTAGAAATCTCGCGGATGGCGATTTAAGGAGACGGCCATGAGAGCGCTCGCTATCGCTGCGACGGGCATGAACGCCCAGCAGCTGAACGTCGAAGTCATCGCGAACAACATCGCGAACGTGAACACGACCGCGTTCAAAGGGGCGCGGGCCGAGTTCACGGACCTTCTGTATCAGGCGGAGCGGGTGCAGGGAGTGCCCAACCAGGCGGGCGAGAACCCAATTCCAGAGGGTGCGATGCTAGGCCTCGGCGTCCGCACGGCGGCCATCCGGAACCTGCACCGGCAGGGCCCCCTCACGAACACCACGAACCAGTTCGACCTCGCCATCAACGGCAGGGGCTGGTTCCAGGTGACGAGCCCCAACGGCGAGACAATCTATACCCGTGCCGGATCTTTCAACAAGAACGGCGACGGACAGCTCGTCACCATCGACGGCTATGCCCTCGAGCCGGCGATCATCATTCCGCCGAACACCATCGACGTCAGCATCAACGAGTCCGGTGAGGTCTTCGCCAAGGTGGACGGCGAGGCGCAGCCTCAGAACCTCGGCCAGCTTCAGCTCGTGAACTTCGCCAATGACTCGGGACTGGAGCCGCTCGGCAACAACTTCTACCGCGAGTCTCCGGCCTCCGGCGCGCCTGTCACCGGCGCTCCAGGCGACGAAGGCTTCGGGAAGATCCACCAGGGCTATCTCGAGGCGTCCAACGTGGATCCGGTGAAGGAAATCACCAACCTGATCTCCGCACAGCGTGCCTACGAGATGAACTCGAAGGTCATCCAGGCTGCCGACGACATGGCCGGAACGGTATCGAAGGGGATCCGCTGACCGGCGGGCGACGAATGACAGGTGAACCCGTGAAACGAATGCCGAGAAACATCCTGGCGGCTCTTGCACTGCTCCTGGGCGGCACGCAGGCAGGTTTGGCGGGACAGCTCATGCTCCCGGTTCCGACCGTCACCATCTATCCGGGCGACCTCATCAGCGAATCCATGCTGCGGGAGCGCGCCTTCCCGCAGAACTTCCGCGCCCGCGCGGCCGTGATCGAGACGCCTCGTGCGCTCATCGGCAAGGTCGCCAAGCGCACCCTGCTGCCAGGCGAGGCGATCCCGAACAACGCCGTCGACGATCCGAAGGTCGTGACGCGGGGAACGCCGACCCAGGTCGTTTTCCAGGAGAACGGTCTCACCATCACGGCCGTTGGAACCCCGCTGCAGGACGGCAGCCTCGGCGAGCAGATTCGCGTCCGCAATGCCGATACCGGCCGCATCATTCTCGGCGTGGTCCAGGCCGACGGCCGGGTCCGGATAGGTTTCTGATGATGGTCCGACTGCTTCTCCTCCTGGCCGTCGCGCTCTTCGCACATGGCGCCCACGCGACGACTAGGATCAAGGACATCGCCGCGGTTCAGGGAGTGCGCGACAACCAGCTTGTCGGCTACGGCCTCGTCATGGGTCTCCAGGGTACGGGAGACACGCTGCGCAACTCGCAGTTCACGGAGCAGTCTCTGCAATCGATGCTCGACCGCATGGGAGTGAATGTGCGGGACATCCCGCTGCGCACCCGCAACGTGGCCGCCGTTACCGTGACGGCGGATCTGCCTCCCTACGTCGGCCCGGGATCGCGCATCGACGTCACCGTGACGTCGCTCGGCGATGCTACCTCGCTCAAGGGCGGCACCCTGATGCTTACGGCGCTTATGGGTGCCGACGGGCAGGTTTATGCGGTGGCGCAGGGGCCCGTCGCCGTCTCCGGGTTTTCCGCTGCCGGTCAAGCCGAGACGCTCACCCAGGGCGTTGCCACGGCAGGCCGCATTCCCAACGGCGCGCTCATCGAGCGGGAAGTCCAGGGATCGTTCCGCGAGATGCCTTCCCTCGTGCTCGAACTGAAGAACCCGGACTATAAGACGGCCACGCTGATCACCGACGCGATCAACGCTTATTCCATGCAGCGCTACGGCCGCCGGGTCGCATCGCCGCGGGATTTCCGCTCGGTCGTCCTCGAGAAGCCCCGCGACATCGGCACGACCCGGTTCATCGCCGAGATCGGCGACCTGCGGGTCCAGCCCGATACGCCGGCGCGGGTGGTGGTGGACCAGCGCACCGGAACCGTCGTCATTGGCAAGAACGTGCAGATCTCGACGGTGGCCATGACCCACGGCAACCTCACGGTCCGCGTCACCGAGGAGCCCCAGGTTTCGCAGCCCGAGCCCTTCTCCAACGGTCGTACGGTGGTGGTGCCGCGGACCCAGATCGAGGCGCGCGAGCAGGACGGTCATCTCGCGATGATCGGCGGGTCCGATCTCCAAACCCTGGTCAAGGGACTGAACCAGATCGGCCTGAAGCCGACCGACATCATCGCCATCCTTCAGGCCGTGAAGACGGCCGGAGCCCTCCAGGCGGAGCTGGTCGTCCAATGACCGAGGCAACGGACAGATCCGCATGATCCATCGCCGCAGACAGAGTTTCTCGAACCCGGCCTTTCGACCATGATCTCGCTGAAATCCCGATCGGCTTCACAACTCCTCCTTGCTGGAACGATCCTGCTGGCAGTCTCGACGCCGCAGGCGGGGCACGCCCAGGGGAAGGCTGCCGAGAAGCCCAACGAAGTGGCTCCGAAAGCGGCCGAGGCGCCGAAGAGCGCCGCTGCTGCGACGGCGAACCAGTACTGCACGAATATCGCGGATGCGGCCGCCGATGCCCGTTTCGCGTGGCAGAAGCAGACGCTGGCCGCCCTCGAAAAGGAAATCGAGGAGCGGATCAAGCTCTTGGAGCAGAAGCGCGCCGAATACGAGGAATGGCTGCGGCGGCGGAACGAGTTCCTCGCCAAGGCGGACGAGTCGGTCGTGGCAATCTATTCGCGCATGCGTCCCGAAGCGGCAGCGCTTCAGCTTGCGAATATGAACGACGAAATGGCAGCCGCCATCATTGCCAAGCTCAACCCTCGCAGCGCCAGCGCAGTTCTCAACGAGATGGAGCCGGGCCGGGCCGCGCAGCTGACGAACATCATTACCGACAAGCCGAAGCCGGCTCAGGAAGACGAGAAATCAGGATGAGACACGTTCTGTCATCGGCATCGATGCTGTTCCTGGCGGCCTGCGCAACGAACCCCAGCGAACTTGGCCGCGAGCCGATCATGACACCGGTCGGTTACGGACTCAACGTCGCCCGCGAGCCGATGCCGACGGTCTTCGCTTCGGCCGGCAAGGGCACGTACCATTCGCTCTGGAGCCAGAGCAGTGCGGACCTGTTCCAGGATCCGCGCGCGAAGAAGGTCGGCGACGTGGTGACCGTGAACATTTCCATCGACGACAAGGCGCAGTTCGACAACGCGTCCGATCGCTCGCGCGTATCCAGGGCGGGGCTCGGCCTCGACTTCGCTGCGGACTTCAATGGCGCCTCGGGCGAGGCAGCCGCCGAGGGCAATCTCCGGTCTCGGTCTTCCTCTGAAGGGCAGGGTTCCATCGACCGCTCCGAGAAGCTTCGACTCTCCATCGCGGCCGTCGTGACTGAAGTTCTGCCGAACGGAAATCTCCTGATCAGCGGATCCCAGGAGGTAAGGGTGAACTTCGAGGTTCGAGTCCTCAACATCGCCGGCATCGTGCGGCCGCGTGACATCTCGCGCAAGAACACCATCGGCTACGACAAGATTGCCGAGGCGCGGGTGTCCTATGGTGGGCGCGGTCGTCTGACCGATGTGCAGCAGCCGGCCTGGGGCCATCAGGTCTACGACGCCATCACGCCGTTCTAAGGACCGTTCGGGAGACGAGACGACATGGCCAACAAGCCTAAGCCCATATCCGAGGGGTCCGGCGGCGCCGGCAAGAGCTGGATCGTCACCCTCGTGGTCCTGACGCTGCTGGCGATCGGCACGGGCGGAGCCTTCGGGATCTTTCTTGTTTCGACGGTCGAGAAGGCCGTCGACGAGAAGAACAAGAACGAGAAGGAGAAGGTGCCTCCGACGCTGGCCTATTCGGGCGATCTCGTCCTCAAGAACCTCGAGCCGGTGGTAACGAACCTGTCCGGATCCGGAGACGTTTGGATCAGGCTCGAATCCTCCATGGTCTTCACCAACGGCATGATCCATGACCCCAATGTCCTTGCCGCGCAGATTCGCCAGGACATTCTCGCCTATCTCCGTACCCTTTCGATATCGCAAATCGAGGGAGCGAGCGGGCTCCAGCATCTACGCGAGGACCTGAACGAGCGCGTCGCGCTGCGTTCGGGCGGAAAGGTGCGCGAGCTCATCGTCGAGACTCTGGTCCTGCAGTAGGATGGCGGGCATCCTGGTCGCGACGATTGAGCACATGTCATCCGGCGACGAAAAGCCGGTAGATGCTTTTCCGCCCGGAAGGGCGATTCACCCCCGGCGCGGCGGCTCCTGTTTTGCGTTTCCCGGAAACTTCCTCCACGACATTCGTTCGACAATGTTTCTCAGAATCCTAGCGGTCGCACTGTTCTCGATCCTGGCGACGGCCGCGAGCGCCCAGGTGCCTGACCTCCAATCCCTGATCCCGCAGGGTGACGGGGCAGTGAGCGGGCGCATCATCCAGATGGTCGCGCTTTTGACGGTGCTGTCCGTCGCGCCCGGTCTGCTGATCATGGTGACGAGCTTCACGCGCTTCGTCGTAGCGCTCTCGTTTCTCCGCTCCGGCCTCGGCCTCCAGAGCACGCCGGCCAACCTGGTTCTGATCAGCCTGTCGCTCTTCATGACCTTCTACGTGATGGCGCCGACCTTCGACCGCGCCTGGAATGACGGCATCCGGCCGCTCACCGAGAACCGGATTTCGGAGGGCGAAGCCTTCACGAGGGTGACGGATCCGTTCCGGGAATTCATGCTCGCCCACGTTCGCCCCAAGGACCTGCAGACCTTCAGCGACATGGCGGCGGCCAGCTTCCCGAAGGCGGAGGAGGGGGAGAAGATCGACCTGCGCATCATCATCCCGGCCTTCATGATCTCCGAACTCAGGCGCGGCTTCGAGATCGGGTTCCTGATCGCCCTGCCGTTCCTCGTCATCGACATGATAGTGGCGACCCTCGTCATGTCCATGGGCATGATGATGATGCCACCGACGGTAATCGCCCTGCCGTTCAAGATCCTGTTCTTCATCCTGATCGACGGGTGGAACATTCTGGTCAGCGGCCTGGTGCGGTCCTATTTCTGACAGTTGCTGTAGTTTCGCGGCGACCGGCGTGATAAGGCTTTGAATAATCAAGCCGTAAATGCCCCGGTTCCCCCACCGGAGGTCAGCCTCGCACATGCTTCCGGTGCAATATGTTCGGTCGGCATATACAGACCGGGGGCATCATGAACGATCAGCCACTTGCGCAAAGTTTCTCTTCCAATGAACGGGTTGGCGGCGGCGCTCTCGTGGAGCGGATCGCCTACAGATCCTGCCCCCTGTGCGAGAGCGTCGACATACCGGTCTTGGTCAAGGCGGACTGCAGCCGGCATCCGCTGTACAAGGCGCCCCTTTCGTCCGTGATGCAATGGCATCGCTGCGACACCTGTAAGCACGTCTTCACGAGCGGGTACTTCACGCCGGAGGCGCTCTCGATCGTGTTCGGTGGTACGCATGAGAACCAGCGCGTCGGCCACGATTTCGAGCGACAGCGTCATGTTTCAGGCCGGATGGTGCAGCAGGTTGCACGGCATGTTCCGGATGGTGACTGGCTGGATGTGGGGTTCGGCAACGGCTCGCTCATTTTCACCGCCGACGAGTTCGGCTTTACGGCAGTCGGGATAGACCTCCGCGTCGACAATGTCGAAGGATTGAAGCGGGCGGGCTTCGAAGCGCATTGTGTGGACATGACCGAATTGGACATGCCTGGTCGTTTCAGTGTGATCAGCATGGCCGATGTGCTCGAACACATACCGTTCCCGAAGGAAGCCCTATCTGCCGCTCGACGACTGCTCCGGCCGGGAGGCGTTCTGTTCTTGTCTATGCCCAACATGGGAGCTTTCGCGTGGCGGGCACTCGATTCGGCACGCGCCAATCCCTACTGGGGTGAGCTCGAGCACTACCACAACTTCACGCGGGACCGCCTCTACCTCCTTCTTGAGGAGCATGGCTTCACGCCACGTGAATACGGGATCAGTGAGCGCTATCGAGTTTGCATGGAGGTCATTGCGATGCGCAACCATGACCGAGAAAGTGACAGCTGACACTAGCGTTACGGCGTGACTGTCCTTCCCAGATTGATCATGGGCGTGGGCCGTATACTACGGCATAAGGCCAGCCTCGCGCAGGCTTCCAATGCAGAATGTCCAGCGACGGCGAGAGACTAGGTGATAGAATGAATCGGCAGCAGCGGCGCACGGCCATGAAGCAGGTAGCGAAGTCAACCGGTACTTCCATACCTCGCCTGTCTGAAATCGAATTCGCGACGCACCATTTCCAATCTGGACGGACGCTTCAGGCAGAGGCAGCATGCCGAGCCATTCTTGCCGGCGGCACGAAAGATGCTCACGGTCTTCATCGGCTCGGGTTGGTTGCTCATCACTTCAAACGGCACGAGATTGCGGCTGAGCTGATCGGCCGTGCCATATTGTTGAGACCAAACCATCCCGAAGCCTATTGCAGCCTGAGTGGCGTCTTGAAGGCCATGAACCGCCTTGACGAGGCAACCGAGCTGTGCCGGAGAGCGATCGCGATCAAGCCTGACTTCGCCGAGGCCTATAATGCGTTGGGGCGGATCCTCTGGGATCGGCGCCAGCTCACCGATGCAGCCGAGGCCTATCGAAAGGCGGTTTCCCTGGATCGGCATCATGCGGCGGCGCGATTCAACCTAGGGCTGCTTCTCGCCGAGCAAGGCGAGACAGATGCGGCATGCGCTGCATTTCAGGAGGCGGCCAGGATTAAACCGGACTTCGTGGAGGCGCACCGCTCGCTGGCGGCAACTTTCCGGACCCAAGGACGCTTCGAAGAGGCGGCTTCCTGTCTCAGGCGCGCCCTGGAAATCGACCCAAAGCAGCCGTTGTACTATTCCGACCTCGGAGTGGTTCTCGTAAAGCAGGGCCGGCTCCTTGAGGCTGTGGAAAATTACAAGAAGGCGCTGGCGATCAAGTCAGACGACACCGCGACTCTCAACAATCTCGGCAATATTCTTGACGAACTTGGCAGGCCCGAGGAAGCGACCGCAGCCTATCAGTACTCCATCAGAGTCGACCCGGACAATCTGACTGCCGTATCCAACTTGGGAATGGCTCTCAGGAAAAGCAATCGCATTCGCGAGGCTATCGACGCCTTTCGAAAGGTGCTCGCGATCAACCCAGATCACCATACGTCGCTGGGCGAACTCTTCCAGTTGCGCCTGGCGGCTTGCGACTGGAACGGGGTCGAACGCGACGAGGCCGCTGTTCTGAGCCTCTGTCGCAACCAAGCAACCAATAATATTCCGCCCTTCATGGTGATAACGGCACCGACAGCTACCGCCGCAGACGGATTGAACAGTGCGCGGTCATGGGCGGTCAATTATACGGTCCCTGATGACAAGAAGTTCATTCATCACCTCCCGTCGAATCCAGCCGAGGCTGGCCGTAAGATCCGTATAGGCTACCTGTCTGCCGACTACTACAGTCATGCCACCGCGTTCCTAATAGCAGAGCTGCTCGAGAAGCACGATCGGTCACGTTTCAGCATCATAGGGTATTCGATCAGCAAGGACGACCATAGCTCGATCAGACATCGCCTAGTCCGGGCGTTCGACGACTTCGTCGACCTCCGGATGATGGCGTACCCGGACGCGGCTCAGAGGATCTACGACGATAAGATCGATATTCTCGTAGACCTGAAAGGGCATACTCAGGATGCCCGGACACCAATACTGGCGTACCGACCGGCTCCCATCCAGGTCAACTATCTCGGTTATCCTGGAACCATGGGCGCGAGTTTCATTGATTATATCATTGGCGACCCGATTGTGGCGCCTATGGAACACCAACGGTACTATGACGAAAAGATCGTTCACCTTCCGCATAGTTATCAGCCGAACGATACCAAGAGGCACATTTCGGAGGACGTGCCGACCCGCGCGGAGTGTGGATTGCCGGAGGGCGCGTTCGTATTCTGCTGCTTCAACAATACGTACAAGCTGACGCCGATCGTGTTCGACATTTGGATGCGATTGCTTCGCAGAATACCCCACAGTGTCCTCTGGCTCATCGAGGCGAACGACGTCGTAAAGGAGAACCTGGGTCGGGAAGCGTCCTCGCGCGGGGTCGATCCAGCGAGATTGATCTTCGCTCCAAAGATGCCGGTTCCGGTTCATCTTGCTCGGCACTGTCATGCGGATCTGTTTCTTGATACGTTGCCGGTCAACGCCCATACAACCGCAAGCGATGCTCTCTGGGCGGGCCTTCCGGTTCTGACGTGCTTGGGCGAAACCTTCATTGGGAGGGTGGCTGCGAGCCTTCTGAGAGCGATTGGATTGCCGGAACTCGTGACGTCCACGCTTCAGGAATATGAGAAGCTGGCCCTGGAGCTTGCTACCAATCCTGCGATGTTGACGGACGTCAAACGGAAGCTTGCAAGCAACAGGCTGACGACACCTCTGTTCGACATCGATGCCTACACCCGCGATCTTGAGCGAGCCTATGTCCACATGGACGAGACTTGGCGGTCCGGCGGCCATCCTGAAGCCTTCGCGGTCGCCGACCTTGGAGAGGCCAGGTCCTGACGGTCCTGTCCAGACGGGAGTGTTCGTCCCGAGCGGCCTTTAATATTTGTTTACCATTCTGAGGCTTAATTGGGCCGTCATGTTCTCACGACTTGACGATGGTTGCGGCATTGAACACAGTAATGCCGTCGACATGACACTCATGGCAGATTGAGTGGATTAGCCCTGTTTCGGCTCCATTCGAAGGCATGATGCCGCTCTGCCGTACCGGTGGAAATCCGGTATGTCCCTCAATCATTAGTAGCGTTTAGAAGGGACAACCCTATGACGAGTCTCAACACCAATAACTCCGCGATGTTCGCGCTGCAGACCCTGCGGTCGATCAACAAGGAGCTCGATGCCACCAACAACCGCATCTCGACCGGCCTGAAGATCAACGGCGCCGGCGACGGTGCCGCCTACTGGTCGATCTCTGCCACTCTCAAGTCCGACAACGGCGCCCTCGGCGCGGTCAAGGACGCCA
>DASQMJ010000061.1:0-4229 GCA_035645535.1 Microvirga sp. | reverse complement strand
GCGAGCATGATCGGCTACGTCACCATGGGAATGGCGGTTGCGCCGATGATCGCGCCGACGATCGGCGGGGTGCTCGAAACGCTCTATGGATGGCGCGCCTCCTTCGTGTTCCTGATGGTGTTCGGCGGGCTCGCGCTGTCGCTCGCGCTCCTGCGCCTTTCCGAGACGAATCACAACCGCGGTTCGGCCGGGTCCGTCGAGGAACTCCTGCGCAGTTACATGCAGCTCTTCCGTTCCCGCCTGTTCTGGGGATACACGCTGACGACGAGCTTTGTTTCGGCCGTGTTTTTCTCCTTCCTGGCGGGCGCGCCGTACGTGATGATCGAGATTATGGGGCGCAGCCCAGCGGAGTACGGCTTCTATTTCGCCATGGTGCCGAGCGGCTACGTGCTGGGCAATTTCCTCACCGGCCGATTCGCCGCGCGAATCGGGCCGAACCGAATGATCACGGCCGGCATGCTCATGACCCTGGCCAGCGTCACCGCCATGGGGGCGGCGTTCGCGATGGGTCTCATGCATCCCGTCGCGCTGTTCGGCCCCATGTTCTTCATTGGCGTCGGGAACGGCCTTGTCCTTCCGAGCGGGATCGCCGGGGCGGTCAGCGTGAATCCGGACGTGGCGGGGGCCGCCGCCGGCCTGTCGGGAAGCTTCCAGATCGGGTTCGGCGCACTCGTCGCCCCCATCGTGGGCGCCGCCCTCGAGACGAGCGTCTGGCCGCTGATCGGCATCATGGCTGTCAACGCGCTCCTCGCCGCCGCCTCGCTCGGATTGGTGGCGCGCCCGCGCCGGACGGCAGGCATTCACCTGGCGCCGGAAAGCCCAGTCCTGCCGAGGTCCCCGAAGCAGCATCGATAGGATCGATTCGGCGGCCCGCTGCAGTTTCCCGCTGGCGCTGACCGCTTGACCCGCCCGGCGCGCTTGCGAAATCTCGCGCCGTGGGGCGAGGATCGAAACCGGACTGAGTTTCCGTCAGAGCCTCGCCCCCGTTTCCGGACCCCTACGTCGAGACGTCCTCATGAATGCCAACCTCTTCAGCCGGTTCGAGCACTCGACCCGCGACCCGGCCAAGCAGGTCATCGTCACGCCGGACGGCGGCCAGCTCACCTATGCGGAGCTGGTCGCCCTCTCGGGCCGCCTCGCCAACGCGCTCGTCGCCCGCGGCGTCCGGCCCGGCGACCGGGTGGCGGTGCAGGTCGAGAAGTCGGTCGCGGCGCTGGTGCTCTACCTCGCAACGGTCCGCGCCGGCGCCGCTTACCTGCCGCTCAACACCACCTACACCCTCGCGGAGCTCGACTATTTCATCGGCGACGCCGAGCCCGCCCTGGTGGTCTGCGATCCGGGCCGGCGGGATGGGCTCGGCCCGCTCGCCGCAAGGGTCAGCGGGGCGGTCGAGACCCTGGACGCCAGGGGCCAGGGATCGCTGATGAAGGCCGCCGCCGGCGCGCCCGAGGCCTTCGCGACGGTGGAGAGGGCCGGCGACGATCTCGCGGCGATTCTCTACACGTCCGGCACAACCGGGCGGTCCAAGGGCGCCATGCTGACCCACGACAACCTCGTCTCGAATGCCCTGACGCTGATCGAGGCTTGGCGCTTCACGGCCGACGACGTGCTGATCCACGCCCTGCCGATCTACCACACCCACGGCCTCTTCGTGGCCAGCAACGTGATCCTGTTCTCGGGCGCCACGATGATCTTCCTGCCGAAATTCGACCCGGACGAGATCCTGGGTGTGATGGGCCGCGCCACGGTCCTGATGGGGGTGCCGACCTTCTACGTGCGCCTGCTGCAGCATCCGGGCCTGACCAGGGAATCGGCCGCCGGCATGCGCCTGTTCGTGTCGGGCTCCGCGCCCCTGCTGGCGGAGACGCACCGGGAATGGAGGGCGCGGACCGGCCACGCGATCCTCGAGCGCTACGGCATGACCGAGACCAACATGAACACGTCCAATCCCTATGACGGGGAGCGGATCCCGGGATCCGTCGGGCCGGCCCTGCCGGGGGTGTCCGTCCGCATCGTCGACCCGGCCACGGGCGAGGTGTTGGCGCCGAACGAGATCGGCATGATCGAGGTGAGGGGGCCGAACGTCTTCAAGGGCTACTGGCGCATGCCGGAGAAGACGGCGGCCGAGTTCCGCCCGGACGGCTTCTTCATCACCGGCGACCTGGGGCGGATCGACGAGGGGGGCTATGTCTACATCCTCGCACGAGGCAAGGATCTGGTGATCACCGGCGGCTTCAACGTTTACCCGAAGGAGGTCGAGGAGGAGATCGACGCCGTTCCGGGCGTGGTGGAAAGCGCCGTGATCGGCGTGCCGCATCCCGATCTGGGGGAGGGGGTGACGGCCGTGGTGGTCAGGTCCACGGGAGCCGCGGTCGACGAGGCGGCGATCATGGCGGCGCTGGACGGGCGCCTCGCCCGATTCAAGCAGCCGAAGCGCGTGCTGTTCGTCGACGAGCTGCCGCGCAACACCATGGGCAAGGTGCAGAAGAACGTCCTGCGCGAGCGGTTCGCCGACCTCTACACCCCAGTGCCGGGCTCCGAACCGGCTTCATGATGCTCGCTGCCGTGGAGAATGGCGGAGATCGACCGTTAAGATGGGCTTTGCATCAGGTCAGAACCTGAAATCTCGGGGCGGTTCAGGCGAGCTGCCCTGGGGATAGCTGCAGAACGCGGGCCATGAAGTAGCGTTGCATCGCGTCCGGCGCCAGCCTGGCTTCCATGACGGCCCTTTCAACCGCACCGCGGGAGCCGGTTCCGCGGGCGCGGAGCCGGCTCTCTGGACGATCAGTCGGTGCCCTGATTGATCGCGATCGGCGAGAGCTTGTTCGCCTGCAGACCGTACTTCTTCAGGAGTTCGTCATAGATGCCCTTCTGCTGGAGCCGCTCGAGGCCTGCCTTGACGGCGTCGCGCAGCTGCGTCTCGGTCTTGAGTACCGGGATGCCGGAGAGGGAGGTCGTGAAGGCTTCGCCGATCAGCACATAGGTATTCGGCTCCTGCTGCTGGAAGTAGGGTAGGGTTTCATTGCCCTGCACGGCCGCATCCAGGCGCTGTGTCTTGAGCTGCGTCCGCGCATCCGCCGAGCCCTCCGTGCCGATCGCCTCGATGGCGGGTTTGCCTTTGGCGACGCAATTGGCCTGGCTCCACTCCGTGATCTGGCGGGGCCAGTTGGTTGAGCGGCTCGCGCCGACTTTCTTGCCGCAGAGATCCTCGGGCGTCTTGATCGTCGCTGCCATCGCCGGCGAGGTGTAGAACTGGGCGCCGGACTTCATGTAGTCGATGAAGTCGACGATCTCGCGCCGGGCCGGCAGGTCGCTCATGCCGGCGAGTGCCAGATCCACGCGGCCGGTCTGGAGCGAGGGAATCATCTGTGCGAAGGCGATCTCCTGCCATTCGATTCCGACGCCGAGTTCCTTGGCGAGGGCTTCGCCGAGATCGATGTCGAACCCCGTGAGCTTGTTCGTGGCCGGATCCTTGAAGGTGATCGGCGCATAGTTGGGCATCGTCGCGACGACGATCTTGCCCGCCTTTTTAATCCGGTCCGGAAGTTCCGCCGCCTGCGACGGAGATGCGAGGCCGAGCGCAAGAACGCCCGCCAGCAAGCCTGTGATGAGTTTCATTTCGTCGGTCCTTTTCCTGGAACGATTTTTCAAGCAAGAACCGCGGCAATGAAGTCGCGGGTCCGCTGTTGTTGCGGATGCACGAGCACCTCTTGCGGCGGGCCCCGTTCCACAATGGCCCCCCGATCCATGAATACCACTTCGTTCGCCACTTCGCGGGCGAAGCCGAGCTCGTGAGTCACGACGATCATGGTCATGCCCGAGCCGGCCAAGTCCCGCATGACGGCCAGAACCTCGCCGACGAGTTCCGGGTCGAGCGCCGAGGTCGGCTCGTCGAACAGCATCAGCTTCGGCCTCATCGCCAGCGCGCGTGCGATCGCAACGCGCTGCTGCTGGCCGCCCGAGAGCTCGGACGGATAGGCATCGCGCTTCGCCGCGAGGCCGACGCGCTCCAGCAGCGCCATGGCTTCGTCGACGACCTCCTTCCGGCGGCGCTTCTGCACGGTCACCGGGCCCTCGATGATGTTTTCGAGAGCCGTCATGTGCTGGAAGAGATTGAAGCGCTGGAAGACCATGCCGCTCGTCAGGCGCTGGCGCGCGATCTCGGCATCGGTGAGCTCGTAGAGCTTGTCGCCGACCCGGCGGTAGCCGATCAGCTCGCCATCGACCCA
>DASQMJ010000060.1:0-8258 GCA_035645535.1 Microvirga sp. | reverse complement strand
ACGTAGACATGCGCGCGGCGCAGGGCTTCGTCGTCTGCTTCGCGCATCTGCAGATTGAAGGCGCCGACGAGGTCGAGATGGGCACCGGGCTTCAGCCATGCACCCTCGACGATGGGCGTGGTGGAGAGAGTCGCGCAGGAGACGAGATCGGCCTCGCGCACGGCCCCTTCGAGGTCGGTCGTCGCTGTGACCGGCAGGCCCTCCACACTCAGCACCTCGGCCAACGCCTTTGCCTTCTCGGGCCGGTGGTTCCAGAGCGTGACCTTGCGGAACGGGCGCTGGCTCATATGAGCGCGGATCAGGAAGGGTGCGAGCGCGCCCGCTCCGACCATGACCATGCGGCTCGCATCCTCCCGGGCGAGGTAGCGGGCGGCGAGCGCCGAGGCGGCGGCGGTGCGCCACACGGTGAGCCGCGTACCGTCGAGCACAGCCCTCGGCTCGCCGGTGGCCCCGTCCATCAGCAGGTAGGTGCCGAGCACGCTCGGAAGGTTCTTGGCGCCGTTCTCCGGAAACACGGTGACGATCTTCACGCCCATGTAGCCGTCCCGCGCGGCCGCGCCGGTCCAGGCCGGCATGAGCAGGAGCGTGCCGTGCGCGCCCGGGCGCTCGATCTCGTGGTGATGACGGACGGGTGCGACGAAGTCGCCGCGAAAGGCGTCGGCCAGAGCATCGATCAGCGCCGGGAAGGTCAGGACGCGGTCGATCTCGGCCGCGGATACGACATGCATGGGGTTACCGGTCAGGCGCGGGATTGGGAGGACGGCAGAGCGACCGCGGTCGAAGTGGACGGAGCCTGGCTGCGCAGGCGCTCGGTCTCGTAGCGCAGGGTGTTCGCCTCGCGGCGGAAGCGGCGGCGCTCGCGCCGGTTCCGACCCTGCGCCAGCCAGGAGGCGGTCCCGCCGATCAGGACCCCCACCGCGACGGAGGCGAAGATCACGGCGAAGAGCGGCACCTGCGTGGCGAACTCCGGCACCTCCGAGAACGGATCGAGGGACAGGGTCACCGGCGCGCGGTTCGCGACCGCGAGCAGCACGACCAGGACCGCGACGGGCAGCAGAATCAGCGCTTTCAGAAAGCGAATCACGAAGGCTCCTCCGGTTGGCGCATCATGCGGAAAAGCGGGTTACGGTTTCCCGCGCCGGACAATGCGCCGCTTCTGTAAAAGTGGATCCCGAAAGCGGCGTCCACCTTCGGGCCGGTGCGCTAGCGGGCTGCGGCAGCCTTCAGAACCTTGGGCGAGGCATTGAGGCGCTGACGCATTTCCTTGCCGGTCTTGAAGACGGGCACGACTTTCTCGGAGATGGAAACGGCCTCCCCCGTGCGCGGGTTGCGCCCCGTGCGCGCATCCCGCTTCTTGACGGAGAACGCGCCGAAGCCCCGCAGCTCCACCCGGTCGCCTCTGGCAAGCGCATCGGCGATGGTGTCGAGAATCGCGTTCACGATGTTCTCGACGTCGCGCTGATACAAATGCGGATTCTGCTCAGCGAGCTTGAGCACCAGTTCGGATTTGATCATGGGACGAGCTATATGTTTGACGCTGCTTTATTTTTCCGAAGGGTGCCAGACCGCCAGCAGACCGTCAAGCTGCGCAGCCTGAACGCTCGCGGCCGAGCGGCGAAGCGCCTCGGCGAGGCGCTCGAAGCCGAGGAGCTCGGCGCCGGCCGCGCCCCAGGCGATCACCGAGAAGTCGCGGTCCCGGCGCGGCTCCCAGTCGCGGATCGGCAGGTCCTTAGGCACCCCCTTCTCCCGCTCGAGCCAGGCGACCGCA
The DNA here is from genome assembly GCA_035645535.1 of Microvirga sp. Taxonomy (GTDB): domain Bacteria; phylum Pseudomonadota; class Alphaproteobacteria; order Rhizobiales; family Beijerinckiaceae; genus Microvirga. Next base: position 6,490 of record DASQMJ010000060.1, on the reverse strand, counting down.
TCCCGCTCGCCGCCGATTTTGTCGACGAGCTTGAGCGGCACACCCTGGCGACCGCTGAAAACCTGCCCGGTCGATGCGGCCGCGAGTTCGTTCTCGTTCAGGCGGCGGCGCTCGCGCACCAGGGTCTTGAACCAGTCGTAGGTGTCGTTGACCACCGACTGCAGGGCGGCGCGGGCCTCGGGCGAGGTGGGCTTGAAGGGGCTCGGCTCCGCCTTGAGCGGCGCCGACTTCACCTCCTCGACCTTCACGCCCACATGGCCGAGCAGGCCCGACAGGTCCGGGAACTGGAACAGCACGCCGATGGAACCGACCAGCGAGGTCTCGCGCGCCACGATGTGATCGGCCGCGATGGCCGTGATGTAGCCGCCCGAGGCTGCCGTCCCGTCCACGAAGGTGACGACGGGCTTCTTCTCGGCGAGCTTGCGGATGTTGCGGTAGAGTTCCTCGGAGCCGGTCGTGGTGCCGCCGGGGCTGTTGACGGAGATCACCACCCCGGACACGGAGCTGGCCTTCCCGACCCGCTCCATCAGGTCGGCCATGCGCTGCTGGTTGCTGATGATGAAGCCGTTGATGGAGATGCGCGCCACATGGGCCTGGCCGCCGGGCAGCCCGATCCGGTCAGAGGCGGCGTAGCCGAGGGCGACGACGGCCGCGATAAGGGCGAGGATTCCGGCCACGCGCCAGAAGGTCAGCTTGCGGCGCAGGCGGCGACGGTCGGTGATGGCTTCGGCGTCGATGGGCATGGAATTCGTCTCTTGCTCTGAACTGCTTGGGAAGCCTGCTCGAAGGCGGCACCCTATGGCGAAGGCAGATAGGGCGGCAAGGCGCACGGCCAATAAAAATCCGCACCTGCCCGATACTTAAGAATTTTCCGCGTCCTGTCACGAGAGCCGGTCGGGCCAGAACGCCCATAGCAGAAGCGCCGCCGCGGCGATCCACAGGACCACGACGGCGGTGGCGCCGGCCCGGCTCGCCGGGCGCTCCGCCCGGGCGTTGGCTTCTGCCCGCAGCTCCGCCATCACGGCCGGGGGAATCAGCCGCACCACCAGGAGGATCCCGAGCGGCACCAGGATCACGTCGTCGAGATAGCCGAGCACGGGAATGAAATCGGGAATCAGGTCGATGGGGCTGAGCGCGTAGGCGGCGACGATGGCAGCCAGGAGCTTGGCGTACCAAGGCACGCGGCGGTCGCCGGCCGCCAGCGAGATTGCCACCACGTCCGTCTTGATCTCGCGCGCCCAAGCCTTGAGCCGCGCCGTGAAGTCCGTATGTCCGCCCGCCTGCGTCATCGCGCGAATGCCCGATCCTGAGAGCCCGGCTCCCGGCTCCCCTATAGCCTCACCCGGAGAAGCGAAGCGTCCCGAAGGGCGAGGCGTCTCCAGAGACCGCCGGATCGTCCTCCGAGATGGGGCTTCGCCGCTCCTCAGGGTGAGGACAGATTATGAGGCCGTCCCATTGTGAGCCGGACTCCACGGAACAAGGATCATAGCAAAACCCGCGCGGTTTCCCGCGCGGGTCTGAAAGTGATCCCCTTGCCTCACGTCCTTACGGCCGCTCGCCGGGGATGGCACGCCCGTGGGCGTGTCACTTCTTGTCGGTACGGGCCTTGAGGGCCGCGCCGAGGATGTCGCCGAGCGACGCGCCCGAATCGGTCGAGCCGTACTGCGCCATGGCTTCCTTCTCCTCGGCGACCTCGAGGGCCTTGACGGAGACGGTGACGCGGCGGGCCTTGCGGTCGAACTGCGTGACGCGGGCGTCGAGCTTCTCGCCGGCGGCGAAGCGCTCGGGGCGCTGGTCGGCGCGGTCGCGAGCGAGCTCCGAGCGCTTGATGAAGGTGGTGAGGTCGGTGTCGACGATCTTCACCTCCAGGCCGCCGTCCTTCACCTCGAGAACCTCGCAGGTGACGATCTGGCCCTTCTTGATCTCGCCGGCTTCCGCGAAGGGGTCGCCCGCGAGCTGCTTGATGCCGAGCGAGATGCGCTCCTTCTCGACGTCCACGTCGAGAACCTGGGCGCGCACCACGTCGCCCTTCTTGAACTCGTCGATGACCTGCTCGCCCGGACGGTTCCAGTCGAGGTCCGAGAGGTGGACCATGCCGTCGACGTCGTTCTCGAGGCCGATGAACAGGCCGAACTCGGTCTTGTTCTTGACCTCGCCCTCGACGACGGAGCCGACCGGGTGCTTCTCGGCGAAGGCCTCCCACGGGTTCTGCAGGGTCTGCTTCAGGCCCAGCGAGATGCGGCGCTTCACCTGGTCGACCTCGAGGATCACGACCTCAACCTCCTGCGAGGTGGAGATGATCTTGCCCGGGTGGACGTTCTTCTTGGTCCAGGACATCTCGGAGACGTGGATCAGCCCCTCGATGCCCGGCTCGAGTTCGACGAACGCGCCGTAGTCGGTGATGTTCGTCACGCGTCCCTTGAGCTTGGCGCCCACGGGGTAGCGGGCGGCGATGCCCTCCCACGGATCGGCCAGCAGCTGCTTGATGCCGAGCGAGATGCGGTGCGTCTCGTGGTTGATCTTGATGATCTTGACCTTGACCGTCTGGCCGATGGTCACGACCTCGGACGGATGGTTCACGCGCCTCCACGCCATGTCGGTGACGTGCAGCAGGCCGTCGATGCCGCCCAGGTCGACGAACGCACCGTACTCGGTGATGTTCTTGACCACGCCGTCGATGACCTGACCCTCTTCGAGGTTGGCCACGAGCTCGGAACGCTGCTCGGCGCGGCTCTCCTCGAGGACCGTGCGGCGCGACACGACGATGTTGCCGCGGCGGCGATCCATCTTGAGGATCTGGAACGGCTGGCTGACGCCCATGAGCGGGGTGACGTCGCGGACCGGACGGATGTCGACCTGGCTGCGCGGCAGGAACGCCACGGCGCCGTCGAGATCGACCGTGTAGCCGCCCTTGACCTGGTTGAAGATGACGCCGTTGACGCGCTCGCCGGCCTCGAAGGCCTTCTCGAGCTTGACCCAGCTCTCTTCACGGCGGGCCTTGTCACGGGAGATGACGGCCTCGCCCAGCGCATTCTCGATGCGCTCCACATAGACCTCGACCTCGTCGCCGACGTTGATCGTCTGGTCGCGGTTGGGGCCTGCGAATTCCTTAAGGGCCACGCGGCCCTCGGTCTTGGCGCCGATGTCGATGACCGCGACGTCCTTCTCGATCGCGACCACTTTACCCTTGACGACCGAGCCTTCGCTGATCTCGTTCGTGCGGAAGGATTCTTCGAGCAGGGCCGCGAAATCCTCGCGGCTCGGCGCTTGCTGGTATGCTGCGGACATATGTTCTCCTGAATGGCCCTCGTTTAAGGGGCAACGCCGGCGGCTCGTGTTACGGGTCCGTTTCCAGCCGCCGCTGCCAGGAACGCCCCTCTAGGGCCATGTCCCGGGCATGCCGCTCTTGACGGAGCGGGCCGGCGTGTCGTCAGCGGTTGGAAACGCTTTACCTGCAAGGCCTTACGGAACGCCAGAAGGGCGCGTATCACGCACCCTAAACGGCCATGGACCGTCAAAGACCTTGTCGGATGAGGGTTCTTTTATCTCATGTGACTCCGGATCACAAGGCTTTCAAGCCTTTGGGCCCTCCGGCCCGCAGGGTCACGGCCTGCGCGATCTTCATCACACGGGCCAGTCGGACCGGCGGCCATGCGCCACCGCCCATTCCAGCGCCCGCTCCAGGCGGTCGTTGCCCCAGAAGACTTCCCGGTCGTCGGCCACGAAGGTCGGGGCCCCGAAGATGCCGCGGGCCTGGGCCTCCTCGCCCACGCGGCGCAGGCGGGCCTTGTTGGTGTCTCCTTGCGCCTCGGCCAGCACCGCGTCGGCGTCGAGGCCCAGATCGGCCAGGATCCCGGCCAGGCTTGCCGGGTCGCCGATCGCACGCCCCCTCCCGAACTCGGCCTGAAACACCGCCTTGGTGAAGGGGGCGATCCAGCCCTGCTCGGCCCCCACGAGACCGACCCGGGCGGCCAGGAGGCTGTTCTGCGGGAAAGTTTCGGGGCGGCAGAAGGGAAGGCCGAGCTTGGCGGCCTCCCGCTCCATGTCGCGCCACATATAGCGGCCCTTCTCCGGATAGAGGTTGAACGGGGACGTGGTCCACCCCTGAGCCGCGAAGATCGGCCCGAGCAGGAAGGGCCGCCAGACCACCCCCACATCCGCCTCCGCGGCGGCGGCCTCGATCCGCATGGCGGCGAGGTAGGAATAGGTCGAGGCGAAATCGTACCAGAACTCGATCAGCGGACGGGGCATGGCAGGTCTCTTCCACGGACAGGCCTTGGGCACGGCCTTGCTAGCGCATCGGGTTTTTCCGCATCAATGCCGGGTTTTTGCCATCAGCAATGCCGGAGACGCATATCGCCCGCCAAATGCCCGGTTGCGCCGCCCAAGCTTCCGTTCTAAGTCGCGGGCACCCGTTGAATTTGGAATCCCTTGCTATGGCTGAGAAGCGCGTGAACAAGGTCGTGCTCGCCTATTCCGGCGGCCTCGACACCTCGATCATCCTCAAGTGGCTGCAGACCACCTATGGCTGCGAGGTCGTGACCTTCACGGCCGATCTGGGCCAGGGCGAGGAGCTCGAGCCGGCCCGCAAGAAGGCGGAGCTTCTAGGCATCAAGCCGGAGAACATCTTCATCGAGGACCTGCGCGACGAGTTCGTGCGCGACTACGTCTTTCCGATGTTCCGGGCCAACGCCCAGTACGAGGGCCTCTATCTGCTGGGCACCTCCATCGCCCGTCCGCTCATCGCCAAGAAGCAGATCGAGATCGCCGAGCGCGTGGGCGCCGACGCGGTCGCCCACGGGGCGACCGGCAAGGGCAACGATCAGGTGCGCTTCGAGCTCGGCTATTATGCCTTGAAGCCGGACGTGACCGTGATCGCCCCCTGGCGCGAGTGGGACCTGCGCTCCCGCGAGCAACTCATCGCCTTCGCGGAGGCGCACCAGATCCCGATCGCCAAGGACAAGCGCGGCGAGGCTCCGTTCTCGGTCGACGCCAACCTCCTGCACGCCTCCTCGGAGGGAAAGGTGCTGGAGGATCCCGCCGCCGAGGTGCCGGACTACGTCTATTCGCGCACCAACGATCCCGAATCCGCCCCCGACACGCCGACCGTCATCAGGATCGAGTTCCTCAAGGGCGATCCGGTCGCCATCGACGGCAGGAAGATGGGTCCGGCCGACCTGCTGGCGAAGCTCAACGAGCTCGGCCGCATCAACGGCATCGGCCGCCTCGATCTCGTCGAGAACCGCTTCGTGGGCATGAAGAGCCGCGGCATGTACGAGACCCCCGGCGGCACGATCCTCCACCTCGCCCACCGGGGCATCGAGTCGATCACCCTCGACCGCGGCGCGGCCCACCTGAAGGACGAGCTGATGCCGAAATACGCCGAGCTCATCTACAACGGATTCTGGTTCAGCCCTGAGCGCGAGATGCTCCAGGCGCTCATCGACAAGTCGCAGGAATTCGTCACCGGCGAGGTCACGCTCAAGCTCTATAAGGGCGGCGTCCACCTCATCGGCCGCCAGAGCCCCTACACCCTCTACGACCAGGACCTCGTGACCTTCGAGGAAGGCGCCGTCGCCTACGACCACCGCGACGCCGCGGGCTTCATCAAGCTCAACGCCCTGCGACTTCGCACCCTGGCGCAGCGGAAGAAGAAGCTGGGGCTTTGATCCCGGGCTGGAGTTTGCTGCCGGGAGGGGGCATGCCCCCTCCCGACCTGACAATTACCAGTTGATTTTTGATACAATGTATCCTTGAAAGGGGCCATCATATTCAAGGGCTCCTCTCATGACAGCTAGTTGCCTCCCTTTCCGCCTTGTCGCCGCGGCTCTGGTTGCCGCCTTAGGGGCCTGTCAAACATCGGGCTCCGGTCAGCAATCGGCAGGAACGAGCAGCGAGCCACTGCGTCTACCGGCTGACTTCAAGCAGGACGTCGCCGTCGTTCTGGTGACGGAATACGTCAAAGACGGCATTGGGCCCGCGACGGTGTCCGAAGTCTGGAACGGGCAAGGGATGCTCGGGGCAAACACATCCGTGCTCATCCGCTATCCGGTCAGGGACAAGGGCATTTTTGCATCGTCCGACAGCACCAAGACACGATGCATCAAAGTCGAGCTCGAACGAAGCATCGGCACGGGCGGGAAGGAAAAGTTCAGCGTCACCCGCCCGAGGACCGACGGCGAGGGATGCTACGCCTATGAGAAAACCAGCCCTTACGTCGAGCTTGAGCGGCTTGCGGCCAAGTTGCGGGCCTGTAAAGTGAAAGGTGAAGAGCGATGCCTCCTCAGCACGACGATGCCGGAGGCTCAAGCCCGTAAGCTGATGAACATGCGCTGAGGATTCTTCGCTTGGAAGATCATGGCCGGATCTCTGCGCTTCGCGAAGTTGGCCGTAAGCGTCCAACTCACCGGCAACGGAGCCTTCGGTCGTCGTCGTTCCGGGCATCGGGCTGGAGCGGGTGTGTCGGCAGGCACGCCATTGGCAGCAATCC
>DASQMJ010000059.1:0-3109 GCA_035645535.1 Microvirga sp. | reverse complement strand
GGGCGATCTCGACGTGGTGGCGGCACTCGCGGCGGCGGCCGGGTTCAACGCGGTGACGATCTTCACGCTCTACATCTCGAGCGCGACCGTGAACGAGCTCTACACCCGCCCCGCGATCCTGTGGCTGGTGGTGCCGCTGCTCATGTACTGGATCGCCCGGGCGCTGATGCTGGCGTGCCGACGGCAGATGGACGACGATCCCGTCGTCTTCGCCCTCAAGGACAGGATGAGCCTCGCAACCATCGGCTGCGCGGCAATCCTCTTCGTCGCAGCTGTCTGACGGATGCGTTCGATGCAGGAGAAGGCAGGGTCGGGACGCCCCGGCTCCCGAAGCGGTCGCGCCCCGCGCATCGGGACGACGCTGTTCGTCCGCTACGTGCTTTTCGCCGTCATCGCCACCCTGGCGAACCTGCTGACCCAGGAGGCGGTGATCCGTGTCGCGCCCGTGGCACCGCTGAGCCTTTCGATCCTCATGGGCACGGCAGCCGGCTTCTTCCTCAAATACCTGCTCGACAAGAAATGGGTCTTCGACGACGGCTTCCACGGCCATCGGCAGGAACTCCGGAAGATCACCCTCTACGGCGCCTTCAGTGTGCTCACCACCCTGGTTTTCTGGGGCTTCGAGGTGGCCTTCTGGCTGATCTGGCGCACGGATTTCGCCAAGTATTCCGGCGCGGTCCTGGGGCTCGCCATAGGCTACGCCGCCAAGTTCGTGCTGGACCGGACCTTCGTTTTCAAGGAACGTAGGGCATGATCGAGCTTGCCGGATGGGGGCGGTATCCCCGCCACGCTTCGGAGGTGCTGAGCCCTGCGACCCCTGCCGCCCTGGCCCACCTTCTGGCCGACCGGGAGGGCATCGTCGCACGCGGCAACGGCCGCGCCTACGGCGACGCCGCCATCGGGGAGCGCCTCACCCTGTCGACACGCAGCCTCGACCGCATCCGCGCCTTCGACCGGACGACGGGCCTGATGCGCGCGGAGGCGGGCGTTCTCCTGTCCGACATCCTGTCCCTGGCCGTCCCCCTCGGGTTCTTTCCGCCCGTGGTGCCCGGCACCAAGTTCGTCACCGTCGGCGGGATGGTCGCATCCGACGTGCACGGCAAGAACCACCACCGGGACGGCGGCTTCGGCGATCACGTGGAATCGCTCACCCTGTCCCTTCCCGACGGGAGCGTGGTGACGTGCTCGCGCGAGAAGAACGCCGATCTTTTCACCGCGACCATCGGCGGGATGGGACTGACCGGGACCATTCTCGAGGCAACCTTCCGTCTCAAGTCCATCGCGACTGGATGGATGCGCCAGACCACCATCGTGGCACCCGACCTCGACAGCGCCGTGGCGACGCTTCAGTCGGTAGACGACGTAACCTACACGGTCGCCTGGATCGACTGCCTTGCCCGTGGGGCTGCGCTCGGCCGCTCCCTGGTCTTCGCCGCCGAGCATGCGACCCTTCGCGACCTCGATGCGTTCAAGCCTGGAGCGCCGGCTTTTCCCGCTTCCAAGCTCGGGCGGCTGTCGGTGCCGTTCGACCTGCCCTCCGCCACCTTGAACCGGACATCGGTTGCTGGCTTCAACGAACTCTATTTCCGGCTCGGGGCCATGAAAGCAGGTTATCCGTTCCTGGTTCACTGGGATCCATACTTCTTCCCGCTCGACGGCATCGGCGACTGGAATCGCATCTATGGCCGGCGCGGCTTCGTGCAGCATCAATGCGTGATTCCGACGCCCAAGGCCAAGGACGTGCTCGCCCACATCCTCGACCGGGTCTCCCGCCGGGGGGCTGCCTCGTTCCTGGCCATTCTGAAGCGGCTCGGCCCCGGTCATGGCGACCTTTCGTTTCCGCTGGAAGGCTTCACCCTCACCATGGACTTGCCCGTGAGCGAGGACATCTTCACCCTTCTCGATGAGATCGACCGATCCGTGGTCTTGGCGGGCGGGCGGCTCTATCTTGCCAAGGATGCACGGCAGTCGCCTGCCACCTTCGAAGCCGGCTATCCGGGTCTCGCCCGCTTTCGCGACCTGCGGCGGGCGATCAGGGCCACCGGCCGGATCTCGTCTCGCCTGTCCACGCGGCTCGGTATCTGAATGACCTCATCGAAGTCCCTTCTCCTCCTCGGCGCCACCTCCGATATCGGACGGGCGACGGCGCTCCAGTTCGCCAAGGCCGGTTGGCGGGTGATGCTGGCCGGCCGCAACGAGAACGAGGTCCAGCGCAACGCGGACGACATCGCAGCCCGGACCGGCGCCCAGGTGTCGACGCATCGGCTCGACATCCTCGAAACCGACCGCTTCGGCGATTTCCTTGATGACCTGCCTAGCCTCCCCGACACGGTGGTGTGCGTGATCGGCGAACTCGGAGATCAGGCGCGGGCGCAGAGCGATCCGGCCCACGCCGCAACGGTGCTGCGCACCAACTTCGAGGGTCCGGCCCTGCTCCTCGGCATCCTGGCGGAGCGGTTTCTCGCGCGCGGGTCCGGCACCATCGTGGGCGTCAGCTCCGTCGCGGGCGACCGCGGACGCGGCTCGAACTACGTCTATGGGGCCGCGAAGGCCGGGTTCACGGCCTTCCTGTCCGGCCTCCGCAACCGGCTCGCACCGAAGGGCCTGCGCGTGGTCACCGTGAAGCCGGGCTTCGTGCGCACGCGCATGACCGCCGGGATGAAGCTGCCGCCGGTCGTGACGGCCGAGGCCGAGGAGGTCGGCCGCGCCATCTTCGCCGCCGCGCAGCGGGGAGGCGACGTGATCTATGTCCGCCGGATCTGGCGGCCGATCATGATGATGATCGGCGGCATTCCCGAGCGGATCTTCAAACGGATGCGTCTATGACCATCGGGATGAACGGAATGGGGAACGCGTCGGTCCGGGCAGGACGCATCGCCGGAACCGGCCCGATCCTGCTCGGTCTTGCATTGGTCCTCGCCCTCGTTCTCGCGCTGCCCGGCCAGACCGTCACCACCCGCTACCTGAGCGACCTCGTCATCTTCCTCGACGGGGCGCACCGGATCGTATGGGGGCAGGTGCCCCACCGCGACTTCCACTCGGCGCTGGGTCCCCTCACCCTCTACATCCCCGCCGCCGGCTATTGGCTCACCGGATCCTTCGGCGCCGC
>DASQMJ010000058.1:0-6434 GCA_035645535.1 Microvirga sp. | reverse complement strand
CCACGAGCCAAACGCCCGATCTGCTCGTGGTGGAGGCGGCGGGAATTGAACCCGCGTCCTAAACGCCTATTCCACACGGCCTCTACGGTCATAGCCAGGGAAAGCCCCGGCAAAACTCATATAGGAAATCCAAACGCGGTTTGCTAGTCCGTTCCGCGCCCCTTTCCCGGCAAGCCGCCGCGCCCCATGCCGGCACCAGGGCGCGGAAAGCGCCGGCGACCGTTCGATCTCGACGGCTGAGCTTCGACGCCTCCGTCGGCGCCCTATATATCCCTTCCGTTCTGGAGGTATCCCATGGCATCGGTAGCTCTCGTGTCGGTACTCTGCCCTGATCGCGTGGGCCTCGTCGCCGCCATAGCGGACCATCTGTTCAATGCAGGGATCAACCTGCGGGACACGACCTTCACCTCCCTCGGCTCCGGAGCCGAGTTCATCGCGCTCTGCGAGCTTCCGGAGGGCGTCGGGGTGGGCGACATCGAAGCTGGGCTGAAGCAGCTTCCCGAACTTGAAGGCGCCGACGTCCGCGCGATGCCCTACGCCTTCGATCCGTTCCCCGGCCCTGCCGGGAGCGTGACGCATCGGATCACGATCAGCGGCGGCGACCAGCTGGGCCTCCTGGCGCGACTCTCCGAGGTCTTCAGGCAGTACGGCGCCAATATCGTGCGCCTCGAAGCACGCAAACTCCGGGACACCGAGGGCGGCCTCTACGTGACCCGGTTCGCCGTGTTCATTCCATCCGACAGGACGAGCCCCTGCCTTGCGACGGTCAGCAACACCGCCGGATCGCTCGGGCTCGATTGCGAGGTCGTGGAGAGTTCCCTCTGACCGGCACGCCGTGTCGGACGGGAGCGACGCCCACCCCGAACGTTTCGCCGACGGGATGAAACGGAACACTCAGGTTGAGTAAGCATTGGCATAGGAACAACCCTGTCGCTTGCATGGACGCTTCTGTCTGCAGCGAGGAAACTCGGCAGATGCTGAGCTTATATTCGCAGACATGCGTTCCCTGAACCTGAGAGGAAACGTGATATGCCGCTCACGGGACGATTCAATCTTCGGAAGACTTTCACGGGCCGTATTGTCCTGGTGGTCGAGGAAGAGACGAAGACCTTCTGGAGCCGCCTGACCGGCAAGCAGAAGCTGCATCGCAGATGGCGTGACGCGAACGTGATGGACCTGGCCGCGCCCGAACTGCGCAACCTCGTGGATCTGCGCTTCCGCCCCCACTATCTCCCGCCGCTCCATGACGCTCCCTCGGATCGCCCGCAACCGACGATGCCCCTGGAAGTTCTGCCTCACGGAAAGCTCTATTACGATCCCGTCGAGGAAGATCCGCGGTCGCGCATTGCCCATTGAGCAGGCTGGATCGGTGAAGTTGGCTGCAGCGCGAACGGCGGCGCGGACTCTTCAGGTATAGGCGCCGGGGCCTTTCTGGCCGGGCTCATGGTCAACCCTTGGGGACTGATCGCGCAGCATCCCGGCGAGTTCCCTGAGGAACCGTATGGCCTCCGGCGGCCGCTCCTCGCGTTCGGCAATTCCGGTGATGTTTTCCAGGATCGCCGAGATGTCCTCGATCCTCGCAACCTTCCCGGCAGCGAGCACGTGGAAGAACGTCGTGAAGGCCACCATAATCGCCTGCTCGTGCTCCTCGAGCGCCTGGCACCGGTCCTTTAGGAATTGGATCTCCTTCTCCTGGGCGGAGACGACATCGACCATCGCGAGCATCTGCTCGGCGAGGAGATCCAACGAGACAGGCATGGATTTCGACTCCCCCTCGGCTTCGCTGGCCCCGCTGCCCGGACCCGGAGGTGGATCGACCGCGCCGGTCAACCTCCGTGCCGCGGCATGTTCTTCAGTCCGAGAAAAGGCCTTCCGCCATGCAGAGGACAGCAGGCCGAAAAAGCTGGCCCCGACGCGCGACAGCCTCGTCCTGAACGGCACCATTGTCATTCGAAGCCATCCTCATGCTGCGACGGCGCCTCATTCAGACATAAGTAGCTTCTCGTTTCGTTAAATATGCAGCCTGCGGAAGAGGCGCTGCGGTGTAGGCTACGGCTGCGTCAAACGTGCCTGCGGCCCCACATCGATCACCGAGACGTCCACGGCAGACGTGCGGCCGTCGCGCAGGATCGTCAGCGAGACGGCCTCCCCGATACGCGTCCGCTCGAGCCGATCAGTCAGATCGGACAGGTGCCTCACGGGAGTCCCTTCGATCGCGACGATCACGTCTCCAATTGCGCCGAGCCGCGGATCGATTCCACGAAGCCCCGCTCTGTCGGCAGGAGAACCTGGTACGACTGCGGCCACGATCACGCCGGTGACGCCCAGCTGCGCCGCGACGGTCTCGTCGGCGGCCAGGATGCCGATCCCGGGCGTCGGTACGCGCCCGTCCCGGATCAGCTCGGGAACGACGCGGTTGACCACATCGACCGGAATGGCGAAGCCGATGCCGGCGTTCGCGCCTGACGGCGAGAAAATGGCGGTGTTGACGCCGATGAGCCTGCCCGCGGAATCCAGCAGCGGCCCGCCGGAATTCCCGGGATTGATCGCCGCATCGGTCTGGATCACGTCCGCGATCTCCCGGCCGCCGCTCGTGGGCAGGCGCCGCTTGAGCGCGCTGATGATGCCGGTGGTCAGAGATTGGCTGAGCCCGAATGGATTGCCGATCGCATAGGCCGTCTGCCCGACCTTGAGATCGGCGGAGGTGCCGACCGGCACCGGTGCCGGCAGACCGACACTCTGGTCGAGCCTCAGGACGGCAAGGTCGTAGTTCGGCGCCCGTCCGACCACCCTCGCCGGCCGGACATCGCCGGAGGCAAGGCGCACCGCGAACGTGTCCCCGTTCTCAACTACGTGGTGATTGGTCACGACATGCCCGGCGGCATCCCAGACGAACCCCGTTCCGGAGGAGCCGCCTCCCGATCCCGACAACGGACTGCCTCGGCGGGGCACTTCCACCACCTGTACGACGGAGGGAGCGATGGCTTCGAACACCCGGATCGTCGAGCGCTCGAGCTCGGTCAAGTCGGCTCTCGGCGCAGGCGGGCGCGGCTCTCTCGCAGAAAACAGATAATGGTTCACATACGGCTGCGCGACGAGAAACGCGAGCAGTCCCGCGATCGCCACCATCAAGATACGCGACGTACGTTCATTCATTCCAGTCACCGATCTGGAAGGTCATCCCCAGGCCGATATTGGACGCGTACGGGCTGAGTTCGTTCCCTATGGCGCTGCCGACAATGGTTCCACTCCGATCCCCGACGGAAATCGCGAATCACGGGAATGTGAAAATCGGCGCAAGTCCTTGTCGGCACTGAGGCACCGGCCGCCGGTGCGGGCCCCATTGGGCAATGGTGAAGATCCATTAACCCTCTCGCAAGCCGTGGATGGGAGCTTGCGTCCTCCCCAACCACAACAAGAGAGTACTCCCTGGATGACGAGATCCACACTCCTGGCATTTGCCGTCGTCGCTCTTTCGGCCGGTTGCGCCTTCGCACAGACGCCCCGTTTGCTCGGATCGTACGACAGCTGGAGCGCCTGGACGTTCCGAGAGAACAAATCCAACGTCTGCTACGTCTACACTGATGCGGACACGAAGAAGCCCGAGACCCTCGACCACGGCCGCGTCGGCTTTTCGATCAGAAACCTGGAGAGGGGACGGAGCCGTACCGAAGCCGGCTTTCTGTCAGGCTACGAGCTCGCCCCTCAGCCCATACGTGTCGTCGTCGACGGCAAGCGCTTCACGATGATTCCGCGCGGACGACATGCCTGGCTGCGGCGAGAGGAGCGCGAAGGCGAATTCCTTCAGGCCCTCATGCGCGGCCGGACCATGACGGTCGAGGCGGTCTCGAGGCGCGGCAACAAGACGAGCTATCGCTTCTCGCTCGCCGGCGCCACGAAGGCGGTCCGCAAAGCGCGCCAGTCCTGCCGGTAGCGACTGCGCCTGACGCCGAGACGTTGCGAGAGGAATAATGCGCCGGGGCGGTGCGGCGGGATCTTCTGCCGCGCTGCGCAAGCGCGGTGTCACGCCAACAGGTGTTGATTGAATCGCGCGAGCCGCCTAGATAGCGGGCTCGACCGCATCCAATTCGCAGCCATGATGTACCGTTCCTCCGCAGGCGCCGTACTGCAACGCCCGTTCGAGCAAGGCGCCTGTCGCCCGAGCGATCGCCGTCCCATAGCTGCGAGACTGCTTCTATGGATCGATGGCCGACGGGCTGGACCGCGTGGCGCGAGCGGCCCCCGCAGTGAGTGTTCGATGCGAGCCGCGCCCTCCCGACATCGTCCGGCCTGACGGCTGTTCCCGTCGCCGGAACATCCGGCGACCTCTGCGATCCTTTCCCGATCGATATGCAGGCTCTCCGGATCCAGCCCAGCTGAGAAAAGGAATAACCCTGCAATGAACAGGGAATGGACTGAAGAAGAATTCGAAATCCTGCGCCGCGACCGGGCGGCGAAGATTCCCGTTCCGGTCATCGCCGCCAAGCTCAACAGGCCGGTGCCTGCCACCTATCTGCGCGCGCGGATGATCGGCACGCAGGTCCAGCAGCGCCGCACCTGGGACGCGGAGTCCGTCGCGCGCCTGCGTGCCCTCGTCAACGCCGATCCGCCCATGACGGACAAGCAGATTGCGGAGGATCTCGGCAGGACCGTCACGCAGATCCGGTGGAAGATGCAGGATCTCGGCCTGATCGGGATCAGGGATCTGTCGAAGCTCGCGAAGGTGGCGGCCGCGAGCTCGGCACGGCAGCGCGCATCCAAAGACGAGGCTCAGGCCCCTCGCCGTCCCGTCCGGCACTGCGCGCCAGAGCCCGCCTCTCCTCAGGCAGAGCCACGGCAGCCTGCTGCGACGCCGGCCCGGATCACGCCCGAGGCACGGCTGGAGCGCGAGATCGCGCGTCTGGCGGATGTGCTGGCGGAACAGCTCAAGGGCCGCATCGCGGAAGCGGAGGCCGGGACAATGCAAGCCGCCCTGGCGACGATTGCGGAGAAGAAAGCCATCGACGCGAGGCTGGCCGGCCTCGCGCCGCAGGCCACGCGCCCGAAGGCTGAGGAGGCAGGTTCGAAGCAGGCCCCGTCCCCTCGGACGCCGGCAAGAAGCGAAACGTCGCGTGCCGCTCCCGATGCGGCTGCGGAACGCCCCGCACCCGTGAAGTCGCTGGAGAAGAAACCGAGCTCTGAGGCACTGGCCGCGACCCCCGGGGTGGCTTTCAAAGGGAGGGCGGCTGCCGATCGTGTGGCAAGGCCCGTCATGCCGGCGCTCGCAAGACAAGCCCGAACCGCAACTGCGCCTGCCCCTGCCCCGGCCGCCCTGAAGGTGGTCGTCGTCGACACACCTGCTCCCGCCCGCGAGCCTTCGCTGGAGCCGCCCTCAGCCCAGATCTCCGGCCGTGGCGGCTGGAAGACGGTCCGGCGCGATCCGTCACGGGTGCCCGCTCAGGGGCGAACCAAGGCTACGAGCCGCGCCGACGCAATGGACCTGGCCCAGGCGGCGCAGACCGCTATCGAACAGTTCATCGCCCAGCGGGGTGTGACCCGCGGTGAAGTCTGCAGTACCCAGGCACTGGTGACGCGGCTCCAGGCCCGCGGCTACATCGTCGTGGGCGAAGGAGACGGCTGGATCATCGATCAGCGCCACCGCGTCGCAGGGATCAAGGAACTCGAGGCATTCGCGGCCGCTCGCGGCATCACCCTCGACGCAGCCGCATAAGCCGGAGGCCGCGACACAGCCGGATCCCTTGAAAAATTAGGGCTCGACAGCCATATCCCGATAGCGATCCCGGCAATGCCGGGATCGTCCCGTGTCTGTCGTCGCGGAACATCTGCTGCCGCAGGCATGTTGCTCTTTTAGGGACGGTGACGAACCGGAACGAATTTTCCTCTTGCATTGGTGGAAAAATCGATTACGTGTCCCCTCCCCGGCGCCGCTGCGAAGCAGGCGCCCTCTTCCAGACACAGCGACCCTCAGCTTCCGGCGCGAGCCAGGAACTGATGCTGCGTTCCAAAGAAGATTCGGACAAGCCCTCAGGGCGACGCCGTCTCTTCCCGAACGGAGCACGCTGTGCCCGGTCAATGGCATGAGCCCGAACCGTCGATCCCGACGGCGTTCACGGCTCCTCTGACACAGCAGACAGATGATCTGACAGGAACAACCTGCCAGATCCGAGGCAACACAGAAATTATACTGTTTCTGTGAACGCTATTACTTTGTCTGCTGAACGAGGCGAAGAAGAAAAATGAAAAAAGTGCATTTTTCTTCTTGACCGCGAAACGAGACGGGCCTATATCAAGCCCATCGACGGCGGGCGCTGATGGCGCTGCCGGGCGAAGGGGCGGCGGCGGAAGCCGGCGGGCCTTTCGCCGAGACTTCGGCACCCTGGCGGTGCATGCTCTTTGACAAGTGAAGACGAGAGAGAGAAGCGCAGGCGGCGGTG
>DASQMJ010000057.1:0-24409 GCA_035645535.1 Microvirga sp. | reverse complement strand
GTGCAGGAGGCGGCGCGGGGCACGGAGCAGGTGACCGGCAACATCGCCGACGTGCGGCAGGGTGCCGGCGAAACCGGGGCGGCGGCTGCCCAGGTGCTGGCGGCCGCGCAGGAGCTGGCGCGGCACTCGGCCAGCCTCGGCCAGGAGGTCGATCACTTCCTCTCCGGCGTCAAAGCCGCCTGACCACAACAGGCCAAGCCGGCGCGTCCTCCCGAGAAGAGGACGCGCAGGCCGTCCGCATCTGGTCCCTTAGGATTTGAGCGCCCGCGCCGCCATGGCGTAGCCGCCCATGGCGCCGTCGACGAAATGGATGTGGTCGCTGCGGGTCGGGGAGGGCACGAAGCAGGTCATCAGGGCTGATTCCTGCCGGTGCAGGCCGTAGCGGGCGATCCCGCCCTTCTCGGCTTCGGCGAGCAGGGATTCGAGGCGGTCCGCCAGGGCAGGTGTGCAGTCGAGCGTCATCCGCAGGCCGTCGTCGAATTTGCGGAAATCGGTGTTCTCGACCAGCTGGTGACGGTAGCGAACCGGATCGAAGTCGCCGAAGGGGCGCCCGAGCCGCAGGACTGCGAAGCCGACGAGGCGCTGCAGGGCCAGCCTGGCGTTTCCCAGAATGCCCGATCCGTAGGTACCCTTCAGGGCCTGGGCTTCGGTCCGGAGGCCCGTGAAGGGATTGCTGAGGCCGGGTCCATTCTCCGGAACGGGCCGCCCGGCTTCCGCGCGATTCTCCGCAAGGGTCAGGACATGGCCGGCCAAGGAGCCGAAGCTCGCCGCATCGGCTGCCGGGCCGGGGAGCACGATCAGGGACAGGATGGTGCCGCGCTCGGTCCGGATCTCGTCGAAGCGGCAGGACAAGCCGGTCAGGTCGGGCAGAGTGCCGGGCCCGGCAGGCGTAATCGCGAAGGCACCCTCCTTCAACCGTCGCTCGGCATAGGTCATGCCACCGCCCGAAAACATGGCATAGGTCACATCGGGGGAGGCCGCGAACCGGGCCACCCGGACCTCATGCCCCTGCGCGCCGATTTCCGCAACCGGAACGAGCGCGACTCGCATCTCGAAACCGAAGCTGTCCCGCGCCCACCCGGCCACGGCCGAGAGGGCCCCGCGGGCGAGGTCCGCCTGCGACGGCGGCAGGGCGAAGCTCGCCCCGTCGCCTCCGAACACGAACGGAAAGTCGTTGCGGCCCAGCACGTTGGCGACCGCGGCGATGACGGAAGCGGCGGCCGTGTTGACCTCCTTGTAGCGACCCGCCTCGATGGCCGAGGTCGAGCGGACGATGTCGCTCAGACCGAGCACCCAATCGTCCGGCAGGGGTGTGTAGATCCCGGGATCGATCAGCTGGGAGAAGCGGTCGAATACGGGCAGGCCGGCATAGAAGCCGATCCCGCCGTCGTTCGTCCTCGGCGCGTCTCCCATGGCGGTGGCCCTTAGGCCGCGGGCTCGCCTTCCGGGGCGCCCCGGCCGAGCAGGTCGGGCAGGGGATCGCCCTCGGCGACGAAGCGCATGGAGACCGAGTTCATGCAGTAGCGTTCGCCGGTGGGCGGGGGACCGTCCGGGAACACGTGGCCGAGATGACCCTGGCAGCGGGCGCAGCGGATCTCGGTGCGGATCATGCCGTAGCTCGTGTCGCGCACGAAGGCGACGTGCGACCGGTCGATGGGGTCGAAGAAGCTCGGCCAGCCGGTGCCGGACTCGAACTTGGTGCCCGACTTGAACAGGGGCAGGCCGCACAGGCGGCAGGCATAGGTGCCCTTCTCCTTGGCCTCGTTGAAGATGCCGCAGAAGGGGCGCTCCGTGCCGTGCTCCAGGATGACCCGGCGCTCCTCGTCGTCGAGGTCGTCGACGAGCCTGCGGAATTCATCCTCGCTCGGCGGCGTCAGGTCGAAGCCGGCCTTCGAGCGCTGCCCTGCCATGGTGGTGGAATGAGCCATCGTCTTGTCCCTCCTGGCCGTCCGAAACCTGGGGTCGGGGCCGATGCTTTCCATAGATAGGGGGCCATGTCGCGGATCGCCACGCTTTATTATCCGGCCCGGCGCTGCTAAAAGGCTTGCCATGCCCATGGCTTTTCAGGCTTGCCCGGCGGAGCGCGCCCGCGACCAACGAATTACAGGCCCGGCCTTCGCGTGATCCGCGAAGGTCCGGGATCGAGCCGTTTCGCCTTTGACACAAAGCCTGATGCGCCCCGCCCGAGGCGGGCCATCCTCAAGATCGATTGACCGTCATGTCCGACAAGACCGAAACCCCTGCGCGGGATTATTCCGAGACCCTGTTCCTGCCGCAGACCGAATTCCCCATGCGCGCCGGCCTGCCTCAGCGCGAGCCGCAGCTCCTGCAGCGCTGGAACGAGATCAGGCTCTACGAGCGCCTGCGCGAGGTCCAGAAGGGCCGCACCCGGTTCGTGCTCCACGACGGACCGCCCTATGCGAACGGCAACATCCATATCGGCCATGCCCTCAACAAGATCCTGAAGGACCTCGTGGTCCGCTCCCAAGGGATGCTCGGCTTCGACTCCAACTACGTGCCCGGCTGGGACTGCCACGGCCTGCCCATCGAGTGGAAGATCGAGGAGGAGTACCGCGCCAAGGGCAAGAACAAGGACGACGTGGACGTCGTCGAATTCCGCCGGGAGTGCCGCGCCTTCGCCGAAAAGTGGATCGACGTGCAGCGCGAGGAGTTCAAGCGCCTCGGCGTCGAGGGCGACTGGACGAACCCGTACCAGACCATGTCCTTCGACGCGGAAGCGCAGATCGCCCGCGAGATCATGAAGTTCGCGGTCTCGGAGCAGCTCTACCGCGGCTCGAAGCCCGTCATGTGGTCCTCGGTCGAGAAGACGGCGCTCGCCGAGGCCGAGGTCGAGTATCACGAGAAGACCTCGACCACGATCTGGGTGAAGTTCAAGATCACCAACACGCTGGACGGCGACCTCGACGGCGCCTCGGTGGTGATCTGGACGACCACGCCCTGGACGATCCCGGCCAACCGCGCCATCGCCTATGGGGCCGAGATCTCCTATGGCCTCTACCGGGTGACGGAAGCCGCCGACGACAACTGGGCCAAGGTGGGCGACCGCCTCGTGCTGGCCGACAAGCTGGCGGCGGACGTGTTCGCGGCCGCGCGGGTCGCCGGGTACGAGCGCGTCAAGGACGTGCTGCCGGTGATGATCGAGCGCTGCGCCCACCCGTTCCGCGGGCTCGAGGGCGCAAACGGCTATTGGGACTTTGCGGTGCCGGTGCTGCCGGCGGATTACGTGACCGACGACGCCGGCACGGGCTTCGTTCACACCGCCCCCGGTCACGGCGCGGACGACTACAACACCTTCGTCAAGCACCGGGCCGTGTTCGAGGCCTGCGGCACGCCGCAGGTGCCGCACACGGTGGCGCCGGATTCGTCCTACTTCCCGGACGTGCCGTTCTTCGCGGGCGAGCGCATCTACGACGACAAGGGCAAGGACGCGGGCGCCAACGAGGCGGTGATCAAAAAACTCGTGGAGGTCGGCGCCCTGATCGCGCGCGGGCGGCTCAAGCACCAGTATCCCCATTCCTGGCGCTCGAAGGGTCCGCTGATCTTCCGCAACACGCCGCAATGGTTCATCGCCATGGACAAGCCGCTCGACGACAGGGGCGACACCCTCCGTCAGCGCGCGCTCCGGGCGATCAAGACCGTCGAGTGGGTGCCGGAGACCGGCGAGAACCGCATCAACGGCATGATCGAGAACCGGCCCGACTGGGTCGTGTCGCGCCAGCGCGCCTGGGGCGTGCCGATCACGGTCTTCGTGAAGAAGGACACGGGCGAGATCCTCAAGGACGAGCGCGTGAATGCGGCGATTGCCGACGCCTTCGAGAAGGAGGGCGCGGATGCGTGGTACACGGATGACGGCTCGCGCTTCCTCAAGCCCTTCGGCTACGACGTGGCCGATTTCGAAAAGGTCACGGACATCCTCGACGTGTGGTTCGACTCCGGTTCCACCCACGCCTTCGCGCTGGAGAAGCGCGAGGACCTGAAGGTGAACCGCGTCGTCGATGGCGGGCCCGATAAGGTCATGTACCTTGAAGGCTCCGACCAGCATCGCGGCTGGTTCCACTCATCCCTGCTGGAGAGCTGTGGCACCCGCGGCCGCGCACCGTACGACGTCGTCCTGACCCACGGTTTCGTGCTGGACGAGAAGGGACAGAAGATGTCCAAGTCGCTCGGCAACGTGGTGGCGCCGCAGAAGGTGATCCAGGATTCCGGCGCCGATATCCTGCGCCTGTGGGTGGCGGCCTCCGACTATTCGGATGATCTGCGCATCGGCCCGGAGATCCTGAAGACCTTCGTCGAGACCTACCGCAAACTGCGCAACACCATCCGCTGGATGCTGGGCTCGCTGCATCACTTCCGCGAGGCCGACAAGGTTGCGGTGGCCGAGATGCCGGAACTCGAGCGCTTCGTGCTGCACCGCCTCGCCGAGCTCGACGGCGAGATGCGCGAGGCCTACCGCAGCTTCGACTACAAGCGGGTGATCGCGCTCCTCAACTCGTTCATGACCACGGACCTGTCGGCGTTCTACTTCGACATCCGCAAGGACGCGCTCTATTGCGACCCGCTGTCGAGCAAGGTCCGCAAGAGCGCGCTCACTGTGATCGACCAGACCTTCCGCTGCGTGGCGACATGGATCGCGCCGATCCTCGCCTTCACGGCCGAAGAGGCGTGGCTCGCACGCTACCCGAATGCGGAGTCGGTCCATCTCGAGACCTTTCCCGAGGTTCCGGCGGAATGGCGCGACGAGGCGCTCGCCGCGCGCTGGGCGAAGGTCCGCCGTGTCCGCCGCGTCGTCACCGGCGCGCTGGAGATCGAGAGGGCCCAAAAGCGCATCGGCGCGAGCCTCGAGGCGGCGCCCGTCGTCCATGTTGCCGACGAGAGCCTGTGGGAGGCCGTGCAGGGCCTGGATCTTGCCGAGATCTGCATCACGTCCGGGATCGAGGTCGTGCGGGGCGAGGGCCCGGCCGAAGCCTTCCGCCTCGACGAGGTGAGGGGCGTGGCGGTCGTGCCGCGCCTGGCGCAAGGGCGCAAATGCGCCCGGTCGTGGAAGGTCTCGCCCGAGGTGGGCTCCGATCCGGATTATCCCGACGTGACGCCCCGCGATGCGGCGGCCCTGCGTGAATGGGACCAACTGAGAGCCGCCGCCGAATGAGCAATGCCGACAATTCGGAAGCGCCTCTTCCGAACATGGAGAATGCCGAGCCGTCCCGCCCGAAGCGCCCGCGCGCCTCGGGCGGCGGCGCTTCCGCGAAGGGGGGAGGGCGCCGCAAGGCGAAGAAGGGCGGTCTGTCCCTGGCGGCCAAGATCGGATTCGCCTTCGCCCTGATCACGCTCGTGCTCGACCAGGCGACGAAGCTCTACACCCTGTTCGTCTACGATCTGCCCGTGCGCGAGCCGGTGGCGCTCACGCCCTTCCTCAACCTGATCGTGGTCTGGAACCGGGGCATCTCCTACGGCCTGTTCCAGCAGAGCACCGATCTCGGCCGCTGGGTCCTGATCGTGGTCTCGATCCTGGCTGCCATCGGCCTGAGCATCTGGATCCGCAGGACCGCGGGCCGGGTGCTGGCCGCATCCCTCGGGCTGATCGTGGGCGGCGCCATCGGCAACGTCATTGATCGCCTGGCCTACGGAGCCGTGTTCGACTTCCTCCAGCTCCACTGGGGAGATTGGTCTTGGTACGTGTTCAACGTGGCCGACGCGGCCATCGTTGCGGGGGTGGTCGGTTTGCTTTATGACTCCTTCGTGCTGGAAAAGCGCCGGGTGCGGTAGATTTGCAACACAAGAAGGCCGCGCCGCCTTACGATTGCCCGAAAGAGGCATCAGGCGTTCGGGCCATAACGGGAAACCAGACGGTGGGTGCCATGAAGGGAATGAAGAACTTATGCCGCTTGGGCGCTCTGGCGCTCCTCGTTTCCGCCTCCGGTGCTTCGGCGCAGGAGGGCGAGGTCGTGAAGAGCCTTCTCGGCAGCATCGGCATCATTCCCAAGGAAAAGCCGCCAATCGTCTACAACGAGCGCGCGCCCCTCGTGCTCCCGCCCAAGATGGAGCTTCGTCCCCCAGTCCCCGGCGGCGTCGAAGCCCGCAACGGCAGCTGGCCGAACGACCCGGACGTCGCGGCAGCCCGCAAGGCGGCGGCCGACGCGCGTACGCCCTACACCAGCACCGAGCTGTACAAGAACAGCGAAGGCAAGCGCCTCTCCGTCGAGGAGATGCGCGCCGGGCGCAATCCGAACAATTACGTCAGCGCTCCCGGCCCGGTCGGTGGCCAGGCCGAGAAGAGCGTCATGACGCCCGACGAGCTCCGCGCCTTCTCTCCGAAGGCGGACGTCAAGCTGGAGGGAGACGGGCTGGAGCGGCGCTATCTGAGCGATCCCCCGGCAGGCCTTCTGAAGGCTGCCGGCGGCGCGCCCCTGAGGGCCTCCGCCGACCCGAAGCCCGAGGGCGATCCGGACAGCCCTCAGAGCTTCATCCGTCAGCAGAACCGGCGCTAAGCCCACACCGTGTTTCCACTTCCTTCAGGCGAACGGGACCCCTCGTTTCGCCTGAAGCGCTTTAAGAGGCCCGAAAAGGCCAAGCCTACCCCGCCCGGTGCGCAAATCGTGTCGCACCTTGAAGTTGCGCTGCTCCGCTTGCGTGCTCGCCAGTTTGGACTATTCCCTAGGCGCGCTCCTATGAGCCGACTTGATTCCGCTAAGGTTGAATGAACATGGACACCCCCTCCACACTTTTCCTACGCACCGATGCCGCCTCCTTCGGGCGGACGGAGGGTGGCGGGCCGGAAGTGTCGAGCTTCACCCTCGACAACGGCCTGGACGTGGTGGTGATCCCCGACAACCGCGTGCCGGTCGTCACCCACATGGTCTGGTATCGCAACGGTTCGGCGGACGACCCGCAGGGCCAGTCGGGCATTGCTCACTTCCTCGAGCACCTGATGTTCAAGGGCACCGAGAAGCATCCGGCGGGCGAGTTCTCGAAGGTGGTCTCCGCCCTCGGCGGCCAGGAGAACGCCTTCACGTCCTTCGACTACACGGCCTACTTCCAGCGCGTCGCCCGTGAGCACCTGAAGACCATGATGGAATTCGAGGCGGATCGCATGACGAACCTCCTGCTGGAGGAGGCCGTCGTCGCGCCCGAGCGGGACGTGGTGCTGGAGGAGCGGCGTATGCGCGTCGAGACCGATCCGTCGGCGCAGCTCTCCGAGGCCATGGCGGCCGCCCTCTTCGTGCATCACCCCTACGGCATTCCGATCATCGGCTGGATGCACGAGATCGAGACGCTCAGCCGCGAGAACGCCCTCGACTACTACCGCCGCTTCTACACGCCCGAGAACGCCATCCTCGTGGTGGCTGGCGACGTGACGCCCGACGAGGTGCGTGAGCTCGCAAAGCAAACTTACGGGCGGATCAAGGCCCGCGGCGAGCGTCCGGTGCGCTTCCGCCCGCGCGATCCGGAGCCGGTGGCCGCCCGCCACATCACGGTCGCCGACCCCAAGGTCGAGCAGCCGACCATGCAGAGGCTCTATCTCGTGCCCTCCTGCCGCACGGCACAGAACCGCGACTGCTACGCGCTGGAGCTTCTGGCCGAGGTGATCGGCGGCGGCCCGACCTCCTATCTCTACCGCAAGCTGGTGCTGGAGCGGAACATCGCCGTCAATGCGGGCGCCTGGTACATGTCCTCGGCCATGGAGGACACCCGGTTCTGCGTCTATGCGGTGCCGGCCGAGGGCGTGTCCCTCGAAGACCTCGAACGTGCCGTCGACGAGGTTCTGAAGACGGTGCCGGAGGCACTCGACGCCGATGCCATCGAGCGCGCCAAGACCCGTCTCGTGGCCGAGACGATCTACTCCACCGACAGCCAGTCCGCTCTCGCGCGCATCTACGGCTCGGCCCTTGCGATCGGTGAGACCATCGACGACGTGCAGCGCTGGCCGGGCGAGATCGAGGCCGTCCTCATGGACGACTTGGCCTCCGTGGCGGAGCGCTACCTCGTCCTGCGCCGCTCGGTGACGGGCTACCTCAAGAAGGCGGCCGCGTGAGCGCCGCGACAACCGGGATGACCATGACAGCCTCTGTCGAAACCCTTTCCACGTCGCCGACCAAGGTGAAGACGCTCGTGTCCCCCGCCGGGATCGAGGCTTGGCACGTGGAATCCAACGTGGTGCCGCTGATCGCCGTCGCCTTCGTGTTCGAGGGCGGCTCCGCCTACGATCCCGAGGACAAGCCGGGGGTCGCCCAGATGCTGGCGCGGCTCCTCGACGAGGGCGCGGGCGAGTACAACTCCGATGCCTTCCAGGAGCGCCTTGCAGGCCGCGCCATCGAGCTGTCCTTCAACGCCGGCAACGACGCCATCGGCGGCTCCCTGAAGACGCTGGTGAAGCACGCGGACGAAGCATTCGAGCTCCTGCGCCTCGCGCTCGCCGAGCCGCGCTTCGACCAGGACGCCATCGAGCGCGTACGCGCCCAGACCATCGCGGGACTGCGCTACCAGCAGAACGACCCGGGCGTCCTGGCGACCCGTCGCTTCTTCGAGGAGGGCTTTGCGGGCCACCCCTATGGCCGTCCGACATCGGGCACCCCGGAGAGCGTGGCGGCGATCACCCGCGACGATCTCGTGACCATGCACCGGGCCATCATCACCCGCGGCCGCATCAAGGTCGCGGTCGTCGGAGCCATCGATATGGACCGGCTGTCGGTGCTGCTCGACAAGACCTTCGGGGCCCTTCCGGAGGCCAAGCCTCTCCCGACGATCGAGCCGGCGACGCTCCAGCAGCTCGGCTCCCGCTTCGTGGTCGATCTCGACGTGCCGCAATCCGTGATCCGTTTCGGGACGCAGGGCGTCGCCTGGCGCGATCCCGGCTTCATCCCGGCCTACGTGCTCAACCATATCCTCGGCGGCGGCGCCTTCACGTCACGGCTGTTCCAGGAGGTGCGCGAGAAGCGCGGCCTCGCCTACAGCGTCGGCACCTCCCTCGTGAGCTACCGCTCCGCCGCCATGACCTGGGGCTACACCGCAACCAAGAACGAGCGCGTCGGCGAGGCCCTGCAGGTGATCTCGGACGAGATCATGCGCCTGAAGGTGAACGGCCCGAGCGACGAGGAGCTGCAGAAGGCGAAGGATTACCTCATCGGCTCCTACGCGCTCGGCTTCGACACCTCGACGAAGATCGCCCACACCATGGTGCAGATCGCCTTCGAGGGCCTCGGCGTCGACTATATCGCCCGCCGCAACGCCCTCGTGGCCTCGGTGAGCCAGAAGGACATCCGCACGGCTGCCGAGCGCATCTTCGGCGACGGCCGGATGCTGACCGTGATCGCGGGGCGCCCAACGGGCATTTGAGGCCACCGCTATCGGGCTGGCCGACCGCCACGTCATAGTGGATGGATGGGCGAGTCCGGCCCTAGCCGCCGCCCGCACTCTGCCCTAGTGTTCCGCTCTCCTGTTACGAGTCGGAGCATTATCGCATGGCCCTGCAGCAAACGATCGATCTCACCCTTGCGTCCAACATCGGAGGGGGCGGTCTGCCGCGGCAGGCTCTGGAGGCGGCGCTCGCCGCCGTGGGCAAGGCAATGAAGCGGCTGGCGGAGGACGACGAGACCGGCCGGCTGCCGCTGCTGCACATGCCCCGCACCACCGACGATCTCGACGCCGTGCGCGAGGCCGCCGCCTGGCTGCGCCGGGATGCCACGGACGTGGTCTTCCTCGGCACCGGCGGATCGAGCCTCGGCGGCCAGACCCTGGCGCAGCTGCGGGACTACGCGGTGCCCGGCGCAGGCCGCTTCACCGAGAGCCCCCGCGTCCATTTCCTCGACAACCTCGACCCGGTCACCTTCGATCACGTGCTGCACAAGCTGCCCCTGTCGTCCACGCGCTTCGTGGCGATCTCCAAGTCGGGCGGCACGGGGGAGACCCTGATGCAGACCATCGCGGTTCTCTCCTGGCTGGAGAGGGCCGGCATGAAGGCGCTGCCGAAGGAGGTCGTGCTCGGCCTCTCGGAGCCCCGCAAGGATGGGGCCAAGAACGCCCTTCGCGACCTGCTCGAGCCCGAGGGCGTGCGCTTCCTAGACCATCACACGGGAATCGGCGGCCGCTATTCCGTGCTCACCAATGTGGGCCTACTGCCGGCTGCCGTGATGGGGCTCGACATCGGTGCCATCAGGCACGGAGCAGCCGAGGCCTATGAGCCGTTCCGCAAGGGCACGGAGGCCAAATACACGCCGGCGGCCCTGGGCGCCGCGCTCCACGTCGCCATGGCCCTGGAAGGCCGGAACGTCGCCGTCACCATGGCTTATGCGGACCGGCTGGAGCGCTTCACCCGCTGGTGGGTGCAGCTCTGGGCCGAAAGCAACGGCAAGAACGGCAAGGGCTCCCAGCCGGTCGCTGCCATCGGACCGGTGGACCAGCACAGCCAGCTGCAGCTCTATCTCGGCGGCCCGAACGACAAGTTCTTCACCGTCATGACCACGGGCGTCGCAGGCAAGGGGCCGCTCATGGACCCGAAGCTGGCGCAGCGCGCGGGCGAGCCCGGTTTCGGCGGCAAGCGCATCGGCGACCTCGTGGCTGCCCAGGGGCGCGCCACCGCCGAGACCCTGGCGCGCAACGGACGCCCGACGCGCCAGCTCCACATCGAGACCCTCGACGAGCGCGCGGTCGGCGAGCTCCTGATGCATTTCATGCTGGAGACGATCCTCACCGGCTATGCACTGGGCGTCGATCCCTTCGACCAGCCCGCCGTGGAAGAGGGCAAGATCCTGGCGAAGGAATACCTGTCCCAGGCGAAGTAGGCGCCGGCCAGGCCGCACCGTCGCGGCCGGCCCATGCCGGCCATCCACGTCTTTTTGTTTCGGAGGCGTGGATTGCCGTGCCGAGTCCCGGCATGACCCGCGAGGGGAGGGATAGTGTCGCGCCTTCTGGCCGACTCGCTCCGCCCTCCCTATCTTGCCGATACGCTTTTCGCCCGGACGCATCGCATGCCCGTTCGCCGCCTCGATCCCATCCTGGTCGACCGCATCGCCGCCGGCGAGGTCGTCGAGCGGCCGGCGGCTGCCGTTAAGGAACTCGTCGAGAACGCCATCGACGCGGGCGCGACCTCCATCGAGGTCGCCGTGGAGGCAGGCGGCCGCAGGCTCATCCGGGTGGTCGACGACGGGCAGGGAATGACGCCTGCGGACCTCGAACTCGCGGTCGAGCGCCACGCCACCTCCAAGCTGCCGGACGGAGATCTCTCGTCCATCAACACCCTCGGCTTCCGCGGCGAGGCCCTGCCGTCCATCGGGGCGGTGGCGCGCCTTTCCATCACCACACGGACCGCCGACGCGGAGACGGGCTCCTCCATCGTGGTGGAGGCTGGCGTGAAGGGGCCGGTGCGGCCCGCGCCCGCGCCCAGGGGCACGCGCATCGAGGTGACGGATCTCTTCGCGGCGACGCCCGCGCGCCTCAAGTTCCTGAAGAGCGACCGTTCGGAGGCGCAAGCTGTGGCCGAGGTGGTCAAGCGCCTCGCCATCGCCCATCCGACCATCCGCTTCACGCTGGCGGGCGAGCACATCACGCCCTTCACCTATCCGCCGGAGCCCGCGGGCGAGCACGGGTTCCTGCGTCGCCTCTCCCGCGTGCTGGGCCACGACTTTCACGAGAACGCCATGGCGGTCGACGTGGAGCGCGAGGGCGTGCGGCTCTTCGGCTTCGCGAGCCTTCCGACCTATCACCGCGGCACGGCGGCAGGGATCCATTTCACCGTCAACGGCCGCCCCGTCCGCGACAAGCTGCTGCTCGGCGCCGTGCGCGGCGCCTATGCGGACGTGATGGCCTCCGACCGTCATCCGGTGCTGGCGCTGGCGATCGACCTCGATCCGCGGAACGTGGACGTAAACGTGCATCCGGCGAAGACCGAGGTGCGCTTCCGCGACCCCGCCTTCGTGCGCGGCTTCCTGGTTGCGGCGCTCAAGGAGGCGATCACCCGCTTCGGCTTCCGCTCCGCCTCGACAGGCGGTACGCGCACGCTGGAGAGCCTGCGGCCCCAGGGAGCGCCGCCGCGCCCCGTCTCGGTCGCTCACCGTGCGCCGTCGTTCAGGCACGCCAGCGCCTTCACGGGCTGGCAGGCACCTCTCGATGCGGGCCAGCGGGCGCCCGGACTGGCCGAGACGCAAACCGCTCTGCCCGACCTCATGGCGCCCTCCGCCGACAGCCGCGCGGCGCTGCCGGAGCACGATCAGGGCTATGACGAGGCTCCTCTCGGCGCGGTGCGCGCGCAGATCCACGGCACCTACATCGTCGCGCAGACGCAGGACGGCATCGTCATCGTCGACCAGCACGCGGCGCATGAGCGCCTCGTTTACGAGCGCCTGAAGCGCGAGCGCGCGGCATCGGGCATTGCACGGCAATTGCTGCTCATCCCGGAAGTGGTGGACCTCGATCCGGTCGATGCGGACCGGGTCATGGCGGAGGCCGAGACGCTTGAAAGCCTCGGCCTCGTGCTCGAATCCTTCGGCCCGGGCGCGCTCCTCGTGCGCGAGGTGCCGGCGGCGCTCGCGGGCGGTCGCATCAAGGCGCTGGTGCAGGACGTGGCGGATGCGCTGGCCGAATGGGGGCAGGGGGCCTCGAGCCCGCTCGAGGAGCGGCTCGACGCGGTCCTGTCCCGCATGTCCTGCCACGGCTCCGTGCGCGCGGGCAGGCGCATGAAGCCGGAGGAGATGAACGCGCTCCTGCGCGAGATGGAGGCGACGCCCCTCTCGGGCCAGTGCAACCACGGGCGGCCGACCTATGTGGAGCTGAAGCTCGCCGATATCGAGCGCCTGTTCGGACGGCGCTGAATTTTTTTTCGAGCCGCAATAAGGGGCGGCCCGGTCTCTGGCCCGACGGTCAGGATGGACGACCTGCTCAGGCGATCCTTGGTGCATTGATCCTTTGTCTCGTCGCAGCCATCATGCGGCGATGCTCATGATCCGATCCGCCACGCCCACCGACCTCCGAGAGATCGAGGCGGTCGTGCGTGCGGCCTACAGCCCGTATGTCGCCCGCATCGGCAAGGAGCCGGGCCCGATGTTGGATGACTACGCGTCCCTCGTAGACCAGGGGCGTGTCCATGTTCTCGACGATGGCGGCGTGGCCGGTGTCCTTGTCCTCATCCCGGAGCGTGAGGCCATGCTCCTCGACAATGTAGCCGTAAGACCGGAGGCTCAGGGAAAGGGCTACGGGCGGCGGCTGCTGGCTTTCGCCGAGGACGAGGCTCGCCGGCATGGGTTGAGCCGGGTCCGGCTGTACACGCACGTGCTGATGGTCGAGAACCTCGGCCTTTACTCCAGCCTCGGCTACGTCGAGACCCATCGAGGCGAGCAGAACGGGTATGCGCGTGTGTTCATGGAGAAGTCGCTTCGCATCGACGGATCGTGAGCCGGGGCTCGCGCCGAAGGAGCGTACCGGTCACCGCGCCCGCAGGGATGCCGGCCGTTCCCGCATCCCGCCGGGTTTTTCAGCCTCCTGGGGAGCGCGCAGCGCGTGCTCGACCTGCCAGGGATGGAATTCGCCAAGGAGGTCGCGGCTCGGATAGGTGCGCCTGACTTTGCGCCTTGCAATCCAGCGGAGCCAGACGAGGGTGCCGTCCACGCGCACGGGCCGCCACGCGAACCACCAGCGCCAAGGCTCCGGCTGCCAAAGGGGACGCCGACGCCATGCCGACAGCTTCACCACCTTTTGGGCGCGGGCGTTCGCGCTCATCGCCTCCTCCGGTACGGGAAAGGGGGCTCCGCGAAAGAGCGTAACGGCGCCCAGCTGCTCGCCCCATTTCCAAGGCTGCCATTGTGGCCCGGCGGCAAGCAGACGGGAAGGCCTCGTGGGCCGAATGCCATCCGCGCAACCTTGCCGAACCTTGTCGGTTCTCCTTGCGAGCGTCCGAAGACGCATCCGATGGAAGGAGGAACGACATGCTGAAGATGCAACTGGGCGCCAGCCTTGCGGCGGCCGCCCTCCTGGCCGGATCGGCCATGGCCCAGACGAGCCCCGCACCGACGCAGCCTGCCGGCTCGGGCCAGGTGATCACGCAGATGATGCCCGACATGATGCGCGGCTCGAAGCTGATGGGTGTCGACGTCTACGGCGCCGACAACCAGAAGATCGGCGACATCGACGAGGTGCTGGTCGGCAAGGACGGTCGCATCCAGGCCGTCGTGGTCGGGGTCGGCGGATTTCTGGGCATCGGCCAGAAGGACGTGGCGATCCCGTACGACCAGGTACAGTGGATGGCCGATGAGCCGGCGCAGGCGGCCGCGGGGCAGACGGCTCCCGCCACCAACACGGCCGGCGGCGTGACGACGCCCGCGAGCCCGCTGTCCGGAGCGAGCGGCGGCCAGCCGTCGACGACCGGGAGCACCAGCGCGGCAGGGACGACCGCGACGACAGGAGCGGGCGCGGATGACGATGGGCCCGCCCGCGCGGTCGTGCGCATGACCAAGGCGGATCTGCAGAACGCGCCGGAATTCCGCTACAGTGCGAACGATGCCGGCCGCACGGGAGCCGCGGGCAATACCAATCCGCCGCCCCAGACCGTCAATCCGCCCGGCAACGCGCCGCAACAGCAGCAGTAAAGGGCCGGGCCCGAACCAGGAGAGCGCCCGCGCGGGCGCTCTCCGTCTCTCAGGAGGAAGCGCGCCGATCAGAAGCGCGTGACGACGCTGATGCCGGTGCCCTCGAACGTGTCCATCCGCATGAGCGCCGCGGGCGCCTCCTCGAGGGCGATCCTCTTGCCGACCAGCTTCTGCGGCGCGAGCTTTCCGGTCCGGATCATGTCCATCATGGCCCTGTAGCGGAACGCCTGCATGCCGTGGCTGCCCAGGATCTCGAGTTCCCAGGCGATCACCCGGTCCATCGGGATCTGCGGGCGTGAATGATCGTCCAGCATCAGCCCGACCTGCACGTGGCGCCCGCGCCGGCGCAGGTTCGCGATGGAGTTGAAGCAGGTGGTCGGATGCCCGAGCGCATCGATGGAGACATGCGCACCGCCCTTTGTGATCTCCCTTACGGCGCCGACCACATCGTCCGTCGCGGCGGCATTGACCGTCGCGACGGCGCCCATCTCTCGCGCGAAGGCGAGCTTCTCCTCGGTGAGGTCGACGGCGACCACGTTGGCTCCCATGGCGCTGGCGATCATGATGGCCGAGAGACCGACGCCGCCGCAGCCGTGCACTGCCACCCATTCGCCGGGCGAGACGCGGCCCTGGTCGACGATGGCGCGGAACGACGTCACGAAGCGGCATCCGAGGCTCGCGGCGGTGGCGAAGTCGAGATCCTCGGGCAGCTCCACGAGGTTGGTATCCGCATAGTCGAGCGCCACGTATTCGGCGAACGAGCCCCAGGCGGTGAAGCCCGGCTGGAACTGGTGCTCGCAGACCTGATGATTGCCCGAATTGCACTCGTGGCAATGGCCGCATCCGCCGACGAACGGCACCGTGACGCGGTCGCCCACCTTCCAGCGCGAGACCTGCCTGCCGACCGCCTGCACGGTTCCGGCGAGCTCGTGCCCCGGCACGTGCGGCACCACGATGTCGGGATCGTGTCCCATCCAGCCGTGCCAGTCGCTCCGGCACAGCCCCGTCGCCTCCACCTTCACCACCACGCCCTCCGGCGACGGGGCCGGATCGGGCACGCTCCGAAGGCTCGGCGGCTGGCGGAATTGTTCATACACGACGGCTTTCATGGATCATCCTTCGGGCGTGCAAGGGAACGGGCCGTATATCGCGCGACTTCCGCAGGGGCAAATGCAGCGCCCGGCGCACGAAGACGTGCGGGGGAGGCCCCGAACAATCCGCTGTGGGCAACGTTAGCGGATGATCCGAGGACGAAGGCGAGGTGGAATCATGAATGGGGCGCGGCGCAGCCCCGTCCTCCTGGGGGCGGGTATCGTCATCGCGCTGATGGGTCTGGCCCTCGGCGTGGGCGGGATTTGGCTCATCGTGCTCGGCGGGTCCTGGTACTATCTCGTCGCCGGTCTCGGCTTTCTCCTCACCGCTTTCCTGCTCTTCCGGGCGAGCTCTGCCGCCCTCTGGGCCTATGCGGCAGTCGTGGCCGGAACGCTCGCGTGGGCGCTCTGGGAGGTCGGGCTCGACTGGTGGCCGCTCGGCGCGCGCGGCGGCATCGTCTTTCTCCTCGGCCTCTTCCTGCTGACGCCCTGGGTCACGCGCTCGCTCGGCCGCGGGGCCGCCGGTGTCGCTACAATGGAGGCGCGCCGGCACGTCTCAGCCTTTCGCGGCGCCGGCCTGCCGCTCATGGGCGTGCTTGCCATCGCGCTCGCCGTCGCGGCTGTCTCCTGGTTCACGGATCCGCACCGGATCGAGGGCACCGCTCCGGCTCCCCGCGCGGAGGTGCCACCCGATGCGCTCGGCGTTCCGCCCGGCGAGTGGTATGCCTATGGGCGGACCGATTTCGGCCAGCGCTACTCGCCGCTCGACCAGATCACGCCGGCGAACGTCCCCACCCTCGAGGTCGCCTGGACCTATCGCACCGGTGACATGCGCGGAAAGCCCGGAGACCCGGAGGAGACGACTTTCCAGGTGACGCCTCTGAAGATCGGCAATCGGCTCTTCCTGTGCACGCCGCACCAGTCGATCATCGCGCTCGACGCCACGACCGGCCGGGAGATCTGGCGCTACGACCCGAAAATCCGCAGTCGGCTCACACTCCAGCACCTCACCTGCCGTGGTCTGTCCTATTATCCCGGCGACGGCGCGACCGCCGCGCAGACCGTGGCGCCTGCCGTCACTCCGGTTGCACAGGATCCGACCATTCCCGACCTGCCGGTGGCGGCATCCGATCGCCAGACGGCGGAGACCTGCACGGCCAAGCTCTTCATGCCGACCGCGGACGGGCGCCTGATCGCCGTGAATCCTGAATCCGGCGCCGTCTGCGCAAGCTTCGGCGCCGGCACAGGGCAGATCAATCTCTGGGCCAACATGCCGAACGTGAAGCCGGGCGCCTATTACTCCACCTCGCCGCCCGTGGTGGCCCGCAACCTGATCATCGTGGGCGGCACGGTGCTCGACAACGTCTCGACGAATGAGCAGTCCGGGGTCATTCGCGCCTTCGACGTGAATACCGGCGCCCTCGTGTGGAACTGGGATTCGGGCAGGCCGGACGTCACGACACCTATCGCGCCGGGAGAGACCTATGTGCCGAACTCCCCCAACAGCTGGTCGATCTCCAGCGTCGACGAGGAACTCGGCATGATCTACGTGCCGCTCGGCAATCAGCCGCCGGACCAGTGGGGCGGCAATCGGAGCGCGAACGTGGACCGCTTCTCGTCCTCGGTGGTCGCCCTTGATCTCGCAAGCGGACAGGTGCGCTGGCACTTCCAGACTGTCCACCACGATCTCTGGGACTACGACGTGCCCTCGCAGCCGAGCCTGATCGACCTCAGGATCAACGGCCAGACCGTGCCGGCGCTGGTGCAGCCGACAAAACAAGGCGAGCTCTTCGTGCTCGACCGGCGCAACGGTCAGCCGATCCTGCCTGTTACGGAAGAGCCGGCGCCGCAGGGTGCTGCCGAGGGAGACCGCACAGCGCCGACGCAGCCGGTCTCTGGGCTCTCCTTCGATCCGCCGCCGCTGCAGGAGAGCGACATGTGGGGTGCGACCCTGTTCGACCAGCTCGCCTGCCGCATCGCCTTCCGGCAGCTGCGCTACGAGGGGCGCTACACGCCGCCCTCCACGCAGGGGACGCTCGTCTACCCTGGCAATTTCGGCGTGTTCAACTGGGGCAGCATCGCGGTCGATCCGGAGCGGCAGATCGCCTTCACCACGCCGACCTATCTGGCTTTCGTGTCGCAACTCGTCCCCCGCCAGGACGACAAGACGCTCTACGTGCAGGGGGAGGAACGGCCCGAGGGAAGCCTGCCGGCCCTCAACGAGAACTTCGGCGCGCCCTTCGCGGTGAAGCTCTATCCGTTCACCTCCGTCCTGGGCATCCCCTGCCAGGCGCCGCCATGGGGCTACGTGGCGGCCGCCGACCTGACCAGCGGCAAGATCATCTGGCAGCACAAGAACGGCACCGTGCGAGATGTCTCGCCGATCCCTCTGCCTTTCCCGATGGGCGTGCCTAATCTCGGGGGGCCGATCATGACGGCGAGCGGCGTGGCGTTCCTCTCGGGAACCATCGACTACTACGTGCGCGCCTACGACGTCTCGAACGGACGCCAGCTCTGGGAAAGCCGCTTGCCGGCGGGGGGGCAAGCGACGCCGATGACATACCTGGGTGAGGATGGGCGGCAATATCTGCTGGTGGTCGCCGGCGGGCATGGATCGCTTGGCACCAAGGCGGGCGATTACGTGATCGCGTACGCGCTGCCGCGGCGGTGACCTGGGACCTGCCTCCGGATCGAGCAGCGGAGCCGGAACGCCAAGGCGGTGAGCTTTACGCCTGCTCGCCTGTGAACCGCCCGAACACCACCCTGGTCTCCCCGTAGTCCCGGCGCTCGATCTCCTCGAAGCCCTCGGGCAGGGAAACCTCCACCCCTTGCGCCTCTTCGACGACGACGAGCGCGTCCGGCGTGAGCCAGCCGCCGTCGGCGCAGGAGCTCAGCGCCCTGGGGGCGAGGTCCTTTCCGTACGGTGGGTCGCAGAACACGAGGGAGAAGGGCGCGTTGGGCGCGGCCGCGCCCATGCGGGTGGCGTCCCGGCGGAAGAGGCGGGTCGCGCCGCCAGCGCCGAGCGTCTCCACATTCTCCCGGATGATGCCGCGCGCCTGCGCGCCGTCGTCCACGAAGAGCGTGAAGGCGGCGCCGCGCGACAGGGCCTCCAGGCCCATGGCGCCGGTGCCGGCGAAGAGGTCGAGCACGCGCGCGCCCTCGACCGGATCGTCATAGGAATGCTGGAGGATGTTGAAGATCGTCTCGCGCAGGCGGTCCGAGGTCGGACGGATCCCGTCCGATTTCGGCCCCGCCAGCGAGCGGCCGCGCCAGCGCCCGCCCACGATTCTCACGGCTCAGCCCTCACGGACGGCGACCGCGAGGGCCGCCCTTGGAGCCGCCCTTCGGTCCCCCTTTGAAGCCGCCCGAGCCGCCTCTAGGGCCGCCCTTGAAGCCGCCGCCACGGGGGCCGCCGCGGCCTGCACCTTCGCCACGGGGCGGTCCGCGGCGCGGGCGCTCGTCGCCTTCGGAGCGGGCGCGGAACGGTTTTCTGTCGCCGGCCGGACGGCGCGGGCGATCGTCGTCGCCGCGAGGGCGGTCGTATCCACCTTCGCGCTTGCCCCTGGGGGCGCGCTCGTCTCGGTCGGCACGGCGCGGCCGGTCGTCCCGCCGCGTTGCCGGACGGGCTGAATCCCGCCGCGGCCTGCTCTCGGGAGCCTCGTCCTGCGGCTCGCTCACGAGGCGCTCGACCACCACCTTGCGGCTGCCCGTCGCGATGGCACCCACGCGCTGGCGCGGACGCTCGGCGCTGGCGGCGCGGGCCTCCTTGGGGTCGATGTCACGGCGGACATGCCGCTTGCGTGGGGCGTCCTCCGTCTCGCCGGCGCGCCAGACGCTCGTCTTGACGTCGAGGCGGGAGGGGCGCTTCTTCGGCTCCTCCTCGTCCCGGCCGCGGCGATCGTCGCGAGCGAACCGCGCCGGACGCTCGTCATCCTCGCGGCGGCGGCGGGGGCGGTCCTCGTCGCGGTCGCGGCCGAAGCGGTTCGGGCGTTCGTCCCGTTCGGCGCGGGCGCGCTCCTCGCGCTCCCGCTTCTTCGGCGAGCCGAAGGGCGCGATGGGCTCGCGCACGGGGCTCTCGAAATCGACGCCGGCTTCGGCCGCGAGGGCCGTGCCGAGCTGGTCCTTCAGCACCTTGGTGCGGACCTCCTCCACGAGGCCGGGCTCCAGGTCGCCGAGCTGGAACGGCCCGAAGGAGAGGCGGATCAGGCGGTTCACCTGCAGGCCCAGATGCTCGAGGATGCGCTTGACCTCGCGGTTCTTGCCCTCGCGCAGGCCGAGGGTGATCCACACGTTGTCGCCCTGCACCCGGTCGAGGCGGGCCTCGACGGGGCCGTACTCGATGCCGTCGATGGTGATGCCGTCACGCAGGCCGTCGAGATCCGCCTGGGTCACTTCCCCGTGGGCGCGTACCTTGTAGCGGCGGAGCCAGCCGGTGTCCGGATGGGCGATGACGCGGGCAAGGCCGCCATCATTGGTGAGGAGCAGGAGCCCCTCGGTGTTGATGTCGAGCCGGCCCACCGCCACCACGCGGGGCAGGTCCTCCGGCAGGCTCTCGAACACGGTCGGGCGACCTTCCGGGTCGCGGGCGGTGGTCACCAGGCCGCGCGGCTTGTGGAAGAGCCACAGGCGCGTGCGCTCCCGCAGGGGCAGGGGCTCCCCGTCCACGGTGATCCTGTCGGCCGCCGTCACGTTGACGGCGGGGCTCTCCAGCACCTTGCCGTTGAGGGTCACGCGGCCTTCCGCGATCATCGCCTCCGCGTCGCGGCGGGACGCGATGCCGGCGCGGGCGATCACCTTGGCGATGCGCTCTTCGGCGGGCTCCTGAGCCTGCGTCTCGGCCGGCGCCTCGGCGCCCGCCTCCAGGACGCGGCGCGGGCGATCCTCCTTGGCGCGGTCGAAGCGGCGCGGGCGGTCATCGCCGCCGCGGCTGCGGAAGGGCTTGTCGCCACCCTCGTGCGGCTTGCGAGGGCGGTCGTCGCCGCCGCGCGCACGGAAGGGGCGGTCCCCGTCGTCGCGGGATTTGCGGAAGGGGCGGTCGCCGGACGGGCGACCTCGGTCGGAGCGTCCCGATGGACGGCCCTTCCGATTATTGTCATTGCTGTCGATCATTGCGGCCTGATAGCAGAGGATACGCAGAGAAGCGAGGGTCATGGACAACGCCGGCTGTAACAAGTTCGATCCCATGGGCGCAGCCTTCGACGAGGCCCGGGCGGCGGCCACGCGCGGCGAGGTGCCGGTGGGCGCCGCCATCGTGCTGGACGGGCGCCTCATCGCCTCGGACGGGAACCGCCCGCGCCAGCTGCGCGACCCCTCGGCCCATGCGGAGATGCTGGCCATCCGCCGCGCCTGCGAGATCCTGGACGACGAGCGGCTGACCGGCTGCGACCTCTACGTGACCCTGGAGCCCTGCACCATGTGCGCGGCCGCCATCTCCTTCGCGCGCATCCGCCGGGTTTATTTCGCCGCCTACGACCCCAAGGGTGGCGCTGTGGAGAACGGCGTCCGCTTCTTCGACCAGCCCACCTGCCACCACGCGCCGGAAGTCTATGGCGGCATCCGCGAAAGCGAGGCCGCGACCCTGCTCAGGGGGTTCTTCGAGGGGCGGCGTTGACAGTGCTTCGATATGTACCTATTTCTGTACATAACGCAGGAATCCAGCGATGCCTCACGTCAATTTCACGGAATTCCGCCAGAACCTCGCCTCCCATATGGATGCGGTTTGCGAGAGCCGCGCGCCGCTCGTGGTCACGCGTCAGAAGGGTCCTTCCGTCGTGGTGATGTCTGAGGAAGAGTACGAGGGGATGCAGGAGACCATCCACCTGCTCAGAAGCCCCAGAAACGTAAAACATCTGCTGACGTCCATTGCCGAACTGAATGCCGGCAACGGCACGGAACGCGACCTGGCCGAATGAGGCTCGTCTGGTCCGAGCAGGCGTGGTCCGACTATCTTCATTGGCAGAATGTGGATCGAGACATGGTCGAGAAGATCAATGTTCTGATCCGGGATACAAAGAGAAGTCCCTTCAAGGGCCTTGGAAAGCCGGAACCGTTGAAGGGTGTTCTCACCGGATGGTGGTCACGCCGTATCACAGGCGAGCACAGGCTCGTCTATCGCGTGACGGGCAAGGACGACGGGCAATCCCTGGAGATTGCCGCCTGCCGGTACCACTACTGAGACACGATCAGCCCTGCAGGAACGCCTGCATCGCCTCCAGCGTCGCGCTCGCGTTCTCCTCCGCCACGAAATGGCCTGAGGTCACGCCCGTGCCGCCGATCTTCGGCGCGAAGGAGTTGCGCCACACGTCGAGCGGGTGCTCCGCTTGGCCGACGGAGCCGCTGACGAGGTAGAAGTCGCTCCAGATCAGGTAGGTCGGGCAGCCGACCGTCTTGCCCGCCGCCAGATCCGCCTCGTCGTGCTCGATGTCGCGGGTCGCGCCGGCCCGGTAATCCTCGCAGAAGGCGTGGATGCGGGTGGGGTCGTTGCAGCTGTCGCGGTAGGATTGCAGCGCCCGCCGGTCGAGGAACGACAGGTCGCCGGGAGCCGACCACTTGGCCAGCAGCCCCTCGAAATAGGCGAGCGGATCGCGGCCGATCTCCTCCTCGGGTTTCGGGTAGGGCTCCGACAGGAAGCCCCAGTGGGCCTGCGGGACCTTGCCGGCCTTCATCTGCGCCCAGACATGGAAGGTCGGCAGGATGTCGAGAAGCGCCAGACGCTCGACCCGTCCGGGATGGTCGAGGGCGAGCCGATAGCCGACCCGGGCCCCGCGGTCGTGCCCGGCCACGGCGAAGTGCACATGGCCCAACGCCTCCATGACGGCGATCACGTCCCGCCCCATGGCACGCTTGGAATAGGTCTCGTGACCCGGGTCGCCCTTGGGCGCCGTCGACCAACCGTAGCCGCGCAGATCCATGCAGACGACCCGGTGCGTCTCGGCCAAGGCCGGGGCGAGACGGTGCCACATGGCATGAGTCTGCGGGAAGCCGTGCAGCAGCACGAGGGGAGGGCCATTGCCCTTCGAGCGCGCGAAGATGCGCCCGATCTCCGTGTCGATCCAATGGGCTTCGAAACCGGGGAAGAGGTCGCCGCTCATGGTGCCGCCTTGCGCTGTCGGACTGGTATTCGCCCTAATCTAGCGGAGCGGCGCCATTCGTCAGCCCCTGCGTTCGCGGGCAACTGCGCGCCAGCCGATGTCGCGGCGGCAGAAACCCTCCGGCCAGTCGATCGTCGCGACCGCCTCGTAGGCCTTCGCCTGGGCCTCCGTGATCGTTCGGCCCATGGCCGTGACGTTGAGCACGCGACCGGCATTCGCCACGATCCTCTCGCCGCTCTGCTTCGTGCCGGCATGGAACACGAGGACGCCGTCGATGGCCTCGGCCTTGTCGATCCCCTTGATCTCCGAGCCCTTCTCGACCGCGCCGGGATAGCCCTTCGCGGCCATCACCACGGTGAGCGCCGCGTGGCTGCTCCATTGCAGGGAGATGCTGTCGAGTACGCCGTCGCAGGCGGCGAGGAAAGCCGTCACGAGGTCGGACTTGAGGCGCGGCAGCAGCACCTGCGTCTCGGGATCGCCGAGGCGGGCATTGTACTCGATGAGCTGCGGTCCTTCGTCGGTGAGCATCAGGCCCGCATAGAGGATGCCTGTATAGGGCGTGCCGCGCGCCTGCATGCCGGCAAGCGTCGGCATGATAATCTCGCGCATGACACGCTCCTGAAGCTCCGGAGTGAGCACCGCGGCGGGCGAATAGGCGCCCATGCCGCCCGTATTCGGACCCTTGTCGCCATCGAAAGCGCGCTTGTGGTCCTGAGCGGTGCCGAACGGGATGGCGGTCCTGCCGTCGCACAGAGCAAAGAAGCTCGCCTCCTCGCCTTCGAGGAAGGCCTCGATCACCACCTCGGCGCCGGCCGCCCCGAGCCCTCCGCCGATCATCATGTCGATGGCGGCCTCCGCCTCCTCGAAGGAGGTGGCGACCACCACGCCCTTGCCGGCCGCGAGCCCGTCCGCCTTCACGACGATGGGCACGCCGTAATTGCGCACGTAGGTCTTGGCGATTGCGGCATCGGTGAAGCGCCGGTAGGCGGCGGTGGGAATGCCGAACTCGGCGCAGAGATCCTTGGTGAAGGCCTTGGAGCCTTCGAGCTGCGCGGCCGCCTTGCTCGGCCCGAACGCCTTGATGCCGGCGGCCTTGAGGTCGTCGACGAGGCCGGCCACCAGCGGCGCCTCCGGCCCGACCACTACGAAATCCACCCCCATCGTGCGGCAGAAATCGATCACCGCTGCATGGTCGGCGACGTCGACGACCACGTTGGTGCCATGCTGCGCGGTGCCGGGATTGCCGGGAGCGATGAAGAGCCGGTCGCAGAGGGGGCTCGCCGAGAGGCTCCAGGCCAGCGCATGCTCCCGTCCGCCGGAACCGATGAGAAGAATGTTCATGCCAGAGCCCTCCAGTGACGCTTGGGCTCATAAAGGCTGGAGCGCGTTTCGACTACCCTGAAAACGAAGCCGGCCGGGTCCGCAGGGATCCGGCCGGGCAGAGCTTTCGCAGGCGCTTCCTCAGACGAAGAAGAAGTCCTTGTGGGTGAGGGTTGTGCCCTCGCCCTTCTGGAGCTTGAGGCTGGCGATCTCCACCATCGCCTTCGAGCCGGAGCCGTCCACGTCGAAGTACAGCTTCTTCGTGCGCTCGTTGTAGATGAAGAAGTCGTCCTTGTCGGTCGCCCGCTCCCCCTTC
>DASQMJ010000056.1:0-183146 GCA_035645535.1 Microvirga sp. | reverse complement strand
GGGCGATCTCGACGTGGTGGCGGCACTCGCGGCGGCGGCCGGGTTCAACGCGGTGACG
The DNA here is from genome assembly GCA_035645535.1 of Microvirga sp. GTDB lineage: Bacteria > Pseudomonadota > Alphaproteobacteria > Rhizobiales > Beijerinckiaceae > Microvirga. The sequence continues at coordinate 183,088 of DASQMJ010000056.1, read as the reverse complement.
ATCTTCACGCTCTACATCTCGAGCGCGACCGTGAACGAGCTCTACACCCGCCCCGCGATCCTGTGGCTGGTGGTGCCGCTGCTGATGTACTGGATCGCCCGGGCGCTGATGCTGGCGTGCCGACGGCAGATGGACGACGATCCCGTCATCTTCGCCCTCAAGGACAGGATGAGCCTCGCAACCATGGCCTCCGTGGCTCTCGTCGTCCTTGCCGCCATCTAGTCACGTCGCAGAGAATTCCACCCTGAATCCATCCTCGCCGAGGATGGTCAGTCGGCTTTGCCGATCGAGAGCATCTTTCGGTGATGTAGACACGGTCCGACGAAGCGAAGTGCGGCAGAACAAGAAGGGAACCGCTCCCGTGCGAATGCGGCGGCCTCTCAGTGACGGCACCAAGCCCATTGCGGCCTTCCCGTCATGACCTACCAACTCATTTCATTTTTCTTTCCACTGCAGGGCCTGCTGCACGTCGATGCCGAGGAGGTACTGCTTTTTGCCCAGCATCCAGGTTAACTCGAAGCCGTTAATGTCAGTGGCTTCATGAGATGCTTCAGATTGCGTTTGCGCTAGTCTGAGCAGAGCCAGTCTCCGGTCCGATCAGCCCATACGGCTCTCGGCAGAGAAGCAGATACGAGGGGACACACGCGAAGGAGGTGCTGCCCAGTCGCGGGATTTTTGGCGTTGCGAGTAGCTGCAACAGGGCGAGCTTGAGCGACAACACATCAGAGCAGGGTCAATGCGGACCACGGCAACGCGGCATTCGAGGCATAGTCGCTCCAGGAGGGGATCGAGAAGCATCTTTTCTCGGAGAACCATCGAGAATAACACACGAAGACTTTTGTGAAGCCGCATGGGAGCATCGGGACTTAGTTCAAAGCACCGCCAGGGCCGCCCGGCAGCAGGGTCAGGTGACTGCGGGAAGCTGCATACGACACAGTATGCAATTCCTCATCACGTTGCAGACCTTGGCAACGGGATAGCCACCTCAAATTCGAACCGCCGTAGGTGTCCGAGCAAGGGCCGAGCAATAACAATCGTCCTTCGCAGACGTGATGGAGGCGACGGATGAGCACGACCCCTTCGACCTCTGCGAAATGGCCCGATCTTCTCGGTCTGGCACTGATTTCCATCGTAGCGCTGAACCTCAACAGCGTCTATTTCCTGTTCACGGGAACGGAAGCTGTATTCTCTCCCCTGGTCCTGCTGCTTACGGCCATCCTGATCGTCAAGTATTTCAACACGTATCGCATAACGGGCTTTTATGCCCTGTTCCTCCTCACGATATTCTTCTACCTGACCCTCGCCTGGATCGCAGGGCTGACAACGTTTCGCAACGACAACAGATACTTTTCGGCATATTTCTCAACCGTCCTTCTCGTCTCCGCGGTCTATTTCTGGCTGATATATCTCGACGAGCCGTCGCGCCGAAAGGTGCTGGTCGCACTCAAATATTTGCTTCTCATATCGTGTGTCTTCGTCATCCTCTCGGACAAGATTGCCCCATACCTGCTGCCGCCGCAGGTCGACGAGACGCAGACGAACGAATTGGCTGCAGCCATGAATACGGTGGTGCGTGCCTCCGGCTTCTTCGCGAATCCGAACGAGGCTGCCATGGCGGCCTTGTACTGCATCGTCCTGATCGCGGCTGTGCCATCGAGAGGAATCCACTGGCGCATCCTGCAATTCGCCGTGGGCGCCACAGCCCTGATCATGACATTCTCGAAGGCAGGCATGCTCACCCTGCTGTTTCTTGCCGCGGTGTTCCTGCTGGCGAAACGGTCGCTCCTCGCGATGCTCCTGCTGGCGATTTCGGCTGCATTGTTATGGCTCGCCCTCTGGTACATTCTCGATCAGGACCTGTTGAGCCTCTCCACCGAGCAGCGCGCCCGTCTGGTCGACGCCATCAGCTTGGCCAGCGGCGAGATCAACCAGAGAACCACGACCGGACGCAGCATTCTGCTGGAGATCGGTTTCGACAGGATCAGAGAGTCCTTTCCTTGGGGATGGGGATTGGGCCAGTTCCATGCCATGGAAGGAGGCCTCCGGGCCGCCAGCAGCTTCGGCGAGTTTGCAAAATGGCAGGGTGTTCACAACACCTTCGTCATGGTTCTCGGCGAGGCCGGCCCCATCCCGCTGCTCATGCTGCTGGCTTTCCTCGCCGGCGCGCTCGCTTATGGAATGCGATCGCCCCATCGCAGCATCATCGTCGGTTTCACGATCGTTCTGATCGTCGACATGCTCACGACTCACCACGTCCTTCAAATACGTCTCACGAACGTGACCGTTGCCGTCGTTCTGGCGCTGCTCGCGGCGTCGGCCCGAGCGAAGTCGAACGTGCCCGCGAGGCCGAAGCCGGCGCGGATCGCGGTGACGTGAAACACGGGCCAGGATCGGGCGTGCCCCTTCGCCGGACCGGCGGCGCGGACGCGCTCAGCGCTCCGACCCGGCGGAATCCTCCTTCTCGTCCGGTTGCAGGGCGAGGTTCAGTTCCGGATGACGCTCGACCAGCCTGTCGCGGTCCTGGGCGAGGTTGTCCCAGGTGCGGGCCATTTCCAGCAGCTGCTCGCGCTGGGGTCCGTCCGGCACCTGCCGGGCGAGGATGCGGCACTCCTCGGCGTGCTGCCGGTATTCCGATGCCTTCTTCACAAGCTTTCCCCCATCTCGCTGCGAGCGCAGGCGCTCCGCGGGGCATTTGGTAGTCCCAGCGCGCGCGGCAAGTCCAGTCGAAACCCTCGCTCCCCGGCGCTTTTCCGACTAGGCCACGCTTTGACCATCTTTCTGTACAGGTTGAACGCAGGACCGAGGAGGGACGACCCAGCCGTCGTAATCTGTCGAATCTCAAGACATCCGAAGGAGTTGCCGATGTACCAGACGCAAGCGCGAAAGGCCCGGAACCTCAACCGCGTCGCCGTCGCCGTCCTGGCGCTCGCCGCTGCGGGCGGCTGGGGCGCGTTCGCCTACGCGACGTACGAATCGTCGAACGTCGAGAGGCAGTTGCTCGGGCAGATCGCCACTCTTCAGGATCGGCAGGCGCAGATGCGGTCGGAGCGCGAGAAGGCCGAAGCGTCCGCCGCGACGGAGCTGACACGATTGCGTGATCAGCTTGCGACCGCGAAGAGCGATCTCGATCGGGTGTCGGAGGACTACAGGCGGGTTCGGTCGGAGCTGACTGAGGCCCAGGCCCGGCTGAAGGCGGCGCAGCAGTTGCAGGAGCGCCGCGGCGTCGCCTTTATCGATGTGCCTCCGCGCCCCGCGCCGCAGGATGTGGTCGCGGCCCAGAAGATGCTGACCGAGCTCGGATACGGGAAGCTCGAGGCCGACGGCGTAGTCGGGCCCGGCACGCGCAAGGCCATTGAAGCCTACCAGCGCGATGCCGGCCTCACGGTCACGGGCGACCTGCACGCCGAGACCCTGCAGAAGCTCCTGACCGGGTCGGGGCAGGTCACCGCGCAGTCGGAAGAGTGATCCGCGGAGGGCCTCCACCTCCTCACGAAACGGCGAAATCGACGGGCCGAGCATCAGCGCCGGCGCGAGCACGGTCTCGCGCCGGCCAGTCCGCCGGAATTCGCACGCGGCCGTGTGCATGTGGATGTCCGGCACACTCCGGGCGGCTGGGTCTTGCCATCGCGGCGCGAGCCTCTAGGCTGGCCGCAGCAAGCGCCGCCACAAGGCGCGGGAAACGCACAGGATCATGCCAGCAGCACAGAACGCGCCCGCCGTCTCGCTCCGCAACCTCGCCATCACCTTTGGCCAGAAGGGAGGCGGCTACACGGCCGTCCGGGCCATCGACCTCGCGGTCCGGCCCGGCGAGTTCGTCGCCATCGTGGGCCCGACCGGATGCGGCAAGTCCACGCTCCTGAACGCCTCCGCCGGCCTCCTGAAGCAGTCGGAGGGCGAGGTCGAGATCTTCGGGCAGCCCCTCCAGGGCCTGAACGGGCGAGCCGGTTACCTCTTCCAGCAGGATGCGCTCATGCCCTGGAAGACCGCGCTGCAGAACGTCGCCGTCGCCCTCGAGCCCAAGGGTGTGCCCTTCGCCGAGGCGGAGAGGAAGGCGCGCGAGTGGCTGCGCCGCGTCGGCCTTGCGGCCTTCGTCGACCGCTATCCGCACATGCTCTCCGGCGGGCAGAGGAAGCGCGTGGCGCTGGCGCAGATGCTGATCCGCGATCCGGAGATCCTGCTCATGGACGAGCCCTTCGGGCCGCTCGACGCCCAGACCCGGCAGATCATGGGCAACCTGCTGCTGGAATTGTGGGCGGCGAACCGCAAGGCGGTGCTCTTCGTGACCCACGACCTGGAGGAGGCGATCGCCCTCGCAGACCGGGTGGTGGTGATGTCGGCAGGCCCCGCTGCCCGCATCATCCAGGACTTCCCCGTCACCTTGCCGCGCCCGCGCGACATCGCCGAGGTGCGGCTCGAACCGGCGTTCCACCACATCCACAAGGAGATCTGGGCGAGCCTGCGCACGGAGGTGCAGAAGGCCTACGCGCAAGGAGAGGAGGCTTCCGCATGAACCGGATCAAGCTGGTCCTGCTTCAGGTCGCGGTCGGCATCGCGTTCCTGCTGCTCTGGCACGTGCTGACCGCCTATCCCATCCTGGCGCCGGTCAGGCAGACGCAGTTCTTCTTCTCGAACCCAATCGACGTGCTGGCGCGGGTCTGGAAGGAATTCGCCTCCGGCGAGATCTGGCACCACCTGGGCATCACGCTCCTGGAGACGATTCTGGCCTTCGTGTTCGGAGCCGCGGGCGGCGTGCTGTTCGGCTTCCTGTTCGCCCGGCGCGAACTGCTCGCGGCCGTGTTCGATCCCTACATCAAGGCCGCGAACGCCCTGCCGCGCGTGGTGCTCGCGCCCATCTTCGCCCTGTGGTTCGGCCTCGGCATCTGGTCCAAGGTGGCGCTCGGCTTCACGCTAGTGTTCTTCATCGTGTTCTTCAACGTCTACCAGGGCGTGCGCGAGGTGAGCCCGGTGGTGCTCGCCAATGCGCGCATGCTCGGCATGAACGAACGCCAGCTCCTGCGCCACGTCTACTGGCCGGCCGCGCTCACCTGGATGTTCTCGTCCCTGCATACGTCCGTCGGCTTCGCCCTGGTCGGCGCGGTGGTGGGCGAGTATCTCGGGTCCTCCGCCGGGCTCGGCTACAAGATCCACGAGGCCGAGAGCGTGTTCGACGTGACCGGCGTCTTCGCCGGCATGGTGATCCTGTCGATCTTCGTCATTCTCATCGACGCGGTGGTGACGATGATCGAGAACCGCCTCCTGGTCTGGCGCCCTGCCCCATCGACAAGCGCGCAGTCTTGAGCAATCCTGACCCCGCAAGAAACCTCGAAGAAGCAGGGAGAATGGGATGAAACGCCGGACATTTCTCATCGGAACGGGCGCCGCCGCGCTGGCCACCGGCCTCGGCCCCGCGGCCTTCGCGCAGGACAAGCCGGAGAAGAGCAAGGTCACGCTGGGCGTCGGCGGCAAGCCGCTGCTCTACTACCTCCCGCTCACTATCGCGGAGCGCAAGGGCTTCTTCAAGGAGGAGGGGCTCGATGTCGAGATCAACGATTTCGGCGGCGGCGCCAAGTCCCTGCAGGCGCTCATCGGCGGCTCCGTCGACGTGGTGACGGGCGCCTACGAGCACACGATCCGCATGCAGGCCAAGGGCCAGGAGGTGGTGGCCATCACCGAGCTCGGCCGCTTCCCGGCCATCGTGATCGCAGTCAAGAAGGACAAGGCCGACAGGGTGAAGTCAGCGGCCGACTTCAAGGGCCTGAAGATCGGCGTGACGGCTCCGGGCTCATCCACGGCACTGACCACACAATACGCCATGGTCAAGGCCGGCCTGAAGCCGACCGATGCCGCCTTCATCGGCGTCGGATCCGGCGCGAGCGCGGTCGCCGCCATGCAGAAGGGCGAAATCGACGTGATCTCTCATCTCGATCCCGTGATCGCCAAGCTCGAATCGGACGGCGACATCGCCGTCGTCATCGACACCCGCACCGAGGCCGGCACGCGCGCCCTGTTCGGCGGCTCGAACCCGGCCGCGACCCTTTACACCAAGAAGGACTTCATCCAGGAGAACCCTGTGACGGCCCAGCGGCTCGTCAACGCCTTCGTGAAGTCCCTGAAATGGCTGCAGACCGCGAAGCCCGAGGACGTGGCCGAGACGGTGCCGCCCGAATACCACCTCGGCGACAGGGCGCTCTACATCAAGGCCGTTCAGAACTCACTGGAGAGCTATTCCCGCACGGGCATCGTGCCGCCGGACGGCATGGCGAGCGTCATGGACATGCTCAAGCAGCTCGACCCGGAGCTGAGGGACGCCAAGATCGACCTCGCGGCCACCTTCGACGACCGCTTCGTCAGGAAGGCATCGAGCTGACGCCTGTCGGCAGAAGCATCGGCGGAATACGAAACGGCCCGACCGGAGAATCCGGTCGGGCCGTTTTCATTGAGGAGGCGGCCATTCCGGTGCGCCGGTCGAGTGACCCATGTGGCAGCGATCGCTGCCACATGGGTCGGGCGCTCCGTTCAGTCAGATTACAATGAAGTCGAGATATGTGATCTTGGTACCCGGATTGACCGAGGCGAAGTTGTGGGCTTGCGCGGGACCGGTGCCATCCGGGTCGTAGAATATGCGTCCGTCCGATTTTGAATAGATGATGCGGTCGTTTGCATCATGAGCCGCGGAACCCAGATGGAAGGCGCCTTTGCTGATGGTGCCTTTCCTGGAAAACCCCGTAAACGCAGATCGACTCAGCGCTATTGCGTCATCGACACCCTTGAAATCGGTGATGTAATCGACGTTGTAATTTCCTTGATCATTCGAGTACGCCGGCAGATCGAACACGAAGGTGTCCTTGCCTTTGCCACCGGTCAGGAGGTCATTCCCGGAACCGCCGAAAAGGCGGTCGTTGCCGTCGCCGCCGTTGAGCTTGTCGTCGCGTGCGCCTCCCTTCAAGGTGTCATTCCCGCCCAGGCCTTTGAGGGTGTCGTTCCCGAAAAGGCCGACCAGAGTGTTGGATCCGGCATCGCCGGTGATCTTGTCGTTGAAGTTGCTGCCCCTGGCATTCTCGATGCTGACGAGCTTGTCGGTTCCGTCTTTCGCCTTGACGCGTTTCAGCGCAAGATCGATGGTCACGCCGCTCTGCGCGAACTCGGCACTGACCGTGTCCTTTCCGGCGCCTCCGTCCAGAGTATCGTTCTGGGCTCCGCCATCGAGTGTGTCGTTGCCCGTGCCGCCGAACAGGCGGTCAGCGCCCGACCCGCCCTTCAGCTTGTCGTTGCCGGCGTCCCCGTACCCGAAGTCGTTGCCGGCACCGAGCTCAAGGAAGTCGTTGCCGTTTCCTCCGAACACGGTGTCGCTGCCTGCCCCACTCTCAAGCAGGTCGGCGCCGTTGAAGCCGTACACCTTGTCGTTGCCGCCATAGCTTGCAATGGTGTCGGCTTCTCGGGAGCCCTTCAGGGTCTCGGAAGCGTCCGTCCCGAACAGATCCCGGCTGCTGGCGCTGCGCGAATACCAGAATTTCACGAGGTCGGTCGCGGGCTTGCCTTCGAGTTCGAGGGCGTAATTCGTGTCGCCATTGCTCGGCTGCATAATGATGTTGGGGTACACCGAGTATGGGTACACACCGGCGAGCCAACTGCTCTGTCCCGCGAGCACCTGGAAGGTAGCGGCGAAGAAGTCGGTATGCTCCTCCAGGTCGAAGCGCCCGGGCTGCGGGTTGAAGTTGAAATTGCTGTTGCCCCCATCCCAGGCAAAGGATCCGAGTTCGGTGAGATAGAGCTTCTTCCCAATCTGCTGCGAGAAGGTCTGAAACTCCTGGATGATGTCGCGCCCGTACCTGTTGTTTCGCCATCCGGCAACGAAGTCCTGCCGGTCCGCAGCGGGGTCTGCGCTCAGCTCGGGGTAGAATGACAGGCCCACCCGATCCAGCAGATGCCAGAAGGTGACGTCCCGGTACTCTTCCCAGGAGACGCCACCGAGGCCGATGTCTTGGGCCCCCCGGGGACGGTCTCCCATCGCGGCACCGGCATTATAGCCAAGCTCGCCGGTAAAGTGCGCTCGGAGCGTTGCGATGATGTCTTCCCAGTAGGGCAGGAAGGCCGGATTGGTGGTCAGGCTCTCGAGCTCATTGCCGATGAAGAAGACCTTCGATCCCGCCTTTTGGGCGATATCGGCCAAGTGCACGAGTTTGGCCTTGTAGCTCTCGAACCATGCCTTGGGATCGCTGGGATTGAGGTCGTTCCATGACATGTGGTCCGGGTGTCCGTCCGGACCGATATGGAGGACGGGCTTGATCTGGACGTCAATGCCCAGCCCTCTTGCGGCCGAGATGAAGCCTGTCAGGGCTTCATCGCTTGGGGTGTTGGCGAAATCATTGACATGAACCTCCTTGACCGTGGTGGCCGTGAGGCTGTCCTGCTCTAACGGAATGCTTAGAATAATCGAGTTGACGTGGTGTTCGGCTTTCAACGTCTGAAGAGTTTCGATAGCCTCCGGAAGCGAAAGCGAAAGCGAGCTCCAGCCCCCCATGTTGATGCCTTGCACCGAAAAAGCTGCGCCCATTTAACTGCCCCCAAGCCACTTGCTATTGGTCTAACCGGCCGTATTAGCCTGCCTCTTGTGCTTACTTATACTTGAAGAGGCGGCTCGACTATATCCCCTTTGGGATGATTTGCTTCTTACGAGAGAATTATCAGTCGGCCAGACCGTGCATGACATTGCGTAAAGCCACCTCTTGGATCTGGTGGCTGCTGCCTTGGCTGGTCTGACGTAGGCGGAGACGTGCGATGCGGCGGCACCAGCCGGGCGATGTCCAAAGGGAGCTGGTTACCGATATGATGCCGCGCTCCGGTCCACGGCCGGTGGACGCTCGCGCGACCACCGGCAGGCGGTCAGCGGGATAATGCTGAAGCTATACACCTATGCGCGGCCGCGGGATCTGCCCGAGTGCTACGGCCCTAGGCCGGCGATCTATGAACGCAGGAAGAAATGGTGCCGCAAGAGGGATTCGAACCCCCGACCCCCTCATTACGAATGAGGTGCTCTACCAGCTGAGCTATTGCGGCGTCGCGACCGTCCGATCGACGAGGGCGACCTCATAACCCCTCGCCCGGCGCTTGGCAAGGGATCGGCGCGCCCGAAGGGCGCTCCTTACCGAAAAAGTCCGCGCCGGCCGCCGGCCTCCTTCAGCTTGGGCACGTCCGGCGGGGAAGCCGGGAACACCACGGGCTCCGGGCGGGAGGCCACCGGTTCCACGACCTTGTCGTTAGCCGGCTCCTTCACGACCTCGGGAGCAGCCGGTTCCTTGGGAGGTTCCTGAACAGGAGCCTCCTGAACGGCCGGAGCGGGGCTCGCCTCGTCCGAAATCGGCTCGGTCCGGATCGGCGCTTCGTCCGCCGGCGCGACCGCGGCTTCGTCCGGCACGATGGGCGGCAGCACCTCGGGCTCGTCGATGTCGCCGGTCACGTCGTCGCTCATGGCGACCTCCGGCGCCACCAGCACGTCGGGCGGCGCCTGCCACACGAAGGCGTCGATGCGGCCCGTGACCGGGGAGATCGGCCCCCAGCGGTCCGACACCACCCCGTCCGCGATCCAAGCCGGGTCGCGCGGTGCCCGCGTGGCGCGGGCGAGCCATTCCCGGCTGCGGCCCGTGCGGCCGTGTTCCGCCTCTTCGAGATCCGCCATCAGGAGGCACGCGCGCATGGTGGGACGATCCTGCAGCAGGGGTTCCAGGGCCCGGCGGGCACGCTCGAACTCGCGCGCCTCCAGGGCCGCGCGGGCCACGGCGAGCTGCCCCTCGGGGGCATGGTTCGACAGGCGCTGCAGCGTCTCCGCGCGGGCGAGGCGGTCGAGGGCCGAATCGCCCGGCCGCAGGTTGAGATAGACCTCGGCGAGGTCGGGATGCGGCTGGCTGCGCCAGGCGGCCTCCACGATCTTGGCGGCGCGGCGCAGCTCGCCCCGGTGCGACAACAGGCGCCCGGCGAGCGCCGCCGCCGGCACCAGATCGGGCGCGAGCTTCACGGCATCCTGGCTGCTGCGGAGCGCGCCTTCCGGATCCTGCTCGGCCCGGTCGAGGGCGTCGGCGGTCAGCAGAACCGCCCGGTGGCGCTTGGCGGTGGCCTTGTCGAGGAGGCCGAGCGACGCGCGCCGGTCGATGGATTCCAGCGCCCCGCGCCAGTCCCGCTCGGCGCAGCGGGCTTCGAGGACGGCGTCGCTCGCCCAGGCGGCGGCCGGCGCGATCCGCACCGCCTCCGAGGCGTACTCCCGCGCCGCCAGGTTGTCGCCGCGGCGGCGGGCCTCGACGAAGAGGCCACGCAGGCCCAGGACGCGGGTGTCGTCCCGCTCCATCATCTCGCTGAAGGCGTCTTCCGCGGCCGCCCGGTTGCCCGAAACCTGCGCCGCCTGCGCCTTGAGGAGAAGCGTCAGCGGCTCGTGGCCGAGAAGCCGCTCAGCCTCGCCCGCATAACGGCGTGCCGCGATGGGGTCGCCGGCGCCCACCGCCACCATGCCGCGCGACACTGCCTGGTAGCCGCGGGCCCGGCGGCGCGCCTTCGAGGCGTGGCTGAGCCGGGAGGGCAGGTTCAGGACCGTGGTCACGACGGACCATAGCATGGCCAGGAACAGGGCGAGGCCCGCAAGCGCCACGGCCGCCACGGCGACCGAGGTCTGCATCTCGTAGCCCGCGAAGGTGACGAGGACCGTGCCCGGCCGGTCGGCGAGCCAGACCGCCCCGAAGGCCGCAACGCAGAGAAGACCGAGGAAGAAGAGAGCGCGCCACATGCTGGGCAGATCCTTAAAACTTACTGCGTCGTACGGTTGTTGAGGGCGGCGACGGCGTCGGACGCGATCGCCTTCGCGGCGGCATCCGCCTCGGCGCGAGCCTTGGCTTGGCGGCCCCACTCCTCGGATTGGCGCCGCGCCGGTTCGGGCAGGGCCTCCCAGGCGGAGACGGCTGCCGCAACGTCACCCCGCGCCAGCGCCTGCTCGACGCGGGCGACGAGACCGGGAACGCCAGCCGCATCCGGCGCATCCACCGGCCGGATGGTAACCACCCGGTCGGCCATCCGCATCAGCCGGTCGGTCCAAGTGCCGCCGGCGGCGCGGTCGTCGCGCAGGATCGTGGCGCCCAGAGGCTCGAAGCTCTGGGCGAGCTCGGCCGCGGTCGGGGCGCCCTCCTGGGCCAGGGGCTCGAGGGCGCCGAGCCGGCCGGGATCGGTCTCTACGTTCCTCAAGGCCGATAGAACGTCCGCATAGGGCGTGCCGTTCCGAAGGGCGTCGCCGAGGCGCTCCGCCAGGATGACGCGGATCGCCGGCTGCGTCGTAGCTTCGGCGCGCTCGGTTGCCTGGCGGGACAGATCGGCGAGCCGCTGCTCCTGCTCGGCCGCACGCCGGTCCTGCTCGGCAAGGCGGCGGTCGAGCTCCGCCAGCCGTCCCTCGATGGCTTGGCGGGCCGCCGCGGCGCCCTGGCTCTCGGTGCGGACCTGCTGCAGCTCGGCGCGGACCTGGTCGAGCCCGCCCTGGACCTGCTGGGCCCGCTGAAGGCCGGCCTGAACCTGCTGCACCTGCTGGAGATTCGCCTGGACCTGCTCGTCGAGGCGCGACACCCGCTCCGTGAGTTCGGCCACGGCCGCATCGTTCTGCGGGGCCGGCGCCCCGGGAACTGGCCGGTTCAAGGCCTCCTCGGCACGGGCTGTGGCCTGTTCGGCCGCGCCCTGGGCGGCCTGGATCCTCTGGTCGACGGATGCGGCCGCCGATTCCAGCGCGGCGATCCGGCTCTCCAGCGCTCCCGCATCGGCCGGCTGGCCCGGCGTGCCGCGCTGCTGGGCCAGGGCGCCGACGCGCTGCTCCAGCTGCACGATCCGCGGATCGGTCGGGGCCGGACCCTGCGGCCGCCATTCCTGCAATCCGTAGACGAGACCGGCGCCGATCAGGCCGCCGAGAAGCCCCGAGCCGATGATCGCGCCGGCACTGCCGCGCCGGGCCGGCTCGTCCCGCGGCGGCGGCACGTCCCGCGAGGGTTCGGCCGCGCGGGGCGCCTCCTCCTCGGGCCGCCTGTCCTCCGATCCGGCGAGAGTGTCCCGGATCCCTGCTGGATCGTCTTGGACGGGCTCCTCGCGCACCACGGTTTCCTGAGCAGGAACCTCCTGCCCCGGGATCTCCGCAGCGGGAGCCATGTCGGCGGGCATGGCCCGGGTAGGAGTCTCCTGAGACGGCGTCTCTTGGGCGAGGGGTTCCTGGACGGGCGTCTCCGGCGCGGCCGCCGGCCCGATCGAATCGACTCCCGGTCCCGAATCGAGCGTATCCGTCGGCCGTGCGGCCGCGTTCTCGGCCGCGTGCTCCGGCTCGGGCGGACGCGCCTCCTCCGTCGGCGTGTCGTGCACGACCGTCGCCTTCAGGTCGATGGTCGCCGGCTCGCGCTTGTGCTTCCTGCGGGAGGATTTCGGGGCTTTGGGGTCAAATGAATCGGTCACGGATCACTCTTGAAATGCAAATATGGCAAGCTTGAGCGCAGCGTTTCGTTCCCTGCCCGCAGCATCATCCCGAAGAGCCACGGCTTTTCGAGACGATCCCCACGACGAGATCCCGGCCTGGATCGTAGACCAAGCCGGACCGACCGTCACGGGAGGCACTCCAGCAGGGCGAGAAGCGCATCCTCGTCCGGCCGTTCGGCGAGAAGCGTCCTCGCCTCCAGACCTTCGAAGGGAATCGCCACATCGGCCGACAGGCACAGATGCGGGAAGGTCCTGAGGGCCGATGTCAGCCCGGCCTCCTCGGTCAGCCGAAGGACGATCTGAGCGCTTCGACGGGAATAATGGAGCGCAGCGCCGATTTGGCCAGTGCGCAGGGCCTCGACGGCCGCTTCCGGCAATTCCCGAGCCGCCCTCGCCTCGTAGGCCGGCCATTCCGTCACCTCGAATCCCGCCGCCCTCAAGGAGGCCGCCGGCTCCTCCTTGTGGTGGCGCGCCGTGACATGGAGCAGCCTCATGCCGCTCGTGCGCGTGCCGCGGATCAGGCGCGACAGGGATTTCGCATCCCCCTCGGCGGTGGTGATGTCGGCAAACCCCGCCCCCCGGACGGCGGATGCCGTGTGCGGCCCTACGGCGAAGACGGGCCTGGACTTGTCCGCCATCGCGGCCAGCGCATCCCGTGCATGGGCGCTCGTAACGATGAGCGCATCCCAGGGCCCGGCGGGTATGGGATCGCCGGTCGGCACGATCTCCGTCACCGGCGCGATGACGGCATCGTGATCGAGCGCCCTGAGCCGCCGCGCCGTGCGCTCGGCGTCCTCTTGCGAGCGTGTGACGAGGATCTGCATCAGGCGCTCAGGAAGCCCGCCGGCATGCGGGAACGCAGGTCGAGACCGGCCTCGCGCCCCAGGGCAGCCGCATCGGACGCGGCCCCGCGCCGGGCCGCTTCGAGCGTTTCGGAGCCGTCCGGGCGCAGCACGAGGCCGCGGATCTCGATCTCCTGGCCGTCCAGGCGCGCATGGCCGGCGATCGGTGTGCGGCAGGAGCCGTCGAGCACGGTGAGAAAGGCCCGCTCGGCCGCGAGCGCATAGCCGGTCGCCGCATCGAGGATCGGCGCGACCGCCTGCGCCACCCGGCTGTCGCCAGCCCGGATCGCGACCGCGATGGCTCCCTGCCCCACGGCGGGCAGGAAATCGTCCGTGTCGAGGACAGCGGTGACGTGATCGGTGAGGCCGAGCCGGCGCAGGCCCGCCATGGCCAGGAGCGTGGCGTCGACCTCTCCGCGGTCGAGCTTGGCGAGGCGCGTCTGCACGTTGCCGCGCAGGAGCGTGATCTGGAGGTCGGGCCGCAGGCGGCGCATCTGCGCCTGACGCCTCAAGGAAGCGGAGCCGACCACGGCGCCGGCCGGCAGGTCGCCGAGGCTGCCGTAGCGGCGGCTGATGAAGGCGTCGCGCACGTCCTCCCGCGGCAGGTAGCCGGCCACCACGATGCCCTCGGGCAGGGTCGTCGGCAGGTCCTTGGCGGAATGCACCGCGAGGTCGATGTCTCCGTTCAGGAGCGCGATGTCGAGCTCCTTGGTGAACAGGCCCTTGCCGCCTGCCTCCGAGAGGGGCCGGTCCTGGATGGCGTCGCCGGTCGTCTTGATGACCGACAGCGGCAGCCGCTCGGGAGCCCAGCCGTGGGACGCGGAGAGGCGCGCCTGCGTCTCGTGGGCCTGGGCGAGAGCCAGGGGGCTGCCTCGCGTACCGATGACCAGGGTGGATGTGTCGGCCATTCCGGCTGGGTTTCCTTCGCTTGAGGAACGACAGGCGTTCGATTGATCTTGTGTGGCGCGGCGGACTATAGGGGGAGGACAGGCGGGCCGTGAAGCCCGAAAGATCAGCCAGGGACGCCCCAACGACCATGCGCATTCTCGGGATTGAGACCACCTGCGACGAGACCGCTGCGGCGGTGGTCGGCGTCGGCTTCGACGGCAAGGGCGAGATCCTCTCCAACGAGGTCCTGAGCCAGATCGCCGAGCACGCCCGCTACGGCGGCGTGGTGCCGGAGATCGCGGCGCGCGCCCATGTGGAGGTGATCGACCGCCTCGTGGCGCGGGCGCTGAAAGCTGCGGGCTGCTCGATCCGCGACGTCGACGGCATCGCGGCCGCCGCCGGTCCCGGCCTCATCGGCGGCGTGCTGGTGGGACTGACCACAGCCAAGGCCCTCTCCCTCGTGACCCGCAAGCCGCTGCTCGCCGTGAACCACCTGGAGGCTCATGCGCTGACCGCCCGGCTCACGGACGGCATCGGCTTCCCCTATCTGCTGCTCCTCGCCTCGGGCGGCCACACCCAGCTCGTGGCGGTGCGCGGCGTCGGCGATTACGTGCGCATCGGCACCACCATCGACGACGCCATCGGCGAGGCCTTCGACAAGGTGGCGAAGCTCTTGGGCCTGCCCTATCCGGGCGGGCCGCACGTGGAGCAGGAGGCCGCCAAGGGCAATCCCGAGCGCTTCGACCTGCCGCGGCCGATGCAGGGGCGCGCCGAGCCCAATTTCTCGCTCTCGGGGCTGAAGACCGCCGTGCGGCTCGAGGCCGAGAGGATCGCGCCCCTGACCCAGAGCGACGTGGCGGATCTGTGCGCCAGCTTCCAGGCCGCCGTGGTCGACGTGGTGGTGGACCGCACCCGGGTGGGCCTGCGCGCCTTCCGGGATCTTGCCGGCCATCCCACCGCCCTGGTGGTGGCGGGCGGCGTCGCCGCCAACCAGGCCATGCGCCAGGCGCTCCAGCGCCTCGCGGTCGAGACGGGGCTGCGCCTCGTGGCCCCGCCCCTGTCCCTGTGCGGCGACAACGGCGCCATGATCGCCTGGGCGGGCCTGGAGCGGATGCGGCTCGGCCTCATCGACGACATCTCGGCCCCCGCACGCGCCCGCTGGCCCCTCGATTCGAGCCGCGACGAGGCGGGAGCCAAGGCCTGATGCCGACACCCATCGGGATCGCCGGGGCCGGCGCCTGGGGCACGGCGCTCGCCAACGCGGCCGCGGCCGCCGGCAACGACGTGATCCTGTGGATGCGTTCGCCCAAGCAGGCGGCGGAGCTTGCGGCCTCCCGCACCAACGAGCGCTTCCTGCCGGGCATCCAGCTCCACGAGCGCATCCGCCCGACGGCCGACCTGTCGGAGCTCGCCGGCTCGCGTGCGGTTCTCCTCGTCACCCCGGCCCAGACCACCCGGGAGATGACGGCTGCGCTCGCCCCCGTCCTGCCGGCGGACACGCCCCTCGTCCTCTGCGCCAAGGGCATCGAGCGCGAGACCGGCGCCTTCCTGTGCGACGTCGTCGGTGAGGTCCGGCCCGGTGCACCGGTCGCGGTCCTGTCGGGACCCAGCTTCGCCCACGATGTGGCGCGAGGCCTGCCCACCGCCGTGACCATCGCCTGTACGGATGCGGCACTCGCGGAATCGATCGCCACCGCCCTCTCGGGCCCGACCTTCCGGATCTATCACCGCACCGACGTGCGCGGGGTCGAGATCGGCGGCGCCGCCAAGAACGTGCTCGCCATCGCGTGCGGGGCCGTGGTCGGCCGCGGCCTCGGCGAGAGCGCCAAGGCGGCGCTCATCGCCCGCGGCTTCGCGGAACTCCTGCGCTTCGCCCGCGCCTATGGGGGCATGCCCGAGACCCTGATGGGGCTCTCCGGCCTCGGCGATCTGGTGCTCACCTGCTCCTCGGCGCAATCCCGCAACTTCGCCTTCGGCATGCGCCTCGGCCAGGGCCTGTCCGCCGAGGAGGCCGCCGGCGGCAAGCTGGTGGAGGGCGCCACCACCGCCAAGGCCCTGGTGGCGCTCGCCCGCGCGAAAGGGATCGACATGCCGATCTCCGAGGCGGTGGAGAAAGTCCTTAGCGGCGCCTGGACCCTGGGCCAGGCCGTCGATGCCCTGATGAACCGTCCGATCAAGCCCGAGCATTACTGAGTAGCAGCATGGCCCACTGGCTCTACAAGTCCGAACCCTCCGTCTGGTCCTGGGACAACCAAGTCGCGCAGGGCGAGAAGGGAACCTTCTGGAACGGGGTGCGCAACCACGTCGCCAAGCAGAACCTGATGGCCATGAAGAAGGGCGAGCAGGGCTTCTTCTACCATTCCAACGAGGGCAAGGCCGTCGTCGGCATCGTCGAGGTGATCAAGGAGTACTATCCCGACCACACCGACGAGACCGGCAAGTTCGGCATGGTGGACATCAAGGCGGTCAAGGCCCTGCCGCGCCCCGTGACCCTGGACGAGATCAAGAAGGAGCCGAGGCTCAAGGACATGATCCTCGTCAACAACTCGCGCCTATCCGTGCAGCCGGTCACGGACGAGGAATGGGAGATCGTCTGCCGGATGGGCGGGCTTTAAGGTGCCTGTGGTGCAGCCAAGCGGTCCAGAGACCGAGCAGCGCTCCTAGTGCCGCGCCAGCGATCATCAGGAAAAGCCCGTGTCCAATGGCTCTGATGGCGCAGGCCTCCTCCAAGCAGGGGTCATTGGTGGCCACCTGGAAGACAATGGTGCCGGAATATCCCCCAAAGGCACCAAATACTCCCCCAGTCAGAACCCCGAGGAGCGAGTAAGCAACGAAGCGCATCAATACCCATCGTGTTTTGTTCGGCGGAATCGTTAGGGGAACCACTCGCCTTACCGCAACTTAGTTTCATTTTGATCTGGGAACCAGCACCTTTCCGCAAACAAAAGTATGAACGACCAAAGTCCGATCCGGGGCGGCTTCCCGACGCGGCGCACTTTCCCTAAACCTATAGGCAACCACATCGATCGCCTTTGGGAGAAGCGCCATGGAAGAGAAGATCTACGACGTGTCGCCGGAATGGAGCCGCCGGGCCTATCTGGACGATGCGGGCTACAGGGCGAAATACGAGGCCTCCATCAAGGATCCGGAAAAGTTCTGGGCCGAGGAGGCCAAGCGCATCCACTGGTTCCAGCAGCCGACCCGGATCAAGAACACCAATTTCGGCCCCGACAACGTGGCGATCCGCTGGTTCGAGGATGGCACCACCAACGTCGCCTATAACTGCATCGACCGCCACCTCGACACCCGCGGCGACCAGGTCGCCATCATCTGGGAGGGCGACGATCCGTCGGAATCGAAGAAGATCACCTACCGCGAGCTCCACGCGCAGGTCTGCCGCATGGCCAACGTCATGCGCAACCGCGGCGTCACGCGGGGCGACCGGGTGACGATCTACATGCCGATGATCCCCGAGGCGGCCTACGCCATGCTGGCCTGCGCACGGCTCGGCGCCATCCACTCGGTGGTGTTCGGCGGCTTCTCGCCCGATTCGCTCGCCAGCCGCATCCAGGACGCCAAGTCCGCCTTCATCGTGACGGCGGACGAGGGCCTGCGCGGCGGCCGCAAGGTCCCGCTGAAGGAGAACGTGGACGCGGCCCTCGAGCGCCTCGGCAAGGGCGCAGGCGTCGACCACGTCCTCGTGGTGCGCCGCACCGACGCGCCCGTGAACATGCTGCCTGGCCGCGACGTCTATTACGACGAGGCGGCCGAGATGGTCTCGGACGAGTGCCCCTACGAGGAGATGAACGCGGAGGACCCGCTCTTCATCCTCTACACCTCGGGGAGCACCGGAACGCCGAAGGGCGTGCTGCATACCACCGGCGGCTACCTCGTCTACACGGCGATGACGCACCAATACGTGTTCGACTACCATGACGGCGACGTCTACTGGTGCACCGCCGACGTGGGCTGGGTGACGGGCCACTCCTACATCCTCTACGGACCGCTCGCGAACGGCGCCACGACGCTGATGTTCGAGGGCGTGCCCACCTATCCGTCGATCTCCCGCTTCTGGGAGGTGATCGACAAGCACAACGTCAACATCTTCTACACCGCCCCGACCGCGATCCGCTCCCTCATGCAGGCGGGCGAGGAGCCGGTGAGAAAGACCTCGCGCAAGTCGCTCCGCCTGCTGGGCTCGGTCGGCGAGCCGATCAATCCGGAGGCCTGGGAGTGGTATCACCGGGTGGTCGGCGACGGCCGCTGCCCGATCGTCGACACCTGGTGGCAGACTGAGACCGGCGGCATCCTGATCACCCCGCTGCCCGGCGCCACCAAGCTCAAGCCCGGCTCGGCGACCCGGCCGTTCTTCGGCGTGAAGCCGCAGGTGGTGGACGCGGACGGCAAGGTGCTGGAGGGGGCCTGCGAGGGCAACCTGGTGATCGCCGATTCCTGGCCGGGCCAGATGCGCACGGTCTACGGCGACCATGAGCGCTTCGTGCAGACCTATTTCTCCACCTATCCGGGCAAGTATTTCACTGGCGACGGCTGCCGCCGCGATGCCGACGGCTACTACTGGATCACCGGCCGCGTGGACGACGTGATCAACGTGTCCGGCCACCGCATGGGCACGGCGGAGGTGGAATCCGCGCTGGTCGCCCATCCGAAGGTGTCGGAGGCGGCGGTCGTGGGCTATCCGCACGACATCAAGGGCCAGGGGATCTACGCCTATGTGACCCTGATGGCGGGCGAGGAGCCCACGGAGGAGCTGCGCAAGGAGCTCGTCGCCTGGGTGCGCAAGGAGATAGGCCCGATCGCGTCGCCCGACCTGATCCAGTTCGCTCCGGGCCTGCCCAAGACCCGCTCCGGCAAGATCATGCGCCGCATCCTGCGCAAGATCGCCGAGGACGAGTTCGGCAATCTCGGCGACACCTCGACCCTTGCCGATCCGTCCGTGGTCGACGACCTGATCACCAACCGCCAGAACAAGCGGGTGCAGGCGGCGTAATCCCGATCCTTCTTCGTCCTTCATCGTGGCCGGGCTCATCCCGGCCACGATCGTTTCGAGGCAATCATGCAGCTCTCCCAGACCGAGCGAAACGCCGCCGCCGGACGCGGACGCACCCCCGAGGGCGGCTTCGGCGCCCTGGTGCCGGAACTCGACGTCACCGATCTGCAAAGAAGCCTGGATTTCTGGTGCGGGCTCCTCGGCTTCACGGTGGCCTATGACCGGCCGCAGGCGAAGTTCGCCTATCTGGAGCGCGAAGGCGCGCAGATCATGCTCTGCCAGGTCAACGGCAGCTGGGAGACCGGACCGCTCGAGAGACCCTTCGGCCGGGGCGTGAACTTCCAGATCGCGACCCGCAGCCTCGAACCCATCCTCAGGGCCCTCGCGGAAGCCGGCTGGCCTCTCTACCGCGAGCCTGCAGAGGCGTGGTACCGGATCGGCGGCGAACCGGACGAGCGGGGCTCGCGCGAATTCCTGGTTCAGGACCCGGACGGCTACCTCGTCCGCTTCGCCGAGAGCATCGGCCGCCGACGCGCCTCCGGCTGACGGCCACCCGAATGGGCAGCTTGAGCGCCGGTTCCGGGAGCCCTACCATGCCGGCTCCCCAGAGGGAGGCTTCCATGTCCCTGAAGCGGCTCTTCACCGAGCATCCCGAGGCCGTCGGCGAAACCTACCTGCAGCATATGGGCGTGGCCTTGAGCTTCGCGTTTCCCCTGCTCCGCGCGGGCCTTGCGGCCGTCGTCCACGCCTTCCTGCCGTTCCTGTGCGTCACGACGGCGAGCACCACCGTGAAGCGCCTCCATGCGCGCATGACGAACCGCGCGCCGCGTCCGGTTGAGACGGTCCAGGATCGCATGATGAGCTGGGATCCGGTGATCTGAGGCTTCCGGGAACCGTAGCCTTTCGTTTCGCGTCTCACTCCTGTGCAGCTTTGCCAGGAGGGTTGAGGCATGGTCCGGGGTTTGGTCTTCGCGGTCGCCTGTGCGGCCGGCACCATGAGTCTGGCGGGCATGGCGGCCGCCCGCGAGGTGGTGCCGTTCCAGGCCGGCGTTTCTCCCGGCACCATCGTGATCCGCACGGCGGAGCGACGACTCTATTACGTGCGCCCGGACGGGACCGCGATCCGCTATCCCGTAGCGGTGGGCAAGCCCGGTAAGCAATGGTTCGGCGAAGCCCGGGTCGACGGGAAATACGTGCGGCCCGCGTGGTCGCCGCCGGCGGAGGTGAAGCGCGACAACCCCCGGCTTCCCGACGTCATCCCGGGCGGCGCGCCCAACAACCCCATGGGCGCGCGGGCGTTGACCCTGGACCTCGACGAATACGCCATCCACGGCACCAATCGCCCGGGCTCCATCGGGACCTATGCGTCCTACGGCTGCATCCGCATGCTGAACGAGGACATCATCCACCTCTACGATCAGGTGAGCGTGGGCACCCGGGTGGTGGTGACCCCATAGATCCCGTTTATATATACTATAACAAAATATTTGCCCTCGGTCTCAGTTGTTGCTACGCTATAACGTGCAATCGAGACCACACCCATGAACGCCAGACCCGACAGGCACCCGCCAGTACCATGCTCGGAATTTTCGGAGCTCACGACCCTCATCGGCCGCTCGATCTGCCTGCTCGGGCTGATCCTCACGGCCTATGGGGCGCTTCTGGTGATGTTTCCGCCCTTCGGTCCGGCGATTCTGGTTTTCGGGCTCATTATACTTGCCTCGGGCGTCGTCCTGCTGAGGATGCTCCTGCGACCCTTCTAGAACCGGCTTCTCACCGGCTGTCGTCGAGATAGAGATCCGCCCGCGACGGCGGCAGTCCCGAGGGGCCGCGCGTGCGCTTGGACGCCAGCGTCTGGTTGACGCCGATCACGCCGCGCTCGAAGCCGAGCGACACGCCCGCGAGGTAGAGGAGCCACGCCCGCGTGGTCTCCGGCCCGACCTCGGCTTCGGCCTTTGCGCGATTGGCGTTCAGGTTCTCCCACCACAGCCGGGTCGTGCGCTGGTAGTGCTCGCGCCAGGCCTCCACGTCGTGAACCTCGAAGCCGTAGCGCTCGAGGTTGGAGACCGACATGCCGAGATGGTCGAGCTCCGCGCCGGGGAAGATGTAGCGCATGATCGCCTTGGCCTCGGGCTTGAGGCGGCTGAAGGCCTTGTCGGAACGTTTCGCCCGCCGGGCGATGCAGTGATGCAGGTAGAGGCCGCGCGGCCGGAGCAGCCGGTGCACGGTGCGGAAATAGGTCTCGTGGTTGGCGATCCCCACATGCTCGAACATGCCGATCGAGGAGATCTTGTCGAACTCGCCCTCCATCTGGGTGAAGTCCTTGAGCAACACCTCGACCCGGTCCTGGAGGCCGAGCCGCTCGACCTTCTCGCGGGCGAGCGCCGCCTGCTCCTCGGCGAGCGTCACGCCCACGGCCTTCACGCCGTAATGCTGCGCCGCATGGCAGATCAGCGCCCCCCAGCCGCAGCCGATGTCGAGCAGGCGCTCGCCGGGTCTGAGCCGCAGCTTGCGGCAGATCATGTCGAGCTTGTCCCGCTGGGCGCGGGCGAGGTCGTCGTGCCAGTCCGGCTGGAAGTAGGCGCAGGTGTAGACCATCTCCGGATCCAGGAAGAGCCGGTAGAAGTCGTTCGACACGTCGTAGTGGTAGGCGATGTTGGCCTTGTTGGTCGAAGGTTTGCCGTCGCGGGCGCCGGTTCCTTCAGCCGGCCGATCGAGGGGGCGCGGCATGTCGGCGGGCGCTCGGAAGAATCGGAAGGCGACTTTCAGCGCCTTGAGCTTGCTCACGCCGTTGAGGCGCCGCCCGATCTTTCCCTGCGGCCGCTGCGCCGCGAGATCGAAGATCGTGCCGTTCTTGAGGTCCAGGAGTCCGGCCACATAAGCGTTGACGGCAGTGTCCAGGGTCGGCCGGCGGAGCAGGCCCGCGATCACGCTCTCACGCTTGATCACGAGGCGCATGGCATAGGACGGCAAGTCCCGCGGAACCGTCGACCCGTCCCACAATTCGAACCCGAAGGTGAGATCCAGCGCCCGGTGCGCCTCGTCGAGAAGATCCCGGAAGATTTCCAGGCGTGCCGCCCCGCTCACTCCACCCTCCCCTTTTGGCCGTACGGTAGCGGGAGCGTTCCGGCAGAACAATGGTCCGTTTCGCGGGCTCAGGCGCGAGGAACCTCCGACCGCGCCGGCAGTGGGATGTGCCGGAGCTTTTCGGGATTTCGCACCACGTAGATGGCGGTGATCCGCCCGTCCTCGATCTGCAGCGCCGTGGTCTGCAGGACTTCGCCGGGCTCGACCGTGACGAAGCCCGGCAGGCCGTTGATCATGCCCATATGCAAGAGCCGCGGTTTGGCATAATTCGCCTTTCGGGCCACCCCGAGAAGGAACCCCGACACGCGCCGGAATCCCGCCAGGGGATTGATGGCGGCGCGCTTGATCCCCCCGCCGTCCGCATAGGCGACGACGTTCTCGGCGAGCAGCGCCTGCAGGCCCTGGAGGTCGCCACTGCGCGAGGCGGCGAGGAATGCCTCGGCCATGCGCCGGCCCTCGTCCCGGGGCACGGGGAAGCGTGGACGGGCGGCCCTCACGTTCCGGCGAGCCCGTGCCGCGAGCTGGCGGCAGGCGGCGGGGTTCCGGTCGAGCGTCGCGGCGATGTCCTCGAAGCTGACGCCGAACACGTCATGCAGCAGGAATGCCGCCCGCTCGAGCGGGGAAAGCCGCTCGAGCGCCATCATCAAGGTCAGCGACAGATCCTCCTCGCCCTCGTCCGGCTCCGTTTCGAGGACCGGTTCGGGCAGCCAGGGACCGATATAGGTCTCCCGCTTCACCCGCGCCGATTTCAGGTGGTCGAGGCAGAGACGCGTCACCGTCCGGGAGAGATACGCGGCAGGATCGCGGACCGCCGAGCGATCCGTTTCGTGCCAGCGCAGCCAGGCCTCCTGGACGATGTCCTCGGCTTCCGCCATGGAACCGAGCATCCGGTAGGCGAGGCGGACCAACCGCGGCCGCAAGGGCTCGAACGGGTCCGCCCCGGCGCCTTCAGGCCGCCGCACGCTGTTCTCCGACCGGATGGATCGCCCGGAATCCGATGGCGAAGCGGTTCCAGGCGTTGATGGCGCCGATCGCCAGGGTGAGCTTCACCTGCTCCTCGTCCGTGAAATGCGCCTTGAGAAGAGCGTAATCCTCGTCCGGCGCATGGGTTTGCGAGACCAGCGTCAGGGCCTCCGTCCAGGCGAGCGCCGCCCGCTCCCGGTCGCTGTAGAGGGGCGATTCGCGCCAGGCGTCGAGGAGGTAGAGGCGCTCCTCGGTCTCGCCGTCGGCGCGTGCCTCGCGCGTGTGCATGTGGATGCAGTAGGCGCAGCCGTTGATCTGCGAGGCCCTGGTCTTCACCAGATGGATCAGGCTGGGCTCCAGTCCGCTCGCCTTCACCTTGCTCTCGAGGTCGAGCATGGCCTTCATCGTGGCAGGGGCGGCTGCGAAGGTGTCCAAACGGGGTGTCATTGTCTCAGATCCTCTGCAGGGTGTGCTGACGGGATCAAGACGAGACGGCGGGGCCGGATGTGACATGCCCGGCAAAAAATCCTCAAAAGTCGCTGGCGAGTCCCTTCACCTCCCAGTCCTCGTAGCGGACGGGCTCCAGGCCGCCGCGGCCGTTGCGCTCCTTGCGGGTGGCGATCTCGGCCGCGCGGGCGTCGATCTCGCGGCGGCGCTCGGCGGCCTCCTCCAGGGCGCGGCGAGCGGCCGGCGAGAGGGTCTTGCCGGGGGCGGCTCCTTCGGGGAACGAGGACGGGGTGCTGTGGAGAATATCGTTCGTGCTCATGAGGCGCCTTATGCCATGCCGGCCCGGATCGTGCGAGATTGCATCCCGGATCTTGGGAGTGACCTGGACCGTTCCCACATATGACCCGTGCGGACGATCCGTGTCGAACACGAGGTGGAGACCCCTATGAACACCGTCAAGACCGGGATGCTTCTGGCGGCCCTGACGGCCCTTTTCGGCGTGGTCGGCTACTTGCTCGGCGGCGCGAACGGCATGCTCATCGCCCTCGGCGTCGCGGTCGCCACCAACCTTTTCGCCTATTGGAACTCGGACCGGCTGGCGCTTTCCGCCCATCACGCGGTCGAGGTGGACGAGCGCACCGCGCCCGACCTGGTCCGCATGGTGCGGGACCTGTCGCAGCGGGCGGGCCTGCCGATGCCGCGGGTCTACATCATCGACAATCCCCAGCCCAACGCCTTCGCGACGGGTCGCAACCCGGAGAACGCGGCGGTGGCCGCGACCACCGGCCTCCTGCAGATGCTGAACCGTGACGAGATCGCGGGCGTGATGGCGCACGAGCTCGCCCACATCAAGAACCGCGACACCCTCGTCATGACGGTCAGCGCCACCATCGCGGGTGCCATATCGACCCTCGCCCAGTTCGGCTTCCTGTTCGGCGGGCGGGGCGACGACCGGCCGAACCCCATCGTCATGCTCGCCACCGCGCTTCTGGCGCCCCTCGCGGCCATGATCATTCAGATGGCCATCAGCCGCTCGCGGGAGTATGACGCGGACCGGATGGGCGCCGAGATCTGCGGGCAGCCGATGGCCCTGGCCTCGGCTCTGGCCAAGATCGCGGGCGGCGCCGCCCACATTCCCAACATGGATGCGGAGCGCCATCCGGCGACGGCGCCGCTCTTCATCATCAACCCCCTTTCGGGACACGGCATGGACAACCTCTTCTCGACCCACCCGGCGACGGAAAACCGGATCGCCGCCCTCCAGGCGCTGGCGCAGCAGATGGGAGCGCCGGTGCGGAGCGGCTTCGCGCCCCGGCCGCCGGCGGGCAGCCCGTCAGGCAGCCCTTGGGGCTCCGCCTCCCGCCGCGGCCCGTGGGGTTGAGCGACGTGGACGATTCCCAATCCCATTCCGGCCTCGGGCCGCGCCGCCTCGCCTGGAACGCCGTGACGGAGGCGCTGAAGCGGCGCGTGCCGCTCGACGACATGCTCGACGAATACGCGCCCCAGGAGCGTCTGTCGGGCCGCGACGAGACCCTGGCGCGGGCCATCGCCATCGTGACCATGCGCCGGCTCGGCACCATCGGCTGGGCCCTGCGCGAGCGCCTCGACAAGGGCGCGCGCGACGAGCGCCTGCTGAACCTCCTCGCCATCGGGGCGGCGCAGATCCTCTTCCTCGACGTGCCGGACCATGCGGCCGTCGACACGGCCGTGCAGCTCGCCCAGGAAGATCGGCGGCTGAAGCATGCGGGCGGGCTCATCAACGCGGTTCTGCGTCGGGTGGCCCGCGAGCGCGAGGCGATCCTGTCCGCCGCCGAGCCCTGGCTCGACACGCCCGACTGGCTGGAGAAGCGCTGGATTGCGCAATACGGCGAGAAGCTCGCCACCGAGATCGCCAGAGCGCATCAGGCGCTGCCCTCCGTGGACCTGACCGTCAAGGACGATGCGGCCTCCTGGGCCGAGCGGCTCGGCGGCATTCTCCTGCCCACCGGCAGCGTCCGCCTCACCGAGCGCACCGCGATCCGGGATCTTCCGAGCTACGAGGAAGGTGAATGGTGGGTGCAGGACGCGGCCGCCGCCCTGCCGGCGCGCCTGCTCGACCCGAAGCCCGGCGAGCGCATCGCAGATCTGTGCGCCGCGCCCGGCGGCAAGACCGCCCAGCTCGCGGCAGCCGGCGCCGAGGTGCTGGCCGTCGACCGCTCGGCCAAGCGGCTGAAGCGGCTGGAGGAGAATCTCGCCCGCCTGAAGCTGAAGGCGGAAACCCGCGCCGTCGACGCGGAAAAGCTCGACGGGCCGCCCTTCGACGCAGTCCTGCTCGACGCGCCCTGTTCGGCCACCGGCACGATCCGCCGCCACCCGGACGTGGCCTGGACCAAGGGCGAGGAGGACGTGAGAAAGCTCGCCGGGCTTCAGACGCGTCTGCTCGACAAGGCGGCCAGCCTGCTCAAGCCCGGCGGGCGCCTCGTCTACTGCACCTGCTCCCTCGAGGCCGAGGAAGGGGAGCGGCAGGCCCAGGCTTTTCTCGCCCGCCATCCGGACTTCGAGCGCCTCCCCGTGACGCCGGACGAGGTCGGCGGCCTGACCGAGTGCCTGACGCCGGACGGCGACGTGCGGACCCTGCCGTGCCATCTCGCGGTGGCCGGCCACGACCGCGCCGGCCTCGACGGCTTCTTCATGGCCCGCTTCGTGCGAACGGGATGACGACAAAACCGCGCGCGGTTACCGGATGTTAACCAAAAAGCTGGAACTCCTTCTTAAGCTGTCGTCACATTCGGCATGAGAAGAGGAGCGCCACGCGTGGATTTCGGGCCCGACCGCTGGCGGCTATACGGCCTCGCGCTGCGCGAGGCCGGCCGCGCCACGCGCGGAGCCGCCGCATGGAGCCTGTCGCGGCTCCGGCTCGGTACGCCGGTCCCGCACCGCCTGATCTTCGCACCGCAGGACCTGCGCACCGCAGACCCCACCATCGCGACCGACATCTATTCGGGCTTCTTCGCCTTCGCGGGCCGCGCCATCACGACGGGCGGGCGCTCGCCCTTCAGCTTCGTGCCGCCGAGCCGGGCCTGGGCCGAGGCGCTCTACGGCTTCGGCTGGCTCAGGCACCTGCGAGCCGCCGGCACCGCCCTGGCCCAGGCCAATGCCCGCTCCCTGGTGGACGAGTTCGTCACCTCGCGCCTCGGGGACAAGCGCACGGCCTGCGAGACCCGCATCGTGGCCCGACGGCTCATGTCCTTCATCAGCCAGTCGCCGCTGATCCTGGAGGGGGCGGACCACGCCTTCTACCAGCGCTTCCTGAGGATCCTCGGCCAGTCGGTGAAGGACCTGGAGCGCCGCACCCGGTCGGGCGGGCTTCCCTTCGACCAGCTCATGGCGGCCATCGCCCTGTGCTATGCGGGCCTGTGCTGCGAGGGGCTGGAGAGGGCGCTCAAACGCGCCACCCGCCTGCTCGCGCGCGAGCTCGACCGGCAGATCCTGGCCGACGGGGGCCACGCGAGCCGCAACCCGCGCATCCTGGTCGAGCTGCTGTTCGATCTCCTGCCCCTGCGCCAGATGTATGCGAGCCGCGAGATCGACACGCCGGAATCCCTGCTCCACGCCATCGACCGCATGCTGCCCATGGTGCGCCTGTTCCGGCACGGGGACGGGACCCTGTCCCACTTCAACGGCATGGGCGTCACGGCTCCCGACCATCTGGCGACGCTGCTCACCTACGACGACATGCGCAGCCAGCCGATCCATCACGCGCCCCATTCCGGCTACGAGCGCCTGGAGGCCGGGCGCTCCCTGCTGGTGGCCGATGTGGGCCGGGCGCCGCCGACGCCGCTCTCGTCCGAGGCCGGGGCCGGCTGCCTCTCCTTCGAGTTCTCCAGCGGCGCCCAGCGCATCGTGGTCAATTGCGGCACGCCCTACACGGCCACCGACGCGGTGATCCAGGCATCGCGCTCCACCGTGGCCCATTCCACCGCCTCCATCGGTGACGTGTCGTCCTGCCAGATCGTGGCCGTGAAGGGGAACTGGCTCGACCGGTCCGTGGCGCGCTGGCTCATGCGGCGCATCGGCCCGGTGGTGATCGGCGGGCCCGAGCACGTGACGGCCGAGCGCAGCGAGCGCGACCACGTGCAGTTCCTCCAGGCGAGCCACGACGGCTACCGCGTCCGGTTCGGCCTGACCCACGAGCGGCGCTGGCAGGTCTTCCCCGAGGGGGACGTGCTGGAGGGCGAGGATGTCTTCTGGGGCGAAGGCACGAGCGTGCCCACGCGCGAGGCCGTCATTCGCTTCCATCTCGCGCCCGGCATCAAGGCGAGCCCCGCCCAGGGGGGCCGCGTCGTCATGCTGGTCCTGCCGAACCGGGAGGCCTGGCAGTTCACGGTCAGCCCCGGGCAGGCCTATGTGGAGGACAGCGCGTTCCTGGCCTCCTCCGACGGCATGCGGCGCACCGAGCAGATCGTGCTCGCCGTGCGGCCGAGCGAGACCCCGTCCGTGCGCTGGCGCTTCGAGCGCCTCGCCCGCAGCTTCAGCCCGCAACCGCTTGAGGACGAGGCCGGCCCGGGCCTGCTCTGAAATGCATGCCCGCCAAGGGTCCGCCGCGGTTCCCATCGGGGGTGCGCCGTGCTATCGCGCCGGCATGTCTCCCCTCCTGCCGAATGGAGCGGCCCGATGCCGACCGATCCGAAGCGCGTGACGCGCGCCCTGCTTTCCGTGTCCGACAAGACCGATCTCGTGGACTTCGCCCGCGTCCTGCACGAGCGCGGCGTCGAGCTGATCTCCACCGGCGGCACGCACAAGGCACTCCAGGAGGCGGGCCTGCCCGTGCAGGACGTGAGCGACGTCACCGGCTTCCCGGAGATGATGGACGGGCGCGTGAAGACGCTCCACCCGGCGGTCCACGGTGGCCTGCTCGGCATCCGGGCCAATCCGGAGCATCAGGCGGCGATGCTCGCCCACGGCATCCGGCCCATCGATCTCCTGGTGGTGAACCTCTACCCGTTCGAGGCGACGGTGGCGGCCGGAAAGCCCTATGACGACTGCATCGAGAACATCGACATCGGCGGTCCCGCGATGATCCGCGCCGCCGCCAAGAACCACGCAGACGTGGCCGTGGTGGTCGACAAGGCCGACTACAGCGCCGTGCTGGAAGACCTCGAGAAATATGACGGTGCCGTCACCCTCACCCTGCGCCGCCGTCTCGCCCAGAAGGCCTATGCGCGCACCGCCGCCTACGACGCGGCGATCTCCAACTGGCTCGCCGCGGAACTCGGCGAGGAGACGCCGCCCTTCCGGGCGCTCGGCGGCGCCATCGCGGAGGTGCTGCGCTACGGCGAGAACCCGCACCAGTCTGCCGCCTTCTACCGCACGCCCGAGAACCGTCCCGGCGTCGCCACCGCCCGGCAGGTGCAGGGCAAGCAGCTCTCCTACAACAACATCAACGACACGGATGCCGCCTACGAGGCCGTGGCCGAATTCGTGCCGGAGCGTTCCGCCGCCGTGGTGATCGTCAAGCACGCCAATCCCTGCGGCGTCGCCGAGGGCACGACCCTGCGCGAGGCCTACGAGAAGGCCCTGCGCTGCGACCCGGTCTCGGCCTTCGGCGGCATCGTGGCCATGAACCGTCCCCTCGACGCGGATGCGGCGCGCGCCATCACGGAGATCTTCACCGAGGTGATCATCGCGCCGGATGCGAGCGAGGAGGCGCTCAGTATCGTGGCGGCGAAGAAAAACCTGCGCCTGCTGCTCGCAGGCTCCCTGCCCGATCCGCGCCAGGAGGGCCTGACCTTCCGCACGGTGGCGGGCGGCTTCCTGGCACAAGCGCGCGACAACGCGGTTGTCGACGCGATGGATCTGAAGGTGGTGACGAAGCGCGCTCCCACGGACCGGGAGCTCGACGACCTGCGCTTCGCCTTCCGGGTCGCCAAGCACGTGAAGTCGAACGCCATCGTGTATGCCAAGGACCTCGCCACGGTCGGCATCGGGGCGGGCCAGATGAGCCGGGTCGATTCCTCGCGCATCGCCGCCTGGAAGGCCGCCGAGGCCGCGAAGGCCGCGGGCCTGTCCGAGAGCCTCGCTAAGGGCTCGGTGGTGGCCTCCGACGCCTTCTTCCCCTTCGCGGACGGGCTGCTCGCTGCGGCCGAGGCCGGCGCCACCGCGGTGATCCAGCCCGGCGGCTCCATGCGCGACGAGGAGGTGATCCGCGCCGCCGACGAGGCGGGCCTCGCCATGGTGTTCACGGGCTACCGGCACTTCCGTCACTGACATTGATGCCTACATCAGGATCGTCTGCACAAGGAGATCCTGATGATCGTCACCACCACGCCCACCGTCGAGGGCCGCCGCATCGCCTCCTACCGGGGCATCGTCACCGGAGAGGCGATCTTCGGCGCCAACGTGTTTCGCGATTTCTTCGCCTCGATCCGCGACGTGGTGGGCGGGCGCTCCGGCTCCTACGAGCGCGTGCTGCGCGACGGGCGCGACACGGCCCTGCGGGAGATGATCGAGGAGGCGCAGCGCCTCGGCGCTCATGCGATCGTGGGCGTGCAGCTCGATTACGGGGCCATCGGGGCCAACGAGGGCATGATGATGGTCACGGCCAACGGCACGGCCGTGACGCTGGAGTGACGCTCGTTCCCAGTGGCGCATCGTGGATGCGGAAAACCGGGGTCCACCTTTCGCTGACGCGGACCTTCGGTTCCTCACGATGCGCTCAGAGCACGAAGTCGCCCTGCGCAAGGGACGAGATGCCTTTCAGGACGACGGCGAAATCCGCCTTGGCGTCGCCGTTGACGTCGGCCTGGAGCATCACGCCGCCCTTGATCTTGGAATAGCGCAGCTCGCCCTCCTGGCCGTGGAATCCGGACCGGCCGATGAACGTGAAGGCCTGGTCGCCATCGAGGCTCCTGGCAGCGTCGATCCTCGAGAGGTCCACCACGTCGCCCTGCTTGCGCGAGAAGTCGTGGATCGTGTCGCGCCCCTTGGACGAGGGCGTGCTGTCGCTGATCGCCTTGAACACGAAAGCATCCTGGCCGGCGCCCCCGAAGAGCTTGTCGGCCCCGCGCCCGCCGGCGATGCGGTCGTTGCCGGCAAATCCCAGGAGGGTGTCCTTGCCCCGGCCGCCGGTGAGCTGGTCGTCGCCCGCCCGCTGGCTGGCGTCGTAGTCATCGGGATTGGCGAGGAAATCGCTGATGAGCTGCGTGAACTCGGCCCTGCTGGGCTCGTTCGCCAGGGCGGCCACCTGACCGACCAGGAGCGGGCTCAGGTCGGCGGTGTAGCGGGTGAGCAGGTGGTAGCGGTAGGCCGCTTCGGCCAGGAGGCCGATCGCGGCAGCTTCCTGCGCGTCGCTGGCGCCGGGCGCCAGGAGGTTATTGGCCGTACCGAGCAGGATTGTCCCGAAGGGCGAGCCGACATAGATGGCCGGGCCGAAGCGGGCAATGTCGTTGCTGAAGAGAATATTGCTTTCGACGAAGGACGGTGCGCTGTAGTTCCCGACCGGATCGCCCCATTCCACGTAGTTGACGAGCTCGGGGACGGCGCCTGCGGGCACGAGGTCGTTGGCGATGCCGGGCGCCCCGAAGGTTGCGCCGCCGAGGCCCAGCTGGGCCGCCACGTAGCCGGCCTCGCCGCCGCCCAGGGAATGACCCGTGACAAAGACGTTGTCCTCGGAAATGCCCATCTTGGCGGCCTGCCGGATCACGGCCTTCGTGAAGGCGAGCGCATCGTCGTAGGCCGGCGGCTTGTCGCCGCGATAGATCATCAAGTCCGCCAGGAGCTGGGCGCTGACGAATTCGTGCTGGTTGTCGAAGTTCCCAATGTCCGTCCCTTCGAAGGCGACGATCACCTGGCCTGAAGCGGTTAGGAAAGCTCCTCCGAAGAACCCTGTCGCGTTGTCGAGCGACGTCATCTGCTGTCCGTTGACCATCAACGGCTTCACCAGCTTCAACTTCGGCGTATCCTGGGTGTAGGTCCAGGCGGAGGCTTCAAGGAGTTCGGGGGTGGTCGGACGGGTCATGGGAGGCTCCGGGTCGGCGAAGCCTTACCATACGGCACTTGAGATTAATTTCACGTGATGATTTCGTAACGTTTCACACCCGGCGGACGCCGCTGAGAAGCCAGCCGCCGGCGAGGTAGAACAGGACCAGCACCGCCGGTCCCGCGGCCTGGGTCCGGAACAGGTCGGTCGCCACCGCCACGGCGAGCGGCGCCAGGAAGGACGTGACCTTTCCGGAGAGGGCCAGGAGCCCGAAATAGCGCCCGGCCTCATCGGCGGGGACCAGCCGGGCCAGCATGCTGCGGGCGGAGGCCTGGAGTGGCCCGGCGACCGAGCCGATGACGAGGCCGAGGCCCAGGAAGACCTTCTCGGGCGTGCTGCCGTAGAGCCCGTCGCCGGCCTGCGCGGGCGCCGTCGCGACGACGAAGAGGATGTGGTCGCGCCCCAGCGACAGGATCCCGAAGCACACCAGGGCCAGGATCGCGATGGAGCCCATGATGACGGGCTTGGCGCCGAAGCGGTCGTCGAGCCGGCCGCCCACGAGGGCCCCGATGGTGCCGGTCACCGTGAGCAGGATGCCGAAGACGCCGAGCTCCACCGCCGTCCAGCCGAACACCCCCGCCCCGTAGATGCCCCCGAAGGCGAAGAGGGCGACGAGGGCGTCCTGGTAGACCATGTTGGCGATGAGGAAGCGTCCGAGGCCCGGGTGGCTCCGGGCATCGACGATGGTGCGGCGGACCTGCGCGAGCCCCTTGAGGACGGCCTCGCCGGGCCGCAGCGTCGAGCGGGCGACGTCGGGCGTGAAGAGGAAGAGCGGCAGGACGAAGACCAGGAACCACACGGCCGAGAACGGCCCGGTGACGCGGTCGCCCTCGCGGGCCGCGGGGTCGAGGCCGAAGAGGGGGTCGAGACCCAGGAAGGTCCTGCCCGTCTCCGGACTGGCCGCGAGAAAACCCAGCACGATCACGAGGGACACGAGCCCGCCGAGATACCCGATGGCCCAGCCCGTGCCCGAGAGCCGGCCGAACTTCTCCGGCGGCACGAGATGGGGGATCATGGCATTGTTGAACACCGCCGCCACCTCCACGGCCACCGTGCCGACCGCGAAGCCGACGAGGGCGACGAGGACGGCGTGCGGCGCTCCCGGGGCGGCGTGCCAGAGGATGAAGGATGAGGCGAAGAGCACGAGGCCGCAGGCTGCGATCCAGGGCTTCTTCGGCCCCGTGGCGTCGGCGATGGAGCCGAGGACCGGAGACAGGATCGCGAGGACGAACCCCGCCGCGGCGGTCGCGAAGCCCCACAGGCTCTGGCCCGCCACCGGGTCCGGCGCCAGGGCGGAGGCGAAGTAGGGCGCGAACACGAAGGTGGTCACGAGGGTGAAGAAGGGCTGACACGCCCAGTCGAACAGGAGCCAGCCCAGGATGGCCGGCCTGCCGGCCTTGGCGGTGGGGATCCCGGTCTCGTCCGCGGCCGGGGGCGACGTCGGCGCCGCGGGGGATGGTGATCGGATATCCAACGAACAAGGCTCCTCGCCCGTCCGCCGGCGCGCCTCGCGGCGGCCGGGCAGGACGGGAATGCATAACGGAAGCCGAACCCTTATCAGCCTTTGGCGAGATCGCCCAGCAGGCTTGCCGCAACGGTCACCTTGGACAGGGTGAGCCCGGAGGACACGATGCCGTCCACCGCGGTGCGGATGCGGTTGACGTCGGCGCCGCGCCTCTCGCTCCATGCCTCCACGCCCTCCGGCCCGGAGACGTCCTGGGACGTGACCTCGGCCGTGAGGTTGCGGTGGGCGGTCGCGATGCTGTCGACAGCCCGGTCGAGGGCGAGGCGGTCGAAATAGTCGCTGACCGGGATTTGCCGGGCGGCGCCGATGAGGGAGCCGAGCCTGAATGCGGCCTCCAGGGCGAAATGGGTACGGGCGATGTCGCCGACGGGCTTGCCGGTCTTCTGCGCCGTCAGGACGATGTCGGGCGCGGCCACGAGATCGGGCAGGGCCGTGACGCGGCGCGCCAGCTCCTCCGGCACCCCCTGCCCAACGAGGTCCGCGCCGCGGGCCTCCCAGGCGGTCCGGGCCTCCGGCGACAGCGTCTCGGTGAGTCCCCGCTCCACCTCGGCGATGCCGGCCCCGTAGGTGCCCACGATGGTGTCGAGGGAGTGGTTCACGAAGTCCACGTGCCGGATGAACCAGACGATCCGGTTCATCATCAGGTCCTGCAGTTCGCCGTAGAGGCCGAGCTGCAGCTGGCCCGGCACGATCCCGTCGAGGGCGTCGATGGCGAGGTTCATCTCCGTGAGGCCGAAGGAATCGCGGGTCGCCGCATAGGCGGCCGCGATGGTCGGCGCGTCGGCGCCGGTCTGGTCGACCAGCCGGGCGATCATGGTGGCGCCGCCGCGGTTGATGATCGCGTTGGCGAGCTGCGTGGCGATGATCTCGCGGCGCAGGCGGTGGTTCGCGATGGCATCGGGGAAGCGCTCGCGCATCTCGGCCGGGAAGTAGCGCTCCAGCTCCTTGCCCAGGTAGGGGTCGTCCGGGACCGGGCTTTCGAGCAGCTCGTCGTGCAGGGACAGCTTGGCATAGGCGAGCAGCACGGCGAGTTCCGGCCGGGTCAGGCCCTCGCCCCGGCGGCCGCGCTCCGCGAGGGTCGCGTCGTCGGGCAGGTATTCCACCGCGCGGTTGAGCCGACCCTGCGCCTCCAGCATGTGCATGAGCCGCCGCGCGAAGCCGAGGTCGGACGGCCCGCGCCGCTCGGAGAGCGACAGGGCGAGCGTCTGCAGGTAGTTGTTGCGCAGGACGAGCCGGGCGACCTCGTCGGTCATGTCCTCGAGGAGCCGGTTGCGGTCCGCGACGGACAGGCGTCCGTCCTGTTCCGGCTGGCGCAGGGCGATCTTGATGTTCACCTCCACGTCGGAGGTGTTGACGCCGGCCGAATTGTCGATGGCGTCCGTGTTGAGGCGAATGCCTGCGCGGGCCGCTTCGATGCGTCCGCGCTGGGTCATGCCGAGATTCGCTCCCTCGCCGATCACCTTGGCGCGCACGTCCGCGCCCACGATGCGGATCGCGTCGTTGGCGCGGTCGCCGACCTGATCGTCGGTTTCGGTCGAAGCGCGCACATAGGTGCCGATGCCGCCGAACCAGAGCAGACCCACCGGCGCCTTCAGGATGGCGTTCATCACCTCGGCGGGGGTCGCGGCCGCCTTGTCGAGGCCGAGCAGGGCGCGCACCTCGTCCGAGAGCGGAATCGACTTGGCGCTGCGCGGGAACACGCCGCCGCCCCTGGAGATCAGGGACTTGTCATAGTCCTGCCAGCTGGAGCGGGGCAGATTGAACAGGCGCTGGCGCTCCTGATAGGCGGTCTCCGGGTCCGGGTCGGGATCGAGGAAGATGTCCCGGTGGTCGAAGGCGGCCACGAGCTTGATGGTGCGCGAGAGCAGCATGCCGTTGCCGAACACGTCGCCCGACATGTCGCCGACGCCCGCCACCGTCACCGGCTGGCTCTGGATGTCGATGTCCATCTCGCGGAAGTGGCGCTTCACCGCCTCCCAGGCGCCGCGGGCCGTGATGCCCATCTTCTTGTGATCGTAGCCCTGGCTGCCGCCCGACGCGAAGGCGTCGCCGAGCCAGTGCCCCTTTTCCAGGGAGAGCTCGTTCGCCGTGTCCGAGAAGGTGGCCGTGCCCTTGTCGGCCGCGACCACGAGGTATGGGTCGTCCCCGTCGTGGCGCACCGTGTCCGGCGGCGGCACCACCTGGTCGCCGACGATGTTGTCGGTGAGCTGGAGCATGGTGCGCACGAAGATGCGGTAGCTCTCCGTGCCCTCGGCGAGCCAGGCCTGCCGGTCGCTCGGCGGCGGCAGGCGCTTGGGCACGAAGCCGCCCTTGGCGCCGACCGGCACGATGACGGCGTTCTTCACCTGCTGCGCCTTGACGAGGCCGAGCACCTCGGTGCGGAAATCCTGCGGCCGGTCCGACCAGCGCAGGCCGCCGCGGGCGACCTTGCCGTAGCGCAGATGGATGCCCTCGACGCGCGGCGAATAGACGAAGATCTCGTAGAGGGGGCGCGGCAGGGGCAGGCCTTCGACCTTGGCGCATTCGAACTTGAACGCGATGGTCTGGCGCGGCAGGCCGTTGCCCTCGAGCTGGAAGAAGTTGGTGCGGATCGCCGCCTCGACCAGATTGATGAAGCGGCGCAGGATGCGGTCGTCGTCGAGACTGGTGACGGACTTGAGCTGCTCCTCGATGGCGGCGCGGATCTCCGCTTCCGAGGCGGCCCGCACCTCCTGGTCCTCCTCGCGCGGATCGAAGCGCGCATAGAACAGCTCGACGATCTTGACCGCGATGGCGCTGTGCCGGGCGAGCGTCTCGGCGAGGTAATCCTGGGCGTAGGGGATCTGCACCTGGCGCAGGTAGCGGCCGAGCGCCCGGATCATCGCCACGTCGCGCCAGCCGAGGCCGGCCTCGAGGACGAGGCGGTTGAAGGCGTCCGATTCGGCGAGGCCCCGGAACAGGGCGAGCAGCGCGGCCTCGATGAGATCCTGGATCTCCTCGATCCGGATGGTCCCGCCGGTGGCGCGCTCCAGGGTCATGTCGTGGAGCCAGACCCGGTCCATGCCGGACACGCCCGCCGAGGCGACCCGGTAGGTTCGTTCGTTGACGACCCGGAAGCCGAGATTCTCCAGAAGCGGCACGCGCTCCGACAGGGGCAGCGCCATGCTGCGCGAGAACACCTTGAGGTTCACGCGGGTCTCGTCGTCGCCCTCGCGGCGATAGAGGTCGACCGCCCGGGGGCGAGCGTCCGAGAGCTGCTCGAGGATCGCCACGTCGGCGATGGTCTGCTCGGCCCCGAAAGCCTCGCGGTAGGCGGCGCTGAAGGCTTCCGCGTAGCGGGTGGCGAGGGCGCGGGCCCGCGCCCCGCCGATCCGCTCGGCGAGTTCGTCGCGCAGGGCGTCCGCCCAGGTGCGGACGATTCCCGCGATGCCCCTCTCGAGGGTCTCCCGGGCGACCTGCGGGGTCGCACCCTCGTCGCGGCCGATGATGAAGTGGGTGCGCGCCAGCGGCCCCTCCGGGTAGGCCGGATAGGAGGCGGAGACGCGGCCCTCGTAGATTCGCGCCAGGAACTCGCCGATCCTGCGGCGCACATTGGTGTCGTAGCGGTCCTTCGGCACGAAGACGAGCACCGATACGAAGCGGTCGAACTCGTCGGCGCGCGCGAGCGCCCGCACCCGCGGGCGCTCGGACAGGTTCATGATCTCGATGGCGAAGCCGTAGAGAGTTTCCTCGTCGATCTGGAACAGCTCGTCCCGCGGATAGTTCTCGAGCACGTTCAGCAGGGCGCGGCCGGCATAGCTCGACGGATCGAAGCCCGCGCGGGCGATGACCTTGGAGACCTTGTGGCGCAGGTACGGAACCTCGCTGGCGGCGCTCGTGTAGGCGCTCGCGGTGAAGAGGCCGACGATGCGCAGCTCGCCCTGGAGGCGCCCGTGCCCGTCGAAGAGCTTCACGCCCACATAGTCGAGATGCGCGCGCCGATGGACCCGGGACTTCACGTTCGCCTTGGTGATGATGAGCGCCTTCGGGCGCGCCAGGAAGGCGCGGATCTCGGGCGTCATCGCCACGAGCTCGCGCCCGCGCCGGAGCACCCGCACCGAGGGATCCCGCAGGAGGCCGAGCCCCGAGCCCTCGACGGGGTCGGCGGCGGTGTCGCCGGCCGGCAGACGGTATTCGCGGATCCCCAGGAAGGTGAAGTTGTCGCGGGCGATCCAGTCGAGGAAGGCGATCGCCTCCTTCACCTCGTCCTCGGGCAGGGGCGGAGGATTGAGGCGGTAGTTGTGGACGATCTCGGTCACCCGGGCACGCATGCCGGGCCAATCGTGCACCGCGAGCGCCACGTCGTTGTGGACCCGGCGCATGGCCTCGAGCAGGCGCTCGCGCGCCTCCGGGTCGTCGATGCGGGGCAGGTGGATGTGGATGAAGCTCTCGCGCTTCACGCCCATGCGGGTCGAGGCCGTAGCCTCGCCGACGAGGCGCACCAACGCGCCGCTCGCGTCCCGCTCCACGGCCAGGATCGGATGCGCCACGAGAAGCGGCTCATAACCCTCGTCAACGATCTCCGCGAGGGTGGAGTCCAGGAGGAACGGCATGTTGTCGTTGACGATCTCGAGCACCGTCTCGTCGCGGCGGCGCCCGCCGCGCTCGACTTCGAAGTCGACGAGGCGCACATCCGCGCTGCCCCCGGCCCGAGGCGCCTTGAGGTGCTCGTAGGCTTCCACCGCCAAGTCGGCCAAGGTCTTCGGGGAGTAGCAGGCGAGGTCCTCCGGCGGCACGCGCCCGAACAGGTCCTGCAGGAAGGTCGACGGAATGGGCTTGTGCCCGGCTTCCAGGACGGCGACAGCCTCTGCCGTCAGTTCGCTCCCGCTGGTCGGCGTTTCCAGCATGCGCGTACCCTCGCTTATGATCGTTGAGGGAGCGTTGCCACAGTCCGGCAGGCCGCGCAACAGGTGTCGGCGGTTCTGAACACGGCAGGGTTAAGTCTTTGACGGGAACGACCGTTCTGGTCGCGGAACGGCTGCTTTCCGACCGTTTATGTCGTGTCCTTGCGGAAGCATTCCGCCTGCCGCAGAGAAAAAAAGCCGCCCGAAGGCGGCTGCTGGTCTCGACGATTTAAGTGGCCCGGCCCACCGGACGCCCCGGAGGGCTGGGGGGCTGACGTGTCCGAAGCGACGGAAGAGCCGGGCCGTCGAGGCAACACTAGAAGCATCGGTATCTAGTGGGGCCACGTAACGGCACGAATGCGGCAAGAATAAGATTCGCACCACGAAGGCGTGAGTGATCGACCGTTAACGGGTTGAACCGATGATGGATCGGACCCATCATCACAGGACAGGTGGTGCATCTCAGGAGGGATCATGAGCGAAGGTGACATCCCAGAGCCGCTGCGCGGCGGCGCCGGCCCCGGTTCGGCCCAGGTCCTTCCCTTCCCCGCCGCGCACAGACAGGTTTCCTTCAACAGGACAGAACTCCAGACCATCCTCAATCTCTACGGCCGCAAGGTGGCGGAAGGCGAATGGCGCGACTACGCCATCGACTTCCTGGCCGACAAGGCCGTGTTCTCCATCTACCGGCGCACCTCCGAGGTGCCTCTCTACAGGATCGAGAAGGATCCCAAGCTCGCCAAGAAGCAGGGCGCCTATTCGGTCATCGTCTCGTCGGGGCTCATCCTCAAGCGCGGCCATGAGCTCGACCGGGTGCTCAACGTGCTCGACAAGAAGCTGAAGGTCGTGTCCTGATCAGGCATCCGGCTTTGCCGGCAGGGCCAGCAGCCAGAGGCTCGATGCGACGACGCCCGCCGCGGCGGCCCAGAGCACAGGCCTTATTCCGAACCGGTCCGCCAGGATGCCGGCCGTAAGTGCCGCCACGAGGCCGAGTCCGCCCGTCAGCAGGTGCAAGGTTCCGCCCTCCCGACCGCGCAAGGAATCGGGCGTCACTCTTTGGCGCAGCGCCACCGCGTTCGTGTAGAACGTCACGTAGAGGCCGTCGCCGA
The DNA here is from genome assembly GCA_035645535.1 of Microvirga sp. Lineage (GTDB taxonomy): Bacteria > Pseudomonadota > Alphaproteobacteria > Rhizobiales > Beijerinckiaceae > Microvirga. The sequence goes on along the minus strand of DASQMJ010000056.1, from coordinate 143,857 downwards.
AGATCTGCGACGTGACGAGAAGCGCGACCGCCAGCCAGAGCGATCCCTGCGCCAGCGGGATGAAGCAAACCGAAACGCCGTAGGCGAGCAGCGCCGCGATCAGCAGGGTGCGAACGGGAAAGCGGGCGCCCGCGACGGCCGCGAAACGGGCACCGATCAGTGCGCTGATCCCGCCGAAGGCCACGACGAAGCCCAGAACGGCCGGCTGAAGGCCGAGATCGCGCACCGCGTAGAGCACGTAAAGCGGTGCGAAGAAATTGAGGAAGAACGAGAGGGTGGCCAGGCAGAGCGTCAATGGCCGCAAGGTCGGATGCGCGAACACGAAGCGCATGCCCTCCACGGTTTCCTGCCGCAGATCCGGCATCGTTTCGCCCGTGGCGAGCGGCACCTCGGGCCGCTTGATGCGCCCGAGCAGGACGGCGGACCACAGATAGGACAGAGCATCGAACAGGATGGCGAAGGGAGCGGTCAGCAGTTGGATGAGAACGCCCGCGAGTGCCGGTCCGGCAATCTCCGCAACCGCATCCGTGGTGGCGAGCTTGGCGTTGCCTTCGAGCAGCTGATCGTGTGCTACGACCGCCGGCAGATAAGCGTTGTCGGCGGTCTGGAAGATCATCGAGAACAGGGCCACGAGCGTCGCGACGCCCATGATCTGCCCGATGGTGATCGTATCGAGCCAAGCCATGATCGGCAGCGTGGTCAGGGTCGCGGCCCGGACGAGGTCGGCCATGATGAGGACCCGTCGGCGGCGGGTGCGGTCGATCCAGGCGCCCACGAAGGGACTCAGGAGCACCCCCGGCAATGTGCTGAGCGCCACCAGGATACCGAGATCGGTAGCAGAGGCATCGAGCGTCATGGCTGCGATGATCGGCAGTCCCTCCCGGGTGAATCGGGTGCCGACGGCGGAAAGGCTCTGGGCGGCCCAGAGGCGCAGGAAATCAGGGTTGCTCCACAAGCCGCCGGACGGCCGCCGGACGAGAGCTGCGATCATGGCAGAAACTCAAGGGATGGGGCGCGTCGGCGGCTGCGACATGCCCGGGCCGAGGGGCCGGCGCATCAGGACCGTGGAGAGCCAGCGCCCGTGCTTGTAGCCGATGCCTTCGATCACGCCGGAAAGCTCGAAGCCCATGCTCCGGTGCAGGCCGATGGAACCGTGGGATTCCTCGTCGCCGATCACCGCGACCATGAGGCGGAAATCCCGCGCCTCGCATTCCCGGATCAGCGCCTCGAGCAGTCTGCGCCCGACGCCCTGCCCCTGGGCGGCGGGATCGACGTAGATCGAGTCCTCCACCGTGGAGCGGTAGGCCGGCCGCGGCCGGTAAGGGCCCGCATAGGCATAGCCGACGAGGTCGCCGTCCTGCTCCGCCACCAGGTAGGGGAAGCCGCCCTCCAGCAGCACGGATCGGCGGCGGGTCATCTCCGCGAGATCCGGCGGATCGAGTTCGAAGGAGGCGGTGCCGTGGATCACCGCGTGGGCGTAGATCGCCGTGATGCGGGGCAGGTCGGAAGCCAGGGAGGGACGGACGAGGAGGCTCATGGACATTTTCCTAGCGGAGCGTCCCACGCCGCGCAATCGGCCAAGAAAAAGCCCCGGCTTTGGGCCGGGGCTCGAAACAGTCGCTTTCGCGTCAGTCCTTACTCGTTGCGGTTGCCCACGAGGGCGAGCAGGAACTGGAACATGTTGATGAAGTCGAGATAGAGCTGCAGGGCGCCGAATACCGACACCTTGGCGGCCGCCTCAGCGTCGAAGTTGCCGTACAGGTACATCTCCTTCAGCTTCTGCGTGTCGTAGGCCGTGAGGCCCGCGAAGATCAGCACGCCGACCACCGAGATGGCGAACTGCAGCGCGCTCGACACGAGGAAGATGTTGACGATCGAAGCCAGGATCAGGCCGACCACGCCCATGATCAGGAACGAGCCGATGCCCGACAGGCTGCGATGGGTGGTGTAGCCCCAGAGCGACAGCGAGCCGAAGGCTGCCGCCGTAATGAAGAACACCTGGACGACGCTCGCGCCGGTGTAGCGGATCAGCAGCGTCGAGAGCGAGGCGCCCATCACCGCCGCGAAGGCGAAGAAGGTGCCGCGCGCGGAGGCCGCGCTCATCCGGTCCATTCGGAACGAGAAGAGAAAGATGAAGGCCAGAGGCGCCAGCGCCACAATCCACATCAGGGGCGTGGTGTAGAGAGTCACGCCGAACTGGGTCAGGCCGATGCTGCCGATCCGGGCGACCGCCTGCGACGGATCGCTCGTGGTGGCGAGCATGTTCACGCCAAGCGCGACCAGGGCCGAAATGGCCAGACCCAGGATCATGTTGTTGTAGACGCCGAGCATGAAGGCGCGCAGGCCTTGGTCGACCTGAGCCGCCGTCCGGGCAAAGCCGGTGCCAGTGGCGTATTGGTTTTGCTCATACGGTTGCATCGGAGTCCTTTCTAACGGTGTCCCGTCGATGTTCCCTCGGAAAGCTGGGGTCAGCCTCCGGCCGCCGCAATCCCGGCGACCTCCAGAATATGAGAGGCCGGGCCTGCTTGCGCAAGGGGGAGGGTCAAGCTTCAACCCTTCGTGATGGCAACAGAATTGCTGCCACCGCGCAATTCAAAGAACAAGAACCGGAGCATTCTTACGTATAGTAAACGGCCGCGCGCGAAACGTTAAAGATTTCTCAAGTACTGAGCCGGCTTTTGACTGAGGATGCGCCAGGTTCCGAGAAGCCCGAGTCCTACGGCCACGAGGACAGCGAGCGCGGAAGCCAGCACGGCGCCCGACAGGTCCGGCGTAAAGCCGAGATTCATCACCCTGGTGATGATGAAATAGGCCGCGAGCGATCCGGCCAGGAGCCCGAAGACCGCCGTCGCCAGGCCCAGCAGCCCGTATTCGAGCGCATAGGCCGAGATCAGCCGGGCGCGGGTGGCCCCGAGGGTCTTCAGCACCACTGCATCGTAGAGCCGCGCCCGGTGCCCGGCCGCCAGCGCGCCCGCCAGCACCAGGAGGCTCGCGATCAGCGCGATGGAGCTGGCGCCGCGGATCGCCATGACGAGCTGGGACACCACGTCGTTCACCGCATCCAGCGCGTCCTTCACGCGCACGCTCGTCACCATGGGATAGGCCTGGGCGGCGCTGCGCAGGATGCGCGCCTCCATGGCGGCGTCCGACCCGTTCGGGTAGGTGACGGTGGCGAGATGCGTGTGCGGCGCGCCCGCGAAGGCGTTGGGCGAGAACACCATCACGAAGTTGATGCCCATGGAGCGCCATTCCACGTGGCGCAGGTTGGCGATCGTGGCCGTGATGTTGCGACCGAGCACGTTGACGGTGATCTCGTCGCCGATCTTCAGCCCCAACCCTTCCGCAATGCGCTGGTCGAACGAGACCAGCGGCTTGCCGCGGTAATCCTCGGGCCACCACTCGCCCTGAACGACCCGCGAGCCCTCCGGCGGCGCCTTGGAATAGGTGATGCCCCGGTCGCCGTCGAGCACCCAGGCCACGTCCTCCTGCGCCTTGACCTGGCTCACCGGCACGCCGGCGAGCGACACGAGGCGCCCGCGCATCATCGGCACGCGCTCGATCTGCGCGGCGGCGTTCTGCTGCTTCAGGAAGTCGTCGAAGCTGTCGGCCTGGGCGTTCGGGATGTCGAGGAAGAAGAAGCTCGGCGCCCGCTCCGGCAGGGTCTCCTGCAGCTGGCGCCGGAGATTGCTGTCGATGAGCGCGAGGGTCACGAGGAGCGTGATGCCCAACCCCAGGGACAGGACCAGCGAGGGCGTGAGCGCCCCCGGCCGGTGGACGTTGGCGAGGGCAAGCCGCGGCGCCGTCCGCCGCGGGCGCGGCAGGCGCTTCGCGACCGCCATGATGCCGGTCGCCACCAGGCGCAGCAGCACGAAGGAGCCGGCGGCCGCCGCCACGAACATGAGGGCGATGCGCCGGTCGTAGGCGGCCAGCACCGCCAGCCCCACGAGGGCCGCGACCGAGACGGCGAGCGCCGCGAGATAGCGCCGGCGCGGCCAGCGCCGCTCCGGATCGATCTGGTCGCGGAAGAGGCCGGAGACCGGCACGTCGTGGGCCCGGCCCAGGGGCGCGAGGGCGAAGACCAGGGCCGTGAGCACGCCGTAGAGCAGCGCGACGCCCAGCTCGGTCCAGGCGAGGGCCGGCTCGATGGGGATCGGCAGCAGATGGCCGAACAGGCCCGTCACGACGAACGGCAGCGCGGAGCCGACCAGCAGGCCGATGCCGATGCCGATGCCGGCGATGATCATCACCTGCACCAGATAGAGCAGCACCACCTGGCCGCCCGGGGCGCCGAGGCTCTTCAGGGTCGCGATGGAGGCCCGCTTGCGGTCCACGAAGCCGCGCACCGCATTGGCGACGCCGACGCCGCCGACGAGGAGCGCAGTCAGGCCCACGAGCGTCAGGAACTGGGTGAAGCGCTCGATGTTGCGGGCGAAGCGCGGATCGGCGTTGAGGCGGGTGCGGACGTTCCAGCCCGCCTCCGGCAGCACGCGGCCGGCCTCGGCCTCCACCTGCGCCAGCCCTTCCTCGGTGGAGAGCTGCGGCGGCAGGGTCAGCCGGTAGGTCCAGCGCACGAGGCTTCCCGGTTGGACGAGGCCGGTGGCATCGAGCGCGTCCTGGGACACGAGGAGGCGCGGGCCGAAGCCGATGCCGCTCGCGATCTTGTCGGGCTCCGACACGAGGCTCGCCCGCAGCTCGACCGTGGCGCCGCCAACGGTGACGCGGTCCCCGACCTTCAGGTCGAGCCGCGCCAGTAGGGCCGGATCCGCCGCCGCCCCGAAGGCGCCGTCCCATTGGCCGAGGAGGTCGGCCGGCGCGAAGGGCGGGTCGGTCTCGAGGGTGCCGACGCGGGGATAGCCCGCATCCACCGCCTTCAGCTCCACGAGGGCCGTGCCCTTGTCGCCCGCGAGGGCCATGGCCCGCATGGTGGCGATGACGTTCACCTCCCCCTTCGACGCCAGGAAGGCCCGCTCGGCCTCGTTCGCCCCGCGCTGGAGCAGGGAGAAGGCCACGTCGCCGCCGAGGATCCGGCGCCCCTCGCGGCCGATGCCGTCGGTCAGGGAGCGCGACAGGGACGAGACGCCCGCAATCGCCGCGACGCCCAGCGCAATGCAGGCGAGAAAGATGCCGAAGCCTTTCAGGCCGCCGCGCAATTCGCGCAGCGCCAGGCGCAGCACGAGGGGGAGCCGGGAGGCGGGGGTCTGCGGCCGCTGCGGCCGCGCCGGGATGGTGCCGTGCATGTCGCCGAGCCCCTTACGCGGCCGCCACCGCGTCCGCCTCGATCCGGCCGGAGCGCAGGCGCACGGTCCGGTCGCAGAGGCGGGCGAGGGCGAGGTCGTGGGTCACGAGCACGAGGGTCGCGCCCCGGTCGCGCTTGAGGGCGAAGAGCAGGTCGATGATGGACCCGCCCGTATTCTCGTCGAGGTTTCCCGTGGGTTCGTCGGCCACCAGGATCGCCGGGTTGGGCACGATGGCGCGGGCGATCGCCACCCGCTGCTGCTCGCCGCCCGAGAGCTGCGCCGGGTAGTGGTGCAGGCGATGCCCGAGCCCCACGGCCTGCATCTCGGCCTCGGCGCGCTCGAAGGCGTCGTCCTCGCCGGCAAGCTCGAGCGGCAGGGCCACGTTTTCGAGCGCCGTCATGGTCGGGACGAGATGGAAGGACTGGAACACGATGCCGATCCGCCGGCCGCGGAAGCGCGCCAGCGCGTCCTCGTCGAGGCGGGACAGGTCGGTGCCGTCGACGACCACCCGGCCGGAATCGGGGCGCTCCAGGCCCGCCATGGTCATGAGCAGGGTGGATTTGCCGGAGCCGGACGGGCCGACGAGGCCCACCGCCTCGCCACGGCCGATCTCCAGGGAGACGCCTTTCAGGATATGCACCCGCGCGGCCCCGCGCCCGAGGCTCAAATCCACATCCTGCAGCGCGATGGCCTTGTCCTGCATGCCCTGTCACCCGATCTGTTGGAAGATTCAGCCGCGAAGCCCGGCCTGACCCGAACACATATGGGAAGAATATCGATGAAGCGCCAATCCGGCCCATTCATGGCGATCATTTTTGCGTGTGCGGCGGCGCTCGCCGCCATGGTCGTCCCTTCCGAAAGCCCCCTGGCGCAGGGGGAGCCGATCCGCCTCGTGGCGCTCGGGGACAGCCTCACGGCCGGCTACGGACTGCCGCAGGAAGCGGCCTTTCCGGTCGTTCTGGAGCGGGCCCTGAAGGCGAAGGGCTACCGGGTCGAGATCGCCAATGCGGGCGTGTCCGGCGACACGTCCTCCGGAGGCCTCGACCGGCTCGACTGGTCGGTGCCGGACGGAACCGACGGGGTGATCGTGGAGCTCGGGGCCAACGACATGCTGCGCGGGGTCGACCCCGCCGTGACCCGCAGGGCCATCGAAACCATCGTGACCCGGCTGAAGGAGCGGGGCATCCCGGTGATGCTCGCCGGCATGTACGCCTCGCGCAATCTGGGTCCCGACTACGTGAAGAAGTTCGACAGCCTCTATCCGGACATTGCGAAGAAGCACGACCTTGTGCTCTACCCCTTCTTCCTGGACGGAGTCGCCGGCGAGCGGTCCCTCAACCTTCAGGACGGGATCCATCCGACCGCGAAGGGCATCGAGATCATCGTTGCGCGCATCCTGCCGACCGTCGAACAGTTTATCGCCACCCTGTCCAAGCGCTGACGTCCGTCTGCGCCCATCCACGCCTTGAACGCGGCGGGCCTGCCCGCCGCGAGGAGCCCTGCCCTATGGAATACCGCCGCCTCGGCCGCACCGATCTCAATGTCAGCCTCATCTGCCTCGGCACCATGACCTGGGGCCAGCAGAACACCGAGGCCGACGGCCACGCGCAGATGGACTACGCCCTCGACCAGGGCATCAACTTCTTCGACACGGCCGAGCTCTACTCGATCCCCCCTCGGGCCGAGACGCAGGGCTCGACGGAGCGGATCATCGGCACCTGGTTCAAGTCGCGGGGCAAGCGCGACAAGGTCGTCCTCGCGTCCAAGGTGGTCGGCCGCTCGGAGAACACCTGGTTCCGCGACGACGGCTCGCCGGCCGAGCTCTCCCGCGCCCAGATCGAGGAGGCGGTGAACAAGAGCCTCAAGCGGCTCCAGACCGACTACATCGACCTCTACCAGATCCACTGGCCGGACCGCCCCATGCCGTGGGGCTCGAACCCGACGATCTACCGCCACAAGGAAGCGGACTTCCATCCGATCCAGGAGACGCTCGAGATCATGCGCGACCTCGTGAAGGCCGGGAAGATCCGCCATCTCGGCCTCTCCAACGAGAGCGCCTGGGGCGCCATGACGTTCCTCAAATGCCGGGAGGCCGACCCGTCCCTGCCGCGGGTGCAGTCGATTCAGAACGCGTACAACCTGCTCAATCGCACCTACGAGGTGGCGCTCGCCGAGGTGACCATGCGCGAGGAGGTGGGCCTGCTCGCCTACTCGCCGCTCGCGCAAGGGTATCTCACCGGCAAGTATCTCGACGGCGCCCGTCCGCCGGGGGCGCGGACAACTCTCTTCAGCCGCGGCCAGCGCTACGAGACACCCGGCGCCGAGCCGGCGATCCGCCACTACGTGGCCCTGGCCCGGGAATTCGGCCTCGATCCGGCCCAGATGGCGATCGCCTTCGTCAATTCCCGCCCCTTCGTGACCTCGACCATCATCGGCGCCACCACGATGGAGCAGCTGAAGACCGACATCGCGTCCGTGAACGTCAGGATCTCTCCGGAGCTGGAGGAGCGGATCGACGCGATCCACCTCAAGCACTGCAATCCGTGTCCGTGAGGCTCCCGGAACAAATGCGACTGTTGATCGTCTGATTCTCCATCTTGCGGGGGCGGTCCCGCCGCCCCCATGATCGGTTCCAGCGTCCGCCAGGTCAGGAGGTGCGACATGCCACGCCTGTTCACCGGCATCGAGATCCCCGCCGATATCGGCCTCCAGCTCTCGACCTACCGGGGCGGCCTGCCCGGAGCGCGCTGGATCGACCCCGAGAACTACCACATCACCCTGCGCTTCATCGGCGACATCGACGAGCGCACGGCCGGGGACGTGTTCTCCATCCTCGGAGACGGGCGCCGGCGGGAGCCCTTCACCGTCACCATCGACGGCCTCGACACTTTCGGGGGCGAGCGGCCCCGGGTGGTGTTCGCCCGCGCGTCCGGCAACGGCGAGCTCAACGAACTTCAGGCCGAGCAGGAGCGCCTCGTGCGCCGCATCGGCCTGCCGCCGGAAAAGCGCAAGTTCACCCCACACGTGACGCTGGCCCGCCTGCGCGACGCCTCCCCCATCGACGTGGCGGACTATTTCGCCACGCGGGGCCACTTCCCGAAGCTGACCTTCACGGCCCGCCGCTTCGTGCTGTTCTCGTCGCGGGATTCGGTCGGCGGCGGCCCCTACGTGGTCGAGGCCGCCTATCCGCTCTGCTGAGCCCGGCGGACAGGCGTGCGGTCAGTGCTTCCCGGCGAGCCGCCTCCCGATCCAATCCTGCGCGGCCTCCAGGTTGGCGAAGGTCGGGCCGTCGGGTCTGGCGAGGCGGCCGAATCCCGCCTCCAGGAACCAGTGCCCGCCGAGGCAATCGTAGTCGTCCGAGAGGTGGGTCAGCACCGCGACCAGCCGTCGTTCCCGGTCGAAGACCAGCACCCCCTCCTCGTCGCTGCCCGTGGCGACCCGCACGGGCTGAAGAATGAAACTCACACGGCGGCCCTCGGCTCGAGGTGGAGGTAGGTCGGATCGAAATCGCCCGCCTCCGTCAGCCTGTCCCAATCCGGAACGGTCAATCGGGTTCCCTTGGTCCGGATGAGATCGTTCAACCGCAGATCCTGCAGCACCCGGTTGACGTGCACTCCCGAGAGGCCGAGCGCGTCGCCGAACTCGGCCTGCGTGATCGGCAGGTTGCAGCTGTGGTCGTCCGCGAGCCCCACCACCTTCAGGCGCGTTATCAGCTCGCACAGGACGTGAGCCATCCCGCTGTAGGCATCCCGCCGCCCGACGTTGAGCACCCATTCCCGGAAGATGGCCGCATCGACGAGCGTCGAGCGCCACAGGCAGGCGGTGATCTGCGGATGCTCCTCGCAGAGGCTTTGCAGGTCCTCGTGCAGGATGAACCCGACCCGGCACGGTTCGATCGTGCCGATGCTGTTGTCGAGGATCTTCAGGTGCAGGCTCTGCAGGTCGGGGATGTCGCCCGGAATATTGAAGGAGACGATCTGGCGCCTGCCCTCCTGGGTGACTTTATAGGTGCAGGTGAAGCCGTCGAGGATCAGGCATGACCGGGACGGGCGGTCCCCCTCGCGCACGATGTCCTGATCGGTCCGCAGATCCACCACCTGCATCGGCAGGCCCAATACGGCCCGCCTGTCGTCGTCGGACAGGTGGAGTTGGCTCTCCAGCCGGCGGACGAGCGGATGGGGTACGGAAAGGGAATTCATCGTCAAGGTCGGCTCCCAGGGGCAAACAGGCGGGAGCGTTCGAATTCTCGGTCACCGGCGCCTGCGGTCCGATGACGACACCATTGTCTCACATGAATTCGAGGTGAGCACCACCTAGTTTGGTTTTGGCGGCGATTCGCAGCGATCGGGTGCAGGATCCTCGATGATGCGCCCAGTGGCCGACCGAAACAGGGGGAGCCTCGACGAAGCCGCCGGGACGGATTAAGCGTAGCCTTATGTCGTTGCTCATCTTCCTCACCCATCCCGAAGTCGTCATCGATCCGGCGGTTCCCGTCCCGGAATGGCCTCTCGACGCCGTCGGGCGCAGACGCGCGGAGCGCTTCGCGGAGATGCTCGTCGGCCGGAACGTCACGGCGGTCTATGCCTCCACCGAACGGAAGGCCATGGACGGGGCCGCCATCGTGGCCGAACGGCTCGGCCTGCCCTACGGCACCGACGAGGAGCTGGGCGAGAACGACCGCTCGGCCACGGGCTACATCGCGCCGCCGGAATTCTGGGAGGTGGTGGGCGAGTTCTTCGCCCGTCCGCACGAGAGCATCCGCGGCTGGGAGCGGGCTGTCGACGCCCAGGCGCGGATCGTCAGGGCCGTGAACCGGGTGAACCGGGACGGGAGCTCCGGCGACGTCGTGGTCGTGTCCCACGGCGGCGTCGGCCGCCTCCTCACCGCCCATCTCCAGAAGGTCGCCATCGGCCAGGAGAGCCGTCCGCAGCACCCGGGCGGGGGCTGCTTCCTGGTCGTCGACCGAGAGACACTGGCGATCCGCCAGGACTGGCGCGCCATCGAGGACGGGTGGGGGCTGTAGTCCGATCTCGGTCGGAACCGCGGCTCCTCAGGACGCGGTCGAGCGTGTAGGAGAGATCCGGCGCGCAGCAGATGCGCTCAAAAGGCTTTCCGGATGGCGTCGATGAACAGCACTCCTCTGGCCCAGCTGGGGCCCGGCATCGCGCTCTGCGGCGCCATCGCGCTCGCCGCCATGGGACTGCAGCACCTGGAGGAGGCGTGGGCCGGGCGGCCCTGGCTCGAGGCGCTCGTGATCGCGATCCTCATGGGCACGGCGATCCGCACCGCCTGGACGCCGGGCGAGCGCTTTGCACCCGGCATCGGTTTCTCGGCCAAGACGCTGCTTGAGATTGCCGTGATGCTGCTCGGCGCCTCGATCAGCTTCCAGGCGGTGATGCAGGCCGGAATCGGCCTGGTCCTCGGCATCGCGGTCGTGGTCGCTCTCGCCATCGCGGCAAGCTACGGGCTCTGCCGCCTGTTGGGGCTGCCGAAGCGCATGGCCGTGCTGGTGGCCTGTGGGAACTCCATCTGCGGCAACTCCGCCATCGCGGCGGTGGCGCCGGTGATTGGGGCAAAACCTGAGGACATCGCCTCCGCCATCGCCTTCACGGCGATCCTCGGGGTGATCGTGGTGCTGGGCCTGCCCCTGCTCGTGCCCGTGCTCGACCTGTCGCAGACGCAGTACGGCGTGCTGGCCGGGCTGACCGTCTATGCGGTGCCGCAGGTGCTGGCCGCCACCCTCCCGGTCGGCATGGTCAGCACCCAGCTCGGGACCCTGGTCAAGCTGGTGCGGGTGCTGATGCTCGGCCCCGTGGTGGTCGGGCTCTCGCTCGCCATGGGACACCGGGACGGATCACGCCAGCCAGGCTTTTCGCCGAGCCGCTTCGTGCCCTGGTTCATCGTGGGGTTCCTGGGGCTTGCGGCCCTGCGCTCCGCGGGCCTGATCCCCGACGCGGTCCTGAAGGCGGTGCTGCCGGCTGCGACGCTCCTGACGGTCGTCTCCATGGCGGCGCTGGGGCTCGGCGTCGACCTGAAGGTGCTCGGCCGCGTCGGCGGGCGGGTAACGCTCGCGGTGACCCTGTCGCTCCTCGTCCTGATCGCGATCAGCCTGGGGCTGATCCGGCTGATCGGCGTCGTGTGACGCTCTAAGCTTTTGCTCGGACGCGTCTTTTCACGCAAAATCGGTTCCCGCTTTTGCGTTCGATGCTCCAGGGGCTTGAAAGAACCGAAGCGGCGCCAATCACTAGAGGGACGCAAAGGCCACGGAGACATCCCGCATGAAGCCCCTGAGCGACACGGAACGCGCCGAAATCCTGCCCGCCCTCGACGGGTGGGCCCTCGTGGAGGGCCGCGACGCCATTCGCAAGCGCTTCCTCTTCGGCGATTTCGGCGCCGCCTTCGCCTGGATGGCCCGGGTGGCGCTGGCGGCCGAGAAGATGAACCATCACCCGGAATGGTCCAACGTCTACAACCGGGTCGACGTCACGCTCTCGACCCATGAGGCGAAGGGCCTGACCCGCCGCGACGTGGAGCTGGCCCAGCGCATGGATCAGTTCGCGGCCGGCCTCATGGGGGACCGGTGACATGGGCGAGACGCGGATCCTGACGGGCGGCTGCGCCTGCGGCCGGGTGACGTTCGAGGCACGCGGCGAGCCGAAGCGGGTCGGCCTGTGCCATTGCATGACCTGCCGCAAGGAAAGCGGCAGCGCCTTCAACGCCTTCGCGATCTATCCGGTCGACCGGGTGACCGTCGCGGGCGAACTCCGCACCTGGTCGGCGACGCCGGGGAGCGAACGCTGCTTCTGCCCGGTCTGCGGCTCCCAGGTCTTCCACCGGGACGCGGACGACGAGATCGAGGTCAAGCTCGGCGCCTTCGACGCGCCCAACCTGTTCACCCCCACCTACGAGGGCTGGGCGGTCCGGCGCGAGCACTGGCTCAGGACGCCGGACCTGATCTCCTATCCGGAGAACCGGGGCGAGAGGACCGAATAGGCTTACTTCGGCTGCATCCGAAGCGCCCCGTCGAGGCGGATGCCCTCGCCGTTGAGCATGTCGTTCTCGATGATGGCCTTCACCAGGGTGGCGTATTCCTCCGGCCGGCCGAGGCGCGACGGGAACGGCACGTTGGCCTCGAGCGCCCTGCGGTAATCCTCGGCGATGCCTTCGAAGAGGGGCGTGTGGAAGAGCCCCGGCATGATGGTCATGACCCGGATGCCGAAGCCGGAGAGGTCGCGGGCGACCGGCAGGGTAAGGCCCAGCACCCCGCCCTTGGAGGCGGAATAGGCCGCCTGCCCGATCTGGCCGTCCTGGGCCGCCACGGAGGAGGTGTTGACGACGACCCCGCGGCCGCCGTCCGGCGTCACGGGGTCGAGCCCGGCCATGGCGGCGGCGCATTTGGCGATCATCGCATAGGTGCCGATGAGGTTGATCTCCACCGCCCGCCGGAAGGACGCGACGTCGTGCGGGATCAGCTCGCCCGTGTCGCGCTTCTTGGTGACGGTGCGCTTGCCCGGCGCGATGCCGGCGCAGTTGACGAGGATGCGCTCGATGCCGTTCGCCGCCCGCGCCTGCTCGAGGGCCGAATCGATGGAGGCCTCGTCGGTCACGTCCGCCCGGCAGAAGACGCCGCCGATCTCGCGGGCAACCTGCTCCCCGCGCTCCGCGTTCATGTCGAGGATCGCGACTTTCACGCCCTGCCCGGACAGCATGCGGGCGGTGGCCTCGCCGAGGCCGGAGGCGGCGCCGGTCACGACGGCCGCCATAGATTCGTCGAGCTTCATGGGTTTTCTCACTCCTTGAGGATGGCAAACCTCTTAATCCATCCGGGCCCGCGCGGGAAATGAGAAGGTCGAAGGAGCAGGACGGCATGAGCGACGCCTTCACGAAGCCTTTCACCAAGGCCGAGATGGACGCCATGCGGGCCGCGATGCGTGACGAGGACAGCCTGGCGCGGAAGTTCTGGGAGAAGCTGCGCCGCGTGGGCGGAAAGATCCCTTTCGCCGAGGACCTGGTAGCGGCCTTCTACTGCGCCACGGACCCGAGGACTTCGGGCCGGGTCAAGCTGATCCTCCTGGGCGCCGTCGCCTATTTCGTCCTGCCCACCGATGCGGTGGCGGACTTCCTGCCCCTGCTCGGCTTCGCGGACGACGCGGCGGTGCTGGCCGCCGCCATCACCCAGGTGGCCGGGGCGATCAGCGAGGAGCACCGGGCAAAGGCGCGGGAAACCCTCAAGGCCCAGTAGGCCGGCGCCCCGCCATCTGAGCGCCGCCATTCGACGCATCGCTATCGGGACGAAGCGGGCTTAACGGACATGGTGAAGAGTTCTTAACCATCTTGGCTGTATGGTCCGCCTCATGATTACCGCATTCCTCCAGCGCGGCTTCGCCGCGGGCATCCTTTCCGCCATCGTCGTCATCGGAACCGGGCCTGCCGCTCTCGCCCAGGCGCAGCGCTCAACGCCGGCAGCCAAGCCGGCCGCCCAGAAGGCGGCGCCGGCCGCAAAGCCTGATGCCAAGCCGGCGGCAGCCGCACCCTCGGCCGCGAAGCCGGCCGCCTCCAGGAACTCGTCCGCCGCCAAGGCCGGGGCCGGCGCGGCCGCCGGTGGCGCGGCTGCCGCTGCGGCGGCTCCCGCGACGGGCCCCGGCGGCGCCTCGCTCCTCGCCTCCTACAACGACTGGAACGTCTACACGGCCCAGACCGGACGCTCGAAGATCTGCTACGCGCTCAGCCAGCCCAAGGACCGGCTGCCGAAGAACCTCAACCGGGATCCGGCCTACCTGTTCGTGTCGTTCCGCCCGGCCGAGAACGTGAAGAACGAGGTCGCCCTCGTGCTCGGCTTTGCCGCGAAGGAGAACGGCCCGGCGGAAGCCGCCATCGGCAACGCCTCCTATGCGCTCCTGACCAAGGACACCAACGCCTGGCTGAAGAACCCTGCCGAGGAGGGTCAGGCCATCGCCACCATGGCCAGGGGCCAGAGCGTGGTCGTGAAGACGCAGTCGGCCCGCGGCAACCAGCTGACCGACCGCTATTCCCTGCGCGGATTCACCCAGGCGCTCGAGCGCGCCCGCAAGGAATGCTCCTGATTAGGCCGAATTTTCGCCCCCTCGGGGCGGGAAATCGCTCCCGGCCCCCTCACGTTTCCGACGCAATCGTATTATATGAGGGCCTCAATCCCTCGAACGAAGGCGTGATTTTCCATGGCGACGGTGCTCGACATCGCCAAGCGTAACCCTCATGCGGCCCCCGTGGGCGTGAGCGATGCCGCGCGCGCGGCCGGCAATGCGGCGATCGAAAAGACGGCGGAGCTCAACGTGGTCGCAGGCGCAGCCCCGGGCGGCGCCTCCCTCGTGGGCCTCACCCGCGACCAGCTGAAGGATTCGCTCTCCGCCATCGGCGTGCCCGAGCGCGAGCTCAAGATGCGCGTCGCCCAGCTCTGGCACTGGATCTATTTCCGGGGCGCCCGCGACTTCGCCGAGATGACCAATGTGGGCAAGGGCCTGAGGGCCAAGCTCGCCGAAGCCTATACGCTGGCCCGCCCCGAGGTCGTGTCCGAGCAGGTGTCGAAGGACGGCACCCGCAAGTGGCTGATCCGCATGCCCTCCACCGGCCCCTTCGACAAGGGCGCCGAGATCGAGTGCGTCTACATTCCGGAGGTCGACCGCGGCACGCTCTGCGTATCGAGCCAGGTCGGCTGCACGCTCACCTGCTCCTTCTGCCACACGGGCACCCAGCGCCTCGTGCGCAACCTGACCTCGGCCGAGATCGTGGCCCAGCTCATCGTCGCCCGCGACATGATCGGCGACTGGCCGGACGCGACGCCGCCCGAGGGCGCCTTCGTGCCGACCGACGGCGGGCGCTTCGTGTCGAATATCGTGTTCATGGGCATGGGCGAGCCGCTCTACAACCCGGACAACGTGATCGCCGCCATCGACGTCATGTCGGACGGCGAAGGCCTGACCCTGTCCCGGCGCCGCATCACGGTCTCCACCTCCGGCGTGGTGCCGCAGATGGAGCGCTTAGGGAGCGACGCCAACACGATGCTCGCCATCTCGCTCCACGCGGTGCGGGACGAGCTGCGCGACGAGCTGGTGCCGATCAACCGCAAATACGACATCAAGCAGCTTCTCGACGCCTGCCGGGCCTATCCTGGCCTGTCGAACGCCCGCCGCATCACCTTCGAATACGTGATGCTGAAAGGTGTGAACGATTCGGACCAGGACGCGCGCGAGCTGGTGCGGCTGCTGAAGGGCATCCCGGCCAAGATCAACCTGATCCCGTTCAACCCCTGGCCCGGCTCGAAATACGAGTGCTCGGACTGGGAGCGGATCGAGCGCTTCTCCGAGATCGTCTACAAGGCCGGCTACGCCTCCCCCGTGCGCACCCCGCGCGGCCGCGACATCCTGGCCGCCTGCGGCCAGCTCAAGAGCGAGACCGAGAAGCTGCGCGCCCGCGCCCGCCTGATGTTGGAGCAGGGCATCGGGGCGGAAGGCGTGTATGCGCTGGGGGACAGCGAATAGTCGCCGGGGACACGCCCTCCTTCGGAGTTACCGCGTGTCCCGAATAGTCCGACGGCGAAACACCGTTCCCGCCTACCATCGATCCGGACCGAACCCGATTCCTTCCGGCGGAGCCGTCCCATGCGCATCCTGACCCTCGCGTCCGTTCTCGCCCTCCTGGCGGCACCGTCCGCCGCCCAGGCCCAGCGGCGGCCCGTCATCGACGAGCAGCCGAAGGCGGAGGCTTCGGCTGCCGATGCGCAGAAGGCTTCGGAAGCCCTGGCGGACGCCGCGCGGGAGAAGACCGAGGCCCTGGAGCGGGCGCGGGACAGGCGCATGAAGAACATCACGCGAGGCATCTGCTCCGGCTGCTGAGCGGAGCCCTCACGTCAGCTCCCGCGGATCGTCGTTCTGGCCGCCGACATTGTCGCCGTCGCGGCAGATGATGCTGATGCGCCCGTCGCCCTCGATGAAGGCCTTCTTGACCTTCGACGGATCCTCGATCCCCTGCTGGCGCAGCTGGCTCATCAGCTCTTCCGTCGTGATCATCTCCTGGCGCATGTTCCGGCGCAGGAGCTGGCCGTCCCGGATGAGCGGCAGCGGCGGCGGCCGCGTGAAGCGCTGGAAGACCGGGAAATGGTAGCCCAGCCAGTCGAGGGCGAAGTTCCAGAACACGATGGTGAGCACGAGCAGCGCGCCCTCGGTGAGGGACTTGTACTCGTTGGCCATGGCGTTTTGGGCTGCGTCCGCGATGAGCACGATGACGAGGAGATCCGCGATGCCGATGACACCCGATTGCCGCTTCAGGAAGAAGCGCAGGATCGCGAACAACCCGACATAGGTGATCGTGCCGCGCACGAAGATCTCGATCAGCGAATGCTCCGGGACGAGCATCGCCTCCCAGTCCACCGACATGCCGTCTCCTTCTCGTTCGGCGAAAATGCCTGAAGGGAGCTAGCGCTCGCGGCAGGAACGACCATCTGCGGCCGTTCACGAAGTGCTAACCACGCTGAGAAGTCGGTTTGATCCTTCCTTAAGGTCACACGTTCATCCTGCACAGTAATGCGTAGGAGACGGCCATGACGATCCTCGATCCGAAAACCGGTCAGCTCGTGACGATCGATCTCTCCCCCCGCCCGCGTCCCAAATCCGGGCCACTCGCGTCCTGAGAGTCCGGCTCATAATGCGCTATTTGCGATGTGCCCGGTAAGGACCGGGCCTACGCGCTGGTCAGGATGGCCTCCAAGTCGTTGGCGCGGCGCCGGTTGCGGCTTTGAGGAGCGGCGAAAGCTGCGTCTCGAAGGATGGCTCCAGCGGTCTCTGGAGACGCCTTGCCCTTCGAGACGGACCCTGGCGGTCCTCCTCGGAGTGAGGCTGTGGTGGAGTGGCGGCTCCCAGCGAGGGGCTGCGGTTTAATCCACGAACCACCCGTCAGAGACGGAAATCCTCGCCGAGATACAGGCGCCGCACGTCCTCGTTGGCCACGATGGCATCCGGGTGGCCCTCGGTCAGCACGCGGCCCGAATGGATGATGTAGGCGCGGTCGATGAGTCCCAGCGTCTCGCGGACGTTGTGGTCGGTGATGAGCACGCCGATGCCGCGGCGGGTGAGATGCCGCACGAGGTTCTGGATGTCGCCGACCGCAATCGGGTCGATGCCCGCGAAGGGCTCGTCGAGGAGCATGAAGGTCGGTTCGCCGGCGAGCGCGCGGGCGATCTCGCAGCGCCGCCGCTCGCCGCCCGACAGGGCGATGGAGGGCGACTTGCGCAGGCGCGTGATGTTGAACTCGTCGAGCAGCGCGTCGAGCTTGCGCTCGCGCTCCTTGCGGCTCGGCTCGACGATCTCGAGCACCGCCCGGATGTTGTCCTCCACATTGAGGCCGCGGAAGATCGAGGCCTCCTGCGGCAGGTAGCCGATGCCGAGGCGCGCGCGGCGATACATGGGCAGGCGGGTGACGTCGTGGCCGTCGAGGCTGATGACGCCGCGATCCGCCGAGACGAGGCCCGTGATCATGTAGAAGATGGTGGTCTTGCCGGCGCCATTGGGGCCGAGCAGGCCCACCGCCTCGCCGGCGCGCACGTTCAGGGCCGCATCGTGGACCACGGTGCGGCCGCGATAGCTCTTCTGCAGGCCCTTGACGGCCAGCACGCCGGGCCCGCCGAAGACCGACACGTCGCCGGTGGTCTCGTAAAAGGACTGACTCGCGCCGATCCGCCCCGCGTCGAGGACGCGGCTGTCGGACGGAACGGCGGGGGATCTGCTGAA
This sequence comes from Microvirga sp., assembly GCA_035645535.1. Lineage (GTDB taxonomy): Bacteria > Pseudomonadota > Alphaproteobacteria > Rhizobiales > Beijerinckiaceae > Microvirga. The sequence continues at coordinate 125,859 of DASQMJ010000056.1, read as the reverse complement.
CAACGGTTTCAAGACTCTATCGCTGTACGACAATGAAGGACGATGCAGGCTCAGTTCGTGGCAGGCTTTTGGGCCGGCTTGGCGTTGCCGCCCGCACCGGTCGGAGCCGGGCCGCCGCTGCCGGGGACGAACAGGGCCCGCACTCGGCCGCCGGGCTTCGTCTCCACGTTGGCCACGCCGGTGTTGATGTCGTAGACGACCCGCTCGCCGCGGGTCACGTTCGGCCCGTCGCTCAGAGCTGCGTTGCCGGTGAGGAAGATCTTGTTCGCCTCCCGGTCGAAGGTGGCGTTGTTGCCCGTCGCGACCTGCGTCTTCGACACGATGGTGACCGGGCCCTTGCAGTCGATCTTCTTGATCGCGCTGTCGTTGGCGCCCTGCGGCCCTGGCGCGGCAGCCTGTCCGCCCTCGCGGTTCTGTTCGTAGGACACGGTCATCTCGGTGCAGTTCATGGTGCTCTCGCCCTGCACGGCCACTACATTGCCCGAGAAGACCGCCCGGCCCTCCTTGTCGTACACGTCGAGACGGTCCGCATCGATCTTGATCGGCTCCTTGCTGGAGCCGAAATTGCCGAAGCCGACGGCGCGCTCCTTGCCGGCCCCGACCTGCGCCGAGGCGGCCTGGATGCAGACCGGCAGCGAGAGGAGGAGCGCGCCGGCAAGGGCGAGGGTCTTGGAAACTGTCATGGGCGGGTACTTGTCGGTTGCGCCGGCAGGCCCGTGGAGCTCGTGTCGGCAGGAACGGGGGCGGTCTCGGATTCCGAGGCATGGAAGGTGGTGCGCACGCGGCCCGTGAAATGCATGACCTTGCCGTTGTCGGCCACCTCGAGGCCATTGGCCTCGATGACGCCGTTGGGCAGGGTGACCGTCACCGGCTCCTTGGACACGACGGTGCCAGCCTTGAAGTCCACGAAGGCCGACCGGAGCTGGACCTCCTGGCCGCCCTCGGTCCACACCCGCACCTCCTGGCGCAGGTTCATCTGCTCCTTCTGCGTGTTCAGGATGCCGAGCGCGGCCTCGAGCCGGGCGGTGGAGCCCTTGTCGTCGGTGACGATGCGCGCCTTCAGGTCCTTCAGCTCCACCAGGGTGGGGTTCTTCACGTCCTGGGTGGCGGCGCTCGCGGTCACCTCGTAGGGGCGATTGTCGTTGCGGAACCCGGTCAGGCGGGGGCTTTCCATGGTGACGTTCGTGCCGCTCACGGAGATCGGCCCGACGGACAGGCCCTCGACCTTCCGGAACGGATCGAGATAGGCGACCGTGCCGATGCCCGCCATGGCGATGACGGCGCCGAGCGGAATCGCCACCTTGGCGAAGCTGACGAAACGGGAATGGCGCTGCGCCCGCGAGAAGTCGCGCGCGCGCGCGCTCCGCAAGGAAGCGCGACCGTCACCGATTGTGATCCCGTTCGTCCCCGCCACTGCCTCTAAGAACCCCTTCCGTCCCAATTCGGACCGGTGCCATGGACGAGAGCCGTGGCAATGTTGTGACGGATGTAGGTTTTATGGGTGAAAGTTTAAGGTCCCGTCAAGAATGGGCGAAGATGTCCGTCTCCGCCCAGCCCAAAAGATCCAGCTGCGCGCGGGTGGGCAGGAACGAGAAGCACTGATGCGCGATGCCGAGGCGATTCTCCCGCTCCAGCATGCGGTCGAGCTTCTCCTTCAGGGCGTGGAGGTGCAGCACGTCGGAGGCCGCGTAGTCGAGCTGCGCCTGGGTCAGGGTCTCGGCGCCCCAGTCGGAGGATTGCTGCTGCTTGGAGAGCTCCACCCCGAGCAGCTCGCGCACGAGATCCTTGAGCCCGTGCCGGTCGGTGTAGGTGCGCACGAGCCGGGACGCGACCTTGGTGCAGTAGACCGGGCGCGGCATCACCCCGAAGGCGTGGAACAGAACCGCGAGGTCGAAGCGGGCATAGTGGAAGATCTTGAGCACGCTCTCGTCGCCGAGCACGCGGGCGAGGTTCCGCGGAATGGGCCCGTCCTTGAGGATCTGCACCACGTCGGCCGTGCCGTCCCCGGTGGAGATCTGCACCACGCAGAGCCGGTCCCGGTGCGGATTGAGGCCGAGCGTCTCGGTGTCGATCGCGATCGCGGGGCCGGGCTGGTAATCCGCGGGCAGGTCGCCGCGATGGAAGCGCGTGGTCATGGACGTCTCGAGAATTCTCAATGGCGATGCTTGCCTCTAGTGCATCGGACCCGAAAGTGGAATCCGCTTTTGGGCTCATCCGATCCTCCGCACTTCGACCAGCGCGCCCATGGGGCGGCATCAACGGATGAGAAAAGCCCCGCGCAGGGCGGGGCTTTCCGATGCCGTGGCAGGTCGGACTCAGTAGCAGGTCTGGACGCGGCGGACGACCACGCGCCCGTAGCGGTTCACGATCCTGCGGCGCTCGATGAAGCAGGTCTGGGTCGGCGCGTAATAGGCCGGGGAGTAATAGTAGGGGTTGGTGGCGGCGCTCGCGATGGCGCCGAGTGCCAGTCCGCCGATCAGGCCGGCCGCGACGGCACCGCCGTCCCAGCCGCGGCGATAGCGGTAGGGATAACCGTAGTACCCATAGCGCGGACCCCAATAGGCGGAACGGTAGCCGCCTCCCCACCGGGGACCGTAGCCCCAGCGTGGGCCACCGCCCCAGCGAGCACCATAGTAACCGGGCGCCACGGCCGGCCGGAAGCCGGCGCGTGCCCCGAGGTTGACGGGGCGCTGAAGGCCCGCCGGAACGCCGGTTCGGTAGACATAGGGCTGAGCCGAAGCGGGCTCGGGCTGGAAGGTCGCGAGACCGCCAAAGGCCACGGCCGCAGCCATCAAGGACTTGACTGAGAGGTTCATCGGAGTCCTCCGGAATTTCTACTGCCGAGACAACGGCCTGAAAAGCATGGATGTTCCGCTTTTGTCTTGACCTGTTGTGCCGGGCCAGAGTGCGAAGGAGCGGGCGGCGCGAGTGGTCGAACGTGGCCGTTCGCGGGCCACCGCCGCTGCAAAAAATTCCGTTCACCAGAACGAGATCTTCGCAACCTAGCCCAGGGGCCCGCGTTGCCCGTCCGATGCAAAGGCACGTCCCTTTGCGGCCAAGCCCAACAATGGAGAAGCTTCATGCGACGCATGCTACTGACGACTGCCGCGCTTGCTCTCGGAACCGCCGGAGCGATGGCCCAGACCCCGCCGCCGGTCCCGAACGCGAGTGGTTCGCAGGTGACCAACCCGGCCACCTACGGCTCGACCGTGCCGCAGAACCAGGGCGCCGCACAGGCCATTCCGGCTGCTCCGGGCATGACCGGCACCTGCGCGCCGATCCCGAACGCCAGCGGCTCGCAGGTCACCAATCCCTGCACCTACGGCTCCACCGTGCCGCAGAACCAGGGCATGGCCCCCGGCGTGATGGACCCGACCGCGACCGGCACCGTATCTCCTCCGCCGGTTCCGAATGCGAGCGGCTCTCAGGTGACCAACCCGGGCACCTACGGCGACACGAAGCAGCGGCCCTGAGCGGGAGGGGCGACCCCTCACGAGCTTGTGAAGCAATGGTGAGGCCGGTGCCCGACGCCCGATCTCGTAAGTGACAGGGCGTTCGGGTCGCAATCAGGATCCTTTGCGGCGCAGATCCGGCGGCCGACTGGCCGAGGCGGATCTGCGCCGCAATGCTTGCGGGCCTTGACAGTCCTCGGCAAGCGCGTCGGCCGGCCTTGGCGACGGGATGACGCAAAACTGTTTCGAAGACTTCGAAACTGGAACATTGTTTCAGCAATGTCAATAACTTAGCTTGGCAGTCGAGTGCCTCCGCCGCGGAACGGAGTTCGCGGGTCCACGTTGACCGCACCGGGACAGGCTTTTTTTCGGGCCTTCCGGATTCGGTTTAGGGAGAATTCTCGATGCGTGTGACTTTGTTGGCCACGGTCGCTGCGGCGGCCCTCTCACTGAGCGTTGCGGCGGTCGCCCAGACGGGCGGCTCCACGGGCGGAGCAACGAGCGGCAGCGGCGGCGCCGCGACCTCGTCCGGCGGCGCGACGGGCGGGGCCTCCGGCGCCACGGGCGGAAGCTCGGGCGGAGCCGCGACCGATACCGGCGGCGCCAGCGGCGGCGCTGCAGGCTCCACCTCGGGCGGAACCAGCGGCGGAACGTCCGGCGGCACCTCGGGCGGCGCGGCCTCGGGCACGAGCGGCGGAACCTCGGGCTCCACGTCGGGCGGCGCTTCGGGCACTTCGTCGGGCGGGGCGGCATCCACCGGATCGAGCACTTCGACCGGCGGCGCGGCCACGACGACCGGCAGCACGTCGAGCTCGACCAACATCAACGTGACGTCCGAGCAGCGGACCGAGATCAGCCGCTCCTTCACGAGCGTGAACGTGGAGCCGCTGCGCGAGGTGAACTTCAGCGTCAGCGTCGGCTCCGTGGTGCCGACCACGGTGACCACCCTGCACACCTGCCCGAGCGAGGTGGTGCGCATCCTGCGCGGCCTGCCCGAATGCCGCTACGTGGTGGTGCGCGACCAGATCGTGATCGTCGAGCCGAGCACCCGCCGGATCGTGACCGTGATCGAGCGGCGCGGCTGATCGCGGAAAACCGATCAACGTCATTCTCGGTGGGGGCCGGGCGACCGGCCCCCACGCTTTTTCCGGCCCCGTGCAGCCTCACGGCAGCCGATGCTCGCCGAAGAAGCGCAGCATCTCGCGGCTGGCATCCGGCCCGCGCGGATCGGTGTAGGTGCCGGCCGAACTGCCGCCGGACCAAGCGTGGCCGGTCCCGTGCAGCACCCACTGCTCCAAGACGGGACGCCCGTCTCCGCCGCTCTGCACCGTGCGGGTGTAGCTCACGCCGCCCGGGCTTCGGCCGCTCTCGACGGAAGCCCTGAGATTCGCATCGGCCTTCGATTGCGCGATGACGTGATCGCCGTTGACCGGGTGCACGGTGGTGTCGCGGTCGCCGTGAAACACGATGGTCGGCACGGCCCGGCCGGCGCCTCCGTTTGGCGTCCCGCCCTGGCGCATGGCCGCGAAGGCGGAGGCCACGTCGCGGGCCGCCCCGCAGGCGAGCCCGGAATGGACCCCGACCGCCGCATAGAGGTCCGGGTAGGTCGCCCCCATGATGGCCGCTGCCGCGCCCCCGGCCGAGAGGCCCGCCACGTAGACGCGGCCGGGATCGACGGCGAACCGGTCCATGATCTCCCGCGTGATGCCGGCGATCAGCGACGGCTCGCCGCGGTCGCGCTGCTGGTCCGCGACGTTGAACCAGTTCCAGCACTTGGACGCGTTGGCCCGCTTCGCCTGCGCCGGATAGGCGACGAGGAAGCCCTGCTCCTCGGCCAGTTCGTTCATGCGCGTTCCGGCGGCGAAGTCGTCCGGCGATTGAGTGCAGCCGTGCAGCATCACCACGAGCGGCATCGCCTGCCCCTTGTGGCTGCCGGGAACGTAGAGCTTGTAGCTGCGCCGTCCCGCCCCGTTGGCGAAGACCCGCTCCTCGAACCTGGCGCCCTCCGGCAGTGGCGCCGGCGGCGGTGCCGGCTCGGCCCTGCCCTGGAAGCCCGGAAGGGATCCGGCCTGACCCAGGCGGTCGAGGAGGTCGCGCATCCCATCCGGCATGCCGGCTTGAGCCGGGCCCGTCCGCCAGGAGGCCTCGGAGCGCGGCGGCGTGTCCGCCGCCCAGGCTCCCTTTCCGTCCGCAGGCGGTTCGAGGTCGATCACCGGCCCCTTCGGCCCCGACGGAGGTTGCGCCGGCGGCTCCTCGGGCACGGGCCAGGATGGCGCGGGCTTCGGCCGCGACAAAGCCCGGCGGACGGCCGTCATGGCGTCGCCGAGCCGGCCGTCGCGGGTGAGCCGGGTCGCCTCGGCCATGGCATTCTTGAAAAGTGGGTTCATGGGATTGGTCCTGTTCGCGGCCGAGCCGCCGGTGGTCTGTGGAATGGGATCTTCAGCGCATGCGATCGCGCAGGGCATCCTTCACGGCCGCGCTGGCATGGAGCGCCCCGAGCACGTGCAAGGACGCAATGGTCTGCCGCGCCAGCTCCGGCGTGACGTCGGGCGCAATGCTGGCAAGCCCGAGCACCTGCACGTGCAGCATCTCGCCGGCCTCGCGGACCGCTTCGAGGTCCTTCCGGGTGAAGTGGCGCAGCCCCAGATCGAGCTGGTGCCGGTCGACGGATTTCTTCACGCTGTCGCTGTGGCGGTCGAGCTGGTTGCGGATGGCCGTGCGGATGAAGTCGGTCCTGTTGGAATAGAACCCCTCCTGCACCAGGAGGTCGATATGGCCGAGGTCCACGAAGCCGAGATTAATCGTGATCTTCTCGCTTTCGGCCCGAGGCCGGATGTCCTGTGTTCCGCCGACCATGGTCTTACCATCCCTTCACCATCCGCCTGGATGGTAAATGGCGACTGCAGCGGGATCCTTCAAGGGTGGTCGTGGCAGTTTCCGGAGGCGCCACCTCCACCATGCGGGGCATTGGTGGCGCGCCCGATCCGCTTTAGAATTCGGCCTTCCAAGCGAGGAGGGAATCATGGCCACGAGCGTGAAGGACCTGCTGGCGGAGGCGAACGCCGCTGTGCCGAAGCTGTCTCCGGCGGAGGCGGCCGAAAGGATCAGGTCGGGCGACGTGCTCGTGGTCGACGTCCGCGATCCGACCGAGGTTCAGCAGACCGGCAGGATCAGGGGTGCCCTGAACGTCTCCCGCGGGATGCTGGAATTCCGCGCCGACCCCGAGAGCCAGTACCACAACCCGGCCTTCCGGAAGGACCAGACCATCCTGCTGCACTGCGCCTCCGGCGGCCGCTCGGCGCTCGCCGGCAAGACCCTCCAGGACATGGGCTACACCTCCGTATTCAACATCGGCGGCTTCAAGGACCTGGCCGAGGCGGGCATCGAGACCGAGCCGGCATAGAGCACCCCCAGGAATCGCACGGCGCCACCCGGCACCGACAGGCGGGCGTTCGCGCCCGCCCGCGAAACGTCGCGGCGTCCGGTTGATGTGGCTCAATCGGCGGCGGATCGATCCGCTCTATCCTTCCAGGATCCGCGCCTTCGGGCACGGCTGGCCCTGGAGCATCGCATGAAGAGGGCCACGGGAGGAAACGATGACGGACAGCACCCAGACCGCCGGGCCGGGCCGGCGAGCGGACCCGGTCATCCGGCGCATCGGCTTCGGCGACCTCGTCGACGCGCTTTCAGCAGGCCTGCGGGACTTCCAGGCCCATCCGGCCTTCGGCCTGTTCTTCGGCGCCGTCTACGCCGTGGGCGGGCTCGTCATCCTGGGCTGCGCTCTCCTGTGGGATCTGGTCTACCTGGTCTATCCGCTCGCCGCCGGCTTCACGCTGATCGGCCCCTTCGTGGCCATCGGCCTCTACGAGGTCAGCCGGCTACGCGAGCGGGGCGAGACGCCGACCTGGCGGGCCGTTTTCGGGGCGATCTTCGCGCAGGGCGGCAAGGAGATCTCCTGGATGGCCTTCGTGACGGTCTTCCTGTTCATGATCTGGATGTACCAGGTCCGCCTGCTGATCGCCGTGTTCTTCGGCCTCCACGGACTGCCGCCGGGTTCGTTCCCGGGCATCCTCTTCACCACGCCGGAGGGACTGGCCTTCCTGGCCGTGGGCCATATGGTCGGTGCCGTGCTGGCGACCGTCACCTTCTCGGTGACCGTCGTGTCGTTCCCGCTGCTGCTGGACCGGGAGGTCGATTTCGTCACGGCCATGATCGCGAGCGTGCGCTCGGTCATGAGCAATCCCCTGCCGATGCTGGCCTGGGCCGCCTGCGTGACGCTCCTGCTCTTCACCGCGGCGCTGCCGGCCTTCCTCGGGATCGCGGTAATGCTGCCGGTTCTGGGCCATACGACCTGGCATCTCTACCGGAAGCTCGTCGCGTAGCACGCGACTGCCGGGGATCGACGCAGCCCTGCAGGCGCGAACGCGACGTCTGCGCTGCGGGCGGTCTGGGTGAGTTCGAGCAGGCCCGAAAGCAATCAGATCACGCAGCACGCCTCCGCGCGGCCCGCGAAGACGGCGGGAGCTCCCCGGGAGCAGGAAACTGTCGGCTTTGTGCTGGAATGATCGTGCATCAACCCCTTAGAGAAGGGTTGGTGCCCAGGAGAAGCATTGGGACCATTCCGATGGCACTATAACGCTTTGTAATTACAGCTTTCTTTGTTGAACGAAAAGAGCCTGTATCACCCCGTGTATCACCGGTTCATCAGAACCTTGGGTCCTTCCGCTCTTTTGGGGGCAGGAAATCTGGCTCAACGTCAATTGACACGAATGAACTGAATGCGAGTAGACCCAGCCCGATCCATGTAAGAAAGGGTCTGTACGATAGTGAGCCCGCCACTTCTGCAATATTATATACGACTTGGCAGGGGGTGGTTGTGTAGAACAGGCAAGGCCACGCATCCGGAAAGAGGTCTTGGACCGCCGCTCCTATTACACTGCTAACCCTGTCAAAGAACGATAGCCACCACGTCACAGACCCAGCCAGACAAGCTAGCCCCAAGACCCGTACCCACCCACGCATAGACATGGCCCAACTAGCCTCTCACCCGCTCTTTGAATGGGTAGTCTGTCTGAACACCTAGTTAGAGGCACTTAAACATCAGAGTGCCGTGAAGAACTGAAAGAGACAGATTAGGCTTATTAGGCCCATAAATGCGGCATCTATCCCCATCCTGACCTGATGGTAGATCAGAACCTCTTCAGAGTGGGCATGGGCGGTTGTGTCAACAGGCAATCCCTTTAACCGTTGATGTATCGCATCAAGCTCCCTTGCGATTTCGGACAATGCAATGCCGGAGTAGAAGCTCTGTCCAATAGCGGATGTTTTAATCGCAACCCACAAAAGCCCCCCAATTGAAACGATGATTTGGGTTTGGTCGTTGTGAATGCTCATAAACACGACGGAAATGACACCCAGGTACAGAAGGTTCAGCAGTACGCGCCACGTGTATTTGAGCCACTTGAGACGAACAGCAGGTTTCGGCTGCTCTCGCGAAATGCGTCCATAGTCGGTCGCGATTGTCATTTGTGCCCCCGTAGAGAGCCTAAGCGTAGCATTGTTTTGTAAGCCGTCCAGGACTTCACTAGGTATCTGTACCTATAGTTACCCTGAGAAGGATAGGAGTGTCTCTGGGAAGGGGTGGACGCACTTTGAATAATCTGGAGGGCTTAGGAGTCCCAGAAGTTCTCCAGAGGCTTCACGCGCCTCTCAGGTCCAACAAGAACAAACCCTTTAACCCTGTTTTTGGAAAACCCCTTATGGCCCCTCCCAGCGGGGGCCTTGCTGTTGTGCTAGGAACCATATGAGCATCGTTGCCAGATGCCGGAGAACCAGCCGCCTACCGCTTCAAGATGCCTGCCATTAGGTTAACGCTTGGGCCTCTTTAGAGGCTCTAGGGCGAACGCAGCTTGGGTAAGGTCGATTAGAATAAGGGTGCTAAAGACCAGGATTAGAAGAGCGAAACCGTTTGCTACCGCCTGTCCTGTTTCTGTGCCGGACACTAAGGGTTTAATTACAACCGTCAGAATAGACGCACATAACGCCCCAACCAGCGCATAGGCAGAATGGCGAACATGACGTTTTGTGTTTGCGAAACTTACACCTTCGTGCGCTTCCTCATAGCGGTTAAGCTCAATGTGGATATTTGCGGCTGAGGCAAGCGTTATTGTTACGATAACGCCCATAAAGCTAAGAAATTCTTGGTTAACGAAACCTAACAAGAACTTATTGTAATCGCTAATGACCCAAGGTGCCGCGAGAGTGGCAATAGCAAGGAAGGTTATTGAGCAGAGCATTGCACACACTGCAACGATGTTATTCATGGCCAAGAATCTTTGCTAAATTGGCCTCAGCCCTCTCTAGGCGATCCCTCTTGTCCTCTTGAACATTTATAGGGACGCGGGTTTGTTTGGCTCTTGTTGCAGAACTGTACGTCTTACCATGCCGCGTCTTCGCCCTCACGGCACCGCTGCCCGTTTCTGTATAGGCAACAGCCTCCCTAATTTGCTTACTATCTGTGTCCAGCCCTGTTGGGCTTTTTATTGTGGTTGACACTTCTTGTGCATTGATGGTCTCTCGTGCAGCCCTCAACTCATCACGCAGAGACGTACTAGCTGTCCAAAGGCCATTGGGGACAACAAAATCGAAGGTAATGGATACAACCTCCCCTTTGTTTTCTTCAGCAAATTGCCAGAAGGTTTCCGCATTAAATATGGGTTGGACCTCAATAGTGTATGCGGTGGTTGTCCAAGTCCCATTCACATGATTCAAGAACGAACGGATTAGGGATAAAGGCTTCCCTAGTTGACGCTCCAATTGTATGGCAATCTTCTGCCCATCAACCATATCTCTCGGGTCCACAGCCACCACAGCCGCCTTCCACCCCTCCCGCATGGTTTCCTGAAATCCGGCCTCAGGCGGTGCGTTCTCTACCGACTTAACCGCACGACCTATCCGCCCTAGAATATACTCAGATCCTAGTTTTACATCACTTGGCACGTAGTGGATAGTTGTTCCATAGTGTTCAAAGGTCCACCTTTCGCCAAATACCGCTCTAAGGTACTCTTCTCTTGTATGGTCCTCCCCTGCGAACATGTCGGCCTGAGGCCTCTTAATCAGCGAAACACGAAACAACTCATATACATCTGTTGGCATTTTCCCCAGGCCCTCCGAAGAGAAGGTCTTCCCTCTTTGGGCAGACACAACACACGCCTTTTTCGTGAGAGTCTAGTCTTGCTTGCGGGCTAATATTCCTCGTACGGCGCCGCCAAGCCTCCTCATGCTTTCCTCTTTGACGCTGGTCGCAGTTGCGCCCCTAAACTCAATATGTCAATTTATCTCAGGAAATGTTGACATTGGGGGGCTGAAGATCATGGCACACAAGGAAAAGAGCAAGGCTGTGGCCTACCTTAGGACATCCTCGGCCGCCAATGTTGGAAGCACCAAGGATAGCGATAAGCGCCAGCGAGACGCGATAGCCACCTTTGCCAAACATGCCGGGTATGAGGTCGTGGATGAGTTCTATGACCCTGGTGTCTCTGGGGCAGACCCTATTGAGACACGCCCTGGCTTCTCAGCCCTCCTGGACCGGATTGAGGGAAATGGAGTCCGTATCGTCATCGTGGAAGATGCATCCAGATTTGCCCGTGACCTAGTCACTCAGGAATTAGGCATTCTGGCCCTCATTGAGAGGGGCGTGACGGTCCTAACCGCCACAGGGGACAACCTGACCACCACTGATGACCCCTTCAAGAAGGCCATGAGGCAGATTGCAGGAGCCTTTGCTGAACTTGAGAAGGCACGGTTGATTCACAAGCTCAAAGCCGCACGGGACCGCAAGAGGGCCACAGGGGCCAAGGTTGAGGGTCGAAAGAGCTTCAGGGAGTTGGATCCATCCATGGTGGCTTTAGCCAAGAAACTCCACCGCTATCCTGTAAATGGCAAGCGGCGGTCCCTTAGAGCCGTTGCCCAGGAGTTGGCCCAAGTTGGCTACCTGGATTCCAAGGGCAAGGCCTTCAGTGCCCAATCCATCAAGAACATGATTGAATATTAGGAATGATGCCAGGACCCTACTTGAGGTGCGACATTCTGTCTTTTGAATGCATTGGGATGAATTTGTCAGATGTAGAATAATTAATGGCCAAAGATTACGCGGAAATCCAGGGAAATCGTCAAGCATAGTTGTCATTTGTGGAATGACTTGGGTTAAAATTATATAAAATCACCATCTGGACGCCATGGTAAGCTTCATGCAACCACAATCATGAACTTGATTGCTGGAGTTGTTGCTTTGGAAAATAAGATTGATGGCCGGTCACAGCTTGGAAGTGTGACCCATGTTGCCCTTGAGGACATTCATACAGATGAAGCTACCTTCCAGTGGCGCGAACACGGCTGGGAACGCACTTGGGAAGGCAAAGAGCAAATCAAAGACCTCGTTAGGCACCTGAGGAACACCAAGGAGCCCCTGGACCCTATTACCGTCTATGAACGGGATGGGCAGCTTGTCGTGATTGATGGCCACCACCGTCTCAAGGCTTACCAGGAGGTCTGGTGGGAGCAACCTGTCCCTGTCCAGGTGTTCCAAGGCAACCTTAGGGAAGCTAGGGAAGCCGCCTTCACGGCTAACAGCAAAGGGCAGCGGCCCCTAACTCTCCAAGAGCGGCAAGAGAAAGCTTGGGACTACACCAAGGAATGGTTCTTTGAGGGGATGAAGGATCTATCCAAGGACTGGACTGCCAAGAGGGCTGGGATTGCTCAAGGGACCGTTGCCAAGATGAGAAAAACCATCAGGGCAAAAGGTGAGACTGTCAAAGACCTCTCATGGGCTGAGGTCATGCAAGGTGCAACTGAGGAAGCCAGGGCTAATCCTGACCCAGATTGGCAGCAAAGAAAGGTTGATGAACTCAGGGAGGCAATGCTGAGTTTGAACGTCATCCACTATGCCAAGAGTCCAGACATTCTGGCTAAAGCTATTGAAGGCATCAGTCCTAACCTAGCCAGGGCCTTGGTGCTGCAATGGGCCAGCATTGCTCTGGATGTCGTTGAGGACCTCATGAGAGAAGATGAGGAACAGGAGAGGGCTGTGAATGCTGGGTTAGTCCCAGGCATCTGATGAGGCACCCAAGGGCTTATGGGGCTCTTGGGTGTACACCTATCTACTGTGCATTTTGCACACCTGGATGCCCCTCAGAAGGACTGAAGGGCCGCAGAGATAGCTGGATGAGATTTCAATCCAAAACCACCTTACCCAACCACCCTTTAAGTTGCTCCAGGCGATAACCTTCCCCGTAGCCCATTCCCACGGTCTTAGTGCCCCAGCCCCCAATCGCGTCCTGGATGTCTGAGGGCATCCCCACGTGCCGCATTCTATCCCGCATGGTATGCCGGAAAGAGTGACTGGTTTTGTCTGTCTTCGTGACTGCCCTGAGCCATTTGTTGATGGCGTTTGCGGCATTAGTGGACTTGATGTCACCATCAGAGGCATAGCGCAGGAACAGCCATCCCGGCTTGCCCTTGGCCCTCTTAGCGGCCTCCACTGCCTTCTGGGCCGCCCACAGAGCCATGCCTACCAGTGGTACCCTACGTTCACTGGCGTCAGTCTTGAGAGTCCTGCCCAGCTTTGGATAGGGGCGGATGTAAATGTGAGGGGTGGCATGGTCCAACACCACATCCTCCACCCTGAGGCCCACAATCTCACCCAGTCGGGCACCTGTGTCGGCCTGAAGCGCAATGATGTGCCGGATGTCATCATTCCTTTCGTGACACGCCTGATTGATCGCCTGAAGCTCCTGAGTCGTGAACGGCTCACGCTTTTCAGCGTCCTGGTCTTCATTGACAATGCGGAGTTTCTCAAAGGGGCTCTTGATGGCCCAAAGGTCAAACTCCGTTAGACCAACATTGAACACGGCCTTAATGCGGTTGAGGTCGCGCCGAACGGTCCCGGTCTTGCCACCCCTAGCAAGTAGGAAATCCCGCACAGCATTAGCGTGTTCCCGCCTGTAAGCCTCAAGGGGAAGGTCACCGACGGACGCAATCACATGCTGGACGGCACGGCGGGTATCTCTGGCGAACTTTTCCTGTCCACCCTTGTCGTGGTTCTTGAGATACACCTCCAAGGCGTCAGTCAGAAGGACACGATGCTTCTGAGGATCCTCCAGGACTAAACGCACGGCCTCACGCTCGACAGGAGTGAAAAGCCGCTCAAGGTCCTCCTGAGTTTGCTGGGGGTCGTACCGGACCTCCAAATATCTCGCGCCGTAGCGTCCCTCAAAATACTGATCGAAGACCTCCACGTGATAGCCATCCAGCTTGGGGCGATAGGCATCGCCCTGGGCAAGCCCCAAAGAGGCAAGAAGCGTCTCAGCCGCGCGACGGTTTTCCTGGGTGGTCAGACCCAAGTCCTGTGCTGTCGGTGACCGGAGAGACTTCCAAACAGCATCGTCGGCAGCAGCAAGGGCCGCCACTTTCTTGGCCGCAACATGGGGGTCACGCGTCTGAAGGCTCTTCCTGATGAAGTCCTTGCCGCCATGGTGAGCGCGAACATCCTTGGGGACTCTCCGGTAGTACCAGAACACCCCGTTCTTTTGGCTGAGGTACTGAACCCCCACCTGGAAAACCCCATAAACAAAAAAGGCCCGACGCATGATGTATCACCCGTGTATCACCACGAGCGCCATCGCAACGGACCTAAGCTATTGATCTAAAACACTAACCCCTGAAGGGGTTGGTGCCCAGGAGAGGACTAGCTCTCCTGCTCCTAAAAACCTTGTTTTACAAGGGTTTCAGTCCACTCACCTATCAGGCTGTGTACCACTTCTGTGTACCTGTTTCAATGATCTGAGGTCGTCGCGTCGTCTGCCGGAAGCCCCTCTGCACCACAAGCCTCGCACCTTGCGATGTACATTCCCGTCTCACCGAGATCTGGACGCCAGTCCACCGTGATCTGAAAGGATTTGCAGCGCCCACACTGCTCTGGCGCTTTGGCTTTCATCTTGAGGACAGCTCGCGTGTAGTTGATGATCACGTGCTCTGTGGAGCTCCATGCCAATTGGGCGTCGGCTCGACCTGCGTTGGAGGTGTGGGTCAGCCAGTTCACCAGCCGCCAAGCCCGCTCCCCTGTAGTTTTTAGATACCCGCGCACGTACTCCGCTGACGACCCAGGTGCGACAGCGTTTGCAATCAACTCGTTCCAAGCAGGGAAGTCAGCTGCCTTCGGTCGTGTGTCTCCAGCGCCTAGATCAACAACATTCGTCAGTTCTCGGATAAAGGTGATCAGGCACTCGCGGCACCGCATTCCGACAGCTTGGAACTCCTCCGCCTCGTCCGCAGCATCAAGTGCTTCGCCAGCCTGAAGCAACTTCCGGGAGGTTATCATCACGAGGTTCTGTTCGGCATCTGAACCTTCCAGTTCACGGCGTGCTGCGACCCGCGCCATGAGCCCGATATGAAACGAGAGGGTATAGTCTAGGCTCGGCATGAGGGTCTGGGAGTACAGGTTCGTTGGGTGTGTAACGACCCACCACCTCTGCTTATCCGTGTGCACATCCCACACGTCATAGTCGTCCCCCATGACGCGCTCACTGGCAACCTTTTCGGCGTGGAGGACAGTTTCCTCACCACGGCACTGCCACTCAACGTAATCTCTGATCTCCTGCGCCTCCTGTTCGGAGTATCGGAACATCAGCTTGTGCAGGTCACCTTTCGGCAGAGCAGGCGGTATCACGCAGTCGTCAGATGACGAGTGTGATCCCTCATTCTCATCTTCATTATTCATATGACACCATTACAGTCAGCGGCTTCTTTGAGGAGAAAATCTGAAAGGCCGACTTGAAATGACCAAAAGCGCGCTTCCCCCCGTGCCCCCGGCAGCTCCGATGTTTGGGAGTACGGGTTGCAGCTCAGGCCACCCCAACCGTTCGAGTATGCTAAGGATGCTTCAAGCTGTCCAAGCGCCACCCCAAGCGATCCTAATATGCCGCTCATTCGGTTGGGCGGACACTAACATCTGGAGGAGTCCGCAGGGCTCACGTCAGTGGGGCAAGTCACCGGGTTATTAAGCTGGTCCCTTCAAGTTCCGGAAAGATCAGGTGAAACCAGAAGCTATCAATCTCGTGACCTATTAGGGCGGAAATGATCCTTCCGAGCCATCAGCTGCGAGATTTCCTGTTCAACTAGTGCGCTCGACAGATCAAAAAAGTCGAAGCGTTCGTATAGCGGAGTTAACCAGCGCCGAACTAGGTTGGCCAGATCAGGAACTATTGACTTTGACTCAGCTGTCACTGTGGTCGTGACTTCATTAGTTCGGCTTCGTTGAACATCTAAATCAGCATAGCGGCGTGATGGCTTGGCCCAGGAAACAAGGTCCCTGCCAGCCAATCCAGTGTAGTGGGCCCGCAGCTTCACAGGCTTGCTCTCATTCGGAGCTAGAGCGTGTGCGAGAGACTCTGCGTGTAAGAGGATTTCGCCACAACGCCAGATTGGAAGGGTAAGATCAAAGATTGTACCGGGTTCAAGTACGTCTGGACCATCCTCCTGATAGCCTCTTTGAAGATACAAGCGTCCGGAAGGTGAAGCTCGCCAAAAGTCGCTGTGAGCTGCATCGTCGAAGACTCGGTCTACATTTGGCTTCCCAAGCCAACATTCAATTAAGCCGTCCTGAATAGTCGGACGAAGCGCTTCCTTCTTTGGAATCCAAAACGGAGGCCAGCCTGTCTGGTGGACTACTGCCTGTTGTAGAAGATTTAGAAAGTCCCGAGGGCGACGTGCTTCTATATCTAATACTTCGTAATCGAAGGCAGCAAAGCCGTGAGGAAATCGAGCAGGAGCCGTAAGTGGTAGTGGAGCGACGAGTTCCTCCCATCGCTCCCGGGCTGCGCGGACAAAGCTGTCCTGATCGTCGGCTGACTCAGAGCCTATAGCAAGACCAAGGACGCGGAGTATCTCAAGTGCCTTATCAAGGCGCACTGATGTTTCGCCTCTTTCAAGAGCGATTACAGTGGCTCGACTTACACCTGCTAGCGACGCTACATCCTCCTGGGTCATACCCTCCGATTTTCGTCGGCGCATAGCTTCGTAGGTAATCTCTCGCCAATTGAGAGGCTCTATCACGTCTCTAAAATCCTTAGCCCAGCGTTAGTGACAATTTCGTTGTAGCGATCGAAGAACTCTGATGGTGGAGCATTGGGCGGCCGATTAATGATTCGGCTTTTTGAAAGCCTCCCTTTTAGATCGCGTAGTGCCTTTGTGATTGCTCGATCATTCAATCCGATGGAACGCCCGAACTCTAACACCATCGCATGATTGATCTCGTCCAGGAGTGGCCTTTCACCGTTAATGCTTAGAGCTACATGCGTATCATACTGAGCCCCATACCAAAGGGTGTTGAGGATGTCGTACGCTGGAGAGAGACGCATCCCCTCCGAGTACTCAAGCAAGGAAAAGTTCTTTAAATGAGCGTCAGCGTTTCCTACTAGGAAGTTAACCACAATACGCCGGTAGAGTCGGTCCAGATCGATTATGGGACGAGCAGAGTACGTTTTGAGAGCGGCAGCAACTTCCTCATAGCTGGCATCATACTTTCCCTTAAAATCTAAGCCGCGCGGCTTATTAAGTATCTGAGCAAAATCCTCTAGTCTTAGTTTCTCGCCGGTGGGCGTGCGGTCAAACCGTTCTACAACAAGAGCTATTTCTTCAAGTTCAGTGATTGTCGCTGCCTCGAAACGAGTGACTTCGCGCTCACCAAGAAGTTCTTGCGCAAGTCTCAGTGTAGTGAGTTCATTACGAACAAGCGTATCATTCGTACGATCGTTGAACTTTGCTATATGAGTTGCTGGGGATGCGGAACTTGATGGATGATACAGGCCATCATCTTTATAGGCGAGTAACTTCCTCTGGACGCCGGAGACGGTGCGACGGCTCGAAGTCGCAGCCTCCGCCTCAACATCACCAATCGAAGTTATAGGGGCTTGTAAGTCCTCAGAAGCCTGAACACCAACTGCACCGATACAATCGCGCCCATATCGCAGGAGGAGACCAAAATCATCTTCCTCATCAACCCTGCCTGCACGAGCTTGCTTCTCACGAAGCCAACCCTCAGGACCAAGATGCTGAAAAAAGGGGTGTAGACCTGCCCGCCAAACATGCTCTCGGTCGTTTGTCGGTAGGGTACATGCGATTGGAGTTGTCCAGCCCTCTCGGTAAGTAAAGCGAGTTCCGCCGCCTTCTAACTCTGTTAAGGTGCCAGCTGGTGCATCCTTAAATAGAACAGTTGCACTGCGTTCAGCCACGAGCCCCTCATTGTTCATTGCGGTGCGCAAGATAGCGCAAAGAAGCTAAGGATGTCAATTATAAGGAACATTTTGACCTTTCCTCCACCAGATTGTGCATCACAATGGACATATGGGATAGATTGGTGGGAAGTCGGTTGGCTTGTACATATATGGCATGCTGGCTCCAGAATGTCAGCTCTAGGGAACCAAATCGGCGTCCCACTTGCTTAATGTAAGCGGACTCAAACAATAGAGGTAGCAAGGTCCAACGCCTGACCCTTGCTAGGTGGGAAAACTAACAATTCAGCTCGTCGAGAAAGCATGGTTCTGGGAGTGCCTCATTGCTACTTTCGTGCCTCGCAGAGGTTACACCCTAACGAGGCATGTTCATGAGACACCTTGAGCGTCTCATATGGGTTGACATCAGAATTACGAGACATAATCCTTCCTGTCTCTAGATCCAAATGAGACAGCAGGAGGACCGACATGGCCATTTATGGCTACGCTCGTGTCAGCACGGTCGACCAGAACCTCACCACTCAAATCGAGAAGCTCACCCAAGCTGGCTGCACGATCATCCGCGAGGAGAAGGCGAGTGGTACGTCCCGCGAAGGCCGCAAGGAGTTGGACACGCTTCTCGCCTTCCTCCGGCCCGGAGACGTGCTCATGGTCACGAAGGTAGATCGCCTCGCCCGCTCAGTGGGTGATCTGCAGGATATCGTGAAAACGATCCGTATGAAGGGTGCGGAACTCCAAGCAACGGACCAGCCTATCGACACCAGCACGGCAGCAGGGAAGTGCTTTTTGGATATGCTCGGCGTGTTTGCTGAATTCGAGACGAACCTACGGCGCGAGCGCCAGATGGAGGGAATCGCTAAGGCGAAGCAGCAGGGGGTCTACAAGGGCCGCAAGCCGAGCATCGACCCTGCAGAAGTGCGTCGTCTGCATGCGGAAGGACTTGGGGCCTCCGCGATTGCCAAGCGGCTCGGTATAGGTCGGGCTAGTGTCTATCGGGTCCTGGCCTGACACGCGCAGTGCGTGTTTGTGAACACACTTGGCGTGTTTGAACTCTGAACGCATAATATGTGTATGAAAACACGTTTGGAGTGTTGAATGAACAGACTCAAGGAACTTCGGTCCCGTTATGGCCTCAAGCAGAAGGATGTCGCGGAGAAACTCGGGACCACGCAGCAGACGATTGCCCGATGGGAGACCGGTCAGACGGCTATTCCAGTCGCTCAACTCAAGGATCTCGCTGCGCTATTCAGCTGCAGCGTTGATGAACTGCTGGGCTTTGAACTCCATCCAAGTGAGCGGACGGGAGCCGCGTTCGGGCGGGCCGACCATCAGCATCCGTTCGGCACTCTCCGGGTCAGCTTCGGTTTCGGTAGCCGGGCTTATCCGATTGACAAGCAGCAGCGAGACTATGTTGTCCAGAAGCTCCGTCCAGGCTTTGACCTCGATGGGCAGAAGGGTTGGCTGCAGTTTGGTACTCTCGACAACCGGCTCGTATTCCTCAATCCAGCCTATCTGGCCGATCTCGAACTAGTTTCCGATGACAAGGAGCCGATGCCCTTCCGCGCCTCACCTCAGACCTACCAGAACCTGACGCGGGGCATTCCCGTCAGCCAACTTGGTCCAATCGTGGTTGAGGAGCGGAAACAGGTCATCAGGTCCCTTTTCGACAAGGACGGAAACGACGAGGTGACACCTGAGGAGGAAGAACGGGCTGAAAGGGCCATGAACCAAGCCACGGTGTTCTACCCGGACGGACGGACCTCGGCTCACTTCCTGACTGACGAGACAACAACGGACTTCAACAACCTCAGCATGAACGTCGATGATGTCGGTCGAAATGCCTTTATCGCTGTTGGAGAGGAGGGTTCAGATATTCACTTCGTCAACCTGAGTGCAGTCGCTGCAATCGAGGTGCCGCTCGAAAAGTATCTTGAGTACCTCGACCACGACTAACCCAGGACTGAAGAGGTGAGTTTCGTTATCCATGTCTGTCTTCTTGAGGATGGGTACAACTGCTGAAATCGCCATGACTCGCACATGTCGTTCTCCAGGCTGTGGAGCCCCAACGACATCTCGCTCCTCAGCCTATTGCTCTTCCCACAAGGCTCACCTTAGCAGACCTGGGGTGACGGATCAGGATGGTACTCCAACGCTGTCCTGAGACCATACCTGAAGCTCGCTGGTTGGCCCTAGTGGATCATTCCCGGGGCCAAACAGCCTCGGACGACAATCCAGAGGGCGGCGAGCTGCTCCAGGTCCACCCTCGCGCGGCTAGCGAAGGGACCGAGGTCGGCCGCAGCTTGATTGTAACGGCCGAACAAAGAGCCTCCCAGAGCATGGCTGCGCCGACCAAAAGTGCAGTGACTGCACCGATGTCGAATTATCCCTCACTTTCAGAGAAGGGGCCGAATTAGCCCCCACCTCCAGGAGAGACGCTCAGCCGCTGACGGCATTCCGCGTCTTTCATTCCGCGGGTGTCAGGATCTGTTGTGGCACCCCCTTCTTCGCCAGCAATCAGCGTCACCACGCGGGCGGTCGTCGAACTGGCCCGCACTTTGTCGTGGAAAAAGCACATGCACGAACATCAACAACCATACTCATCTCAATCGTCCCCTCTCCAATCGCCGGGAGGGAAGCTGCAGGCTGACGCCTTCGTGGCGTACGCAGACGGCTCATCGCTCCACAACCCAGGTCCCGCAGGGTGGGCTGTTCTCATTGTTCATCCTGACGGAACGGAACAGATGCGGGTTGGATCGGAGCCCCATGCGACCAATAACCAGATGGAGTTGCGGGCTGCGATAGAAGCCCTACAGGCGCTCCCGCACGGCGCATCCGGGGTCATCCACTGCGACAGCGAGTACGTGGTTCGGGGCGTCACCGAATGGCGGCTAGCGTGGGAACGACGGGGCTGGAGGAACAGCAAGGGCCAGCCGGTCGCCAACGCGGATCTCTGGCGGGCCCTGCATCGCCTCTCGGATGAGCGTCCAGGCGTCCGGTTCGCGTGGGTCAGGGGCCATGCAGGAGACCATGCCAACGAGTTTGTGAACATGCTCGCACGAGACCAAGCGTTCAAGGCTACTGAGCAGGGTGGACGGAGTTATGAGACTTACTTCGTCCCTGTGGAGGTTGGAGACGCATGACAGGCGATTAGCTGCCCTTTTGCAAGTCTCAGAATCCTTCCTCTTGAAGAACTTGGAAGTCACCGCCGCTCATTGAGTCCTGAGGCGCGACCGCGTTCATCTCGTCGGGTGTGTCGAGTCTATTACTCAAGACCGTGACTTCCTCAAAACTGACCAACGAGCCGCCCGTCGAGACCCCTCGGCGGGCTTTGTGCTTCTGGAGGCATCCTATGATTTACACGCAGGAGGTACTGAACCGAACCACAGGGGACCTTGAAATCATCTCCATCGGAGATTGGCTCCCCATCACCGAGTTGGCCCAACGCTACCGGGTCGGTCCGAGGCAGTTCCGCGCCATTCTGCATCATATGGGCATATTGCAGCCGGAGGCGGGCCGATACCGCCTACCCAAATGGGCTGTAGAGCGTGGCTTGGGCAAGCGCCACGAACGGCCCAAGTCAGGAAAACCGTTCGATGTGATCAGCCCGCGTGGGCAGGATCTGATCGCACAGGCTTGGGAACACACACGGGAGGACTACGAGCTGTCCCTCCGTCAAGATATCGGTATCGAGGAGAAGGCTAAGGCCCTGGCAGAGTTCGCACGGCATCGCCGTCGTCCCATGAAGACCCAGGAGGAGGTCTGTTGGCTCCTCGATCACTTCCGCGACATCTGCCACGAACACATCGCGAAGATCATCGAGATCGACCGCGCCCTGGTGGTCCGGTACGCCAGGCGCCGCGAGAACGATCGCGCATATTGGCAGCGGTGGAAGGACGGCACCATCCGACTGACCAAAGGTCGTCAGAACTTGGAGGCCAGAGCCGAGTACATGGAGGCGAGCGACCCGTTTGTGACCGTGGACGTTTAGGGCATAGCAGCCTCCATTCTCGTCCTACGCTGCGGCTTGTGCGGTCTCTGCGTCAACGCCCGGCAGCTTGATCAGGGCGATCGAACGCGCGGCCGTTGTCAACCACGTCTCACCGTAAGCCTGTCCGACTGTCGGCGGCGCGTTCCCCGTGATCGCGTCGAGCACACTATCCTGGATCCCAGCTTCGCGTCCGAGCGTCTTGAACAGGTGACGCCATCCGTGGTTCGGGTCCTTGCGGTGTTTCTTGCGCCCGACCTCAATCCCGAGCTTGTGGACCCAGGACGCAACGTTCTTCGCGACGATCTTGGCCGGGGGCTTCTTGGCTCCGGCCTTCCGGCGCTTGGGATCGAAGAAGAGTGGGCCTGCGCCCTTTCGTTTTGCGAACTCAATGAACCCGGCTTGAAGCACGGCCGGGTGTAGCGGCACCGTCCGTTCGGAGTTCTCGTTCTTCAACGATCCTGACTCAGCACTGATGTGCATGACCCATACCCCATCCACCTGCTCAATGTCCTCAGCTCGGAGCTGGCAAACCTCGGCTACCCGCGCACCAGAAGCCGCACACAGGAGGGGAACCCATCGGTAGACCGGGCTGGTCTGCTGCGAGGCCGCCCAGAGGATCGTCGCCGCTTCATCCTTGCTGAACCCAAGCATCCGCTCGCCAGGTTTCTTGGCTCGCTTCACGGCAACACGAGCAGCGGGGTTCTCTCGCAGCAGTTCGTTGTCGGCAGCCCATCCCAGGACAGCCTTGAGTGCCGCGAGCTTGCTGTCGTTGATGGTCTTGGGGCTGATCCCGTCGTCCAAGAGCTTCTGCTTCCAAGCCACCACGTCCTGGCGACGGATCGCACTTGGGTCGTCGTGCCCGACGAACGCTACGAACTCGGCGATGTAGGTGCGCCAGAGGTCAAGGGTTGCAGGCCGTGGGTTCTTCTCCTTCGCCCAACCGGAAATCAGATCCTCCAGGCGACCGGCGCGACCGGCGCTACCGTCCGAACGGCTAGGAAAGCGGCCCTGCGATTGCCAGTGCGGGAACCGTTCGGCCTCCTTGTCGGGTCTGTAATCGCCTAGTGCGAACCGCTCTAGCGTCTTAGCAGCCAGCGCCCGCGCTTTCGCCACCTCCTGCAGCAGCTTGAGGCGTGAGCTTTCGTCGAGCGCCAACCCACCGATGCCGATGACCTCGTCAAGGTCGATCCGTTTCGTGAACTGCTTGAGCGCGAGCTTCGGGTCGTAAGGTGGGTCAGTGACCCCATCGCTCTCCTCATCCAAATACTCGAAGGGCTCAAGGAGATGGTGTCGGTAATCGTCCCAACCTTCCGGGTCTCCTGGTTCCGTTCGGAACTCGGCGATGAGTTCACGGTAAGCACGTCCAGCCAAACCCATGATTTCCTCATGGGACAGTGTTACAGGTGTTTTCCTCGCTAATGCCCATCGATCTTGAAACTGCGCTTGGACGGCGGCGTGGCGAACCTTCGCCTCTCCCATCTCCTTCGTGCCGAGGGACACCTTGATGATGCCCCGCACCACGATGGTGCGGTCCTTGCCGCCAACGCGAATGGTGAGCTTCTGCCCTGCCAGCTTCTCCTTGAGGTCCGCGGGAACGCGTCCACGGAAGTACCATACCCCCGTCTCCGGGTGCTTCCAGGGTTGCGACATCGAGATGACCATGTGTACCTTCCCTGTGTACCTGCAGGGAGAGGCTGAAACCCTTATATTCCGGGATTTCCTTTTGCATCAACCCCTTAGAGAAGGGATGGTGCCCAGGAGAGGACTCGAACCTCCACGGCTTTCACCACTGGTACCTGAAACCAGCGCGTCTACCAATTCCGCCACCTGGGCATGCCTGTTCGGCGAGGCTTCGTTTAGAGCCCTTCCGGCGTCGCGTCAATCGCTGAAAACGAACCTTTGTCGTATTCTCTGTCGCATGCCTCTTCACAGGGGTCGGGCGTTTGACTAGAGACGTTCCAACACCTCATCAGACCTCGGTCCAACCCCATGTGGACAGGAGCTTTCCCATGATCGGCGCCATCCGTACGCCTTCCCAGCAACTCGTGACCGTCTTCGGCGGCTCGGGCTTTCTCGGCCGCTATGTGGTGAGCGCCCTGGCGAAGCGCGGCTACCGGGTGCTGGTCGCCACCCGGCAGCCGAACCGGGCGAACTACCTGCCCCAGGGCCGGGTCGGCCAGATGCATCCGATCCAGGCCAACCTGCGTTATCCGGAATCCGTCGCCCACGCGGTCGCCAAGGCCGACCACGTGATCAACCTGGTCGGCCTCCTGCAGGAGCGGGGCCGCCAGCGCTTCGATGCGGTTCATGCCGAGGGGCCGCGCATCATCGCCGAGGCCGCCCGCCCCGACGCCACCATCATCCACGTCTCGGCCATCGGGGCCGATCCGGAATCCGAATCCGCCTATGCCCGCTCCAAGGCGGCGGGCGAGGCCGCCCTGCTGAAGGTGCGCCCCGATGCGGTGATCCTGCGCCCCTCGCTCATGTTCGGGCCGGGCGACGGCCTGTTCACCCGCTTCGGGTCGCTCGCGCGCATGCTTCCGGTCCTACCGCTTGCCGGCGCCGACACCCGCTTCCAGCCGGTCTATGCGGGCGACGTGGCGGAGGCGATCGTCCGGGCCGTGGACGGCGTCGTGCCCGGCGGGCGCACCTACGAGCTCGGCGGCCCCGAGATCAAGACCCTGCGCCAGCTGGTGGAATACGTGTGCGAGGTGACCGAGCGCAAGCGGGCGATCCTGCCCCTGCCGAACGCCGTCGGGCGCATCCAGGGCAGCATCTTAGGGTTCCTCGACACCATCACCCTCGGCCTCGTACCGAACGAGCTGGTCATGACCAAGGACCAGGCGATCCTGCTGGAGCGGGACAACGTGGTGTCCGAGGCGGCCCTCGCCGAGGGCCGCACCCTGGAGGGCCTCGGCATCGTGCCGACCACCATCGAGGCGATCGCGCCGGCCTACCTGATCCGCTTCCGCAAGACCGGCCAGTTCGACCTCAAGCGCAACGCCACGCAGACGACGCCCGACCTGCTGGCCCCCGAGTCAGGGGGACCGGCGTCCGACTTCAAGCCGCACCGGGCCTCCGGGCCGGCCGTCGGCCAGTCGTCGAGCCACTAGCCGCTTGTGCAGGTGAACCATCATCGCCGCGCCGAAGACCGGCGTGACGAGGTTCAGGACCGGCACCAGCACCAGACCCGCGAGCACCGCGCCGGCCGCGAAGACTGTGCCGCGGTGCTCCACGCGCATGCGCGCCACGTCCTCCGACGGCCAGAAGCGTCCCGCCGCGAGCTCGAAATATTCCCGGCCGAGCAGATAGGCATTGGCCACGAAGAAGGCCGCGATGTTGACGCCGGGGATGAAGAACAGCAGCAGGGCCGCCAGGTTCACCAGCAGGGAGAGCCCGGCGAAGCGCAGGCCGTAGAGGATCGCCTTGCCGAACGGCAGGGGCTGGCCCGGCGGGTCGGCCGGGTAAGCGGTGCGCTCCACCACCTCGGCCACGTCGTCGAGGAAGTAACCCGCCACGATGGCCGTGACGGCCGGCAGCAGGTAGATCAGCGCCACGAAGAGCCCGAACCCGGCCAGGAAGAACGCGAAGCCCTCCAGGATCGGGTATTCGGCGCCGACCTGATAGCTGTCGAGGAGATAGTCGAACAGGCGCGTCAGGACGAGCCAGACCAGGGCCAGCAGGGCCGCCGTGAGCGCCAGCGACTTCCAGAGAATGCTCCTCAGGGCCGGGGAGAAGACCTCCCGGGCCGCCGCGAAAACCGATTGGATCAGCATCTGTCGTCTCCTGCCCCGGCGGCCGGGGCGGCGATGGCAAGGCTCGTCATGAACTCTCCCGAGATACAGCGCGGACTTTACTTATGAACGAACCCTCCGCAAGGCGAGGGGTGGAGGAACCTGTGCAGGCCATAGCCCCATCCGCCACCCCCGACGTGGCCATCATCGGCGCCGGCTCCGCCGGCATCGCGGCGTCCCGGCGCCTCCTCGCGGCGGGCCTGACGGTGACGGTGCTGGAAGCGCGGCCGCGGATCGGCGGCCGGACCGTGACCGTGCCTATGAGGGGGCATCCGGTCGATCTCGGCGCCCACTGGCTGCACGCGGGGCCGATCAATCCCTTGGTGCGGCTCGGGCGCGAACGGGGCGAGCCCCTGCGCCGTGCCCCCGTGGACGGTCATCTGTTCATCCGCGGCCGAAAGGGAAGCCGCGCCGACCGCGCCGCCCTCGACCGGGCCTTCGCGGTGGCCGACCGGACCATGACGGAGGCCGCCCGGCGCCGGGAGGACCAGGCGGCCGCCAAGGTCCTGCCGCCCATGGGGCCGCACGGGCGGCGGGTCACGAAGGTGCACGGGCTCGTGTCCGGCAGGCCCCTCGATGAGGTGAGCCTGCACGACTTCCCGAGCATGGAATATGCCGACAACCTCTTCATCGCCGGCGGGCTTGGATCTTATGTGGCCCGGCTCGCCCGGGACCTGCCGATCCGGCTCGGCACGTGCGTGCACGAGATCGACTGGTCGGGGACGGGCGTGCGGATCGAAACCTCCGACGGGACGGTGCGGGCGAAGGCCGTCATCGTCACCGCCCCGATGGCGGTGCTGCAGCGGCACGCGATCCGCTTCGCGCCGGCGCTTCCGGACGCCGCGCAGGAGGCGATCCACGGCTTCACGCAGGGGGTCTACGAGCATGTGGTGCTGCACTGGCCGGGTTCCCCCTTCACGGGAGCGGATCGCCTCGCGAGCCTGATCGGCGGCCACCGGGAGCCGCCCGGGCTCCTGACCCGCATCGACGGCACGCCGTTTCATTTCTTCGAGCTGGACCAGCCCGCCGCCGCCCGCCTCGACGGACGCGACCGGGACGCCCCGGCCCGATTCGCCCGCGCGGTCCTGGCGGAGCATTTCGGCCATCGGGCGATTCGGGACATGAGCGTGGTGCTCAGCACCGGCTGGCGGCACGACCGGTGGTCGCGCGCGTCCTGGGCGGTGGTGCCTCCGGGGCTCTACGCCATCCGCGACACCCTGAAGGCGCCGGTGGGCGAGCGGATCTGGTTCGCCGGCGAGGCGCTGTCGCGCACCCAATGGGGCACGGCCGGCGGCGCCTGGGAGGAGGGCGAACGGGCGGCCGGGGAGGTCGCGCGGCGCCTCGCAGCGCTCAATGCGAGCCCGTCATCGCACGGCACCGTCGTTCATCGATCCACAGACCGATGAAGCGTCGAGACATTCGAGGGCCATAGGTGCCAGCCACGCGCAAGCAAGGCTCCTTAGCCGCATCAGGCGTGGCGACATGATCTGAGGTGACCGGGAGCGATGTCCTCCATTCGGACGAATTTGTCAGCAGCACAAGCTCTCAGCACTCTAAGGACGCTTTCGCGGGAACTGGATGTCACGCTGAGCCGCGTGAGTACAGGGCGGCGCATCGATACTGCCCGGGATGGCGCGGGCATGTGGAGCATCTCTCAGGACCTGAAGAGCAAACGTACCGGTTGGGAGGCCGTGCAATCGAGCTTGCAGCTGGGATCCGCGCCCGTTGAGACGGCTCTGAGCAGCGTCGATTCGATTATCGGAGGCCTGTCGACGATAAAGGAAAAACTCGTCGTCTACTCAAGTCTCGCCGGAGACCAGCAGAAGAGTGTCCTCAGGGGAGAGATCGAGGCCATCATCAAGGCGAACGACTCGCGCGCAAATGCGAGTTACGTCGGCGGCACGAACCTGATCACGCGGACCGGCAGTGCCAGTCCCATCATGCCAGAACAAGGGGCCGGGACGCCGGTCGATTACGTCTTTTGCATCGACATTAGTGGCAGCATGGGCAGTCATCTGGATGCCGTCAGAAACAATGTGGTCGATTTCATCACCGATCGCACTGCCGCCGGAGAGAACATCCGCTTCTCGTTCACCACGTATTCCGACGTCGTCACGGTGGGAGCCTCCGAGCCTCTCTTCAGTTCGGGGTTCTACACGGACCCGGCCGCGTTCAAGGCAGCACTCGACGGCGTCAACCTCCTAGGCGGCGGCGATATTCCCGAGTCGGGCCTGGAAGCCCTCCAACAAATCCGGAGGTTGCCCTTTCGGCCAGGTGCTTTCCGCGAGGTGGTGATGATCACGGACGCCACGGTCCACAGCGCGGAGGACGGAACAGGCTCGCGCAACACGGTCGGGGGGACCGTTGCTGAGCTGGATGCGGACGGCATCAGGGTCACGGTGGCGGGTCCGGGCACCCCGGACCCAAGACTTCTGGCTATCAGCACAGGAACCGGAGGCAGCTATCACGGGATCAACGATCCGGGCTTCTTTTCCTCCGGATTTGGTATGCCGTCCCGATCGGACAGGCAGGGACCGTTTCGGGTTCTATCCTCTCCCGAAGGGAACATGATCAATGTGCGGTACCGTTCGATGCTCGCCAAGGATCTGGGCATCGAACCTCTCAACTTCGACTCCCCCAACGGCGCTTTGGCTCAAATAGAAGGAGCACTCGCGATCGCCATCAACCATGCCGCCCATCTCGGAGTATCTCGCCGGATTATGCTCGCTGCCAGTGAAATGGCCGAAACATTCCAAGCCCTCTACACGAACAGCATCGGCGCGCTCGTCGATACGGATCTGGAGGCTGAGAGCACGAGGCTTTCAGCCCTGAGGGCGCAGGAACAGCTCGCGGCCCAGAGCCTGAACATCGCGAACGACGCGCCCAACCGCCTTCTCAAACTGTTCTCGTAGCACCGCGGCGCGGGCATCGCTCGGGCGCGTCGTTCTTGAGCCGGCCCTCTCACAGCATGCTCGGCAGCACCCGGTCCGGCGGCTTGTGGCCGTCAATGAAGGCCTTGATGTTGACGATCACCTTCTCGCCCATGGCGACGCGGCCCTCGTGGGTGGCCGAGCCCATGTGGGGCAGCAGCACCACCTTGCCCTGCTTGGCGAGGCGCACCAGGCGCGGATTGACGGCGGGCTCCTCCTCGAACACATCGAGGCCGGCGCCCGCGATGGCGCCCGTCTCGATGAGCCTGGTGAGCGCCGCCTCGTCGATGATCTCGCCGCGCGCCGTGTTCACCAGGATCGCATCGGGCTTCATGAGCTTGAGGCGCCGGGCCGAGAGCAGGTGGTAGGTGGCGGGCGTGTGCGGGCAGTTGACGGACACGATGTCCATGCGGGCCAGCATCTGGTCGAGGGAGTCCCAGTAGGTCGCCTCGAGCTCCGCCTCGATCTTCGGCGGCACGTGGCGGCGGTTGTGGTAGTGGATCGAGAGCCCGAAGGCCCTGGCGCGGCGCGCCAGCGCCTGTCCGATCCGGCCCATGCCGACGATGCCGAGGCGCTTGCCGGTGATGCGCCGGCCGAGCATCCAGGTCGGCGACCAGCCAGCCCACTCCCCGTTGGGAATGACCCGCGCGCCCTCCGGGATGCGGCGCGCGACCGCCAGGATCAGCGCCATGGTCATGTCGGCCGTGTCCTCGGTGAGCACCCCCGGCGTGTTGGTGACGGTGATGCCTCGCGCCACGGCGGCCGGCACGTCGATGTTGTCGACGCCGTTGCCGAAATTGGCGATGAGCTTGAGGCCGGGACCCGCCTGCTCCAGCAGGGCGGCGTCGATCTCGTCCGTGATGGTCGGCACCAGGACGTCCGCGGTCTTCACGGCCTCGGCGAGCTCCTCGGCCGTGAGCGGCTTGTCCTCGAGGTTGAGCCGCGTGTCGAACAGCTCGCGCAGGCGCGTCTCGATCACGTCGGGCAGGCGGCGGGTGACGACGACGACAGGTCTCTTTTTCATCGGCTCGCGATGTCCCAGCACTTTAAAAATCGCCGGAATCGCAAGAGTTTTCACGCTCTCTTAACCCGTTCCGGCGACTAAATGGCGACAGGGCGCCGCGTGGCGAAGCCCGTCAAGCTTCTCTACCAGAGGCTCGCCTTTAGACAAACCCAACAGACAGGGAAACCATGCGCAAGATCCTCCTCAGCCTTGCCCTGCTGGCCCTGAGCGCCGCCCAGGCTCCGGCGCAGCAGCAGCCTCCGGGCGGCCGCCTCGGGACCGGACTTCCCGTCCCGCGCTACGTGAGCCTGAAGACGGACCGGGTGAATCTGCGGGAGGGCCCCTCCAAAGATCACAGGACCGCCTGGGTGTTCCAGCGCGCGGGCCTGCCGGTGGAGATCATCGCCGAATACGAGACCTGGCGGCGCATCCGCGATTCGGAGGGCACGGACGGCTGGGTGCTGCACTCCCTGCTGTCCGGCCGGCGCACCGCGCTCGTCATGCCCTGGGCCAAGGGCGCCCAGCCACCGATCCCGCTTCTCGACCGGGCCGACGACAAGGGCCAGACCGTCGCCCAGCTCCAGCCGGGCGTGATCGCCAGCATCAAGGGCTGCGACGGCACCTGGTGCAACATCCTGATCGTGCGCGAAGGCAGTCGCGACGTGAGCGGCTATATTCGCCAGGACAAGCTCTGGGGCGTCTATCCGAACGAGACGGTGGAATAGGGCCGGCGCCCTAAGGACGCGACGGCTTTCCGATTTGGAAAGGATTTCGGCTTATGCAACTGGATAACGTTTTATCGAGCCTGAGATCCCTCGTGTCCATCAACCTCAGCTTCAAGCTCCTTCCGATCCTCGCCCTGATCCTCGGCATCGCGTCGCTGGTGGCGCCCCGCTTCCTCAACGTCTTCGTGGCGATCTTCCTGATCGCCTATGCCCTCGTGGGCTTTGGCATCCTGCGCTAGCAACAATCGAAATCTATGTGACGGGCCTGCGGGCGAGCTGCGGCCCGAGGACGTTGGTGGCGAGCCCGAGGATGACGACCGCGCCGCCGATGGCCTCGATGGGCGACATCGCCTCGTCCAGGATCACCGAGCCGCCGGCGATCCCGGCCACCGGCACGAGCAGCGCGAAGGGCGTGACGGTGGCGGCCGGATGGCGCGACAGAAGGTAGGCCCAGGCCGCGAAGGCGAAGACCGTGGTCGGGTAGGCGAGATAGGCCACCGACGCCAGGGTCGTCAGATCGATCCCGGCGAGTGCCGCTCCGACCCGGTCCGGCCCCTCGAGCCAGAGGGAAAGCCCCAGCAGGGGCAGCGGCGGGATGAGGCTCGACCACACCACGAAGCCCAGCATGTCGATGCGCCCTGCCCGCTTCGACACGATGTTGGCGACGCCCCAGGCGGCGGAGGCCGCGACCGTCATCATGAACGGCAGGGCCTCGCTCCCCGCGAGCCGCGGCCAGGCGATGAGGGCGAGGCCCGCGAAGGCCACGAGCCCGCCGGCGATCTGGCACGGGCCGGGCCTCTCGCCCATCAGGAGCGCGGCGAACAGGACCGTGAAGAAGACCTGCGCCTGCATGACGAGCGACGCGAGGCTCGCCGGCATGCCGAGCGCGATGGCCGCGAAGAGCAGCCCGAATTGGACGATGCCGAGGAAGAAGCCGTAGCCGACGAGATGGCGCCACCCGGTCTCGGGCCGGGGGATGAAGAACACCGCCGGAACCGCCGCAAAGAGAAAGCGCAGCGCGCAGAGCAGCAGGGGCGGCGTGGTTCCGACCCCGATCTTGATGACGACGAAGCTCAGGCCCCAGATGACCGTGACGAGAAGGGCGAGAAGGCAATGGCCGAGCGGCATGGGAAAACTCTGAGGCCCGCCCTGCGCAGAAAGCCCGGAACGGTCTGGTCGGTGAGCGCCTGAACCCTCAGGCCGTCTTGCGCCGCAGGCGGACGATGACTTCGACCCCCGCCACCTCCATGCCGGGCGGCGGCTCGGGCAGGTCGCCCACGCTCACCCCCGTCGACGGCATGTCGACCAGCTCCCCCTCCTCCTCCAGGAAGAAGTGGTGGTGCTCGGTGGGGTTGGTGTCGAAATAGGACTTGGACCCGTCCACGGCGAGCTGGCGCAGGAGGCCCGCTTCCGTGAACTGGTGCAGGGTGTTGTAGACGGTGGCGAGCGAAACCGGCACCCGGGCCTTCGTGGCCTCCTCGAACAGCAGCTCCGCCGTGATGTGGCGGTCGCCCTTGCCGAACAGCAGCCAGCCCAGCGAGATGCGCTGCCGGGTCGGGCGCAGGCCCACGCGGCGCAGCTTGTCCCGCAGCTCGGACAGGGGGCAGCCCCGCCGGTGAGCCGTTGCGGTCGTGGATTCGATGTAGGCGGACAAGGGATCGGTCATCGTCGGAACTGAATGTAAGAATAAGTGCTTCTATCATCACCATGATAGGAAAGCGAGGCCCTTGCCGCAAGGCTAGACGGGCTGCCCCGGCCCAGGATACGGCGTTCTGCGGAGGGTGCTCCGGAGAATCGACGCTCGGAACGCAGGTCCCTTTGATGGACGGCCAAGCCTGTGCTACCAGAGCGCCGTTCAGGGCTCCGGCGGATCCGGAGCCGCCGCTTTGAGACGATGAAAGGATCGGCACCCGGCATGGCGCGCCAGTCGAGCTATACCTACGAAGAGCTTCTCGCCTGCGGGCGCGGAGAATTGTTCGGTCCCGGCAATGCGCAGTTGCCGCTCCCGCCCATGCTGATGTTCGACCGCATCACGTCCATCGGCGAGGACGGGGGCGAGCACGGCAAGGGCCATGTGCGGGCCGAGCTCGACGTGAGGCCGGATCTCTGGTTCTTCCCCTGCCACTTCAAGGGCGACCCGGTCATGCCGGGCTGCCTCGGCGTCGACGCCCTCTGGCAGATGGTCGGCTTCTTCCTCGGCTGGTCGGGCTCCCCGGGCCGCGGCCGGGCCCTCGGCGTCGGCGAGGTGAAGTTTTCCGACCAGGTCCTGCCGACGGTCAGACAAGTCGTCTACGGGGTCGACCTCAAGCGCGTCTTCCGCTCCAAGCTGGTGCTGGGCATCGCGGACGGGTGGCTCGAGGCCGACGGCAAGCGGATCTACGAGGCCAAGGACCTGCGGGTCGGCCTGTTCCAGCAGGCGGACGAGGCCGCCGGGGGCTAGCTCCCGGCCATCGTATCCCGCATCGCCGCCCTCGGCCTATTGCGTTGTGGGGACGTGGCTTTTACGGAAGGCCCATCAGCCTTCCGGGTCGCACGGGCGATCATGCGGGGGGCTCACGGTTGAGATTGAGCAGGGTCGGCCTTACGTCTCCGGTTGGCTGACATGAAGTTCCTATGAAGAGGTCAAGGCTATGAGGCGCGTCGTCGTCACCGGAATGGGCATCGTTTCGTCCATCGGCAACACCACGCAGGAGGTATTGGCCTCTTTGCGGGAGGCGAAATCCGGCATCAGCAAGGCCGAGGACTACGAGAAGTACGGCTTCCGCTGCCAGGTCCACGGCGCCCCGAGCCTGAACGCCGAGGAGATGGTGGACCGGCGCGCCATGCGCTTCCACGGCCGGGGCACGGCCTGGAACCACGTGGCCATGGACCAGGCGATCCGCGACGCGGGTCTCGAGGAAAGCGACATCTCCAACGAGCGCACGGGCATCATCATGGGCTCCGGCGGCCCCTCGACCCGCGTAATCGTCGAGGCGGCGGACATCACCCGCGACAAAGGCCCGAAGCGCATCGGCCCGTTCGCGGTGCCCAAGGCCATGTCGTCCACGGCCTCGGCGACGCTGGCCACCTGGTTCAAGATCAAGGGCGTGAACTATTCGATCTCGTCCGCCTGCGCGACCTCGAATCACTGCGTCGGCAACGCCTACGAGATGATCCAGTACGGCAAGCAGGACGTGATGTTCGCCGGCGGCTGCGAGGATCTGGACTGGACCATGTCGTCGCTCTTCGACGCCATGGGGGCCATGTCGACCAAGTACAACGACCGGCCCTCCACCGCCTCCCGGGCCTATGACGTCAACCGCGACGGCTTCGTGATCGCCGGCGGCGCCGGCGTCCTCGTCCTCGAGGAGCTCGAGCGCGCCAAGGCCCGCGGCGCCCGCATCTACGGCGAGATCGTCGGCTACGGCATGACCTCCGACGGCTACGACATGGTGGCGCCCTCCGGCGAGGGCGCGGTGCGCTGCATGCGCATGGCGCTCCAGAGCGTGAAGACCCCGGTCGACTACATCAACCCGCACGCCACCTCGACCCCCGTGGGCGACCAGAAGGAGATCGAGGCGATCCGCGAGGTCTTCGGCTCGGGCGAGAAGTGCCCGCCGATCTCGGCCACCAAGTCGCTCACCGGCCACTCGCTCGGCGCCACGGGCGTGCAGGAGGCGATCTATTCCCTCCTCATGATGAACAACGGCTTCATCTGCGAGAGCGCCCACATCGAGGAGCTCGACCCGGAATTCGCCGACATGAACATCGTGCGCAAGCGGATCGACAACGCCAAGATCGACACTGTCCTGTCGAACTCGTTCGGCTTCGGCGGAACCAATGCCACGCTCGTCTTCAGCCGCTACGACGCCTGAGGCGGCGTCACACCACTGAGACGTCTCCATGCGAAGCCCCGCCGGACCACAGGGGGACCTCGCATGGATTCGCTCGCCAACGTCGATATTACGGCTCGAAATGCACGCTTTGATAACAATCCGCGGCAGACAATCATCGAGCCGTTGCCAAGGGGGACCCAAGTGACCGGTCTGATGCAAGGAAAGCGCGGCCTCATCATGGGCGTCGCGAACGACCATTCGATTGCCTGGGGCATCGCCAGGACCCTGGCGGAGCACGGCGCGGAGCTCGCCTTCAGCTACCAGGGCGAAGCCCTCGGCAAGCGCGTGACGCCGCTCGCCCAGTCCCTCGGATCCGATTTCGTCCTTCCCTGCGACGTGGAGGACATCGCTTCGGTCGACGCGATGTTCGAGGCCATCGACAGGCGGTGGGACGGGCTCGACTTCGTGGTCCACGCCATCGGCTTTTCCGACAAGTCCCAGCTCAAGGGCCCCTACGTGGACGTCACCACCCGGGACAACTTCTCCCGCACCATGGTGATCTCCTGCTTCTCCTTCACGGAGATCGCCCAGCGGGCGGCGAAGCGCATGAAGGCCGGCGGCTCGCTCCTCACCCTCACCTACGGCGGCTCGACCCGGGTCATGCCCAACTACAACGTGATGGGCGTCGCGAAGGCCGCGCTGGAGGCCTCCGTGCGCTACATCGCGTCCGACCTCGGCCCCTCCGGCATCCGCTGCAACGCCATTTCGGCCGGTCCCGTGCGGACGCTCGCCGGCGCCGGCATTTCGGATGCGCGGCTCATGTTCACCTACCAGAAGGCCCACGCGCCCCTGCGGCGGACGGTGACCATCGAGGACATCGGCGGATCGGCCCTCTATCTCCTGTCGCACCTGTCGAACGGCGTCACGGGCGAGATCCACTACGTGGATTCGGGCTACAACATCATCTCCATGCCCCGCCCTGAGGTGCTCAAGGCCCAGGACGCCGCCGGCGTCACGGGCGAGGAGGCCTAGGACCATTGAGGTCACCTCTCCCGGCGAGACGCGACAGGGGCCGCGCGTTTGCAAATCCTTAACATGCCCTAGCGTAAGCATAGGCTGATCGCCTGCGCTCGGCCACAAGACCGACAACGACGCCAGCCCGGGCCATCGCGCGTTGGGGGGAGACGAAGATGGCGCCGTTGATGACGCGCCGCGCGCTCATGTTGAGCAGCGCGGGCATGACCCTGGCCCTGGCGGCCGGCCTGTCCCGACCGGCGCAGGGCCGAGACACGATCGGCCTCGACGATTTTCTCAAGGTCTCGGCCCGCCTCACGGAGGCGGACGCCGCCGATCTCGATCCCGGCGCGGCCAAGACCATCCTCGACGGCCTCGTGTCCATCGGGCGCGGCCCCGGTCTCATGCTCCTGTCGGAGGATCCGGACGTCGCCGCCGGCACCGTCGCCGACGACATCGTGGCGGCCTGGTACTCGGGTGTCTGCGACACCGACCGAGGCGAGGCGCTGGCGACCTTCACCGGGGCCCTCGTCTGGAGCGCCCTCGACTACACGAAGCCCTTCGGATCCTGCGGCGGCGAGACCGGCTACTGGGCCGAACCGCCGCAAAGCTGAAATCTCGGGGGCCGACATGGTGGATATTCAGGCCGATGTGATCGTGGTCGGGTCGGGGATCGCGGGCGCGATCCTGGCCGCAAAACTGGCGGAGAGCGGCGTCAGGGTCGCCATCCTGGAGGCCGGCGCCAGGGTGGACCGGGCCGAGGCGACGCAGCGCTACTGGGACGCCCTGATCAAGGTGCCCGAATGCCCCTACCCGCCGACGCCTCAGGCCGAGCACCCGATCACCAACGATCTCGACCACT
This sequence comes from Microvirga sp., assembly GCA_035645535.1. Classification (GTDB taxonomy): domain Bacteria; phylum Pseudomonadota; class Alphaproteobacteria; order Rhizobiales; family Beijerinckiaceae; genus Microvirga. The sequence goes on along the minus strand of DASQMJ010000056.1, from coordinate 89,988 downwards.
GGTACCGGCAGGCCGGGCCGGACAAGTTCAAGAGCACCTACGTCAAGGTGGTGGGCGGCACCACCTGGCACTGGCTCGGCACCTGCCTGCGCCACGTGCCGGCGGATTTCCGCCTCAAGAGCCTCTACGGCCGCGGGGTCGACTGGCCGGTTGCCTACGAGGACCTGGAGCCCTTCTACGGCGACGCCGAGACCGAGATCGGTGTGTCGGGCAATTCCTACGAGCCCCTCGGCTCGCCCCGCTCGACCCCCTATCCGATGCCGGCCATTCCGCAGACCTATCTCGACAAAGCCTTCGCCCGGGCGTTGGAGGGCTCTGCCTACGAGGTCCGCGCGACGCCCCAGGGCCGCAACTCGCAGGACAGGGACGAACGCCCCTCCTGCTGCGGCAATTCCAGCTGCATTCCGGTCTGTCCGGTCGGGGCGAAATACGACGCCACCGTGCATGTGGAGCGCGCCCTGAAGAGCGGCGCGACCCTCTACGACCGGACCACCGCCACCTTCGTCGAGACCGGCCCGGACGGGCGGATCGCGGCGATCCGGGTGAAGCGGCCGGACGGCAGCGAGGGTCGGGCAGTCGGGAAGGTCTTCGTGATTGCGGCACACGCGGTCGAGACGCCGCGCCTGCTGCTCAACTCCCGATCCGAAGCGATGCCGCGCGGCGTCGCCAACGGCTCGGATCAGGTCGGCCGCAACCTCATGGACCATCCGACCCAGCTGAGCTGGGCGCTGACGAACGAGCCGGTCTGGCCCTATCGCGGCCCGCTCTCCACCTCCGGCATCGAGAACCTGCGCGACGGCCCGTTCCGGGCCGAGCGCCCCGCCTTCCGGGTCGAGATCGGCAACGACGGCTGGTCCTGGCCCACGAACGCACCCATCAGCACGGCGCAGGACCTCGCCCGCGCGGGCTTGCGCGGCAAGGCCCTCGATGCCGCCCTGCGGGACCGCACGTCACGGCACGTGCGCGTCGCCTCCCTCGTGGAGCAGCTCCCCGATCCTGAGAACCGGGTCAGTCTCGATCCGGCCGAGAAGGACATGTACGGCGTCCCGCTGCCCCGTCTGCACTACCGGCTCGACGATTACGTGAAGGCCGGGCTCGCGGCCGCCCGCGAGGCCCACGCGGAGATCTTCGCGCGGCTCGGAACGACGGACGTCCAGCACCAGGACGGGGCCGCCGGCGCCGGCCACATCATCGGCACCGCCCGCATGGGCGACGACCCGAAGAGTTCCGTGGTGGACCGCGACCTGCGCAGCCACGACCATCGCAACCTCTTCATCCTCGGCTCGGCCGTGTTCCCCACCTCCGCCACCGCCAACCCGACGCTCACCATCGCGGCCCTGAGCCTGAGAGCCGTGGAGGCCGTGAAGGCGGGCGTGACCGCCTAGCGGCTCTCCTCACGGACCCGCGAGACGACCTGCGGCGATCTTGCTATTGCCACGGTTGACGGGCACCACAGGCATCACTTCACGTGAGTCGCCGTCCATGATCCTGTCCCGCCGAACCCTCCTCGCCGGCCTTGCCCTGTCGGGCGCGAGCGTTCCGGCCGTCGCCCAGACCGCCCCGGAACCGCAGCTCGTTCCCATCGAACTCGTCGAGGATACCCTTGCCCTGCCGTCCGCCGTCCGGCTCGGCCACAAGCACGGGGACGTGATCCTGATCGAGTATTTCGACTACAACTGCCCTTGGTGCAAACGCTCGGCCAGGGACCTGCCGGCCCTGCTGGAGGCCGAGCCGGACCTCACCTACGTGCTGGTGAACTTCGCCGTCCTCGGCGCGGCTTCCGTCCAGGCGACCCGGGCGGCGCTCGCCTATCTCCAGCTCCATGGCCCCGACCGCTACCTCCCGCTCCACCTCGCACTCTTCGGCCTGCCCGGCACTGTCACGGGCGACCGGGCGGTGGCGGAGGCCGAGCGTCTCGGCGCCGACCGGGCGCGCCTCCTGGAGGAGGCGAACACGGACCGCACCACGGGCTGGATGAAGGAGGCCTTCACCCTCGGCAATTCGCTCGGCCTCGTCGCCACCCCGTCCTTCCTCATCGGCATGCAGGCCTATGTGGGCGGCATGACCCTGGCGCAGAAGCGCGAGGCCATCGCGGCGGCACGAGCGGGTTAAGCGGCCCAGTCGTCGCATTCGTTCCCGGCGGGAACGGGACCTCTTCTCCAGCACTGAGCCGTGAATCCCCTTCCCGGCCCCTTTAGCCGCCGGCGATGACATGGTTGAGCTTGACCGGCACCCTATTGGATGCGAAAGCGCGCCAACTCCCTCAATCCTTCGGTTGCTCATGTCCCAGAATCGCATCGACGTGCTTACGCTCGGCAACGCCATCGTTGACGTGCTCGCTCATACGGACGAGGCCTTCCTCCTCAAGAAGAACGTCCACAAGGGCGCAATGCAGCTGATCGACGAGGATCGCGCCGAGGAGCTCTACGCGGACATGGGCCCGGCCATCGTCGTGTCGGGCGGCTCGGCCGCCAACACGGCCGCGGGCGTTGCGTCGCTCGGCGTAAGGGCCGGCTTCATCGGCAAGGTGAAGAACGATGAGACCGGCCGCCTCTTCGCCCACGACCTCAAGGCCATCGACGTGCACTACGACGTGGCCCTGGCCGAGGACGGGCCCGCTACCGCCCGCAGCTTCATCCTGGTGACGCCCGACGGCGAGCGCACCATGAACACCTATCTCGGCGCCTGCCAGAACCTCACTCCCGACGACGTGAACCCGGAGACCGTAAAGGCCTCCTCCATCGTCTACCTCGAAGGCTATCTCTGGGATCCGCCGGCCGCCAAGGAAGCCTTCCGCAAGGCCGTGAAGATCGCCCACGGGGCCGGCAACAAGGTGGCGCTGACCCTCTCCGACGCCTTCTGCGTCGACCGCTACCGGGACGAGTTCCTCGGGCTCATGCGCGACGGCAGCCTCGACATCCTGTTCGCCAACATCCACGAGCTGCAGAGCCTCTACGGCACGTCGGACGCCGACACGGCGCTCGCAGCCCTGCGCGAGGAGAAGGTGCTCGGGGTCGTGACCCGCTCGGCCGAGGGCGCCCTCGTGGTTACTCGCGGCGAGACCAAGGCCGTGCCGGCCTTCCCCGTCGAGCGGGTGGTCGACACCACCGGCGCCGGCGACCTCTTCGCGGCCGGCTTCATGGCAGGCCTCGCCCAGAATCTTGATCTCGTCGACTGCGCCCGCCTCGGCGGCCTCGCGGCGGCGGAGATCATCAGCCATCTCGGCGCCCGCCCGCAGGCCAGCCTGCTCGATCTCGCCCGCCAGGAAGGGCTGTTGGGGTAGGTTTTCCCGCCGTCGTTCCGGGCAGCCTCCCGGGCTGCGCCCCGGAACCTATGAACGGCGTGGCTGCAGAACGGAGCGGGACGCATTCCGCCTTTTCTGACACGATAGCGGCTATGGGTTCCGGGCTCCGCTCCGCGGCCCGGAATGACGGAACATGCCCCCTCAACCACTTCCGGTCCGTCCGAACCAGAGGCTGAAGAGGGCTGCGACCGCGACCAGGGCCAGGAATCCGTTGAAGCAGACCATCAGGAAGGGTGGGATCCGCTGCACATCCGGCTGGGGCGGCTGCGAGCCGGTGAAGAGCTGCCGCCACACCGCGGCCACGAAGCAGAAAGCGCTGAAGAGGACCAGAATCGAGCCGGTGGAGACGACCATCCAGTCCGGCACGACGCCCTCGAGCAGCTTCTTGGCGCCGACGCCGGAGGCGAGCGCCGCGAGGCCCGTCCGCACCCAGGCCGCGTAAGTCCGCTCCGCCGCGAAGACCGTTCGGTTGGCGGCAAGCTCCGTGCGCCGGTCGGCGCTGTCCTTCATCTGCACGCTGGCTTTGGCCGTGGTGCGCGCCGCCGTTTGCGTGTGCTCGGCCGCTTCCTGAGTCTGCTCGGCGGCCTCCTGACTCTGGGCCGCCGCCTCCTTGGCGTGCTCAGCGCTGCGCTTCAGTTTCTCGTCGACCGGTTGCGTAGCCATGCATCCTCCAATCTTCCAGGAGCACAACGCTCACGATTGCGGAAGGTTGGCAGCCGGGCGAGCCGGTGTCGTCAGGAGAGCTCTTCGTCGCGGGCCTCGGTCAGTGCACCAGCTCGACCAGCAGCCACGAGACCGCGAGCCATATGAAGCCGCCCGCCACGAAGAGAGCTCCGGTCGAAATGCCTGTCGTGCGGTCGCCCCAGAGCGCCTCCATCATCCTGCTCGGCTGATCCGCTGCGCTTGCGGCCATCCCGGTGGAAGCTCCTGAGCCAGACGCTGCGCCCATGAACATCAGCGCCCCGAGCGCGCCCATTCCCATTCCCACATAGGCGGCAGCCTCGCGCAGCTCGGTGGCCGATCTCAGATCGAGGAGCCAGATTGCCGCCATGGTCACGCCGAGTGCCAGGATGTTGAGAACGGCCAATCCGGTGACGAGGCGCCTCACGTCCGGTCAAAGCCTTCTCAGCGCCACTGTCTCGATCCGGTGGCTCGCACCCTTCTTCAGGATCAGGCTCGCGCGCTGCCGGGTCGGCACGATGTTCTCGCGCAGGTTCACCAGGTTGATCCGGTTCCAGAGCCCGTCCGCCACCGCGATGGCCTCGTCCTCGGGCAGCTCCGCATAGCGGCGGAAGTAGGAGAGCGGGTCGCGGAAGGCCGTGTGGCGCAGGCGCAGGAAACGGTTCACGTACCAGCGGTGCAGGTCGGCCTCGTCCGCGTCGATATAGACCGAGAAATCGAAGAAGTCGGACACGAACGGGATCGCGGTGCCGTCCTTGGGCATCCGGGCCGGCTGGAGCACGTTGAGGCCCTCGACGATGAGGATATCCGGCCGGTCGATCACCGTCTCCTCGCCGGGCACCACGTCGTAGACCAGGTGCGAGTAGAGCGGCGCGCGCACGTTGCGCTTGCCCGCCTTGATGTCGGCGAGGAAATGCAGCAGCGCGCCGGTGTCGTAGCTCTCGGGGAAGCCCTTGCGCTCCATCAGGCCGAGCCGCGTCAGCTCCGCGTTCGGCAGGAGGAATCCGTCCGTGGTGACGAGATCGACCTTCGGGGTGTTGGGCCAGCGGGCGAGCAGCGCCTTGAGCACGCGGGCGGTGGTGGACTTGCCCACCGCCACGGAGCCCGCCACACCGATGATGTAGGGGACCTTCTCCTCCTTCTCGGCCAGGAGGAAGCGCTGCGTCGCCTTGAACAGCCCCTGGGTCGCCGCGACGTAGAGGGAGAGCAGGCGCGACAGGGGCAGGTAGATTGCCGCCACCTCGTCCAGCGAGATCGGATCGTTGAGGGATTGCAGCCGCACCACCTCCTCGGCGGTGAGGGTCATCGGCGCATCGGCGCGGAGCCTAGCCCACTCGTCCCGCTGGAAGACCCGGTAGGGCGAGAGATCGTCCTCGGTCCCGAGGGTCGTCGCCGCCGCATTGCGTTGGTCCATGGGAACCACCTTGGGTTTATGGCTTGCGCGCGGCCTTCTCGGCGAGCCCCGATTGCGCGGTGCGGCGCTCCAATTCGGCCATCACCTCATTTAAGGGAATATCGGCCCCCTGCAACACGACCAAAAGGTGATAAAGCACGTCGGCCGCCTCGGCCGTGAGGTTTTTCCGGTCCCCCTGCACGGCCGCGAGCGCCGCCTCCACGGCCTCCTCGCCCAGCTTCTTGGCCGCCTTGGCGGGCCCATCGGCGAGGAGCTTCGCCGTATAGGACTCAGCTGCGGGCGCCGCGGCCCGGGCCGCCACGATGCGGGCGAGGTCGTCGAGGGTGAAGGTGGTCATGGGCTTCCTGTCGTATACTTGGCCTCCTCTTAACCCGAAGTGGAGCCAAGACCAATCATTCCCACTCGCAGGGCCGAAGAGGTGCGGGATGGATGCCAGTCACATACACTTCCGGATCGAGCCGGATTTCGACTTCCCCGTCTGAATAGACGTCGTGGAACCAACCTCCTTCGAAGGTCAGGCGAACATCTTGTCCCTGTGGTGTTCGAAACAAAGCGACGCGGCCTTCATCGCGAAACTCGACACTCAATCGGAGTGGATTATTCGCCGTGAAGCATAGAAGGATCCTGGTCCCGTCTTGCCTGTAAAATGACGGCTTTCCTATAGAGGGATCTCTGGCCGCGATCAGAATGCCAAAACCGAGGATAGCTCCGACCGAGAGCAAGACAGTGACGGCAAAGATCCGAGCGGCACGCAGCATACAAAGAAACCAGCAGCAAACTGCCGGTCACTATAAGAAATAATATATCATCGTGCCAGCCGATTTACTGAGTATCGTTTCAGCGATGACTAGTGAACTCGATGCAGCCGCATCTTGAGCCCGGCCTTCGCCATGTACTCCTTCGCCTCGCCGATGGTGTAGGTGCCGAAATGGAAGATCGAGGCGGCGAGCACCGCGCTGGCGTGGCCCTCGCGCACGCCGTCGACCAGGTGGTCGAGGTTGCCGACGCCTCCCGAAGCGATCACCGGCACGGAAACCGCGTCCGCGATGGCGCGCACGAGTGCGAGGTCGTAGCCGCCCTTGGTGCCGTCCCGGTCCATGGAGGTGACGAGCAGCTCCCCTGCCCCCAGCTCCGCGACTTTTCGGGCGAAGTCGATGGCGTCGATGCCGGTGGCGTTGCGGCCGCCATGGGTGAAGATCTCCCAGCGCGGCTGCTCGCCCTGCCCCGACACCCGCTTGGCGTCGATGGCCACCACGATGCACTGGTTGCCGAACTTCTCGGCCGCTTCGCGCACGAAATCCGGGTTCTTCACGGCAGCGGTGTTGATCGACACCTTGTCGGCCCCGGCGAGCAGCAGCCGGCGGATGTCCTCCACCGTGCGCACGCCGCCCCCGACGGTCAGCGGCATGAAGCAGGCCTCGGCCGTGCGCTGGACCACGTCGAGCAGGATGCCGCGAGCCTCGTGGCTCGCCGTGATGTCGAGGAAGCACAATTCGTCGGCGCCGGCCGCGTCATAGGCCTTGGCGGCCTCGACTGGGTCGCCGGCATCGACGAGGTCGACGAACTGCACGCCCTTCACGACGCGGCCGTCCTTGACATCCAGGCAGGGGATAAGGCGAACTTTCAACATGATATAACAAACCAATAGATTACCGGCCGCTGGGGACCGAATGCCATCGTTTTCCGACTATGTCATCTACGTTGATGAGAGCGGCGATCACGATCTCGCTTCGATCAACGAAGACTTCCCGCTCTTCGTCCTGGCCTTCTGCATCTTCAGGAAATCGGATTATGTCCGCGAAGTCGTCCCGGCCATTCAGGAGTTCAAGTTCCGATGGTTCGGGCACGACATGGTCATCCTTCACGAGCGAGAGATCAGGAAGCAGCAGGCTCCCTTCAAATTCCTGCAAAATCAGGCGCTCAGGGCGGAGTTCATGGATGAATTATCCGGAATCATCCAGTCGTCGAACGTGACGCTGATCGCGAGCGTCATCGACAAGAGAAAGCTGAAACGCAGATACGCTTCCCCAGGCAATCCATACCACATCGGGCTTCAGTTCTGCATGGAGAGGACTCATGCCTTTCTGCTCGAACGGGGGCAGGAAGGAAAGGTCACGCATTGCATGTTCGAGAAGAGAGGGGCCAAGGAAGACGATGTTCTGGAGCTTGAATTCCGCAGGATCAAGGATCGCGGGAATTTCAATTCCGCTCACATGGAAGAACTCGACATCTGCTTCGTCGACAAGAAGGCGAACTCCTCCGGGCTTCAGCTGGCCGATTTGTTCGCGCGACCCATTGGGCTGGGGGTCCTGAGACCGGGTCAGCCGAACAGGACCAGACAGATCATAGCGGAGAAGTTTCGCCGAAGCCCGACAGGCAAGACCCTGGGCTGGGGACTGAAGATCTTTCCCTGAAAAGCGAAAGGCCCCGGGTTGAGCCGAGGCCAGGCGCCGACCGAGAACATCCCCCAGTCCACTTGAGGAAAACATAACGGGACGAGATACTTATGTCAAGATGGCGCTTGACAAACCTTCGGGTTCGAGTCCGACCGAATCGTCCTCAGCAGCGCCAGCGCCTGGTCCGGGTCGATGCGGCCGTCGTAGAGGGCGCGGCCGGAGATGGCGCCGCCGAGCACCGCGCAGTCGGGATGGGTCAGGCGCTCGATATCGGCCATGGAGGCGAGGCCGCCGGACGCGATGACCGGGATCGACACGGCGCGGGCGAGCGCCAGGGTCATGGGGATGTTGAGCCCTTTGAGGATGCCGTCGCGGGCGATGTCCGTGTAGATGATCGCCGCGACGCCCGCATCCTCGAAGCGGCGGCCGAGTTCCTCGGCCGTCAGGGTCGAGGTCTGGGCCCAGCCCTCCACGGCCACGAGCCCGTCCTTGGCGTCGATGCCGACAGCGACCTTGCCCGGATGGCGGCGCGCCGCCTCGCGCACGAATTCGGGATCGCGCACGGCGGCCGTGCCGATGATCACGCGCGCCACGCCCTTCGACAGCCAGCCGTCCACGGTCTTCATGTCGCGGATGCCGCCGCCGAGCTGCACCGGGATGCGGACGCGCTTCAGGATCGCCTCCACGGCGGCGGCGTTCATGGGTTTTCCGGCGAAGGCCCCGTCGAGATCGACCACATGCAGCCATTCGAAGCCCTGGGCCTCGAATGCGGCGGCTTGCGCTGCCGGATCGTCGCTGAATACGGTCGCCTGGTCCATGTCGCCCTGGACGAGGCGGACGCAGCGGCCTTCTTTGAGATCGATGGCGGGAAACAGGATCACGGGCGCCACCTCAGGAAGTTGGCAATGAGCTTGAGGCCGAGAGTCTGGCTTTTCTCAGGGTGGAACTGGGTGCCGAACAGGTTGTCCCGGCCCACGATGGCGGTGATCGGACCGCCGTAATCGGCGGTGGCGACCACGTCGCCGGGATCCTGCGGCGTCAGGGCGTAGGAATGCACGAAATAGGCGTGCAGGCCCTCCGGCCCGGTCGGGATGCCCTCGAGCACCGGATGGCTCTTACGCTTCTCCAGGGTGTTCCAGCCCATGTGCGGGATCTTCAGGGACGGGTCCTCCGGCGCGATGGCTTTCACGTCGCCATGGATCCAGTCGAGGCCCCGGCTCGTGGTGTGCTCGAGCCCGCGGGTCGCCATGAGCTGCATGCCCACGCAGATGCCGAAGAAGGGCTTGCCGTGCCGGTGCACGCTCTCCTCCAGCGCCTCGACCATGCCGGGCACCGCATCGAGCCCGCGCCGGCAATCCGCGAAGGCGCCGACGCCCGGCAGCACCACGCGCGAGGACGCCCGGACCTGCTCCGGATCGGACGTCACCGCGATGGATTCGTCGATCCCCGCCTCCCGGGCTGCCCGCTCGAAGGCCTTGGCGGCGGAGTGCAGGTTGCCCGAGCCGTAATCGATGATCGCGACGCTCACCGGGGACGCTCCGCATCGGGGAAGAGGCCGATCACCGGCTCCGTCCGGGTGGGGGAAAATGCCGGCATGGGGGCCGGCGTCGGAACGGGGCCGCGGGCGGGCGCCGGGGCGGCGCCCCGCTCCAGCCAGCGGGCGGCGAGCTTGGTCTCGGCCTCGTCCCGGTCGGAGGCCGACACCACGTCGGCAGTCGGGCGCCCGTGCCGCGCCAGCGTCCAGCGCCGGAGGCTGTTGGCCTCCAGGCCGATCAGGACCGACAGCAGCAGATGGGCCAGGATGCCCGCGGCCGGGTGCACCCCGAGGGCGTCGAGCGCCAGGTTGAAGGCGACGAGCACCAGCAGCACGCCAAGCCCGGCGAGCCATAGCCGATGCACGAAGAACCACAGGAAGGTGAAGAGGAAGGCGCCCCAGGAGAAGCCGTCCTTCACGAGATCGGCCCGCTCCAATGCCGCCGGGTCACCCGGCCGCGCGTCGCGCGGGAGGTGCAGGGTAAAGGTCGTCATGGCGTTTTTCGTTCCTACAGAGTGCCCTTGGTGGAGGGAACGCGCCCCTCTTCCCTTGGGTCCACGGCAACCGCCTGACGCAAGGCCCGTGCCAATCCCTTGAAGCAGCTCTCGGCGATGTGGTGGCTGTTGAGGCCGTAGAGCGTCTCCACGTGCAGGGTCAGGCCCGCATTCATGGCGAAGGCCTGGAAGAACTCGCGCACCAGCTCCGTGTCGAAGGCGCCGATCTTCTCGGTCGGGAACGTGGTGCGGAACACCAGGAACGGGCGGCCGGACACGTCGAGGGCGACCCGGGTCAGGGTCTCGTCCATCGGCAGGTGGACATCCGCATAGCGGGCGATGCCCTTCTTGTCGCCAAGTGCCTTCAGGATCGCCTGCCCGAGCGCGATGCCCGTATCCTCGGTGGTATGATGCTGGTCCACGTGCAGGTCGCCCGACACCTTCACGGTCAGGTCGAGGAGACCGTGGCGGGCGAAGAGCTCGAGCATATGGTCGAGGAAGCCGACTCCGGTGGAGATCTCGGCCGTGCCGGTGCCGTCCAGGGCAACGGTCACGGCGACATCGGTCTCGGCGGTGCGACGGCTGACGCTCGCGGAGCGCATCATCAGGGATCCTTCAGGGATGGAGGGACCGCGCCTTCTAACAAGCCACGGCCGGAAATGCCACCTGTCACGGCGCCTTGCGTTGCTTTTGCCGGATCAATGCTTAAGTCAGGGCCTTGAGCGGCCCCCTCCCCTCGGCGGGCCCCTCCCCGTCCCTGATGTTTCGTTTCGAGCCGCCGGAGTTCTCCCCCCGTGTCAGAAGACGCCTCTCCCCGCATGCACGCCACGACGATCCTCATGGTCCGCAGAGGCGGACGCGTGGTCATCGGCGGCGACGGCCAGGTCAGCCTCGGCCAGACGGTCGTGAAGGGCAACGCCAAGAAGGTCCGCCGCCTGTCGAAGGGCGGCGTCATCGGCGGCTTCGCCGGATCGACGGCCGACGCCTTCACGCTGTTCGAGCGCCTGGAGGCCAAGCTGGAGCAGTATCCGGGCCAGCTCACCCGCGCCTGCGTCGAGCTGACCAAGGACTGGCGCACCGACCGCTACCTGCGGCGCCTGGAGGCCATGATGCTCGTCGCCGACAAGGAGGTGGGCCTGCTCCTGTCCGGCTCGGGCGACGTGCTGGAGCCGGAGGGCGGCATCATGGCGATCGGGTCCGGCGGCAATTACGCGCTGGCGGCCGCGCGGGCGCTCGCCGATACCGACATGGACGCGGAGGCCATCGTGCGGCGCTCGCTCCAGATCGCAGCCGACATCTGCGTCTACACCAATTCGAACATCGTCATCGAAACGCTCGACACGGAATAAACCACCCTCGTGCCGTCCGCCGGGGCGGCAACGGAAGCAAAATTCATGACCATCTTTTCCCCCCGCGAAATCGTCTCCGAACTCGACCGCTACATCGTCGGCCAGAACGACGCCAAGCGCGCGGTCGCCATCGCGCTGCGCAACCGCTGGCGCCGGCAGCAGCTCGAGGGCTCGCTGCGCGAGGAGGTCGCGCCCAAGAACATCCTGATGATCGGCCCCACGGGCTGCGGCAAGACCGAGATCTCCCGCCGCCTCGCCCGGCTCGCCAACGCGCCCTTCATCAAGGTTGAGGCCACCAAGTTCACGGAAGTCGGCTATGTGGGCCGCGACGTGGAGCAGATCGTGCGCGACCTCGTCGAGGTCGGCATCGGCCTCGTGAAGGAGGAGCGCCGCAAGCAGGTTCAAGCCAAGGCGCATCTGGCGGCCGAGGAGCGCGTGCTCGACGCGCTGGTCGGCACCACCGCCAGCGCCGCCACCCGTGACGCCTTCCGCCGCAAGCTGCGGGCCAACGAGCTCGACGACAAGGAAATCGAGATCGAGCTGCAATCCTCCGGCGGGGCCGGCCTGCCCATGTTCGAGATCCCCGGCATGCCGGGCGCCTCGGTCGGGGCGATCAACCTGTCCGACATGTTCGGCAAGGCCTTCGGCGGTCAGCGCAAGTCCCGCCGCACCACCGTGCGCGAGGCCTACGATCCGCTCGTCACCGAGGAGGCCGACAAGCTCATCGACCAGGACGCCATCGTGCAGGAGGCGATCCGGCAGGTGGAGGACAACGGCATCGTGTTCCTCGACGAGATCGACAAGATCTGCGTCCGCGAAGGCCGCACCGGCGGCGACGTGTCCCGCGAGGGCGTGCAGCGCGACCTGCTGCCGCTGATCGAGGGCACCACCGTGTCGACGAAGCACGGCCCGGTGAAGACCGACCACATCCTCTTCATCGCGTCCGGCGCCTTCCACGTGTCGAAGCCCTCCGACCTGCTGCCGGAACTTCAGGGCCGCCTGCCGATCCGCGTCGAACTCTCGCCGCTCACCGTCGACGATTTCAAGCGCATCCTCACCGAGACGGAGGCGAGCCTCATCAAGCAGACCGTGGCGCTGATGCGTACGGAGGGCGTGGAAGTCACCTTCACGGACGATGCCATCGACGCGCTGGCCCAGGTGGCCGTGGAGGTGAACAACTCTGTCGAGAACATCGGCGCACGTCGCCTGCAGACGGTGCTGGAGCGTGTGCTCGACGACATCTCCTTCTCGGCCCCGGACCGCTCGGGCGAGACGGTGGTCATCGACGCGGCCTACGTGCGCGGCGAGGTGGAGTCGCTCGCGAAGAACACGGATCTGAGCCGTTTCATTCTCTAAGCTCGGCGATAGGAACCGTTTCAGACCTCCGGGCATAGATTCGTGGGGGCACGTGGGGGATGTCGCCTCGCCGGGCCCGGCTCAAGACACGGTCCGCGCTGACGGCGGCATCCTCGCGCCCCGGGAGCTGGTTCCACTCGCCTGGAACCAGCTCACCCCGTTCCGGAACCGCGGACCTGCCTCGCGGATTCCCGGCTCATGGCCGCCGATCCCGACAATCTCGCCGCAAAGGCGCTCGCGATCCATGAGCGCCTCTGCGCGGCCTATGGCTGTCCGATCCCCTACTTCCGCAGCTACGATCCCTTGAGCGAGCTGATCTCCTCGCTCCTCTCCCACCGCACCCGCAACGCGGAGTCGGGACGCGCCTTCAAGGCCCTGCGGGCGCGCTACGCCGACTGGACGGCGTTGATGGACGCGCCCGTGGCGGAGGTCGAGGACGCGATTCGCGGTGTCACCTGGCCCGAGCAGAAGGCGCCGCGGCTGAAGGCCGTCCTGCGGGCCATCGCCGAGCGCCGCGGCAGCCTGTCCCTCGACTTCCTCGGCGACATTCCGGTCGCCGAAGCGCGGGCTTGGCTCGAGAGCATCCCGGGGATCGGGCCGAAGACGAGCGCGGCGGTGCTAGCCTTCTCGACCCTGAGGAAGGCCGCCCTGCCCGTCGACAGCCACCACCACCGGGTCGCCCAGCGCACGGGCCTGATCCCGCGCGCCACAGGGGTCGGGCCGTCCCATGCGGCGCTCGCGGCCCTGCTGCCGCCGGACTGGGGCGCGCAGCAGGTCTACGACAACCACGAGGTCATGATGCTGCACGGGCAGCGGTGCTGCTATTTCAGGAACCCGGCCTGCGGCCGCTGCGCGGTCCTCGACCTGTGCCCCACGGGCCAGGGCCTCGTCGCCGGGAGCGCCGCCATGGCCATGCCGGACCTGTCGGAGACCGGCGGATCGCGGCCTTGAGGCGGCTCACGTTTTGGTGATCGCGGCCGCCTGAATAATCCTAAAGACGGAACGAGCCGGGGCGCGGGGCGTTCGGTACGCAACGTCAGAGGAGCTTATCGATGCGTAAATTGCTTATGGCTATGGTTGCGTCTGCGGCTTTCGGTACCGTCGGCCTCGTGTCCGCTCCGGCTTCCGCCCAGACCGAGACGGCGCCGGCCAGCGAGCTGGTGGCCGCCCTCAAGAGCGGCGAGCTGAGGACGGACTATTCGCAGTACGTCCAGCGCCGCGTCGTCCGCACCGGTCCGGGGGGTCGGGTCGTCGTTCGGGACCGCTATGTGCGTCCGGGCCCGCGCTATTATGGCCGCCCCTATGCCTATGACCGCCGCTACTATCGCCGCGACCGCGGCGACGCCCTGGCGGCGGGGGCCATCGGCCTCGCCACAGGCGCGATCATCGGCGGCGCCCTGGCCCAACAGCAGCAGCAGGCGCCTGTCTATGCCGCCCCGAACCAGAGCGCGGTCGCCTATTGCTCGCAGCGGTTCCGGTCCTACGACCCGGCCTCGGGCACCTACCTGGGTTATGACGGCCAGCGCCATCCCTGCCCGTAAGCGGCAGCGTGGAGCGGACATGCAAACGGGCCCCTCAGGGCCCGTTTTTTGTCGTCTGAAGCGAGACTTACTTCGCCGCGATGACGGCGATCTCCACCTTGAAGGCCGGGGCCGCGAGCTTGGCCTCGACGGTGGCGCGGGCGGGGGTGTTGCCGGGTGACACCCAGGCATCCCACACGGCGTTCATCTCCTGGAACGTGCTCATGTCGGTGAGCCAGATGTTCGCCATCAGGATCTTCGACTTGTCGGTGCCGGCCTCGGCCAGCAACCCGTCGATGATCGACAGGATTTCCTTCGTCTGCTCGGTGACGCTCTTGCCTGCCGTCTGATTCGCCACCTGTCCGGCCAGGTAGACCGTGTTGCCGTGAACGACGGCGCCGCTCATGCGCGGGCCGGGCTTGATGCGCTGGATCGTCATGTGTGCGTGTGCCCCTTGTGGAAGAGAAGATGCGTCCCGCTTGTGGGATGAGGGATCCCGATGGTCAAGGGGGGCCATGCGCCCTGCCCTCGCCTGGTCAACCGACCATCGCCCAGCAGCCCTCATGTTGAGGAGAGAAGCGTCTCGAAGCCCGAGGTGTCCCCAGAGGCGCGGCTTCGCCCCTCCTCGCGATGACGTAAGACGGTGCGGCAGGACCCTCAGGCGGCCGGCGTGACATGGGCGAAGGGATAGCGCTGGAACCAGTCGGGGAAGGCCTGCGCCACCGCCCTCGGGCCCTTGATCCGCAGCCCGATCCGCTGCGCCTGCACGAACTCGGCATCGCCCCGCCACCAGGCGACGAGGGCGGAGAGCGGAGTGCGGACGCACAGAGCCTCCCGAAAGCCCGGGTTCTGTCGGCAGAGCGAGACCTCCCCCGCCCGCAGCAGCATGAAGCGCGGCTGGCGCTGCCCTTCGATTTCGAAACGGACGACGAACGGGTCCTTCGGGAGCGCGTCGGCCCGGACGCGCCGTGCCATGTCGACCAGCACGGGCTCCAGGTCGAGGTCCTCCTCGGTCGGCCGCCGCGGCAGCCATCTCTGGCCCCAGGTGGCCATGGCGCCGACCAGAACCGCCAGTTCCCTGCCCGCCTCCGTAAGCTCGTATTCGGGACCATGGCCGCCGCCGACCCGCGTCACGATGCCGGCCAGCATCAGCTCCTGCAGCCGTTCCGACAGCATGGTGCGGGAGACGCGCGGGATGCCGCGCCGGATGTCATTGAAGCGCCGGCTGCCACACAGGAGCTCGCGCACGACGAGCAGCGTCCAGCGCCCGCCCAGCACCTCGTGAGCGCGCGCCATGGAGCAGAACTGGCCGTAACCTGTCATGGGATCAGGGCTAGCACGCAGTCTGCGGGCGGAGAAGTCCGGATTCCGGACCTGACGTCCTGCTTGGCCAGGCCTAACACACGGAGCAGCGCGGCCTCGAACAGGAATGAGTCTCATGATCGGACACCGGACGATTCTCGACCATATCGGCGACACCTCGCTGTTGGGATTGCGGCGCATCGCGCCGGAGAACGGCGCTCGCATCCTGCTGAAGCTCGAATGCGAGAATCCCACCGGAAGCATGAAGGACCGGATGGCGCTCGCCATGATCGAGGCCGCCGAACGGGACGGGCGGCTCAGGCCCGGCGGCGCGGTCGTCGAGTACACGGGCGGCAGCACGGGCGTGTCCCTGTCCCTGGTCTGCGCCGTGAAGGGCCACCCCCTGCACGTGGTCACGTCGGACGCATTTTCGCGCGAAAAGCTGGATCACATGCAGATTCTGGGAGCGCGGCTCCAGGTGATCGAGAGCGACGGCGGTCGCATGACCGAAAAGCTCACGAGGGACATGATCGCAGCGGCGGGCGTGATCGCGCGAGAGACGGGCGCCTTCTGGACCGACCAGATGAAGAACCGGGACCAGCTTTCCGCCTATCACGCAATGTCGGATGAGATCTGGGCCCAGACCGGCGGGCGCATCGACGGCTTCGTCCAGAGCGTGGGCACGGCGGCGTCTCTGCGGGGGATCGCGGAAGGCTTACGTCGCCGCAGCGACCGGATCCAAATCGTCGCCGTGGAACCGGCCGAATCGGCAATCCTGTCGGGCGGCCCGACCGGCGCGCACAGAATCGACGGCATCGGGGCAGGCTACGTGGTGCCGCTCTGGCAGCCCGACATCGCCGACCAAATCGAGCCCGTCTCGACGGAAGACGCCACGGCCATGGCGTTCCGGCTCGCCCGAGAGGAGGGGCTGTTCTCCGGCACCTCCACGGGCGCCAACGTGGTCGCGGCCCTGCGACTGGCGGAAAGGCTCGGACCGGAGGCAACCGTCGTCACGGTCATGTGCGATACGGGGATGAAGTACCTGAGGACGTTCGGGTCAAGGCTGGGATGAGAGATTTGGCCGGGAGCATCTCCGGTCAATACAGTGTCGCCCGCACCCGTTCCTGAAGTCCTTCGTCATAGGCGTCGCCGCCGACGCGATTCTCGCTGCAGGCCGCGAGGATCTTTCCGGCGCTCGGCAGGTTTTTGCGCGCCACGTGCCGCTCCGGATTCCACAGGTCGGAGCGCACGACCGCTCGCGAGCACTGGAAGAACACCGCGTCGACAGTGATGACGAGCACCGTGCGGGGCGCCTTGCTGTCGATCACGAAGCTTTCCAGCAGGGCAGGGGCGGTCGAGATCGCGGCGCGTCCGTTGACGCGAAGCGTCTCTCCGATGCCCGGGATGAGGAAGAGCAGGCCCACATGCGGGTCCTGCACGATGTTGCGGAGGGAATCGATACGATTGTTGCCGCGCCGGTCGGGCAGAAGCAGCGTCCTCTCGTCCTGGACCCGCACGAAGCCCGGCCCGTCGCCGCGCGGCGAGCAGTCGAGCCCGTCGGGGCCCCGCGTCGCCAGGGCCAGGAAGGGCGAGGCCTCGATCAGGGCGCGGTATTCCGGGATGACCCGATCCGTTTCCTTGACGATGGAGGCCTCCACGGGCGCGCCGTAGAGACCCTCGAGCGTGGCGAGGTCGGTGACGTGGAACGGATCGGACACGGCGAATCCTTCAGGCGGACGGTTCGCCATTCCTAGCCGCTTGCCGCGCGGCGAGCCAGCCTAGGCGTTGCCGATGAGCACGCCCGCCGCGAACACGAGGGCGCCGCCGAGCACGACCTGAAAGGTGGCGCGCAGGAAAGGCGTCTCCATGTAGCGGTTCTGGATGAACGCGATGGCCCAGAGCTCCACGAAGACCACCGCGGCCGCGATGATCGTGGCGGTCCAAAAATGCGGGATCAGGTAGGGCAGGGCGTGGCCGAGCCCGCCGATGGCCGTCATGATTCCGGACGCCAAACCGCGCTTGACCGGCGAGCCGCGTCCCGAGAGCTTGCCGTCGTCGTGCGCCGCTTCCGTGAAGCCCATGGAAATGCCGGCGCCCACCGAGGCCGAGAGGCCGACCAGAAACGTCTGCCACGTATCCTGTGTGGCGAAGGCCGCCGCGAAGATCGGCGCCAGGGTCGAGACCGAGCCGTCCATGAGCCCTGCGAGGCCCGGCTGCACGAAGGTGAGGATGAACTGCCGCCGCTCGGTCTGGGCCTCCTCCTGTTTCACGGAATCCGGCGTGTAGGCGAGGCCGAGACGGCGTGCCAGCGACTCGTGGTCCTTCTCGGCTGCCGCGAGATCGCCCAGGAGCTTACGGGTCGAGGCGTCCGTGGTGCGCTTGGCCGCCTCGAGGTAGAATCGGTGCGCCTGCGCTTCCATGTCTTCCGCGGCGGTCCGTACCTTTTCGATGCCCAGGGGGCGCACCAGCCAGTCGGGCTTGCGTTCGTAATAGCCGCGCACATGCTCGCGCCGGATCAGCGGAATAACCTCGCCGAAACGACGCCGGTGCAGCTCGATCAGCGCCGTCCGGTGCCCGTCCTCCTCGGCCGCCATCTCGTCGAACACCTTCGCGGATTGCGGAAACGGCTCGCGCAGGCCCTCCGCATAGGACCTGTAGATCCGTGCATCGTCCTCCTCGGACGAGATCGCCAGCGCCAGGATTTCCTGCTCGGAGAGGGAGTCGAAGGGACGGCGGCCGAAGCCGAAAACGCGGGACAGCATGGGGGCAGCCTTGTTTAGAACGATTCTAAATACTGTCCTGCGATGCTGGCGTCAACGGCGCGAGGCGTGGTCTTGCTGAAGGGCGCGGGGACGGGGCCGCGAGAGCCGCGCCGACCGGGCGCCCCTGTCGGTCATCTCTTGCTCGCAAGCAACTGCCGGCAGGAATGAGGTGCAGGAACCAGGAAACGGGCGTGTGGCCATGCCCTCGTGCCGAGCGTCCTGCAAACGTCAGCTTTGAGCGAGCTCGGAAGGGCGGACAGAGCCATTCGTGCACCTTTGAACATCGAAGCCGGCTGCTCCAAGCAACTCCCCGCAATGGCCATGGACATCCAGGCTTCGACAGATCCCGGTTGCGCGAGACGTCATATTTCGATAAGTCTCGACATATGGAATCACACAACATCATCCTGGCGCTCGCCGCCCTGGCTCAGCCGACACGGCTTGATGTCTTCAGGCTCCTCGTGAAGCACGAGCCCGAGGGATTGCCGGCGGGCGAGATCGCCCGGCATCTCGCCGTGCCGCACAACACCATGTCCTCCCACCTGGGAGTCCTGTCGCGCGCAGGGCTGATCCGCTCCGAGCGCCGGAGCCGGTCCATCATCTACCGTGCCGACTTCGCCCGCTTCCGAGAGGTCGCAACGTTCCTGCTCCAGGATTGCTGCGGCGGCCACCCCGAGGTGTGCACTCCCATTTTCGATGCCCTGACACCTTGCTGCGCTCCGAAGGAGAAAGCCGATGGCTGACCGCCCCTACAACGTCCTGTTCCTGTGTACGGGCAACACGGCCCGCTCGATCCTGGCCGAGGGCATCCTGCGCAAGGACGGCGCCGGCCGCTTCAACGCATACTCTGCGGGGAGCCAGCCCAAGGGCACGGTCAATCCGTTCGCCCTCAAGGTGCTGGACAGCTTCGGCTACCCGACTGACGGCTTCCGCTCCAAGAGCTGGGACGAGTTCTCAGGACCCGGAGCGCCGCAAATGGACTTCATCTTCACCGTCTGCGACAGCGCCGCCGGCGAGGCCTGCCCGATCTGGATCGGCCATCCGGCCACGGCCCACTGGGGCATCGAGGATCCCGCGTCGGTTCAGGGTACCGACATCGAGAAGGAACGGGCCTTCGTCCAGGCCTTCAAGTTCCTGAGAAACCGCATATCCGCCTTCCTGGCCCTGCCCATGGAGAGCCTCGACCAGGCCGCCCTCACCCATCATCTGAAGGAGATCGGCCGCCTGGAGGGCGCGACCTCCGACGCCATTCCCTCATTCGAGCGCCGCCAGGCCTGAGACCTCATCCATGTCCGTCTTCGAACGTTACCTGACCCTCTGGGTCGCCCTGTGCATCGTCGCGGGCATCGCGCTCGGCCATGCCTTCCCCAGCGTCTTCCAAGCCGTCGGCGCCCTGGAGATCGCCCAGGTCAACCTGCCCGTTGCGGCCCTGATCTGGCTCATGATCATCCCGATGCTGATCAAGATCGACTTCGCCTCCCTGGGGCGGGTGCGCGAGCACTGGCGCGGCATCGGCGTGACCCTGTTCATCAATTGGGCCGTGAAGCCGTTCTCGATGGCGGCTCTCGGCTGGTTCTTCGTCGGTTACGTATTCAAGCCGTACCTGCCGGCCGACCAGATCGGCTCCTACATCGCCGGCCTGATCATCCTGGCAGCGGCCCCTTGCACGGCCATGGTGTTCGTCTGGAGCCACCTGACGAAGGGGGAGCCCCATTTCACCCTGAGCCAAGTGGCCCTCAACGACGTCATCATGATGCTGGCCTTCGCACCCATCGTCGGGCTGCTGCTCGGGCTCTCGGCGATCACGGTGCCTTGGGATACGCTCCTGCTGTCGGTCGTCCTCTACATCGTGATCCCGGTGATCCTCGCCCAGTTCCTGCGCGGGCGCCTTATTGCGCAGGGAGGCGAGGCGGCGCTCACCGGGCTGCTGCGGGTCCTGCAACCGCTGTCGCTGGTGTCCCTGCTCGCCACCCTGGTCCTTCTATTCGGCTTCCAGGGCGAGCAGATCCTTGCTCAGCCCCTGGTCATCGCCATGCTGGCGGTGCCGATCTTGATCCAGGTCTATCTCAACTCCGGACTCGCCTATCTGCTCAACCGGGTCGTCGGGGAACGGCACTGCGTCGCCGGCCCGTCCGCCCTGATAGGTGCATCGAATTTCTTCGAACTCGCGGTCGCTGCAGCGATCAGTCTGTTCGGCTTCAACTCCGGGGCGGCCTTGGCCACCGTGGTCGGCGTTCTGATCGAGGTGCCAGTGATGCTCTCGGTCGTCTGGATCGTGAACCGCAGCCAAGGCTGGTACGAGCGCGGAGCCATGAGCGGCTTGCTTTCCAGGCGGAAGATCGCGGCTGGGGAGTAGGCCATTCTTCCGCCGGTCATCGGCGGCGCCGTCAAGGCGGATCTCATCACCGATGGCTTCGTCGGGCCTGCCCAGCCGGGCGGTCGAGGACAGGGATACGCAACGCCGAGGCCGAATCGGGCTTCAGTCGTGGTCTTCACAGCATCGGACGCGCGGGCGGCACTTCGGCATCCGTTTCACGAGGATGCTCCCGGGCGGCCGCCCATTGCAGCAGCGCATCGAGCGCCGGACACAAGGCCTGCCCCCAGTCCGTGAGGCAATACTCCACCTTCGGCGGCACCTGATGATGAACGATCCGGCGGACGATGCCGTCCGCCTCCATCTGACGAAGCTGCTGGATGAGCATCTTCTGCGAGATGGCCGGAATAGCCTTCTCCAATTCCGAGAAGCGCAGCACCTTGCCGCCGAAGAGCCGAAACAGGATCACCAGCTTCCAACGGCCCTCGAGGAACTTGAGCGCCTGTTCAACCCGATCTGCAGCGGAGCCGGGGGTTAGGGCTTCTTCCTTACTCATGGGTGAGTACCTTACTTTTTCGTATGTTCTTGCCTTTCGGTCAGCATACATCCAAGTTCAACCCACCGCTA
This sequence comes from Microvirga sp., assembly GCA_035645535.1. GTDB lineage: Bacteria > Pseudomonadota > Alphaproteobacteria > Rhizobiales > Beijerinckiaceae > Microvirga. The sequence continues at coordinate 68,935 of DASQMJ010000056.1, read as the reverse complement.
CGGAGCCAGACAAACCTCATGCGGGCTGGCTCCTCTTGGAGAACCGGTATGCGCAAGGAACTGCCTCCCCCGTTGGCTGCCTATTACGAGGCTAAGAACCGGCACGACATCGACGCCATGGTGGCGCCCTTCGCCGAAGATGCCGTGGTGAGGGACGAAGGCCGGGAGCATCATGGCCGGGCGGCCATCCGCTCCTGGATTGAGGATACGACCCGCAAGTACCGCGTCACCGTCGACATCAAGCAGGTCGGGGCGGCGGACGACCGTCTGATCGTCTCAGGTCTGGTATCGGGCGACTTTCCTGGCAGTCCCGCAATGCTGCGCTATGCCTTCAGCCTTTCCGGCTCGAAGATTGCGCGGCTGGAGATTGCATGATGATTAAGGCACCCCGTTCGCTATCGATCTCTTGGAGTTTGCCGTCGAGCGCGCCCCTGTGACGGGCGGCAAACGGATAGGCGAGGCCATTGTCCGCCGGCTCGTCGCAGACAGCGCAACCTCGCCCGTACCTGCCGGTTCCCCGCCGGGAGCCGCATGGCTCCGGTCAGAGCTGGCCGCCGTCGCCCCAGCGGTCGAGCAGGGCCGCATAGGCGGGGTCCTGGTAGCGGGACAAAAGGAAGGCCGGCGCGTAGTCGGGCAGGGGAGCCTCCATGATGTGGCGGGCGATGAGCTCTCCGCCGGCACAGGATGCCATCACGCCGAAGCCCGAATAAGCACATGAGATATAGGCGCCTTCGACCGCGACAGGTCCGATCAGCGGCCGGTTCTCCTGCGTGCGCATGTAGTAGCCGCCGTCGATGTAGGGCCGGGGGGTCTCCCCGTTATAGACCTTGAGCCCCGGCACCATGGTGGACATGCCCCTGAGGGCGATCTCGGGGTAATAGGCCGGCTCGGGAAGAGGGAAGACCGGATCGACCGCCTCGCCGTGGTGGTTGAAGAGGATGAGCGTCGCCGACGCCCCGTCCGGCCGCCCATGGACGCCCGCGGGAAACTCCCCGAGGAGCCACTGGGCCTCCTCGTCGTCCTCGAGCGCCGCCCGTTCCTCGTCGCTCCAGGGCAGACGCTGCTCGTCGAGCCAGATCAGCATCGGCGCGTTGCGCGGCAGGCCGCCGAGCGTGTCGGCGAAGCTGACCTTGTAGTGGCGCTCGGCCCTGATCGGCAGATCGACGCCGATCATGCGCGCCATCTCGGCCTGCATCGGCCCGGCGGCCAGCACCACATGGGTCGCCGGAAGCGTCAGGCGCTCGTCCTGCCGGTCGACATGAACCGCCCGAACCCGGCCGCCGGCCGTGTCGAAACCGGTGACCCGGCCCTTCACGAACCGCACGCCGTGCGCCCGAACCGCTTCCAGCATCACCATGCCGAGCTGCTGGGCGCTGAGCCAGCCGGCGCGCCGGGCATGCGCGACCGCCACAGTCTCGGGGGCGAGGAACGGAAAGTGCCGGCGGATAAGGCTCGTGTCGGTGATGACGTCCGCGCCCGTGAGGGCATCCTCGAAACCGTGTTCGGATGACGGCCGATAGGGGCTCTGCGGCGTATCGTGAAACCGGGCAGGCCCCCCGCCGCGCTCCTCGGCCGATCTCGCCATGGCCTCGAGGAAAGGGATCTTGCCCGCATCGGCGGTCGCGAACACGTAGCCGCGGCGGTTGAGGTTGATGCGATTGCCGGTCGCGCGCGCGATCCCCTCGATGAGGTCGATGCTGCGGTTCATGAAGGCTGTCATGGCCCAGTCGGGGCCCGGCCACCAGTTGCGGTAGGCTTCCGTCGACTTGTCCGAGGTGAGCGAGAGCGGATTGCCCTCGTCGACCAGCGTCACGCGGTCGAGGCCGTGTTCGACGGCGAGGTGGTAGGCCGCCGCGATGCCGGCGATGCCGGCGCCACAGATGACGACTTGCGACGAGGAAGGGGGCATGGCGGCCTCATGGGTCAGGTGACTCACCGTAGCCGGAGAACCGCCCTCATGCCAGACCGGGTGACCGGACGGCAGCTGCTTTCGAGCAGCCCGCTCCGTCCTCGGCTCCCGGCTGCCGGCACTCGGGCCTTGAGGTTCCGTTTACCTTCGCGGCCGGCTTTGGCCCCCTGCGGCAGATCGCTTCTGCCGCAGGGGTTGAGTTCCGCCATCGGCCATTGAAAGGTTAGTACCGGGGGCGCTGGAAGAGGATCGGCCGATGCGGGTCGTCGCCTTCGTCGCTTGCCTTGCAATCCTGGGCGCCGCCCTGCGCCCCGACGCATCCCTGGCGCAACCGGGTGAACCGTCGGCGCGCCGTTCCATACCGCAAGCGGCCGCGGCCGCTCCGGCAGACCGGGAGGCGACGCCCGTCCCTCCGACCTTCTACTCGGTCGGCCGCCTGGGCGATCACCTGCATGCGGTTCGGTGGGAGCTGGCCATCGTCGGGGCCGCCATCGTCACCGTCGGCATCAAGGACTGGGACTGGGGCAACGCTTCCGGGTTTCAGACCATCGAGGAGGGGTGGTTCGCCAAGAACACCCGCCACGGCGGAATGGACAAGATCGGCCACTCCTTCTCGACCTACGTCATCGCCGACCTCCTGACGGACCGGATCCGGGCCAACGCATCCGACCCTACAGGCGCCCCGATCACGGCCGCGCTGCTGGCGTTCGGAATCATGGGGCTGGTCGAGACCGTGGACGGGTTCACGGGCCGGCACCGCTTCTCGCGCGAGGACATCGTGGCGAACGGCGTCGGCGCGCTGTTCTCGATCTTCAGGAACTCCCTCCCAGGGCTGCGGGAGAAGTTGGACTGGCGGATCATGTACACGCCCGCAAGCTTCGAGCGGCCCGGCATCACCACGGAGACAGGCATTCTCCCGCCGTACGAGCGCCAGCGATACATCATGGCCCTGAAGGGCAGCGGGTTCGAAACCCTCAGGAACACGCCCCTGCGATACCTCGAACTGCATGCCGGCTTCGATGCGCGCGGTTTCGAGAGGAGGGAGCGGGAGCTCGGCTATCCGATCGAGCGGTCCCTTTACGTCGGGATGGGACTGAACCTCAACGAGGTTCTCTTCGGCTCCGGGCCACAACCGAACTTCGCCCGCTACAGGGACACGCTTCCGGGCTGGGCCGTGCGCAAGACGTTCGAATACGTCCAGGTCCCCTACACGTCCGTGTACCACGAGAACCGGTTCTCGACCGTGCGCCGCACCGGCACGACGTTCAGGAACTAGAGCGCCGGACCCAAAAGCGGATTTGCACTTTCAGGCCCGATGCTTTCCGGCGTCTCAGCCGGCCGCTCGTCCGGCGCGGGACGGCGCCGTGGCGCCGAGCGTCACGACCGCCGCCGCGAGAGGGACGAACGACACCCAGAGCACCGCGTCCCAGCCATATGCCGTCAGCAGGCTCCCGGACGCGAAGGAGCCCAGGGCCATCGTGCCGAACACCAGGAAGTCGTTGAGCGACTGAACCCGCGTGCGCTCCTCGGGCCGGTGACACTCCAGCACGAGCGCCGAGGCGCCCACGAAGCCGAAGTTCCAGCCGATCCCGAGCAGGATCAGCGTCAGCCAGAAATGCGCCACATCCACTCCCGTCAGCCCGATGGCGGCGGACGCGGCGGTCAGAGCCAGGCCGGCGCCCGCCACGCGGGGCGCACCGAAGCGCGTGATCAGCTTGCCCGTGAAGAAGCCCGGAGCATACATCGCGATAAGATGCCATTGCAGGCCGAGGTTCGACGATTCCTGCGACAGGCCGCACAGGCGCATCGCCAGCGGCGCCGCGGTCATGATGAAGTTCATCAGCGTGTACGACACGACCCCGCAGATCACGGCGGTGATGAAGCGGGGCTGGCGCACGATGGCGCTGAGCGGACGGCCGCCAGCCACCTCCGCCGCCGTGGGCGTCGGAACCCGGACGCCGAGCAGGACGAGGGCCGAAACGGCCGCGACGGCCGCCTGCGCCAGGAACGTCGCCGCGAACAGGTGGGGCGGCCACAGGTCCATGGTGTAGGAGACGAGCTGCGGCCCGACGACCCCCGCGAATATCCCGCCCGCCATGACGGCGGACAGCGCCCGCGGGCGTCGCTCCGCCGGAACGCCATCGGCGGCAGCGAAGCGGAACGAGAGCACCACGGCGGCATAGGCGCCTCCGAAGAGCGTGCCTGAGCAGAACAGCCAAAACGAGCCAAGGACGACTGCGAACGCCGCCAGCAGCCCGGTGAGCACACCGCATCCCGTTCCTGCCAGGAACGCGGCGCGGCGGCCGTAGCGCCGGGCGATGGCCCCGGCCGGCAGGGTGCAGGCCGCCATCCCCACCACGAAGATGGAGATCGGCAACGTGGCCAGCGCTTGGCTCGGGGCAAGCATGCTGCCGACGATGGCGCCGGTTGCGTACACGACCGCCGAGTTCGCCCCGGCGAGCGCCTGCGCAATCGCCAGCCGCCAGACATCGGCATCTCCGGAGCGGACCGCGGGCACGAGCCCGGCCGCAACGTCGGCATTCGCGTGTGCCATGGGGACCCTCAGGCTGCGAGCAGGCCATGCCAGCGGATATCGCGCGACGACGGGCGGCGGTGCAGGCGGCGGTCGAGCAGCACGCGGGCCTTCACGGCCTCGCCGCTGCGCATCAGGGCCAGCAGCAGCATGTCCTCGATCATCTCGCGCTGGGCGCCGCTGCCCCCAATGCGCACGACCTCGGGCGCGACGGGCTCCAGGATGCGGGCGCAGGCTGCATAGTCCTCCTCCGCGAAAGCCAGGGCGGCGCGGCAGATCGCCGGCACGACGGGCCCGGCGGCGAGGCCCCCTGTCCCGATCAGCGCCAACAGAGCCTTCACGCGCTCCTCGACGGCAGCCCTATCGCCCGTCGCCGCCGCGATGAGCGCCATATGGACGTCCGCGAAGGCGAAGCCGGCCTTCTGGAAGTAGCTTCCCGAATAGGCCGCCGCGTCCTGCCACAGCCCCACCGGCACGGTGTGGCCGTAGGCCTCCAGCCGCCACAGGAAGGAAGCAGTGTCACTGACCACGTTGACCGGCATTCCGGCCGTGACCGATGGCTGGATGTAATCCGTATAGATCGCCAGCGCCTGCTCAGGGTCGCCGCGCTCCAACGCACCGAGAGCCGAGTGCCAGGCGATGTGTCCATGAAGGATTCCCGAGCGGTCGTAGCCCGGTAGCCAGTCGGTGATCAGGCGTTCCGCCTCATCGTGCGCACCGCCCTCGTACATGGCGTGCGAGAGCGCGTGCGCCGCGTTCGCGTTGTTTCTGCGCAGGTCGTAGCCACGCTGCGTGAGGGCGCGGCCGTGCGCCACGTTGCCGTTCTCCGCATGAGACCAGCCCCGGTAGGTGAGAAACCACCAGTCGTCGGCGTCGAAGTGCCGGGCATGGCGCTCGCAGAGATCCACGCGCGCCTGGTCGTGGTCCGCCATGCCGGAGAAGGCGAAGAGCCCGAAGGCGCCGAGAGGCAGCGACAGGACCAGGACATCCCGCGGCCAGGTCTCGGCATGGGCGAGCGCCCGCTCGAGTGCCTTGGCCGAATGGCCGTTGATGGCCAACGACAGGACGTCCACATGGCTGCGTTCCCGCTCGGTCCCGCGCCGGGCGACGATCTCCTCCGCCGTGGCGATCCGCGCCTTAGCCGTGGTCAGCTCGGTGCGGATGACGTGCAGGCGGGCCCGCGCGGCGTGGGCGAGAGCGAAATCCGGGTCGGCCACGATGGCCTCGTCCAGGACCTCCCCGGCACCGGGCCAAGCCGAAAGAAGCAGGTCGACGCCCTCCCGGTAGCGCTCGGCCGCCAGGTCGGACGTGGTCGAGAGTGGCAGGCCACGGCTGTCGAGGCGGATCATGGCAGGTTCCTCGTGCTGAGAGCAGTCAACGGTGCTCCTTCCGGCGCTTATACGGGATCGCCTCCTGTCCGTATTTTGACAGCCAGCCAAATTATGTAGAATATCTGCCAAACTAGGACACGACATGACTTGGGGCACGATCCAGGCGCCACCCGGCCTGCCGCCGCCGCATCCGATCACCGTGCGGGCACAGTCGATCCCGGCGCGCCACTTCTTCCCGGAGCACGTCCATCGCTGGCACCAGATGGTCTATGCGATCTCTGGCGTGCTGACAGTAACGGCGGAGGGGCACTCCTTCGTGATCTCGCCTGAGCAGGCCGTCTGGCTGCCGACAGGTCTGCGGCACCGGGTCGGATCCCTGCTCGGGGCGGAATTCCGCAGCCTCTGGATTGCCCAGGAAGCTGGGCATGGCCTGCCGGCGAGTCCGACGGTGTTCACGGTCACGCCGCTGCTGAAGGCTCTTATCGTGGAGGCCGCCGAGATCGTTGGCGAGGACGACCGTGACGGCTATGCTGGGCGTGTGACGGACCTGATCCTGGACCAGCTCCGGCGTGCCAGGCCCCTTCCAGGCGCGCTCCCGTGGCCCCGTGGGGGATCATCACTTACGGCTTTGTGCGAGGCGCTCTATACAGATCCGGCCGATCCGCGCGGCGCGGAGGCATGGGGCCGGGAGCTTGGGATGTCGGAACGGACACTGGCCCGCCGCTTCGAGACGGAGGTGGGCATGAGCCTGCGCTCCTGGCGGCGGCGCCTGCGGCTGTTCAAGGCGATTGAACTCATGGGCGGCGGCCTGGACGTGACCCGGACGGCACTGGAGCTCGGCTACAGTTCGACTTCGGCGCTCGTGTACGCGTTCCGAAGCGAGATGGGGTGCAGCCCCCAGGCCTACATGCGCGGACGCGGGGGCGGTGGAGACGCCCGAGGCTGAAGCCTCGGACGGGAAAAGCGGATTTGCAGGTTCGGGACCAATCCGATGCTTTCTCTTCTGCGAGAGCATCCCCGAACGAAAAAGCGCGGCCCGAGGGCCGCGCTCACATGAAGTCACCGACAGGCGAGGGCGAGACTTACTCGCCCGCGGCCTGCTTCTGCTGGTCGCGCTGGGCCTTCTCGGCCTCGCGCTCGGCCTTGAGCTGCTCGGTGATGTCCTCGCCGGTCTCCTGGTTGACCACCTTCATGGAGAGGCGAACCTTGCCGCGCTCGTCCATGCCGAGGAACTTGACCTTCACCTTGTCGCCCTCCTTGACCACGTCGGTCACCTTGGCGACGCGGTTCTTGGCCAGCTCCGAGATGTGCACGAGGCCGTCGCGGGAACCGAAGAAGTTCACGAAGGCGCCGAACTCCATCACCTTCACGACCGTGCCGTCGTAGATCACGCCGACCTCGGGCTCCGCCACGATGGAGCGGATCCAGTTGTAGGCCGCCTTGATCGACTTGGCGTCGGCGGACGCGATCTTGATGAGACCGTCGTCGTTGATGTCGATCTTGGCGCCTGTCTTCTCCACGATCTCGCGGATGACCTTGCCGCCCGAACCGATGACCTCGCGGATCTTGTCGACCGGGATCTGCATGGTCTCGATGCGCGGGGCATGCTCGCCGAGCTCGGCGCGCGGGGCCGTGAGGGCCTTGTTCATCTCGGAGAGGATGTGCGCGCGGCCTTCCTTGGCCTGGTCGAGCGCGACGCGCATGATCTCCTCGGTGATGCCGGCGATCTTGATGTCCATCTGGAGGGACGTGATGCCCTGCTCCGTGCCGGCCACCTTGAAGTCCATGTCGCCGAGATGGTCCTCGTCGCCGAGGATGTCGGACAGGACCGCATAGCGCTCACCCTCGAGGATGAGGCCCATGGCGATGCCGGCGACCGGCCGGCGAAGCGGCACGCCCGCATCCATCAGCGACAGCGAGGCGCCGCAGACGGTGGCCATCGAGGAGGAGCCGTTCGACTCCGTGATCTCCGACACCACGCGTAGGGTGTAGGGGAACTCGTGGGAGGCCGGCAGCATCGGGTGGATGGCGCGCCAGGCGAGCTTGCCGTGGCCGATCTCGCGGCGGCCGGGCGAGCCCATGCGGCCCGTCTCGCCGACGGAGTAGGGCGGGAAGTTGTAGTGCAGCAGGAAGGTCTCCTTGCGGGTGCCCTCCAGCTCGTCGATGAACTGCTCGTCCTCGCCGGTGCCGAGCGTGGTCACGACCAGCGCCTGCGTCTCGCCGCGGGTGAACACCGCCGAGCCGTGGGTGCGCGGCAGGACGCCGACTTCCGCCACGATCGGGCGGACGGTGCGCACGTCGCGGCCGTCGATGCGCTTGCCCTCGTCGAGGATGTTCCAGCGCACGATCTTGGCCTGGACCTCCTTGAAGACCGTCTTGACGGTCTCGGGATCGAACTTGGCTTCGCCCTCGGCCGGGACGAGCGCCTCCATGACCTTCTGCTTCACGGCATCGACCGCGGCATAGCGGTCCTGCTTCTTGGTGATCTTGTAGGCCTCGCGCAGGTCCTTCTCGGCGATCTCGAGCACGGCCTTCTCCACCTCGGAGAGGTCGGCGGGCTCGAAGTCGCGCGGCTCCTTGGCGGCCTTCTCGGCGAGGCGGATGATGGCCTCGATCACCGGCTGGAAGTGCTTGTGGCCGAACATCACCGCGCCGAGCATCACGTCCTCGGGCAGCTCCTTGGCCTCGGACTCCACCATCAGCACCGCGTCGGAGGTGCCGGCGACCACGAGGTCGAGGGCGGAATCCTCCATCTCCTGCAGAAGGGGATTGAGCTTGTACTGGCCGCCCACATAGCCGACGCGGGCCGCGCCCACGGGGCCCATGAAGGGCACGCCGGACAGCGTGAGGGCCGCGGAGGCCGCCACCATGGCGACGATGTCGGGATCGTTCTCGAGGTCGTGCGACAGCACGGTCACGACCACCTGCGTGTCGTTGCGGTAGCCGTCGGCGAAGAGGGGACGGATCGGGCGGTCGATGAGGCGGGAGACCAGGGTCTCCTTCTCGGTCGGACGGCCCTCGCGCTTGAAGTAGCCGCCGGGGATGCGGCCGGCCGCGTAGGTGCGCTCCTGATAGTTCACCGTCAGGGGGAAGAAGTCGATGCCGGCCTTCGGCTCCTTGGCCGACACGACGGTGGCGAGCACCGTGGTCTCGCCGTAGGAGGCGACGACGGCGCCGTCGGCCTGGCGGGCCATCTTGCCCGTTTCGAGCGTGAGCTTGCGCCCACCCCAGATCAGTTCTTCGCGTTGAATGTCGAACATGCGTTTGTCTTTCGTGACAGGGCGGCGGCCCGATGCCATGAGCAAGACGGCAAGAGGCTCGCGTCGGCGGGCAAGCCCGCCTGTGAAGCCCCTTGCGATCCTGCCATGGTCATCGCGTCATCCGCCTCTTTTCAAAGGACGCGGGGATCTGCTTGTTCCGCCTGCGTCAAGAGGCCGTCCGGGGCCGGGCCCCGGACGGAGAGTTTGCGGGAAGCTTAGCGGCGAATGCCGAGCCTCTCGATGAGGGTACGGTAGCGGCTCTCGTCCTTCTTCTTGACGTAGTCGAGAAGGGAGCGGCGCTGCGACACGAGCTTCAGGAGGCCACGACGGGAATGGTTGTCCTTCGTGTGGGTCTTGAAGTGCTCGGTCAGGTTGTTGATCCGCTCGGTCAGGATGGCGACCTGCACCTCGGGGGAGCCGGTATCGCCTTCCTTCTGGGCGTACTCTTTCACGAGCGCGTTCTTGCGCTCAGCCGTGATCGACATCGCTTGTCCTTTCAGTTGATCATAGAGCGACCTTGGCTTTGTCGGGCTCAAGGTCCGGTTCGTCGGAAACGGCCGGGCCGGGATGTCGTCCAGCGCGGTCTGATCTCGCAACGCGTTCCCCGGGCAACGCCCGCGGGAAGTGCGCGCACCATACACGAAAAGCGCGCAAGTTCCAGAGAGATCGTGATTTCCAGCGCGATTGCAAGGCGGCCGCCCGGTTTTCCGGCTCGAAATCGGCGGGAACAAGCCGGGACGGCCTTGGTTGACGGTACAGCATTCACCCTTTCAGAAAGGACCTTCCATGACCATGGCCACCGCCGCCGGCACCGCCAACCTGTCCTCCTCCGAGACGGCCAGGAACACCTTCATCACCGGCCTCCAGAACGCCCATTCCCTGGAGAAGGAGGCGATCCAGCTCATGAACCGCCAGATCGAGCGGATCGAGAACTACCCGGAGATGCGCCAGCTCCTGGAGCAGCACGTGCGCGAGACGGAAGGGCAGATCCGCCGCCTGGACGAGATCCTGCACAATTTCGGCGAGGATCGCTCCCTCCTGAAGGACATGGCCACCCAGGTCATGGGCAATATCGCCGCCATGGCGCACGTGCCGATGGCCGACGAGATCCTCAAGAACTCTTTCGCCAACCATGCCTTCGAGAATTTCGAGATCGCGTCCTACAAGTCGCTGATCGCCATGGCCGACATGACCGGCCATTCCCGCTTCATCCCGGCCCTGGAGGAGAGCCTGCGGGAGGAGGAGAAGACCGCGCAGGCGATCCGTGACCAGATCGAGACCATCACTCGCCGCTACCTGGAGCGCGAGGCGCAGGGGCTGAAGGCGGACCGGTAAGGCAAGCGTCCTTTCCCTCCCCGTCGCGGGGAGGGAAAGACCTCAAGCCCCCAGGTTGAACACCCGGTGCGGCACCAGTTCGCCGCGCTCCACGTCGCCGACGGCCACCAGGACCCCGTTGCAGGTGGCATAGACCTTGCCGGAGATCGGCCCTTCGCGGCCGCGCAGGATGATCGACTGGCCGCGCATGAGGCGGGCCGCCATGTCGCGGCTCACCGCCACCGACGGAATTTCGCTCAGCGCCTTCTCGACCGGGCGGAGCGCCGCCGGATCGGTGGCGAGGTCGTCCACCACCACCGCATCCTCCTCCGTGAAGGGCCCGACGCGGGTGCGCCGGAGAGCCGCGATGTGGCCCAGGCAACCGAGCGCTCGTCCCAGGTCGCGGGCGATGGCGCGCACGTAGGTGCCCTTGCCGCAATCGGCCTCGATCACGGAGCGGTCGCCCTCGTGATGGACCAGGGCGAGCCGGTCGATTTCGACCGTCCGAGGCTGCAGCTCCACCACCTCGCCGTCGCGGGCGAGATCATAGGCGCGCTCGCCCTGGATCTTGATGGCCGAGAAGCGAGGCGGCACCTGCTGGATGGAGCCGGTGAAGCGGGGCAGCAGCGCCTCGATGTCGGCCGCCTGCGGCACCCGGTCGGTGCGCTCCACCACGTCGCCCTCGGTATCGTCGGTGTTGGTCTCTGCCCCCCAGGCGACAGTGAAGACGTAGGATTTGCGCCCGTCCATCACGAAGGGCACGGTCTTGGTCGCTTCGCCCAGCGCGATCGGCAGGATGCCGGAGGCGAGGGGATCCAACGTTCCCGCATGGCCCGCCTTCTTGGCCGAGAGGCTGCGCTTGACCACCGCGACCGCGTGGGTCGAGGTCATGCCGACGCCTTTGTCGAGGATGATCCATCCATTGACGTCGCGCTTCTTCGGGCGGTCCTGGTGAGGGCGCCGCTGCGGTCGTTCTTCGGTCATGAATGCTTACTCGTCGTTGTCGTCTGTGTCGGCGTCGGGCTTGGCCGTATCCCGCACGACCTTCTCGGAGCGAAGCAGCGCGTCGATGCGGGCGGCCTCGTCGAAGCTCTCGTCGCGCAGGAAGCGCAGGTCGGGGGCGAATTTCAGATTCACCCGGCGGGCCACTTCCTGGCGCAGCACCTTCTTGTTGCGGTCGAGGGCTTTCAGCACCGCCGCCTCGTCGCGGCCGCCCAGCGGCATCACGAAAGCCGTGGCGAGCTTGAGGTCCGGCGTCATGCGCACTTCCGGTATCGTGATGACGTTCTTCGTCAGCACGTCGTCCTGCAGGTCGCCACGGGCGAGAACCTCGGCGAGGGCGTGGCGGACGAGTTCGGCCACGCGCTGCTGGCGCTGAGAGGGTCCGGCGGTTTGTTCGAAACGTTTTGCCATGTTCGTCTTTCCGGAGTTGGACCGGAGCGTCCAAAAGGGGTCATGGCCGGGAGCGACCCGGCCATGACGACAAGTACGGATTGAGAGAAGAGATCCAAAGCGGAATTACAGCGTCCGCTTCACCTCTTCCACGCGGTAGCACTCGATGATGTCGCCCTGGCGCATGTCCTGGTAGTTCTCGAACGCCATGCCGCAATCCTGGCCGGCCGTGACCTCGCGGGCGTCGTCCTTGAAGCGCTTGAGCTGGGACAGCTTGCCCTCGTGGATGACCACGTTGTCGCGGATGAGGCGGACATGGGCGCCGCGCTGGACCACGCCGTCGAGGACGCGGCAGCCCGCGACCTTGCCGACCTTGGACACGTTGAACACCTCGAGGATCTGCGCCTCGCCGAGCCGCTCCTCGCGGAGGGTCGGGGCGAGAAGCCCGGACATCGCCGCCTTCACGTCATCCACGAGGTCGTAGATGATGTTGTAGTAGCGGATCTCGATGCCGGCCCGCTCGGCCGCCTCGCGCGCTTCCTTGTGGGCGCGCACGTTGAAGCCGAGGATGATGGCGCCGGAGGCCTCCGCCAGGGTGACGTCGGATTCCGAGATGCCGCCGACGCCGGCCTGGACCACGCGGGCCGCGACTTCCTCGTTGCCCGCCTTCTCCAGCGCCCCGATGATCGCTTCCGCGGAGCCCTGCACGTCCGCCCGGACCACGAGCGGAAGTTCCTTGCGGCCCGCTCCGGCCTTGAGGTCGCGCATCATGTCGGCGAGCGTCCGGCCGGCCGAGCCCATGCGGGCCGCTTGGCGCTCGCGCTTCTGGCGGGCGCGATACTCGGTGATCTCGCGGGCGCGGGACTCGGACTCGACGACCGCGACGCGGTCGCCGGCTTCCGGAGTGCCGTTGAAGCCCAGGACCTCCACCGGGACGGAGGGACCGGCCTCCTTCACGTTGGCGCCGAGATCGTTGACGAGGGCGCGCACGCGGCCCCATTCCGCACCGGCGATCACGATGTCGCCCGTGTGGAGGGTTCCGCGCTGGACCAGCACGGTGGCGACCGGACCGCGGCCGCGGTCGAGCTTCGCCTCGATGACCGTGCCCTCCGCCGAACGGTCGGGATTGGCCTTCAGGTCGAGGATCTCGGCCTGGAGCTGCAGGCCCTCGAGCAGGGTGTCGAGGCCCTGGCCCGTCTTGGCCGAAACCTCGAACTCGAGGGTCTCGCCGCCCATGGACTCGACCACGATCGAGTGCTGGAGCAGCTCCGTTCGGACCCGCTGCGGGTTCGCATCGGGCTTGTCCACCTTGTTGATCGCCACGATGATCGGCACGCCGGCCGCCTGGGCGTGATTGATCGCCTCGATGGTCTGGGGCATGACGCCGTCGTCGGCCGCCACCACCAGCACCACGATGTCCGTCACCTTGGCGCCGCGGGCGCGCATGGCCGTGAACGCCGCGTGGCCGGGCGTGTCGATGAAGGTGATCCTGCCGCCGAGCGGCGAGGTTACCTGATAGGCGCCGATGTGCTGCGTGATGCCGCCGGCCTCGCCGGAGACCACGTTGGTCTTGCGAATCGCATCGAGCAGCGAGGTCTTGCCGTGGTCGACGTGACCCATGATGGTCACGACCGGCGGGCGCGCCACGAGGTTCTCGTCCACGTCCGGCTCGTCGAACAGGCCTTCCTCGACGTCCGATTCCGCCACGCGCTTCACCGTATGGCCGAGCTCCTCGGCGATCAGCTGCGCGGTATCCGCATCGATCACGTCCGTGATCTTGTGCATCTGACCCTGCTTCATGAGCATCTTGATCACGTCCACGGCGCGCTCCGACATGCGGTTGGCGAGCTCCTGAATGGTGATCGTTTCCGGAATCGTCACCTCGCGGGCGATCTTTTCCTTCTGCTCCACCTGGCGGTGGCCCATGAGCCGCTGGTTGCGGCGCCGGAAGGCGGCGAGCGAGCGGGTGCGCTCCTCGTCCCCGTCCAGGGCGTTCGTCAGGGTCAGGCGGCCGCGGCGCTTCTCCTCGCCGGGAGCGGCCTTCGGGGTCTTCGGCACGGCGACCGGCTTCGCCCCGGGGCCGGGACGGCGGACGGTGCGCGCACTCTCCTCGTCGTCCACCTCGACGGCGCGGGCCGCGACAGGCGGGACCGTGCGGGCGTTGGGCTTTGCGGCAGTCGGCTCGGGCACGGCGGGCGCCGCCGGGCGGGCCATGTGGTTCAGGCTCGGCGGGCGGCGGCCGTCATTGCCGCCGGGGCGGGCGGCCCCGAAACCGCCAGTGCGCGGACCGCCTGCGGCCGGACGCGGGCCGCCATCGCGGGCTCCGGCCGGACGCGGGGCGCCGTCGCGCGCAGGGCGGGGCCCTGCGCCCGAAGCGGCGTCCTGGCGTGCAGGCGCGGCTTCCTCGCCCAGGCGGCGGCGAGCCTCCTCCTCGGCGCGGCGCTTGCGCTCCTCTTCCTGGCGGCGGCGCTCGTCTTCCTCGCGCTTGCGGGCTTCGGCGGCCTCGCGCTCCTTGGCCTCGGCAGCCTCGCGCTCGGCGCGACGGCGGGCCTCCTCCTCCTGGCGCTTGCGGTCCTCCTCCTCGCGGCGGCGGGCATCGGCCAGCGCATTGAGGCGGGCGTCGCGCTCCTGATCGGAGAGCGTGCGCAGGACCACGCCGGAACGCGGCGCGTTCGAGGCGGCAGGGCGCTGCGAGCGGCCCTGGGGAGTCGGCGCTGCGGGCTTGGGTGCTGCGGGCGACGCGGCCTGCTGGGGCGCGGAGCGCTCTTCCTTGCCTGCGCCCGGTCCGACGGCCGGGCGACGCTTCACAGTCTCGACCACGACCGCCTTCGAGCGGCCGTGGGAGAAGCTCTGGCGCACCACGCCCTGCTCGACGGGCCGCTTCAGTGAAAGCGTCTTGGACGACACGTGCAGCGTCTTGTCGCCCGGGTTTTTCGTATCATTCATTCGGCTCAGATCCGTCCGGTTCCATAATCGTGTGTGCGCAGGCCCCACCTTTGGGGTCAGCCTGATCGGCATCGTGTCCGCAATAGGTGCGGTAGCGGTGCCATCGGTTCAGAAAGCCGTCGCTTCCAGCGCCCGCGACGAGGGCAGCATGTATCACATGTGACCGGCCCAATGCCAAACTCAATTCGTCGTTTGACAGCGCTTGAATGACCGGAAAGCTTGATATTGCGTCGCCGAGGCGTTTTCGCAACTGGCTCTGGAGCTTTCTTCGCCCATCTTCGGCCGCTTCTGCGGCATGAATAAGGGCAGCGAGGGGCTTTTCGGCGATTGCGGCCTCGACTTTCTCGAAACCGGTGATCACCGCGCCGGCCTTGTTGGCGAGCGAGAGGCTCTGGCGCAGGTCCTCCCGCAGCGCCCGGCCGATGTCGTCGGCGAGCGTCTCGGGGGCCTTGGCCTCCGCCTTGAAGGCGCGGGCGAAGAGGCGGCGCTGGACCGCGTCCCTCACCAGGTCGGAGCGGGCGGTCACCCACACGCCCCGGCCGGGCAGCTTCTGCTTCAGGTCGGGGACGACCTGGGCGTCGGGACCGAGGACGAACCGGATCAGCCCCGCGGCCGGCTGGGCCGCGCGGGTGACGATGCAGGTGCGCTCCGGTTCGTGCCGCGCCAAGGATCCGGTCCTCGCCTGGTCATGGCCGGTTTAGGACGGCTGGGCCTCGGTTTCGGCCTCTTCGGCCGAACCCTCGGTCTCCACCGGCTCCTCGGGAGCCTCGATCCAGCCGGCCTTGACGCGGGCCGCCATGATCATGGCCTCCGCTTCGGCGCGGGAGAGATCGAAGCCGTCGAGCGCACCCTTGTGGCGGGTCGCCTCCTGGCCGCGGCCCTCCGTCCAGCCGGCGAGGTCGTCCGTGGCGCAGCCGGCCAGGTCCTCGACCGTCTTGATGTCGTTCTCGCCGAACGCCACCAGCATGGCGGTGGTGACGCCGTCGATCTCCTTCAGGTCGTCGGCAACGCCGAGCTCCTTGCGGCGGGCCTCGTTCTCCTCCTCGATGCGGGTCAGGTACTCCTGGGCGCGCTCCTGGATCTCCCGGGCGGTGTCCTCGTCGAAACCCTCGATGGAGGCAACTTCCGACGGGTCCACGTAGGCGATCTCCTCCACCGTGCGGAAGCCCTCCGCGGCGAGGAGCTGGCCCACGACCTCGTCCACGTCGAGGGCGTTCATGAACAGCTCGGTGCGCTCCGCGAACTCCTTCTGGCGGCGCTCGGATTCCTCGGCCTCGGTCAGGATGTCGATGTCCCAGCCGGTGAGCTGCGAGGCGAGGCGTACGTTCTGGCCGCGGCGGCCGATGGCGAGGGAGAGCTGGTCATCCGGCACCACCACCTCGATGCGGTCGGCCTCCTCGTCGAGCACCACCTTGACCACTTCGGCCGGCTGGAGCGCGTTGACGATGAAGGTGGCTTGGTCGGGCGACCACGGGATGATGTCGATCTTCTCGCCCTGGAGCTCGCCCACCACCGCCTGGACGCGGGAGCCGCGCATGCCGACGCATGCGCCGACCGGATCGATGGAGGAATCGCGCGACGACACGGCGATCTTGGCGCGGGAGCCCGGATCGCGGGCCACGGCCTGCACGGTCACGATGCCGTCGTAGATCTCCGGCACCTCCTGGGCGAAGAGCTTCGCCATGAACTGCGGGTGGGTGCGCGACAGGAAGATCTGCGGACCGCGGGCCTCGCGGCGCACGTCGAACAGGTAAGCGCGGATGCGGTCGCCCGGCCGGAAGGTCTCGCGGGGGATGAGCTCGTCGCGGCGCACGATGGCCTCGCCGCGGCCGAGATCGACGATCACGTTGCCGTACTCGACGCGCTTCACCACGCCGTTCACGACCTCGCCGATGCGGTCCTTGTATTCCTGGTACTGGCGGTCGCGCTCGGCGTCGCGCACCTTCTGGACGATCACCTGCTTGGCGGACTGCGCCGCGATGCGGCCGAAGTCGAAGGGCGGCAGGGTCTCGGAGATGGCGTCGCCCACCTGGGCGGCGGGGTTGCGCTTGCGGGCCTCCGAGAGGGCGATCTCGCGCGAGTCGTTCTCGAGGGCGGCGTCGTCGACCACGAGGAGGTGCCGGGACAGGCGCAGCTCGCCGGTCTTCGGGTTGATCTCCGCGTGGATGTCGGTCTCGGCGCCGTAACGGGAGCGCGCCGCCTTCGCGATGGCGTCTGCCATGGCGTCCAGCACGATCTGCTTATCGATCACCTTCTCGCGCGCGACCGCATCGGCGATCTGCAAGAGCTCAAGCCTGTTGGCGCTGACAGCCATCGAGGTCACTCCTTCCTGGGCGTGTTGTCCTGCGGGACGTCCGCATCGGACTCCGCATCGAATTCTTCTTCCGTTTCGTCGTCCGCCACCGGCGCCGTTCCTCGGCGCAGGGACTCGCGGATCAGTTCGTCGGTCAGGACGAGGCGCGCCTCGCCGAGATCGTTGAGGGGCAGGCGCACCATGCGCTCCTCGCCCTCCTTCGCGTCCGGCAGCTCGACCACGGCGGCATCGCCCTCGACGCCCCGGATGAAGCCCCGGTAGCGCTTACGGCCCGCCACCGGTACGGCCATCTCGATCTTGGCCTCGTGGCCGCTCCAGCGCTCGAAGTCGCTTGCGCGCACGAGGGGGCGGTCGATTCCGGGCGACGAGACCTCGAGATGATACGCCTGCGGGATCGGATCCTCGAGATCGAGAACCGGCGAGACGGCCCGGCTCACGGTCTCGCAGTCGGTCACCGACATGGTGCCGTCGGGCCGCTCCGCCATGATCTGGACCGTGCAGCCGTTGGCGCTCGTGACCTTCACCCGGACCAGGTTGAAGCCGAGATCCTCGATCACCGGCTCGACGATGGCGGCCACGCGGGCGGCCACGCCGTTTTCCGTGATCAGACGCTTGTCGCGTTCGTTCGCCATGGTGTCCGTATAACCCGCTTCGCAAGCCGTTCGTCGCAAGCCCCGGCCGAAAAGCAATAAAAAAGAGCGGACCCGGCGGGGCCCACTCTCATGAGCAGCTTGACGCTGCAACCAGAGCTGACGACGGCCTATATACCGATTCAAGCCGGGAAAAGCAAGGAGCCCGTCACACCCGCACGAAGGTGAGGTAGCTCGGCACCCGGCCTTCGCGGATCGCCTTGGCCTCGTAGCGGGTGCCGGGCCAGCCCTCGTAGGGCCTGCGCCAGTCGTCGGCGCGCTCGGCGGTCCACCGGAAGTCGGGGGAGCGCAAGGCGCGGGCCAGCACCCAGCCGATGTAGTTGTCGATGTCGCTGGCGAAGCGCAGCTCCGCGCCCTTGCGCATGACGCGGGCGAGCTGGATCAGGGTCTCGTCGGACACGAGGCGGCGCTTGCGCTGGCGCCGCTTGGGCCAGGGATCGGGATAGAGGATGTAGACCCGGTCGAGGCAGGCGTCCGGCAGGCCGGGCAGGAGGTCGGTCACGTCCTCGTCCCAGACACGGACATTGCCGAGCTTCTCGTGATCGATCACGGCGAGAAGCTTTGCCATCCCGTTCACGAAGGGCTCGCAGCCGATGAAGTTGACGTGCCCGTGGGCGCGGGCCTGGGCGGCGAGGTGCTCGCCGCCGCCGAAGCCGATCTCGAGCCAGGTTTCGCGGCCCGTGGAGCCGAACATCTCCGCGGGGGATCGGCCGGGCGTCACCCGGAGCGCCGGCAGGAGGTTCTGGACCAATTCGTCCTGGCCGGCGCGCAGCCTCTTTCCCTTCCGGCGTCCGAAGAAGGCGCCGGCCCGTTCCGAGGCTGCGTTCATGACGATCAGGCCAAGGCCGCCTTCAGAGTGTCGGCGAGGTCGGTCCGCTCCCACGAGAAGCCGCCGTCCGCCTGAGGCGTGCGGCCGAAATGGCCGTAGGCCGAGGTGCGGGCGTAGATCGGCCGGTTGAGGCCGAGATGGGTGCGGATGCCGCGGGGCGACAGGTCCATCACATCCATCAGGGCCGCCTCGAGCTTGCTCTCGTCCACCTTGCCGGTATCGTGCAGGTCCACGTAGATCGACAGGGGCTTGGCCACACCGATGGCATAGGAGAGCTGCAGGGTGCAGCGGTCGGCGAGACCGGCCGCGACCACGTTCTTGGCGAGGTAGCGGGCGGCATAGGCCGCCGAACGGTCCACCTTGGTCGGGTCCTTGCCGGAGAACGCGCCGCCGCCGTGCGGAGCCGCGCCGCCATAGGTGTCGACGATGATCTTGCGGCCGGTGAGGCCGCAATCGCCGTCGGGACCGCCGATGACGAACTTGCCCGTGGGGTTCACGTGCCAGACGGTCTCGGGCGAGACCCAGCCCTGGGGCAGCGTCCTGCGGATGTAGGGCTCGACGATCTCGCGCACGTCGTCGGAGGAGAGGTTCTCGTCCAGGTGCTGGGTCGAGAGCACGATCTGGGTCACGCCGACGGGCTTGCCGTTCTCGTAGCGGACGGTGACCTGGCTCTTGGCGTCCGGGCCGAGCACGGCGGCGCCGTTGGCCTTGGTCTTGCGGGCCTGGGTCAGGTCCTCGAGGATCTTGTGGGCGTAGAAGATCGGCGCCGGCATCAGCTCGGGCGTCTCGTTGCAGGCATAGCCGAACATGATGCCCTGGTCGCCTGCGCCTTCGTCCTTGTTGCCGGCGGCGTCGACGCCCTGGGCGATGTGGGCCGACTGGGCGTGCAGGTAGACGGCGACGTCGGCGTTCTTCCAGTGGAAGCCTTCCTGCTCGTAGCCGATGTCCTTGATGGCGTCGCGGGCGAGTTCGATCACCCGCTCCTTGGTGATGGATTCAGGCCCGCGCACCTCGCCGGCGATGACGACGCGGTTGGTGGTGGCGAGCGTCTCGCACGCCACGCGAGCCTCGGGCTCGGCCGCCAGATAGGCGTCGACAACCGCGTCCGAAATTCGGTCGCAGACCTTGTCCGGATGGCCCTCGGAGACCGACTCGCTCGTGAAAAGGTAGCTCGAACGGCGCACGACTGATTCCTCTGAGATGGAACGGAAGCTGGACCTGCCGGAGCAGGGTTTCGGCTCTGCTCATGCCGCAGCCGGTCGGAAAGGTCAAGCGAACGTGTTCTTTATGACGAACGTTCTTCGTCTTCTTGCGACGCCAGAGCAGTAACGAGCTGAACGATGCTTTTCCGGACCTTGGAATTCTTAATACTGGTGAAGGTTCTGATCAGCTGGAGTCCTTCCGGCGTCGACATGACCTCGGAAATGTAGGGAGGCGTGTCCCCCTCGGCGAAGCCGTCGCCCTTGATGCTCTTGATTCCGTTGAAGAAGAAATGGATGTCGACGCCGAGGATCTTGGCGATGTCCACCAGACGCGAGACGCTGATCCGATTGGTCCCCTTCTCGTATTTCTGGACCTGCTGGAACGTCAGGCCGAGCATATCGCCCAGCTTCTCCTGGCTCATGCCGATCGAAATGCGGCGCATGCGCACCCTGCTACCGATTTCCTTGTCGATGGAGCCGGTCGACTTCTTCATAGATGCGAATTTCCTTGGCAGACATAACGTAGCGTAAGGACGAAATCCCCTTACACGGGAGACGAGCATCGCCAGCGGCGCATGATCGCAGCCATTAAGCAGATGACAAGCGTGGCCGTCAAAACAAACCTGCCGTGCCGGTTGTATATGGTGGCGGAAATCGCGGAAGGCAGGGCTGCATCGAGCGCGCCCTCAACCCCGAGTGGCAGGCTGGCGGTGACGCGGCCGAACGGATCGACCACGGCGGAGATGCCCGTGTTGGCCGCCCGGACCAGGGGCAGCCCCTCCTCCACGGCACGGAGGCGCGCCTGGGCGAAGTGCTGGTAGGGGCCCGGCGTCTGCCCGAACCACGCGTCGTTGGTGACGTTGAGGATCAGGCTCGGACGCGGTCCCTCCGGCAGCACCTCGCCGGGAAAGATCGCCTCGTAGCAGATCGTCGCGGCCACTGGCGGCAGCCCCGGCACCGAGAGGCTGCCCCGGCGCTCGCTCGGCTCGAAGCCTCCCGGAATGTGCACGAACTGGCGCAGGCCCGCGGCCCGGATCAGGGCGTCGAGGAACCGCGGCACGTATTCGCCGAACGGCACCAGATGGACCTTGTCGTAGGATCCGAGGATCGTCCCCTGGTGGTCGACCACCTGGATCGCGTTGAAGAACTTGCCGACCGCCTCGCCCGGCAGGGGATCGTCCATGCGAGCGGCGCCGGTGATCAGGACCGAGCCCGGCTCCAGGAGGGCGGCGATCTGGGCGAGGGCACCCGGGTCGCGGTGGAGCAGGAACGGAAAGGCCGATTCCGGCCAGACGATGTGGGTCGCCTTCGTATGATCCCCACCGGCGCTGCCCGGCCCGGCGCTGATCCGCAGATAGCGCTGCATGATGGCGTCGCGGTTGCGCGGGTTGAACTTGGCATCCTGCGGCAGGTTCGGCTGCATGATGCGCAGGCGCACGTCCGCCACCTCTGCGACGGGCGCCGCAGGCACGCGCCAGGCCCCGAACAGGGCAATCCCCGCCAGGGCGGCAGCCGCCAGGCCCGGAGCCGTCCAGCGCTCGCGCCCGGTCCGGCCGGTGGCGAGGAGCGCCGGCGCCGCGCCGATCGCCACGGCCAGGAGGGTGAGGCCGTAAAGACCTGTGACCGAGGCGGTCTGCATGAGCCAGAGGTGCTGGCCCAGCGCCATACCGGGGCTGTTCCAGGGAAAGCCGGTGAAGAGATGCCCGCGCAGGATCTCGCTCACCGTCAGGGCGAACGCGAGGGCGAGGACGCGCGAGGCGTCGCGGGTCCAGAGAGCCTGCGCCAGGGCGAAGCCGCAGGCTGGGAAGAAGGCGAGCAGGGCCGGCAGGCCCAGCACCCCGAAGGGCAGGGCCCAGGCGAACTGGTCCGCCTCCACCAGGAAGGCGGCTCCCAGCCACCACAGGCCGGCGACGAAACAGCCGAAGCCCCAGAACCAGCCGGCGAGGGCGGCGGATTTCAGGCGTGCGCCCCAGCCGGGGCCGGCCTTGGCTGATCCGTCGAGCAGCCAGACGGCCGGAGCCAGGGATAGAGCGAGGGCGGGCAGGAAGCCGAAGGGCGGCAGGGCGAGGGCGCCGACGGCGCCGGCCGTAAAGGCCGTGAGCCAGCGCCGCCACCCCCGTGCGAGGATCACCCGATCGGCCAGGCGCCTCATTCGGCGGCTGTGCTCTCGGGCGGCAGCGGCCGCTTGTTGTCGACCTCGGTGGTGGTGTCGAGGGGCGCGACGTTGCGGCGGTAGATGCGCAGGCGTTTCACCCGGCGCGGATCCGCGTCCAGGACCTCGAATTCCAGGTTGCCGGGACCGACGATCAGCTCGTTGCGCGACGGCACGCGGCCGGCGAGGGTCACGATGAAGCCGCCGAGGGTGTCGATGTCCTCCGCGCTGTCCTCGTCGGTGAGGTCGACCCCGAGGCTCTCCTTGACCTCGTCGAGGCTCGCCCGCGCATCCGCGATGAAGGTGTCGTCCGCGCCTTTCACGATGGTGAGCTCGACGTCGTCGTCGTGCTCGTCCTCGATGTCGCCCACCACCATCTCGACCAGGTCCTCGATGGACACGAGGCCGTCGGTGCCGCCGTATTCGTCGATCACCAGGGCCATGTGGGTGCGGGTTGCCTGCATGCGCACCAGGAGGTCGATGGCTGGCATGGAGCGGGGCACGAACAGGACCGGACGCAGGATGTTCGCGGAGGAGAGCGTCATGGAAAGATCCACCTGCCCCAGGCTCGGCACCGGCGTGTCGGGGCTCACCGATGCACCCGCGCTCATGGCGATGAAGTCCAGGAAGTCCCGGATGTGGACCATGCCCTTCGGGTCGTCGAGGGTCTCCCCGTAGACGGGAAGGCGGGAATGGCCCGCAGTCCTGAACAGCTTGAGCAGGTCGCCGAGGGTCGTGTCGGCCGCCACGGCCACGATATCGGCTCGGGGCACCATGGCGTCCTCGACGCGGATGCGGTGGAAGCCGAGCACGTTCTTCAGCATCGCCCGTTCCTGGGGCGAGAAATCCGTGTCCTCGACGGCTTCCGCGAGGGCGTCCTCGAGATCGTGCCGGATGGATTCGCGGGGCTTGAGGCCCAGCCGGGTCAGGACCCGGTCATACCAGTGTTCGCGGAGGCCCTCGTTGTCCGGAGAGGGCCGTGCCGGTTGGTCGTTGCTACTTCGATCTTCGTTCATCGGGTTGAGTTTCAGCCTGAACGTCAGCCGCTCAGACTGCCATGTCGCGATAGGGATCGGCGATGCCAAGGGTGGCGAGCGCCTTCACCTCGAGAGCCTCCATGGCGTCCGCCTCCGCCTCGTCCTCGTGGTCGTAGCCGAGGAGGTGGAGGATGCCATGAACGATCAGATGGGCGAAATGGTCCGCGAGCGCCTTGGATTCCTCCTCGGATTCGCGCACCAGGGTCTCGCACGCTAAAGCAATATCGCCCAAATGGCGAGGCCCCACGGCGCCCGGTTGCTCGGTCGCCGGGAAGGAGAGCACGTTGGTGGGCTTGTCCTTGCCGCGCCAGGTGCGGTTCAGCTCCCGGATATGGGCGTCGTCGGTGAGCATCACGCTCACCTCGAAATCCTCATCAGGTTCTTCAGCGACCGCCACGGCGGCCTCCGCCGCGCGCTGCGCCAGCGCCTCCACTCCCTCGAGGCGGGACCAGTCCCCCGCCTCGACCATGATGTCGAGCTCGATCAAAACCTGCGACCCTGCTCCTGCGGCGGCTCGCGACGGGCGGCCTCATCATAGGCGGTGACGATGCGCCGCACCAGGTCGTGGCGCACCACGTCCTGCTCCTTGAACGTGACGCGGCCGATGCCCTCGACCCCGTCGAGGATGCGCACGGCCTCCACCAGCCCCGATTTCTGACCCGGCGGCAGGTCGATCTGAGTCGGGTCGCCGGTGACGATCATCCGCGAGCCCTCGCCCAGGCGGGTCAGGAACATCTTCATCTGCATGGTGGTGGTGTTCTGGGCCTCGTCGAGAAGCACCACCGCGTTGGTGAGGGTGCGCCCGCGCATGAAGGCGAGGGGCGCGATCTCGATCATGCCGGTCTGCAGGCCCCGGTCCACGTGCCGGGCCTCCATGAAATCGTAGAGGGCGTCGTAGATCGGCCGGAGATAGGGGTCGACCTTCTCGCGCATGTCGCCCGGCAGGAAGCCGAGGCGCTCGCCGGCCTCGACGGCCGGGCGCGACAGGATCAGCCGATCCGCCTGTCCCTGCTCCAGCAGGGACACAGCGTAGCCGACCGCGAGCCAGGTCTTGCCGGTGCCGGCAGGCCCCTCCGCGAAGACGAGCTCGTGCTGCTTGAGGGCCTTGATGTAGGCGTTCTGGGCCGCGTTGCGGGCGCGCACCGGCCCGCGCTTGCGGGTGGCGATCTGGTCGAAGGCGGTCAGGCCGGGGACCGGGACGTCCTCGGCCTGGGGAAAGAGGGTGCCCTGCAGGGTGCTTTCCTCGATGGCCCCGTCCACGTCGCCCGGCACGAGGGTTCCGCCCTGGCGGGCGCGCTCGTAGAGACCCTCCAGGACCCGCCTTGCGAGCTCCGAGGCCTCGGGCGTGCCCTTGACGGTGACTCGGTTGCCGTTGGCGATGGCGGCCACGTTCAGGCGCCGCTCCAGATGGGCGAGGTTCTGGTCGTACTGACCGAAAACGAGGCTGGCGAGGCGGTTGTCGTCGAAGGTGAGGATGATTTCGGCCTCTTCCACGACACCTGGATGTAAGCCGGAAGGGCCGCGGCCCTTCGCACGTGCGGTCACGTTGTCCGCTGGCCTCAAATGCCTCTCCTTCGTTTAAGCCGCGGCCCTGTCGCCCGGCTTGACCCATTCCCCGAACAGGCTGTTCGAGCCCGCCCGCACGATCCGGACCGTCACGATCTCGCCGATCCGGTGCACGTCGCTCTCGAACTGCACGGCCTGCAGGTAGGGCGACTTGCCGGCGATCTGGCCCGGATGACGACCCGGCTTCTCCAAGAGAACGTCAAGAGTCTGTCCAACGGTTCCGTGATTGAAAGCCTGCCTTTGCGTTTCCAACAGGTTTTGCAGGCGGGCGAGCCGCTCGGCCTTCACGGGCTCTGGGACCTGTTCGTCCATCTCGGCCGCGGGCGTGCCGGGGCGCGGGCTGTACTTGAACGAGAAGGAGCTGGCGAAGCCCACATCGGCCACGAGGCGCATCGTGTCCTCGAAATCCTGGTCCGTCTCGCCGGGAAAGCCCACGATGAAGTCGGACGACAGGGCGAGATTCGGCTGAGCACCTCTGATTCGCTCGATCAGGCGGCGGTACTCGTCGCCGGTATGCTTGCGGTTCATGCGGTCGAGGATGCGGTCGGAGCCGGACTGCACCGGCAGGTGCAGGTAGGGCATGAGGGCCGGAAGGTCGCCATGGGCGGCGATCAGCTCGTCGTCCATGTCGCGCGGGTGGCTCGTGGTGTAGCGCAGCCGCGCGATGCCCGGCACCTCGGCGAGACGGCGCAGGAGGCGCCCCAGGGACCAGACGGCGCCGTCGGGCCCCTCGCCGTGATAGGCGTTCACGTTCTGACCGATGAGCGTCAGCTCGCGCACGCCGGCCTCCGCGAGGCGGTGGGCCTCGTCCAGGATCTTCGACACCGGGCGCGACACCTCGGCGCCGCGGGTATAGGGCACTACGCAGAAGGTGCAGAACTTGTCGCAGCCCTCCTGGATGGTCAGGAACGCCGACACGCCGCGGCTGATGGTCTTGGCCTTGGACGGGGCGGGCAGGTGGTCGAACTTGTCCTCGATCGGGAACTCGGTGTCGACGAGGCGCTCGGACCGGGATTTCTTCAGAAGATCCGGCAGGCGGTGGTAGTTCTGCGGGCCGACCACCACGTCGACCGCCGGCTGGCGGCGCAGGATCTCCCTGCCCTCGGCCTGGGCGACGCAGCCCGCCACCACGATCTTCGTCTCCTTGCCGTCCGCCTCGCGCTCGTTCTTGAGAGCGCGCACGCGGCCGAGTTCGGAATAGACCTTCTCGGCGGCCTTCTCGCGGATATGGCAGGTGTTGAGGATGACGAGGTCCGCCTCCTCCATGGCCTTGGTTTCGCTGTAGCCTTCGGTCGCCAGCACGTCCGCCATGCGCTCGGCGTCGTAGACGTTCATCTGGCAGCCATAGGACTTGACGAAGACTTTTTTCACGGGCTCGGCCTGAATGCTGAGAAGACGGTCTGGAGTTCAGCGCCCTTTTAAGCCTTTCAGGCCCATAAGAGAATAGCGGCGTTCTGCGGCACCGGAATTTGCCGCGATCACGCCGCCTTCAGGGCCTTCCGCACCGCCGCCTCCGCCAGCGCCGTCGCGCCCTTGCGGCTGCCGTTGAACGGGATCGGCTCGCCCCAGGTCACCACCACGTCGAGAGGTGTGGCCCGCACGAACATCCTCAGGTGGGGCGCGAGATCCATGTCGCCGTACCAGGCGATGAAGGGGCGGTCCCGGCGGGTAACCGGCATCCCGTGGCGGCGCGTATAGGCGATGGCGAGCGGCTGGAGCAGCACGCGCTCGACCGTGTCGTGCATCAGGGCGGTCTGAGCCGCGCCGACGAGGGAGGAGCGGAAGGGGAGCAGCCGGTTGCCGTCGCTCGTCGTGCCTTCCGCGAAGAGCACGATCACCTCGCCCTTCACCAGCCGGTGGGCGAGGGCGTCGTTCACCTCGGCGGTCGCCTTCTTCCGCTGCCGGTCGATGAAGACGGAGCGCTGGAGCCTGGCGAAGAGGCCCACCACCGGCCAGCCCTCGATCTCCGACTTGGCGATGAAGGACAGCGGGTGAAGCGAGCCGATCACCGGGATGTCGAGCCAGGAGACGTGGTTCGACACCACCAGGGTGGCGGCCTCGCCCGGCGGCCTGCCGCGCTCGGTCACCCGCACGTTGAAGAGGCGCAGGAGGATCCGGTGGAACCACATGGGCGCCACGTGCACGACGTTCCAGCCGAAGCGCAGGGCAAGCAGCTGCAGCGGGATGAGGACGAGGCACACGAGCCCCAGGACCGCGAGCCTCAGGCCGACGAGGATCCGCGTCACGCGTCGTCCTTGTCCAGGGGCACCGCGTAGAGCTCGAGCCGGTGATACACGACCTTGTAGCCGAGCTTCCTGGCGATGGCGTCCTGCAAGGCCTCGATCTCGTCCGAGTGGAACTCGATCACGGCGCCGGTTTCCAGGTTGATGAGATGGTCGTGGTGCTCCCGGGCCGCCTGTTCGTAACGGGAGCGTCCGTCCCGGAAGTCGAGCCGCTCGATGATGCCCTGGTTCTCGAACAGCTTCACGGTCCGGTACACGGTTGAGAGCGAGATCTTGTCGTCCACGGCGGCGGCGCGCCGGTGCAGCTCCACCACGTCCGGATGGTCGGCCGCATCGTCGAGGATGCGCGCGATGATCCGGCGCTGGCCGGTCATGCGCAGGCCCTTCTCGCGGCAGGCGCGCTCGATGGCGCCCTGCCGGCGCGGTTTTGCCGATGTGGTAGTGCGTGACGCCAAAACCTCGACTCCTCGGGTTGCTTATACGGGACCCTGCGGAATGGTGCTACAGGTCGAGCATCATCGTGAGGGCCGCCACCCGGCTGCCGTCCGGCTTGACATAATAACCCTCCCGGCGGCCGGTTTCCCTGAAGCCGAAGCGGCTGTAGAGGGCGAGCGCCGGGGCATTGCCTTCCTCCACCTCCAGATGGACGCGCGCCACGCCCCGGCGGGCGAGCTCGTCCAGGTGCCGCGACAGGAGCGGTCCCGCATGGCCGCGGCCGCGCCATTCCGGCCGGATCGCGACGGTGAGGATCTCGGCCTCGTCGACGACGATGCGGGACAGGATGAAGCCCACAGGCTGGGCCGGACGGCCGAGGACGCCCTCGCGGCCCACGAAGAGCCCGTCCGCCACCGCGCCCCGCTCGGCCATTAGGCTCTGGAACTCGTGCGGGCTCCAGGGGCGGGCGAAGGCGGTGGCGTGGATGGCCGCGAGCTGCGCGGCCGCCTCGCTCCCCACCGGCTCGACCCGGACCGACGGGGGAGGGTAGAGCCGGTCGAGGAAGCTCATCGGCGGGCGATGCGCGCCGCGTCCTGCGGCTTCGCGTCCGGCTCGCGGAGATAGAGCGGCTTCGGCAGGGCCTGGGTCGGGTCGGCGATGGCGCCGAGCCGGGCCACCCAGGCGATGTCCGGCACCAGGGCCGGCTCGACCGCCGTGACCTCGACCCCTTGCGTCCGGGCCTCGGCGGCGAGCGCCGAGGCGGCCGATCCCGTCACCAGGATCGGGCCTGACCCTAGGAGCCTGACCGCGTCACGGAAGCCCATGAGGCTCGGCTGGATGATGACCCGCCCGCCGGTGGCCACCGCCTGAATGTAGATCTGGCCATGCTTGGCGTCGATGGCGGCGGTGTAGAGGCCGCGCCGGTCGCCGGCCATGAACGGCGCCAGGAAGGCCGCGAGCGTCGCCACGCCGATCACCGGGATGTCGGCCGCGATGCCGATGGCGCGGGCGGCTGCGATGCCGACTCTCAGGCCCGTATAGCTGCCGGGTCCGACCGTGACGGCGACCCGGTCGAGGCCCTCGAAGCCGCCCTCCACCTGGGAGATCACCCGGTCGATCATCGGCAGCAGGGCCTCCGCATGGCCGCGCTCCATGGGAATGGTCTCCCAGGCCAGCGGCTCGGCCTCTCCCGCCTGGAGGATGCAGGCCGAGCAGGCCCCGAGGGCGGTGTCGATGGCAAGGACGCGCAAGGTTCGTCTCCGTGAGGTCTCACGTCTCTTTAGCGCATCGTGCGGAAAAGTGGATGCCGGTTTTGCGCCTTGGAGACCAGACGAGCTCCTCGAAAAAGAAAAGCGCGGCCTCGGTGGGCCGCGCCGGGTCGCTGCGGAATTCTCGTCCGGTCAGACCGCCTGCACCTCGCGCACGTCAGGCAGGAAGTGGCGCAGGAGGTTCTGGATGCCGTGGCGCAGGGTCGCGGTCGAGGACGGGCAGCCGGAGCAGGCGCCCTTCATGACCAGGTAGACGGTGCCGTCCTTGTAGCCCCGGAAGGTGATGTCGCCCCCGTCGCCCGCGACGGCCGGGCGGATGCGGGTGTCGAGGAGCTCCTTGATGGTCGCGACGGTCGGGGCGTCCTCCTCGTCGAAGAACTCCTCCCCGTCCTCCACCTCGGCCACGTGGCCTTCCGCGAAGAGCGGCGCCCCGGTCATGAAATGCTCCATGATGCCGCCGAGGATCGCCGGCTTCAGGTGCTGCCACTCGCCGTCCTGTTTGGTGACGGTGATGAAGTCGTAGCCGAAGAAGACGCCGCTCACGCCCGGGATGGCGAAGAGGCGGCGGGCGAGCGGCGAGGCGTCGGCGGCGTCCGGGGTGCGGGCCTCGAAGGTGCCCTCCGGCATGACGACGCGGCCGGGCAGGAACTTCAGGGTGGCGGGATTGGGAGTGGCTTCGGTCTGGATGAACATCGGGTCTTTTCCTCTGGCGCCGGTTCAAGGCCGGCCGAGCGGGTAGGGTCTTAGAATCGTTCTAACAGGCTCCATCCCTAATGTGGACCGGGAAGGGGAGGATTCCAAGGGTGGTGATGCGCCTCGTTCCCTCGTCCTGGGGAGCCACGTAGCGGCGTCTCGGAGGATGCTTCCGGTCCTTTCTGGAGACGCCTCGGTCCCTCAAGGTGAGGCTGCGATGGAGCAGCGGTTCAGCGAGGACGGTTGCAGTGCCAACAAGTGGGGGCTCCGGAATCTTACCCCGCGAGCGCGTCGATTTCCTCGTCGCTCAGCCCGCCCGGCACGACCACGATCGGAACCGGGAACGTGGAGGCGGCGCGGCCCGCCAGCGTCGAGACCAGGGGGCCCGGACCCTCCTTGGCCGAGCCCGCGGCCAGGACCAGGAACGAGATGTCCTCGTCCTCCTCGATCAGCCGGATGATCTCGTCCGCCCGGCTGCCGACGCGGATCACCTGTTCGGGCTCGACGCCCGCGGCGTTGCGGGCCTCGCGGGCGGCTTCTTCGAGCCGCTTCTCGGCGTCCTCGCGGGCCTCCTCGATCATTGCCTCGCCGACGCCGATCCACTCGAAATTGTCGGGCGGATCGACGACCGCCAGCATGATCATGCTGGCGCCGGTGCGGGCCGCGCGCCGGGAGGCGAAATGGACCGCACGGGCGCATTCGGGAGTCTTGTCGACCACCACCATGAATTTGGGCCGGTGGCCGGATTCGTAGGATCGGCGCTTGCCGCTCACGGCACGGTCTCCTGCGTTTCGGCCCAGATGCTGCCTTGACCCAACGTCATCGGCAAGTCGACGAAGGGCTAGAGCATCGTACGGACCCGAAGGACCACGCCAGTGAAAAGTGGATCCGGTTTTCCGTGGGAACGATGCTCTCATATGAAGAGAATGCATCGGATCGTTCCCGAAAGTGCAAGTTCACTTTTGGGTCCGATGCTTTAGCGGCGCGTCCGCACGAAGCCGACGATGTCCTTGACGGCGTTCATCGTCTCCGACGCGATCGTCCGCGCCCGGTCGGAGCCCTCCGCCAGCACCGAATCGATGTGACCCGGATCGGCCATGAGCCGGCGCATCTCGCCCGCCACGGGGGCGAGCTTCGACACCGCCACGTCGACCAGGGCGGCCTTGAAAGCGGAGAACTGCGAGCCGCCATGCTCCCGCAGCACGTCCTCGGGGGTGGAGTCCATCAGCGCCGCGTAGATGGCTACCAGATTGTCGGCCTCCGGCCGCGCGGCCAGGCCCTCCACCTCCGTGGGCAGCGGCTCGGGGTCGGTCTTCGCCTTGCGGATTTTCTGGGCGATGGTGTCGGCGTCGTCCGTGAGATTGATGCGCGAATAGTCGGACGGATCCGACTTCGACATCTTCTTCGAGCCGTCGCGGAGCGACATGACTCGGGTGGCGGGGCCGGCGATCAGCGGCTCGGTGAGCGGGAAGAAGGCCTCGCCGAAGCCGTGGGCGGCAATCGACTCCGCGAAGTCGTTGTTGAACTTCTGGGCGATGTCGCGGGTCAGCTCCAGGTGCTGCTTCTGGTCCTCGCCCACCGGCACGTGGGTGGCGCGGTAGACCAGGATGTCGGCCGCCATGAGCATCGGATAGGCGAAGAGGCCGACAGATGCGTTCTCCCGGTCCTTGCCGGCCTTCTCCTTGAACTGGGTCATGCGGTTGGCCCAGCCCATGCGGGCGATGCAGTTGAATACCCAGGCGAGCTCGGCGTGCTCGGCGACCTGGCTCTGGTTGAAGACGATGTGCTTCTTCGGGTCGATGCCGGCGGCCAGGAACGCGGCCGTGACCTCGCGGATCTGGCGCGCCAGCTCCTTCGGGTCTTGCCAGACGGTGATGGCGTGCATGTCGACCACGCAGTAGATGCAGTCGTGCGTCTGCTGCATGGTGACGAAGCGCTTGATGGCGCCGAGGTAATTGCCGAGATGGAGGTTCCCGGTCGGCTGGACGCCCGAGAAGACCCGCTCCTTGAACTGCACCATCGTGATTCAACTCCCACGCTTGTCGCGGCCGGGGTTATGGCAGGGCGGGGCCACGGAACACAAGCGGTCTCATGCTTTTTTCGCCAGCAGGGCCACATCGTCGCGGGTCACGGCGCCGGTCACGAGCACCGCAAGCCCGTAGAGGGCGAGCCCGCCGAGGCAGAGCCCGGCGAGCGCCGGGGCCGACGGGGCGAGGAGCCCCCGCCCGGCCAGGAGCCCGGCCGCCATGACGGCGGTGGCGGCGGCGATGCGGGCGAGCCGGCGCGGGAGGGCGGCGCCCGGCCGCCAGAGGCCGAGCCGGCTGAGGAACCAGACCATGACGGCCAGATGGGCGATGCATCCCAGGCCGATGCCGAGCGCGATCCCGGTCACGCCCATGACGGCGCCGAGGATCGGCGCGCCCACGGCCGTGGCGGCGATGCCGGCGAGCGCCGCCACGAGGGTGCCGCGCAGAGAGCCGCGGGCGAAGAGGGTCTGGCTCAGCACCTTGGCGGCGGTCGCGAAGGGCAGGCCGAGGCTGAGGGCGGCCAGGACCCGCGCCGTGCCGTCCGCATCGGCCTCCGTGAAGGCACCGCGCTCGAACAGGACCGACGCGACCGGTCCGGCGAGGACGACCAGAGCGGCCGCGGCCGGCACCCCCATGAGCAGCGCCAGCTCCAAGGCCCGGTTCTGGGCGGCGACCAGTGGCTCGGCGGCGGCGTCCCGGTGCTTGAGAGCGAGGTCGGGCAGCAGGACGCCGGCAGCGAGCGCTCCCATCAGGCCCAGCGGCAGCTGCATGACCCGGTCGGCGTAGTAGAGCCAGGACACGCCGGACGGCCAGAAGGAGGCGATCTGGGTTCCGGTCAGGATGAAGAGCTGCACCGCGCCGCTGGCGAGGAGTGCCGGAAAGCCGGCGAGCAGCAGCCCTTTCAGGAAAGGCGACCAGCGCAGGCGGCGGAAGACAACGTTTTTCTTGCCGAAGAGAGCCGCCGCCACGATGGCGAATTGCAGGAGGCCCGACAGGCTCGACGCCACGGCGAGCCACGCGGCCTTGTCGGCGAGGGGCAGGGCGGTGCCGGCCTCCAGCGTCACGGCCGTGACGATCAGGCCTGCATTCACCACCAGGGGTGCGAGCGCGGTGGCCCGGTAGTGGCCGCGCAGGTTC
Organism: Microvirga sp.; assembly: GCA_035645535.1. Lineage (GTDB taxonomy): Bacteria > Pseudomonadota > Alphaproteobacteria > Rhizobiales > Beijerinckiaceae > Microvirga. The sequence goes on along the minus strand of DASQMJ010000056.1, from coordinate 36,697 downwards.
AGGAGGGCGGCCGCCACGGAGGAGAGCGTCACGCCCAGCACCATCGGAAAGCCGAGGCGGGTGTAGAGGGCCACGAGCGCGAGCGTGCCGTCGTCCCGAAGGCCCGGCGCCAGCAGGAACGCCAGAAGCCCGGCGCCGATCTCGACGAGCGCCGTCAGGCCGAGGAGCGCGATGGCGAAGGCCGTCATCACGTCGCCGGAGACCTGCGCGGCTTCGTCCGGCGCGAGCCGGCTCAAGGCAGGCACGAGGGCCGGGTTGAGCCCGCCCTCGCCCACGATGCGGCGCACGAGATGGGGCAGGCGGAAGGCCGCCAGAAAGGCATCCGCCACCTGCCCCGCCCCGAGCGCCTGCGCGAACAGGACGTCCCGCGCAAAGCCGAGCACCCGCGACGCGGCGGCGCCAAACCCGACAAGAAGAGAGGAGCGGATGAGCGACATGCTCTGTGGCGCTTAACCCGTCCCGGGGCGCTTGTCCAAGGGGACGAAGGGCTGTGCCATGTTGGCATCTCCGGCGCCCCCAGGCGCGGGAAGAGGATTCGGCCTAGCCCGCGGCCGAGGAGGATTGAAGGGTGTCCTGGGCCTTCTCGGCGACGGGGGCGATCCGCCTGGTGCGGTCCTGGGCCCTGTCGAGGACGTCGAGGATCGCCTCGAGCTCGGCTCCGCTCAGGCTCCGGATCTCCCGGGCGAGGCGGTTCGCCACCAGGGTGGCGCGGGGGTCGCAGCTCGCCGTGTCGATCTTCACCCGAGGGTCCGAGACGTCGGCAAGGCGTGCCAGCTCGTCGGCCTCGTCCCAGATGATGTTGAAATACTGCAGGACCCCCTGGATCAGGGTCCAGGTCGGCTTGCCGCGCTCGCCGCGCTCCAGGGCCGACAGATAGGCGCTCGATACGCCCAAATGGGCGGCCATGTCCTTGAGGAGGAGGCCGCGCTCGCGGCGCAGCTGCCGCACCCGTTCACCGAAAGGGGTCATCCGTTCATCCCGCGCCCCGCCTGCGGCGGAGCCTGACGTAGAGTGCACCGGATCCGCCGTGCTGGGGAGAGGCTTCCTCGAAGCCGACCACAAGAGATCTCAGGTCCGGCAGGCGCAGCCAGTGCGGCACCATCCGGCGCAGGACGCCGCGCTCCTCGAACAGCCCGCCTGCCGCGGCCGCGCCGCCCTTGCCGGTGATCACGAGCACCACCCCGTAGCCGGATCCTTGTGCCCGATGGAGGAAGTTGACAAGGGCGAAATGGGCCTCGTCCTGGCGCATCCCGTGAAGGTCGATGACGCCCTCCACCGGCCGGGTTCCCCGCCGCAGGGCCTTCTTGGTGCGGCGCTCCAGGGGCGCGAGAGGCGGAAGGGCCGGCTTCTTCGCCGCGGGCGGGGCGGGCACCCGGGCGGGGGCCAGCACGACGTCCGGGGCCGGCGCGGTCGCCGGACGCTCCTCCGGCTCGATCTCGGGGGGCGGAAGCTTGCCCTTGAGGGGCTTCACGCTCCGGGCAACCTGGTTCCAGAGCCGCCGCTCCTCGGGACTGAGCGGGCGGAAGCGGCGGTGCTTGCTCATGGGGCGGTGCGCGGCTCCAGCACCACGAAGCGGGTCCGGTGCCGGATGAGGCCCGCGACGGTGCCGGCTTGCGGACCGCTGCCGACGAAGAAGTCGCCCCGGGCGGGGCCGACGATGGCCGAGCCCGTATCCTGCGCGATCGTGAGCCGGCGCAGGGGCTCCGCCTCCGTCAGGGTGATCGGGAGGGAGCCCTCGAGCCAGAAGGGCAGGCCATAGGCCCAGAGGGTCCGGTCGACCGCGAGGCTGCGGCCGGGCACCAGCGGGATGCCGGCGCCGCCGATGGGACCGTCCTCGGGGGCGAGCTCCTTCGCCTCGCGGAAGAAGATGTAGGATTGGTTTTCCCGCATGAGGTCGCGGGCGGGACCGGGATTGTCCTTGAGCCAGCCCATGAGCTTTTCCAGCGTCATGGTCTCGAGGTCCATCTCGCCCCGCTGCACCAGCAGGCGGCCGATGGACGTGTAGGGCCGGCCGTTGCGGCCCGCATAGGCCACCCGCATGACCGAGCCGTCGGTGAGGCGGATCCGGGCCGAGCCCTGGACATGGATGATGAAGGCTTCCGCTGGCTCGCCCAGGTAGACGATGGGCCTCGCCCTGCCCCCGAGGGCGCCGTCCTCGATGGCGGCGCGGTCGGGATAGGGCTCGTAGCCGGAAGGCGTCGCCCGGGCGGCCTGAAGATCCGGGCCGATGCCGGGCAGGGTCTGCCCTTGCGGAATGGTCACGAGATCGTCGGGCCGGTCGAGGAGGGGGATCCGGTAGGTGGAATCGGGACGGCGGGAGCCCCGGAACTCCGGCTCGTAATAGCCGGTCAGGAAGCCCTCGCCCGCGAGCGGCCGGATCTCGAAGGGCCGGAAATTCGCCTCGAAGAAGGCGCGCGCCGCCTCTCCCGTCAGGTCGGGGCTCTTCAGGGCCTCGCGGCAGACGGCGAGCAGCCCCTCATGGGGCGCCCGGGCGGGCCGGAGCTCGGCGGCCTGCGCATCCAATGCCCGGCAGGAGCGCAGGAAGGCCCGGTAGGCCGCGCCGTGATCGTCCTCTGGCCATCCGGCGAGATCCGCAAAGGTCAGCGGCTCGAGGCGTGCCTTGCCCTCGAGGGGGGATGCGTCCGCCTCCATGGTCAGAATCCCGGACAGAAGCGCGAGGCACCCGAGAGCGGCCCGGCCGGCACGCCTCATTGTCCCGCTTCGGTGGCGACGAGCAGCCAGTTGGGATCCCGGCTGCCGAGCGGGCGGGCGAAGGTCCATACATCGGTCACGTCGACGACCGCCTCGGGACTGCCGTCGACCACCACGCCGGCCGCGTCCCGGGTCGCCGTGATGAGCTTGGACAGGAAGCGCACGACGATCTGGGCCTGCTTGCCCTGGACCTCGGCCGCGACCATCTCGGCCTTGTCGATCGACACGAAGGTGGTCTCCACCTTCTCGCCCCGGCGCTCGCGCTCGGTGATGGCACGCTCGAAGCCCTCGTAGACCTCCTTCGACAGAAGATCCTTCAGGGTGCGGCGGTCGCCCTGCGCGAAGGCCGTGACGATCATCTCGTAGGCCGCCTTGGCGCCCTCCAGGAAGCCGTGGGCGTCGAACGTGGGCTCGACGCGGGCGATCTCGGTGAGGGCTTGGGCCATGGGGGTGCCGGGCTCGGCGATGCCCTTCCAGCGCTCGGCGGGAGGCGCCTCGGCCGGACGGGTGCCATTGGCGCCGGGCAGGCGGACCACGTTGTCCTGCTCGGCCGCCGGGTTGCCGGGACGAAGGCCGGAATCGCGGCGGGAGAGCGGATCGAAGGGCGGCTGCTCGTTGCCGGTCTTCTGACCGAGCACCGAGCGGAGGCGCCAGATCACGAAGACGGCGAGAACGATAAAGATGAGGGTCGTGATGTCGAAGGAATCCTGCATCGTCGATCCGTTGTCGGCTTGCCCGATCCTGGCGCAGGGCGCGCCGGAGGTTCGCCAAGGGTTTTTGACCCGGTCAAAGCAAAGGGTGGTCCTTCGCATATGGGGTTAGCGGGTCGTAACATCCACCTCTTCCTGGGACAAGCGAGGGAGAAAGCTGAATCTTGTTCGGGGGAGGGAAGCATGGTAGCGCGGAAAGTGATAGCCCGTTACCCAGCCGGCGCTTTCCCGAAGCGCTCCGTCCGGGCCCCATCCATTCGATTCACTTCGGAGCAAGAACCATGGCCGACAACCCGGCAAACAACGGAGCGCAGGAAGGCGGCATGCCCTCGCTCAACGCCCTCGCCCAGTACTGCAAGGACTTCTCGTTCGAGAACCCGAACGCTCCCCGCTCCCTGCAGCAGCAGTCCCAGGGCCCGCAGATCAACCTCCAGGTCAACGTGAACGCCAAGCAGCTCGACGCGGCCGATTTCGAGGTCGACCTCACCCTCGAGGGCAACGCCAAGGTCGGCGACAAGGACGTGCTCTTCGCCTTCGAGCTCACCTATTCGGGCGTGTTCCGGGTCCAGAACATCCCGCAGGAGCAGCTGCATCCGGTCATCATGATCGAGTGCCCGCGCCTGCTCTTCCCCTTCGCCCGCCAGATGGTGGCCGAGGCGGTCCGCAACGGCGGCTTCCCGCCCCTCTACATCGACCCGATCGACTTCGTGGCGCTCTACCGCCAGCGGGCCGCCGAGATGCAGGCCCAGCAGGGCGGCCAGACGGCCCTGTCGTAAGACGGGCGCGCCGGCAGACACATTTCGCGACGACCCTCGGGCGGTGCCGATCCGGCTCCGCCCGATTCGCATGTGAGGGAGGGGATTCTCACCCGCCGACCTCATCTTGAGAGTTGGCGCATCATGCCCCGCGAACTCTCCTCCCCCTTGCGGGGAGGAAGTGGAGGTGAGGGTCGAAAAGCCGAAGCTCTTCATTGCCGGCGGTGGCGCGACGCGGCTGCCATCCGATCTTTCCCTGGAGGGAGAGGTCGCGCGAAGTGCGGGTGAGGGGTTGCGCCCTTTCCGGATAGACCTGCAGCCCCTCACCCCCACCCCCGATCCCTCTCCGCAAGGGGAGGGAAATCGGCTAGGCCTGCCCCTCGGTCGGGGCCTCGCCGATATATTCGCGCCACAGCGCGTTCGGGCCCAGGGACTCGATGAAGGCCGCGTGGGCCTCGCGTTCGGCATCGGTCAGGCGGGAGATGACAGGGCGCGGCCGCGCCTCGCGGGCGGCCGCGCCCATCCTGACCAGATTGCTCCTGGATGCCGGCTGGAGGCTGAGATCGAAGCCCACCTGCTTGCCGCCGATCAGCTCGATATAGACCTCGGCCAGGATCTCGGCGTCGAGGAGCGCCCCGTGCTTGGTGCGCTTGGAGTTGTCGATGCCGTAGCGGGAGCAGAGGGCGTCCAGGTTGTTGGCCGCGCCCGGATGCTTGCGCCGGGCCATCGACAGGGTGTCGACCACGTCCGAAAGGGCGATCTGCGGATGGCCGGTGCGGGCGAATTCCGCGTTGAGGAAGCCCACGTCGAAGGCCGCGTTGTGGATCACCAGGCGGGCGTCGCGGATGAACTCCACGAACTCGTCGGCGATGGCTGCGAAGACCGGCTTGTCGGCCAGGAACTCGTCCGAGAGGCCGTGGACCGCCAAGGCGCCCGCCGAGACCGGCCGCTGCGGGTTGATGTAGACGTGATAGGTGCGGCCCGTCGGGATGTGATTGAAGAGTTCGACGCAGCCGATCTCGATGACCCGGTCGCCCTGGGCATGCTCCGTGCCGGTGGTTTCCGTATCCAGGACGATCTCGCGCATTCTCAACGAATCCCTTGCTACCGGACGCGTCCCGGCCGACCGGCCAGGCACGCGAGGATCGACCGGGCCTGGACCTCGGCCGACGGGAAGCCGCGGCCGGTGTCCAGGATGAAGTGGGCCCGGGCCCGCTTCTCGGCGTCCGGCATCTGCTTTGCCAGGATCGCCTTAAATTTCTCCTCCGTCATCCCCGGCCGGGCCATGACGCGCTTCCTTTGCACAGGAGCCGGTGCCGTGACGACCAGCACCGCGTCGCAGCGCGCCTCGCCGCCGGTCTCGAACAGGAGCGGGATGTCGAGGATTGCCATGGGCGCGGCGGATGCCCGGCGCAGGAAGGCCTCCTCCTCCTCGCGAACGAGGGGGTGGACGACGGCCTCGAGCTCCTTCATGCGCTCAGGCTTGCCGAGGACCGCCGCCCCGAGCTTTGCCCGATCGACGGCGCCGTCGACGACGGTGCCCGGAAAGGCCTTTTCGATCAGCGGCGCGGCGCGGCCGCGATAGAGGGCATGGACCGTGGCGTCCGCGTCGTGGACCGGCACGCCGAGACGACGGAAGATGGCCGCGGTCGCCGACTTGCCCATGCCGATGGAGCCGGTGAGCCCGAGCACGAAGGTCATGGGCGGCCCTCGATATCGGCCACGATCAGAGCCCGCAGCTCCGGCGTGACCTGCGGCGTGACCCCGAACCAGCGGGCGAAGCCCGGCGCCGCCTGGTGCAGCAGCATTCCCAGCCCATCGACGACCTTGAGGCCCCGCGCCTCGGCGGCGGCGAGCAGCGGGGTCCTGAGCGGCACATAGACGATGTCCGCCACCACGGCGGTTTTCCGACTTTTCCCCAAGTCGAGGTCGAGCGGCGGCTGACCGGCCATGCCGAGCGAGGTGGTGTTGACCACGAGCCCCGCCTCGGCGAGCGCCGGCTCCATGTCGGCCCAGGGGAGGGCCACAAGCGCGGAAGGCCCGTCATCCGCGAGGTCCCGAACGAGTTCCTCGGCCTTGGGCAGGGTCCGGTTGACCACCAGGATGCGCGGGATGCCCCGGTCCTGGATCCCGGCCACGACGGCTCGTGCCGCTCCGCCCGCCCCGATCACGAGGGCAGTACCCACAGCTTCCTCCCAGCCTTTCCCCAGGCTCTGGTCGAGATGGGCCATGAAGCCGGTCACGTCCGTGTTGTCGCCGACCACGAGCCCGTCCTCGACCCAGAGGGTGTTGACGGCCTTAAGCCGCTCCGCCCGCTTCGTGCGGCGGTCCACCAGGCGGCAGGCTGCCTCCTTGTGCGGGATCGTGACGTTGCCGCCAGAAAAACCCCGTGCCGCGAAGGTCTTCAGGAAGCCGGGAAACTCCGCCGGCGCCACGTCGATGCGCTCGTAGGAGCCTTCCAGGCCGTAAGCCTTGAGCCAGTGGCCGTGGATCAGGGGAGAGCGGGAATGCTTGATCGGGTGGCCGACGACGAAGGCCTTCGTCATGTATCGATGTTCCTAGAAGGCGAGGCAGCCGAGGCGGCGAAACGAGGCGAGGAGCGGGAGCAGGGGCAGTCCTAGAATGGTCGAGTGGTCTCCTTCAACCCTCTCGAAGAGGTGGATCCCCACCCCCTCCACCTGATAGACCCCGACGCTCCTCAACACCTCCGGCCCGGCCAGATCGAGATAAGCCTCGATGGCCTCCTCGTCCAAAGGCCGCATGGCAAGATGCGCCGTGTCCACGAAGCTGTCCACGAGTTCGCCGTCCTGCGCCAGGGCACCGGCGGAGTGAAGCGCGTGTCGCCTACCTGCGAGGCTCTGCAGCTGCGCCCGCGCCGTCTCGCGGTTTTCCGGCTTGTGGAGAACGACCCCGCCCCGGTCCAGCACCTGATCGGCCCCGAGCACGAGGCGTCCGGGATGGCGGCGGCTGACCGCCAGCGCCTTCTCGGCCGCCAAATGCAGGGCGATATCCGCGGGCCCGAGGGCCTTTTCCTCCACGGCCGCCTCGACGGCGCGCTCGTCCACGTCCGGTGCCTCCGTATCGACGGCGAGGCCCGCGCCCGTCAGCAGGGCCTTGCGGGTCGCGCTGGTGGAGGCGAGCAGGAGCGGGGCGGGTCCGGTCCAGAGGGTGGCCATGGTCACTCCGCGATGAAGCGCAGGCGATGGTCGCGGTAGAGGTCGAGGATCGCGGCCGCGGTCTCCTCGATGGAGCGGCGGGTCACGTCGATCACCGGCCAGCCATGGCGGGCGAAGAGCCGGCGGGACGTGGCGATCTCCTCCGCCACCGCGTCCCGGTCCACGTAGGAGCTGTCGTCGTCCGCCTTGAGGCTCAGCAGCCGGTTCTGCCGGATCTGCACGATGCGTTCCGGGGTCGCCACGAGCCCGACGATGAGGGCCTTCTTGGCGGTCTCCAGCACCGCCGGCGGCGGCACGCCCGGGATGAGCGGGATGTTGGCCGTCTTCATGCCGCGATTGGCCAGATAGATCGCCGTCGGGGTCTTCGAGGTGCGGCTGACGCCCACCAGGATCACATCCGCGTCGTCCAGGTCCTGCGGCAGGTGCCCGTCGTCGTGGAGGAGGGTGAAGTTCATGGCGTCGATGCGCTTGAAATACTCCGCGTTCAGCATGTGCTGGGCGCCGGGCCGAGCGGTCGAATGGGCGCCGAGATAGGACGACAGCAGGGAGTGCACCGGGGCCAGCACGGAGAGATGCGGCGACCCGGTGGCGCGGCAGACCTCCTCGAGCCGCTCCGCCAGGTCCTGCTCGACCAGGGTGTAGAGCACGATGCCCGGCGCGGTCTCGATCTCGTTGAGGACCCGCTGCAGCTGCGTCTGCGAGCGCACCAGGGGATAGACGTGCTCGATCGCCGCGATGCCCTCGTACTGGGCCACCGCCGCCCGGGCGACGGTGATCAGGGTCTCGCCGGTGGAGTCGGACACGAGATGGAGATGAAAATAGCTACGCCCCACGTCAAATCCTTCCCGGACAAGGAGTCGATGAATGTGGATAGTTCGCTTCCCGTGGCGGGTCCAGGGCAGGAGCCTGTGGGAAGGTGCTCCAAGTCATCAACAATGGTTTCCGATGTGTGAACGCGGAATCGGAGTCCTGGGAGAATCCGGCACGAATCGGTCGTGAGATTTCGACTCGAATCTCGGCGCGGCCGATTAGGGATTTGTTAAGGTTTAAGAAATCGGAAAGGATTGTGGCGGCCCCGCCCCAACCGTAAACGAAGCGTTAACGGACCTCCCCGTGTGGACCGGCTGTGGACGGGCTTGCGGCTTTGCGATTCACGGCCCAAGAGAAACAACAGATTCTTAGATTCAAGAATCTCTATTTTTAGAGAGGGCCTGTGAGCGAGCGTTCCACCAAATCCGTTTTGCGCGTCCTGAGCGGCGAACCGGTCTGGCCGCTTCCGATCTGGATCATGCGCCAGGCCGGTCGCTATCTGCCGGAATATCGCGAGACCCGGAAGCGGGCCGGCTCCTTCTTGGATCTGTGCTACACGCCGAGGCTCGCCGAGGAGGTAACGCTACAGCCTATCAGAAGGTTCCAGTTCGACGCCTCGATCCTGTTCTCCGACATCCTGGTCATCCCCCATGCCCTGGGCCAGGAGGTGCGCTTCGTCGAGAACGAGGGGCCGAAGCTCGATCCGGTCACCTCGGAGGCGGATCTTTCCCGGCTCGCCGACGAGCTCCCGCTCGCGCGCCTCGAGCCGGTCTTCGAGACCCTCGACCGCCTCCGGCAATCTCTGCCGAAGGAAACCACGCTCCTCGGCTTCTGCGGCGCCCCCTGGACCGTGGCGAGCTACATGATCGCCGGCAAGGGCACGCCGGACCAGGCGCCCGCGCGCCTCACGGCCTATCGCGACCCGGCCTTCATGGACGCGGTCATCGACCGGCTGGTGCGGGCCTCCACCGCCTACCTGATCCGCCAGATCGATTCGGGCGCCGAGGCCGTCCAGATCTTCGAGAGCTTCGGAGCTGCCCTGCCGCCTGCCCTGTTCGACCGGCTCTCCCTCGACCCGATCCGCCGCATGGTGGACGGGCTGAAGGGCGCGCGGCCGCACGCGCGGGTCATCGTGTTCGTGCGGGGAGGGGGAGCGCATCTCCGGCGGTTCGCCGAGGCCGGGATCGGCGACGCTCTCGCCCTCGACTGGACCCTCGACCCGGCGCAGGTGCTGCCGAGTCTGCCGGGCCACGTGGCCACGCAGGGCAATCTCGATCCGCTGGCGCTCATCGCCGGAGGTTCCGCTCTGGAACGCGGCGTCGACCACATCCTGTCGGCCGCCAGGGGCCGGCCGCACATCTTCAACCTGGGGCACGGCATCCTGCCGGAGACGCCGGTCGAGCACGTGGCGCAGCTGATCGCGCGCGTCCGGGGAGCCTGACATGCTGTACCTGTGGATCAAGGCGTTTCACGTCATCGCGATCATCGCCTGGATGGCCGGCATGCTCTACCTGCCCCGGCTCTTCGTCTACCACTGCGATGCGAAACCGGGCTCGGTCCAGTCCGAGACCTTCAAGATCATGGAGCGGCGCCTGCTCAAGGCGATCATCAACCCGGCCATGATCGCCGCCTGGGTGCTCGGCCTGATCCTGATCTGGCAGGGCGGCTGGTATACCTCGGGCTGGCTGCACGCGAAGGTGCTGCTCGTGTTGATTCTGTCCGGCGTGCACGGGATGCTCTCGCGCATGGTCAAGGATTTCGCCGCCGACCGGAACACGCGGCCGGCGAAATACTACCGGATCCTCAACGAGGTCCCGACGGTGCTCATGATCGGCATCGTCATTCTCGTGATCGTGAAGCCGTTCTGATCCGATCCTGCGCTATTATCGTCGGAGCCGCGCATCGGATCCTGCCGCCTGCGCGGATGGAGCCGCGTCGCCGCCGGGATTCCGGGCAGGCAGCCGGAATCACGACCGAAAGAGAGCGTTCTCGTCCGCAGGGACTTGAGGCCAAGCCGAAAAACGGCTAAAGAGGAATCCTCTTCCCGAAAGACAGGTTGCGCTGCGCGGGGCCGCTGAGGCCCTTCAAGTCACGGTCCGTGAACTGGGCGGCCCTGTCGAACGTTCCCCTAATCTCCTCCCGCGTTCAGTCATTCCTTTCTGTCCGCGAACCCTACCCGAGAGTGTTCCCCGATGAGGGAAATCAAGCTTCAAGACCTGAAATCCAAGTCGCCGACCGAACTCATTGCCTTTGCGGAGGAGCTCGAGGTCGAGAACGCGAGCACGATGCGCAAGCAGGAGCTCATGTTCGCCATCCTCAAGCAGCTCGCGGCCAGGGAGGTTGAGATCATCGGCGCGGGTGTCGTCGAGGTGCTGCAGGACGGCTTTGGCTTCCTGCGCTCGGCCGATTCCAACTACCTGCCGGGACCGGACGACATCTACGTGTCCCCGTCCCAGATCCGCCGCTTCGGCCTGCGCACCGGCGACACGGTGGACGGACCGATCCGCGGCCCCAAGGAGGGCGAGCGCTACTTCGCCCTGCTCAAGGTCAACACCATCAATTTCGAGGATCCCGAGAAGATCCGGCACAAGGTGCATTTCGACAACCTGACGCCGCTCTTCCCGGCCGAGCGCTTCAAGCTCGAGATCGACGATCCGACCCGCAAGGACTACTCGTCCCGCGTCATCGACATCGTGTCGCCCATCGGCAAGGGCCAGCGCGCCCTGATCGTGGCGCCGCCGCGCACCGGCAAGACGGTGCTGATGCAGAACGTGGCGCAGTCCATCACCACCAACCACCCCGAGTGCTACCTCATCGTGCTGCTCATCGACGAGCGCCCGGAGGAAGTGACCGACATGCAGCGCTCCGTGAAGGGCGAGGTCGTGGCCTCCACCTTCGACGAGCCGGCCTCGCGCCACGTGCAGGTCGCCGAGATGGTGATCGAGAAGGCCAAGCGCCTGGTGGAGCACGGCCGCGACGTGGTGATCCTGCTTGACTCCATCACCCGCCTCGGCCGCGCCTACAACACGGTGGTGCCGTCCTCCGGCAAGGTGCTGACCGGCGGTGTCGACGCCAACGCCCTGCAGCGTCCGAAGCGGTTCTTCGGTGCGGCGCGCAACATCGAGGAGGGCGGTTCGCTCACCATCATCGCCACCGCGCTGATCGATACCGGCTCGCGCATGGACGAGGTGATCTTCGAGGAGTTCAAGGGCACCGGCAACTCCGAGATCATCCTGGACCGCAAGGTCGCCGACAAGCGCACCTTCCCGGCCATCGACATCACCCGCTCCGGCACCCGCAAGGAGGAACTGCTGGTCCCGGCCGACACGCTCAAGAAGATGTACGTGCTGCGCCGCATCCTCAACCCGATGGGTACCGTGGACGCCATCGAGTTCCTGCTCGATAAGCTGCGCCAGACGAAATCCAACTCAGAGTTCTTCGACTCGATGAATACCTGACGTTAGGTAAACTCGACCGCGATCCAGCCCCATCCTCGGCCGCGAGGGTGGGGCTTTTCACTGGATGGTGCTGGATCCGGAAGGTCGCTTGCGCGGAGTTCCGCCGGCGGACGGGAGCAGGGGGAACATGCAGACCGTCCAAAACTTAACGATGGATGCGGAACTGGCTCCTCACGGTCTGGGACAATGTCAGAACGAGCCTCTGGCTGGTCCCTTCGATTCTGATCGTCGTTGGAATCGGTCTTGCAGTCCTCATGCTCCAGGTGGATGCGGGCTACGGCTCCGAGGACCAGGTCCGGGCGTGGTGGATCAACAGCGGCGACGGCGAGGACGCCCGCAATCTTCTGTCCACCCTCCTGTCCTCGATCATCACCATGGCCAGCTTGGCCTTTTCGGTGACGGTGGTCGCCCTGACCCTGGCGGTCAATTCCTACGGCTCGCGCCTCATTCGAATCTTCCGGGCCGACCTGCGCACCCAAGCCGTTCTCGGCACGTTCGCGATGACGATCGTCTACTGCCTGATCGTGCTGCGTTCGATCCACGGCAAGGCACCGATGGCGGATGTACCGCACGCTTCGGTGACCGTCGGCACGGTGCTCGCCTTGGTCTGCGTCCTGGCGCTGCTCGCCTTCATCCAAGGGGTGGCGCGCTCCATCGTGGCGGACGAGGTGGTGAGGAGGGTGCGGCGGGAGCTCGATCAGAGCATCGAGGAATTCGACCCCCTCGGCGGAACGGCGCCGGAGCACGCGCCGGCCGATCTCCCGGCCGACTTTGTCCGGAAGGCGGAGCGGATCGCCCTGCCGTACGAGGGCTATGTGCAAGCCGTGGACTATGACGAAATCCTCGCCTGGGCCGAGAGGCACGATGCGGTCCTGCGTCTGGACTTCCGGGCGGGCGACTTCATCGTCAACGGCGACCTTCGCGTGTTGGTCTACCCACCTACGGGAGAGCCCCTGCGGGTTCGGGAGGAGATCGGACGGCTTATCCTGAGCGGAGACGAACGCACCCCGACCCAGGACGTAGAATTCGCCATCCGCCATCTGGTCGAGATCGCGCTGCGTGCCCTGTCGCCCGGACTCAACGACCCCTTCACGGCCACGGTGGTGATCGATCGGCTGCGGGGCTCCCTGTCGCGAGGAATGGGAAGGCGTCTCCCGGCGGAGACCCTGCGCGACCGGTCGGGACGGGTTCGGGTGTACCGGCAGGTCACCACCTACGAGGGGCTGATCGATGCCGCTTTCCACCAGATCCGCCAGGCGGCCTCATCGCACCCGGCCGTCCTGATCCATCTTCTGGAGGCCATCACGCGCATTGCGGAGCACACTCGTCTCGACGAGCAGCGTCGTGCGTTAGCGCGTCACGCGAACCTGATCCGGGCGGCTGCCGAGCGGGACGTCGCGGAGCCCGCGGATCGGCAGGACGTCGAGCTGAGCTATCGGCGGGCGATCGGGGCCTGCGAGAGGGCGGGAGCCGAGGCTTCGGAGGGCGGGCGTCCCGGAACGTCGCACGGAAAAGGGGATCCGGCGTTCGCCGATGCGAACCTCCGGTCCTGACGATGCACCCTGAACGATGCTTTGGTGCCTTTACGGAACAGACGAACGCATCGCCGCCGTCGAACGGCGCTACCGCCGTTCCGCTCGGCGCCCGGTCCATAGCCACGACGGGCTGACGGGAGCCGTATCGTGTAGCGGATTTGCTCGTCGGGCTCATGACCTTCGGCCGTCCATGCGCCGCGAAGGTCGCGGGCCGAAGCCATGCCTCCGCCTGCGCCAGAATTTCCTTTCCGATGCTCCGCCCCTCCCTCTCTGGCAGCACGAAATGTGCGAACACGTCGCCAGGATTGACGCGGGACATGGCGAAGCCTGCCGGCCTCGCCCTCCCACAGGGCTATCCACGCTCCGGCCTCGGGGCTGCATACCCGATTGACGACCCTCTCCGGCGTCACGCCGGCGGCTGCGAACTCGTCCAGGGACATGTGGTCCTCGCGCACGGCCGTGCGGATCGCGAAGCGCGCCGGGACGTCGGAGACAGTGGCCGGGCGGATGGTGAGCGCCATGCTCCGTGCTGCGCCGGGTCCGCCGCCGGGTCAAGGCAAGAGCAACGCTTCATCCCCGGCGGCTCGAAGAGTCCGGAAGAGGATCACATCTGCTCCCGGTGGCCACGCCGAACGGCCCCTCAGAACACCCCCATCAGCGACAGCACGACCAGGGTGAGGACGACGGAGATCGCGATGGATCCGACACAGCCGAGGCGGTTCGAGAAAAAGAAGAACATCGGGACTCCGGGGTGAGGGCGGCGGACAGGTGAAAGCCCGGCCTGCGCCTCCGGTTCCGCTCAGGCTGCCGCCGCCTGCATCTCCAGCACCCGGCTGTGGAGAGCCTCAGCATCCGTCACCGGCAGGGAGCAGCGCATCCCCGCGCACACGAGGGCGCGCGGGCCCGCGCCGGAGGCGGCGAGGCTCCGGGCCGGATGATGCGCGTCGAGGCTTCCTGCCTCTGGCACCCGGCGGACGCTGCGGTCGAGATAGGGCAGGCGCAGGGCCGTCGCGTGCAGGGCCTCGGCTCCGTCGCCCGTGACCAGCACGCTCACGCCGCGCAGGTGCAGGTCGAGGGCGTTGAGGACCGAGGTATGGCCGAGGGCGGAAGAACGGGCGATGGTGACGAGCCGGGCCAGAAATTCCTCGGCGCGGCGATGGTCGGCTTCCGTGCCGGTGATCTGGGCGAGGCGCACGAGCGCCTCGGTGAAGACGCCATTGGCATTGGGAACCGCGTCGTCGTGGGTCGGCTGCGGGCGGACCACCAGGGGATCGGCCTCCCGGGCGGTCATGGCCAGGATGCCTCTGTCCCGCACCATGTAGTCGCTAAGGAGCACGTCGCGCCAGGATTCCGCATCCCGCAGGAATGCCTCCTCGCCGGTGACCTCGTGCAGGGCGAGGGCGGCGCGCAGCATGGCGGCGTAGTCGAGGGCGAAGCCGGGAAAGATCAGCCGGCCGTCACGCCAGGAATGCCCGAGCCGCCCGTCCCGCATCATCGATTCGGCGATGAAACCGTATGCCTTTCGGGCGGTGTCTACCCATTCCGGATGATCCAGGAGGGGTGCTGCCCGGACGAGGCTTGAGATCATCAGCCCGTTCCAGTCGGCCAGGACCTTGTCATCGAGGCCGGGGCGCACGCGGCGGGCTCGCCGCTCCAGGAGCTTCGCCCCCAGGCCCCTCAGCCGCTCTTCCACCTCCTGCGGGGCCTCGCCGGAGACGAGGCGGTTGGGGATGCTGGTGCCGTCCCAGTTGCCCTCGGGGGTGATGTCGTAAACCCGGCAGAAGAAATCCGCTTCCTCCGGCCCCAAGACCTCCTGCACCTCGTCGCGGCGCCAGACATAGAAGCGGCCTTCCTCGCCTTCCGAATCGGCGTCGAGGCTCGACGCGAAGGCACCGCCCGGCAGGGTCATCTCCCGCTCGAGCCAGGCTACAATTCCCTCGGCGGCGTCGCGGAAGAGGGCGCGGCCGGTCTCGGCGAAGGCGATGGCATAGAGCTCCAGAAGCTGCGCGTTGTCGTAGAGCATCTTCTCGAAATGCGGCACCAGCCACCGGGCATCCACCGAGTAGCGGGCGAAGCCGCCGCCGAGATGGTCGTGGATGCCGCCGAGCGCCATCCGCTCCATGGTCAGGAGGAAGCGGCTGCGGGCGGTCCCATCTCCCGTGCGGCGGGCATGGCGCAGGAGGAATTCCAGGATCGGCGGGTTGGGGAACTTGGGCGCGCCAGGCAGGCCGCCGTTCTCCTTGTCCATGATCTCGACGAGACGGGCGCCAAGCTTGTCGAGGTCGGCCCGGCCGAGGGTGCCGGCTTCCGTCTCGGCCGCCTGCGCCAAGTGGTTCTTGAGAGCATCGGCGTTCTGGCGGATCCGGTGCGCCTCGTCCCGATAGAGGCGGGCGATTTCACGCAGGATCTGCACGAAGCCCGGTCGGCCGAATTTCGGCTCCTTCGGAAAATAGGTCCCGCCCCAGAACGGCTCGCCTTCCGGTGTTAGAAACATGGTAAGCGGCCAGCCGCCCTGTTCGCCCAGCGCATGGAGGGCGCTCATGTAGACGTGGTCCACGTCCGGCCGCTCCTCCCGGTCGACCTTGATGTTGACGAAGAGCTCGTTCATGACGGCCGCCACGGCCTCGTCCTCGAAGCTTTCGTGCGCCATCACGTGGCACCAGTGGCAGGCGGCGTAGCCGATGGAGATCAGCACGGGCTTGTCCCGCGCCCGCGCCTCCGCGAAGGCTTCCGGTCCCCATTCCCACCAATGGACAGGATTGTCCCGGTGCTGCAGGAGATAGGGGGAAGAGGCATCCTTCAGGCGGTTCATCGAGCCTGCTCCTTAAAAGGCGGGATCGATTCGGATCCGGGCCGGTCCCGCCGCCGCTTCAGTTTAAAGCGTTCACGCCCGCAAGGTTCATGCTCATGCGTTCCGACGACACCATCTTCGCGACGGCCTCCGGCCATGGCCGCTCGGCGGTCAGCCTGATCCGGATCAGCGGCGGGAGAAGCCGGTTCATCCTCGAAACGATGGCCGGCGGCGTGCCGGCTCCCCGCCGGGCGGTGGTGCGGACCCTGCGGGATCCGGCGACGGCTGAGCCCCTCGACCAGGCGCTGGTGCTCTGGATGCCGGGACCGAACAGCTTCACCGGCGAGGATCAGGCGGAACTCCACATCCACGGCGGCCTCGCGACCCGCGCCGCGGTGCTGCGGGCATTGGGCTCTCTCGACGGCTGCCGCCCGGCGGAGGCGGGGGAGTTCACCCGGCGCGCCTTCGTCAACGGCCGCATGGACCTGAGCCGGGTCGAAGGCTTGGCCGATCTGATCGATGCCGAGACCGAGGCCCAGCGCCGACAGGCCCTGCTCCAGCTCGAAGGCCGGCTCGGCAACGCGGCCGAACAATGGCGGGAGGAAATCCTGCAGGTGCTGGCCCTGCTGGAGGCCTGCCTCGACTTCTCGGACGAGGGCGACGTGCCGGAGGATCTGGACGGCGAGATCCGCACCCGCCTCGCCTGCCTGAAGGAGGATTTCGCCCGGGTGCTGGCGAACCGGAGCGGCGAGCGCCTGCGCGAGGGCTTCACCGTCGTGCTCGCCGGCCCACCCAATGCCGGCAAGTCGACTCTGCTCAACGCCCTCGCCCGACGGGATGTCGCCATCGTGTCCCCCATCGCGGGCACCACTCGCGACGTCATCGAGGTTCATTGCGATCTCGGCGGCCTGCCGGTGGTGATCGTCGACACGGCGGGGCTGCGGGATTCGGCCGACCTCATCGAGCAGGAGGGCGTCGCCCGCGCCCGCGCCCGCGCGGAACACGCCGACCTCGTCCTCTGGCTCGTGCCGCCGGAAGGGGAGGGGGGCAAGCCGCCCCCCGCCCGGAAGCTGCTGCGGGTCGCCACAAAGGCGGATCTGGCTCCGGCCGGGCAGGACGTGGATCTGGCGGTCTCGGCCGCCACCGGACAGGGACTGCCGCAACTCATCGCCCGCTTGGAGCGGGAGGCGGAGGCGGCCCTGGGGCAGGGGGACGCGGTGCTCACCCGCGAACGCCATCGCCGGGCGCTGGAGCAGGCCCGGGACTCGGTTGCGAGGGCGCTCGGGATGATGCTTTCGCAAGGGCCGCTGGAGCTGATCGCCGAGGAGGTCCGGCTCGCGTCCCGATCGGTCGGGGTGATTACCGGGCGGGTGGATGTGGAACAGGTGCTCGACCGGCTTTTTTCCAGCTTCTGCATCGGAAAATAGGCCATGAATCGGTCGCGTTCCTGTGGGTATGTCTGTTGAAGACTCCCCTGAACGAGTCCCCATCTGCAGCGGGACAGGCCGTGGACAAGGTGTGGAAGCCCAGTGCAAGTCGGTGAATGTTTCACGTGAAACATCTTGCCCTTTGACCTCGGCGGCTGCGGGCTCTACAGCCCTGTCCTGGAGAACACGATGATTCACAGCTACGACGTCATCATTGTCGGCGGCGGGCATGCCGGCGCCGAGGCCGCGGCGGCTGCCGCGCGTATGGGCGCGCGCACGGCGCTCGTGACGCACAAGTTCACGACCGTGGGGGCGATGTCCTGCAACCCCGCCATCGGCGGCCTCGGTAAGGGCCATCTGGTGCGCGAGATCGATGCCCTCGACGGCATTATGGGCCGCATCGCCGACCGTGCCGGAATCCAGTTTCGCCTGCTCAACCGTCGCAAGGGACCGGCCGTGCGCGGCCCCCGGACCCAGGCCGACCGCAAGCTCTATGCCCGCGCCATGCAGGCCGAGCTGGCGCGGACGCCGAACCTCACCGTCGTCGAAGGCGAGGCCGACGACATCGCGGTCGAGGACGGCCGCGTGACCGGCCTCAGGCTTGCCGACGGCCGCACGTTCGCCGCCGGGGCTGTCGTGCTTACCACCGGCACCTTCCTGTCCGGCCTGATCCATATCGGCGAGCGCAAGATCCCGGCCGGCCGGATGGGCGAGCGCCCATCGCTGGGCCTGCCGAAGACCTTCCAGCGGCTCGGCTTCGCCCTCGGCCGCCTCAAGACCGGGACACCGCCGCGCCTCGACGGACGCACCATCGACTGGGCGGGAATCGAGAAGCAGGCCGCCGACGACGAGCCGGTGCCGTTCTCCCTCCTGACGGCCCGAATCGAGACGCCCCAGATCGAGTGCGGCATCACCCGCACCACACCCGGAATTCATGCCCTTATCCGCAGCAACCTGCACCGGGCGCCGATGTATTCGGGCGACATCCAGGGGAGGGGGCCGCGCTATTGTCCCTCCATCGAGGACAAGGTGGTGCGGTTCGCCGACCGGGACAGCCATCAGATTTTCCTGGAGCCGGAGGGGCTCGACGACTCCACGGTCTATCCGAACGGGATCTCCACCTCTCTGCCCGAGGACGTGCAGCTGGCCCTGCTGCCGCAAATCCCGGGCCTCGAGAGGGTCCGGATGCTGCAACCGGGCTACGCCATCGAGTACGACTACATCGACCCGCGCAACCTGACCCCGAGCCTCGAGACCAAGACGGTCCGAGGCCTGTTCCTGGCCGGCCAGATCAACGGCACGACCGGCTACGAGGAGGCTGCTGCTCAGGGGCTAGTGGCCGGGATCAACGCGGCCCGCCGCGCCGCCGGACAGGACGGTGCGGTGTTCGACCGGGCCGAGTCCTATATCGGCGTGCTCATCGACGACCTGATCACCCGCGGCGTCAGCGAGCCCTACCGGATGTTTACCTCCCGGTCGGAATACCGGCTCAGCCTGCGGATCGACAATGCGGATGAACGCCTGACCGGGAAGGGACTGGCGCTCGGCTGCATTGGGCAGGAGCGCGCCGAGCACTTCCGCAGGTCGCAGGAGGAGCTCGGTCGGATCGCCGCGCGCCTACGCGAGCTGACGGCAACCCCGAAAGAGGCGGCGCGGCAGGGGCTTGAGCTGAACCAGGACGGTATCCGGCGCTCGGCGTATCAGCTCCTCTCCTACCCCCATGTGGGCTGGGCCGACCTCTGCCGTCTCTGGCCGGAGCTGGATGCGGTGCCCGTACCGGTGCGAGATCGCATCGAGACGGACGCGACCTATGCCGTTTACATGGATCGGCAGCAAGCCGATATCGCCGCCTACCGCCGGGACGAGAGCATCGTGCTCGACCAGGCGCTCGACTTCCGCTCACTTCCTGGGCTGTCCAACGAGATCAAGGCCAAGCTCGACCTCGTGCGGCCGGCGACGCTCGGTCAGGCGGCCCGGATCGAGGGGATCACGCCCGCCGCTCTCACCCTCCTCGCGGCCCATGCGAAGAAGCTTGCCGGAACCCGCGGCGGGATGGATTCGGTGGCACAATGAGCCGGTCGTCTGGTGCCTCCACGGATCCGCTTGCAGCCTTCGATGTTTCACGTGAAACAAAGGAGAGGCTCGCGCTGCTAGAACGGGAGCTTCGCCGCTGGCAGGCAATCAAGAACCTCGTCGGGCCCGCGACCCTGGACCGGATCTGGGACCGGCACATCGTGGACTCCCTCCAGCTCCTCTCGCTGGCGCCTGAGGCCCGGACCTGGCTCGACCTCGGCTCCGGCGCCGGCTTCCCGGGCCTCGTGATCGCCATCGCCGGGTTCGAGCGTGGGCTGAAGGTCGATCTGGTCGAGAGCAACTCCCGCAAATGCGCCTTCCTGCGCCACATCGCCCGCCTGACGGGCGTGAACGCCACGGTGCACGAGGCGCGGCTGGAGACCGTCGTCCCCCGCTTCGTCGGCAAGGCCGACGTGGTCTCCGCCCGCGCGCTCGCCTCGTTGACGCAGTTGCTGGGCTGGACCGAGCCGTTGTTGAAAGCGGGGACAATGGGCCTCTTCCCCAAGGGCCGCGATGCCGAGTTCGAATTGACCGAGGCCCGCAAATCGTGGACATTCAGCTTGGAGATCCTGCCGAGCCGTACCGATTCCGAGGCCAGGATTCTTCGCATCACCTCCATCGAGAGTCTCTCATGACCACCGACCGCAGCGGATCCGAACCAGGAGCGCCGGCCAAGCCTCGTATTCTGGTTCTCGCCAACCAGAAAGGCGGCGTCGGCAAGACGACGACGGCCATCAATCTCGGCACGGCCCTCGCGGCCATCGGCGAGAAGGTGCTGATCCTCGACCTCGACCCGCAGGGCAACGCCTCCACCGGCCTCGGCATCGACCGCAAGAACCGGCGCATCTCGACCTACCATGTGCTCACCGGCGAGGCGTCGTTGGAGAGTGCCATCGTCGAGACGGTGGTGCCGGGCCTGTTCGTGGCGCCCTCCACTCTGGACCTGCTCGGAGTCGAGCTGGAGATCGCGAGCCAGCGCGACCGCGCCCACCGGCTAAGAAATGCCATCGGTGGCCTAATGGGTCAGGAAGTAACGAAACCTTTTACCTATATTTTGATCGACTGCCCGCCATCGCTCAATCTTTTGACCATCAATGCCTTGGCGGCTGCTGACGCGGTTCTGGTGCCGCTCCAATGCGAATTTTTTGCTCTGGAAGGCCTCAGCCAGCTGCTCAAGACGGTCGAGCAGGTCCGCTCGGCGCTTAATCCGAAGCTTACCATCCACGGGGTCGTGCTCACCATGTTCGACCCGCGCAACAACCTCTCCGGGCAGGTGGTGGCCGATGTGCGGCAGTTCATGGGCAGCAAGGTCTACGAGACCATGATCCCCAGGAACGTGCGCGTGTCCGAGGCGCCGTCCCACGGCAAGCCGGTCCTGCTCTACGACCTGAAATGCGCCGGGTCCCAGGCATACTTGAGGCTCGCATCCGAAATCATCCAGCGCGAGCGCGCCCTGCGCGCCGCCTGACATTCATAAAAAAGCATCCGAGAGACGAAGATGGCAGACGAAGGCAAGTCGCGCTTGGGACGGGGACTGGCGGCGCTGATCGGTGAGGTCGGCGACGAGATGACCGTGGTCGAGCGCGGCCGCGGCCAGCGCAAGGTTCCGGTCGAGTTCCTGCGTCCGAACCCGCGCAACCCGCGCAAGATGTTCGAGGACAGCGAGCTCAAGGAGCTCACCCAGTCGATCCGCGACCGGGGCATCATCCAGCCCATCGTGGTCCGGCCGATGCCGAACACGCCCGACGCCTACGAGATCGTGGCGGGCGAGCGCCGCTGGCGCGCCGCGCAAGCCGCCGGCCTGCACGAGGTGCCGGTGGTGATCGTCGAGATCGACGACAAGACCTCCCTCGAATACGCCATCCTGGAGAACGTCCAGCGCGCCGACCTCAACCCCATCGAGGAGGCGGAGGGCTATTCGCGGCTCATGGCCGAGTTCTCCTACACCCAGGAGAACCTCTCGAAGATCATCGGCAAGAGCCGCAGCCACATCGCCAACATGATGCGCCTCACCGATCTGCCGCAGCCGGTGAAGAAGCTGCTCATCGACCGGCAGATCACGGCCGGTCACGGCCGGGCGCTGCTCGCCGTGAGCGACCCGGTCGGCGTCGCCAGGCGGATCATCGACCAGGGACTGAGCGTCCGCCAGGTCGAGGAGATCGCGCAAGGGGATCAGGGCAAGCCGCCGAAGCTGGAGACGAAATCGGCCGTCAAGCCGCAGAAGGACCCGGACACTCGCGCCCTGGAAAAGGCGCTCCAGGACGTGCTCGGCCTCTCGGTCTCCATCGACCACAAGGGACAGGGCGGCGAATTGCGCATCCGCTACAAGACCCTGGAGCAGCTCGACGGGCTCTGCCGGCGCCTCAACCCTTGAGCTGGTTCCGGGCGTCCGAAGCCGCCGCTACCTAATCAGCCGGGCCGCCTCGCGGAACCGGGGGTGCTCGGCGGTCTCCAGCCATTCGAATATCACCATCTCGGTCGTGACGATCTCCGCCCCGTGGCGTTCCATCCGGGCGATCGCCGCGTCCTTGCTCTCGGGCCGCCGCGACCCGATGGCGTCGCGGACCACGAAGACGCGGCTGCTCCGGTCGAGGAGGCCGAGTACGGTCTGCAGCACGCACACATGCGCCTCGCAGCCGGCCACCACGAGGCTGCGGTCCCGGTCAAGGCGTTCGAGGAACCCCGGCGCCCGGCAGGCGTCGAAGGTCATCTTCTCGACGAGCACGGACGGGTCCGGCGTCAGCTCCGGCACGGTCGGGCCCAGGCCCTTCGGGTTCTGCTCCGTGAACAGGGCAGGGACGTCGACCATCGCGGCGGCATCGATCAGCCGCCGCGCATTCGCGACCGCGTCGGTACCCTGGTCGATGGCCGGCATCAGCCTGGCCTGGAAGTCGATCACCAGAAGCGTGGATGAACGGGCGTCGATGGTCAGCAAGGCTCAACCCTCCCTCAGTTTTGCGATTCGCTCCCGGACATAGGCCTCCATCAGGGCGAGCGCGGACGCGCCGAACATGCGGATCCGCCCCGTGTGCAGGAGCAGGAGCAGCCCGGCCGCGTGGGCGAACACGTCCACCATGAGCAGCTTCGCGGCCGTCCGCGACGCGCCGAGCGCCTCGGCCGCGTCGGCGATAGGCCTCAGGGCCCGTTCCAGGGCGGCGTTCAGCTCCTCGTCCCGCTCCCGGCCGAGACCCGCGGGCTTCATGCCGCCGCGGAACAGATAGAAGCCGAGGTCCAGATCGCGCGGGTTCTCCGCATAGAAGCGGAAGAACGCCATGGCGGCGGCGCGCAGGCGCGAGGCCGGACCCCGGGCCGTCGCCACGGCCTCGTCGACCGCCTGCCCGAGGGACGCGAGGGAGGCCTGCAGCACCTCGGCATAGATCGCCTCCTTCGAGTCGAAGTGGAAATAGAGCGCCGCCGGCGTGTAGCCGGCCCGCGCCGCGATGGCGCGCAGGCTCGCGCCTTCCAGCCCTTCCGCCTCGAACACGTCGCGGGCGGCCGCGAGGATCAGCCCGCGCTTATGCTCGCTTACGGCTTCCCGCCGCCCGTCCCGCCGCTGCACCACGCCGTCTCCCGAACCTGACCCTTCGCCGCGCCAGGCACCTTCCTGAACGCTTGACCGAAAAATCTAACGGTGTTCAATTGATCTAACAAGCTTCAGAGAGACACGCTCATGTTGATGAACGCCGCCGATTATCGTGAGTCGCTGCGCGCCTACAAGCCGCGCGTGTTCGTGAACGGGCAGGCCGTGGAGTGCGTCGCCGACGAGCCGCTGCTGGCGCCGGGCATCAATGCGGTCGGCATCACGTACGACTTCGCCCACCGGGCGGAGCACCTGCCCCTCATGACGGCGCGTCAGGGCACGTCCGGCAAGTCCGTCAACCGGATGCTCCACATCAACGAGACCTCCACCGATCTCCTCTACAAGCTCGAAGCCGTCCGGCTCGTCTGCAAGGCCTCGGGCTGCGCCCAGCGCTACCTCACCCACGACGCCCTCAACGGGATCTTCCAGGCCACCAAGCGCACGGACGACGCGCACGGCAGCGATTACCACCAGCGCTTCCTGAACTACCTGCACGAGGTGCAGGACCGTGACCTTACCCTGGGCGTCGCCATGACGGACGCCAAGGGCGACCGCTCGAAGCGCCCCGGAATGCAGCAGAACCCGGATGCCTACGTGCACATCAAGGAGCGCCGTTCGGACGGCATCGTCATCCGCGGCACCAAGGCCATCGTGACCGGCGCGCCCTACATGCACGAGTTCCTGGTCATGCCCTGCCGCACCCACACGAAGGACGACGCGCACTTCGCCGTGTGCTGCGCCGTGCCGGTGGACGCGCCCGGCGTCACCATCGTGGCAAGGCCCGCGGGCCGTCCGGGCGAGGCGGCGGCGAAGTTCTCGGCCAAATACGGCCAGTCGACCGGCGTCGTGATCTTCGACGACGTCTTCGTGCCGCACGATCGAGTCTTTCTCGCCGGCGAGCACGAGGAGGGCGGCTTCCTCACCACGTCCTACGCCACCCATCACCGCCATTCCTGCATCGGTGCGCGCGCGGGCTTCGGCGACCTCCTGATCGGGGCGGGCGCCCTGATGATCGAGGCGAACGGCCTCGACCCGGAGCGCCACGGCCACATCCGCGACGCAATGGTCGAGCTCATCACCATCACTGAGAGCTTCTATGCCTGCGGTGTGGCGTCCTCGGTCTATTGCACCAGGGACCCGGCCGGCTCGGTGATGCCGGACGCGGTGTTCTCCAACGTCGGCAAGCTGCTGCTCGCCACCAAGATCTACGACATGCACAGGCTCGCCCACTACGTCTCCGGCGGCCTCATCGTGGCCCTGCCCGGCCCGGACGAGGACCACAACCCGGAGACAGCCGCCTCCCTGACGGCTGTGCTCGGCGGCCGGCCCGACATTCCGATGGAGCGCCGGATGGACGTATCCCGACTGATCGAGGATCTCACGGTATCGCATCAGGGCGGCTGGTACTCGGTGATCTCGCTTCACGGCGGCGGATCCCCCGAGGCGATGAAGCGGGAGATCTGGCGCAACTATCCAGTCACCGAGAAGGCGGCGCTGGTGGAGGACCTGCTCGAGCGCGGCGTGCTCGACGAGGGCCGGCGCGTGTCGAAGCAGCCGGGCCGGTGCTGCGCCACAGGCTGCGAGGTGCCGAAGCTGCCCGACGCGGCGGAGTAGGCGGCCGCTCCAGCAGTTCGTCGTATCCTGCGGCGGTGCCGCCAACGGAAGGCTATGATCCCGATTTCGGCTTCTGGCCGGCGAAGTAGGCCGCGAGCGCCGCGATCTCTTCGTCAGTGAGGCGCTTCGCCATCACCATCTGTGGATTCTGCCGCTGCCCGTCGCGGAACAGCATCAGCTGGGACGAAAGCTCGGCTGCCGGGCGGCCGGCCAGCGATGGGACGCCCGGCATCTGCGGATGTCCGGCCTCTCCGTGGCACGACATGCACAATTCGAGCTTGTCGCCGACGTCCTGAGCCAACGTCGTTCCGGACGTGCCGACCACGACGAGCAGGGCCGCGAAGAAATATCCCCGTAATGTACGAGTCAAAGCAGGAATCCTCGGTGATGCGGGCAGTCGAACCTGAGGAACGCTACTGCGCCTTCCTGAAGGGAATGTAACCTGTTGAGCGGGCGAGGCGTCCTCAGCGCCTTTCCGGCGGCACCGGGCACAGGCTGCCGCAATCCTCCATGCCCGGCAGCAGGTAGCGCAGGCAGCACACCTTGCGCCGGCGGATCGTCTCGCCGTCCTGCACGTGGCACTGCACGGCACCGTCCATCGGGCTTGTCGGTCCGTTGCGAGCGGCACGCCCTCCCAGAAGGGCGCGGCCACGCGCAAGGGCGTCCGGACGCACCCCGTCGAAGGCCGCAGTCTGCTCGATCGTCCAATCGAGAATGGTGGCCGCATTGCCCCAGAGCAGGCGGGGCGAAACCCGAAAATGCCCGGCGAAATGCCGGATCAGCGGCTCCACATGGCCGTCGAACAGGCGACGGAACGGGTCCGGACAGGACCGATCGGGATCCGCTCCGTCGTCGGGCAGGATCACCGCCTCGGTCCGCCCGTCCGGCTGCACGGCGATCCGCACCCGGTCGAGATCGACCGGGAGGTTGCGGTCGAGGAGCAGGATCGCGGCCGTCGTCGGAATGATGAGCGCGCCGAAATGCCAATGCGTCCACATGGACACCAGCGCCCGCCGGTCGCCGCCGGGATGGAGCGCCGCGAAGCGCCCCAAGAGGTCCTCCGCGACGGTCGGGTCGAGGAGGTCGCGCCCGGGAATGGACGAGGCATGCTGGCCCGGCAGGGCGAGAGCATCCCTGAAGCGCAGGAGCGTGCCGGTGAAGCAGGGAGCGAGCGACGGGATCATCGCGAAACGTCCGCCGCCGCCGCTGCGACACCGGGCTCCGGCCCCGAGGCGGCCGGAGCCCTGTCGAGGGTCGCCGCCGCGGGCGCCGCCACCGCCGCGAGGGCCGCCGCGAGGCCGAAGAAGGCGCCGAAGCCGAAATGCTCGGCGATCCAACCTGCGCCGATGCCGCCGACCATGCTGACCAGGGCGTCCATGCATTGCAGCAGGGTGAAGTCTATCCCGGCCTGACGCGGGTCCGACAGGGCCATGAAGCGGGCATAGAGCGCCACGAAGCCGAGCGCCATGATCCCGGAGGAGCTCGCCAGCGCCAGTCCGACCAGAGCGGCTGCGGGCACTCCGCCGCGCCAGGCCGCGACCCCCAAGGCCGCCAGCGCGACAGCCTGCAGGACGAGCGCGAGCATCATCGCCGGACGCGCACCCCAGGCCCGCACCAGGGCTCCGCCCAAGAGCGCGCAGGCGAAGCCGACCACCATGCCGCCGGCCCCGTTCACCACTCCGAGAAGATCCAGGTCGAGGCCTGAGTCGATCAGGAACGGCCCGAGCATCGCGAGGCCCCATTTCTGCGTCGCCGCATAGAGGGCCGCGAGCGCCAAGCCCCTGCGCATTCCGCTCCGGCGCAGCGCGTGGCGCAGGGACGGCTGGTGTTCGCGGATGCCGGGCGAGGGGGGAGCCGGAGAGAGCAGGAACGGGACGGCAAGGAGCAGCAGGAGCACCGCCATGAGGCAGACCGCCACGTCCCAGTCCGACCGTGCGACGAGCACAAGGAAGAGCCCGGAGCCGATCGCCGAGCCGAGATAGGCGCCGCCGACCTGGGCGGCGTTGCCCCAGCCATGATGGCGTTCCGCCAGCCGCTCGACCGCGTGACCGTCGCAGGCGATGTCGACGGTCGATGCCGCGAAGGCGACGACCATGAGCACGGCCAGAAGCGGGACGAAATGCGCCGGGCCGATCAGGCCCGCGACAACCAGACCGGCGGCGGAGATCAGGCCACCGACGAGAACGATTGAACGGGAGCGGCTCGGGCCCGACGGCGGCAGCCGGTAGCGCTCAAGGGCCGGCGCCCACAGGAACTTCAGCACCCAGGGCAGCACGGCGAGATAAATGAGGCCGATTCGGTCGAGCGGCAGGCCGCGCTCGCGCAGCACGCTGGGCAGGGCGCTGAAGGTCAGGCCGCCGATGATGCTCTGACCCACATACAACCCGCCGATGGCCAGGACGACGGCCGCCGGGGAGGCGAGGCGGCGCGCGGATGAGGGCTCCCGGGCGGACATGGTCACCAGCGGTAGCGCAGGCTGGCGATGACCTTGCGGCCTTCGTCGAAGTAGCAGTAGCCGGAGGTGCAGACCTGGCTGGTCTCGTCCAGCAGGTTCGTGGCGTTCACCTGGAAGCGCATTCCCTTGAGGCTCGGATTGAGATTCTCGAGGTCGTAGCGGATCGCGGCGTCGAGATAGGTCCGGGGCTCGTTGTCGAGGATCGGGCGGTTGAGGTTGTCGCCGAGGCTCGAACCCACGTAGCGCACGCCGCCGGCGATCCCGAAGCCCTTCGCCGGGCCCTCCTGGACCGTGTAGTCGAGCCACAGGGAGGCCATGTGGTAGGGCACGCTCGTCAGCCGGTTGCCCTCCGTTTCCGGGGTCAGCTTCAGGATGCGGGCGTCCGTGTAGGAATAGGACGCCAGGATGTTGAGCCCGTCCGTGAGCGAGGCCACGCCTTCGAGCTCGACGCCCCGCGAGCGCAGGTCGAGTTGGACCTGCTGATTCAGGCCGTCGACCACCTCGAACACGGTCGCGTTCTCCTGGCGCAGGTCGAAGACGGCGGCGCGCAGGGAGGCGTTGTAGCCCGGGATGTCGTATTTCACGCCGAGTTCGACCTGCTCGCCGGTGGTCGGCTCCGCAACCGCGCCGGACAGGAGGGTGCCGGGATTGGGCGTGAAGGACGTGCCCCAGCTGATGTAGGGCGCGAGGCCGAAATCGGTCACGTAGCCGAGGGCGGCGCGGCCCGTGAACTTGGTGTCGCTGCGGTCGTAGTCGGTGCCGCCGCTCTCGAAGTCGCTCGACAGCCAGTCGTGGCGGCCCCCCAAGGTCAGGCGCCAGTTCTGCCATTTGAGCTGATCCTGGATATAGATGCCGGCCAGGGTTTGGGTCTGGTTCGACCGGAAGGCGAGAACCGGGTCGATCCCGATGGGCACGCCGCCGAAGCCCTCCTTCGACCGGTAGCTGAGGCGGCTCACGTCCAGCCCGGTCAGGATCGTATGGCCGACCGCACCCGTCTGCACCCGGCTCTCGAGGGAGGTGTCCGACACGATGCCCCAGTTGGTCTCGCGGACGAGGCCGGGCGAGCCCGAGGAGACGTATTCCTGGTTCGTGCCGAGCGCCGAGAAACGGGTGCGCTGACGCAAGGTGAACATGTCGTTGAAGTGGTGCTCGAACTCGTAGCCGATCCGACCCTGCTTCTGGCGGAAGTCGTTGTAGCGCTCGTCGCCCAGAAACGCCCTGGTGGCGCCGATCGACTTGAAGGTGATGTTGCCGGCCCGGTCGACGAACGGCGCGTATTCGTTGACGTAAGCCGTCGTGCCGCCGGTGGTCGAATCCATGTATTCGCCGAGCAGCGTCAGGCTCGTGGCCGCATTCGGCCGCCATGTGAGGGCCGGCGCGATGAAGGCGCGGTCGTCCCGAACGGCGTCGATCTCGGTTCCGGCGTCGCGCACGAGGCCGGTCAGGCGGTAGAACAGGGTGTTGTCCGCGTTGGCCGGACCGGAGAGGTCGAAGGCGCCCTGCAGGCGGCCGTAGGAGCCGGTCTGAACCTCGACCTCCCGGAACGGGATGAAGGTCGGGCGCTTCGAGATCAGGTCGACGATGCCGCCGGTGCTGCTCGCGCCGTAGATCGAGGCGGCAGGTCCCCGCAGGATCGTGATCCCCTCCAGCCCGTAGGGTTCGAGCCGGAAGAGGCCGTTCGGGCTGTTGACCTGGCGCAGGCCGTCGCGGAACACGCCCGTATAGGTGACGTCGATGCCCCGGATCGTGAAGGCATCGTAGCGCGGATCGAAGCCGTAGCCGCCGACCCTTGCGCCCGGCGTATAGGCGACCGCGTCCAGCAATGTCTGAGGCTTGCGGTCCTCCAGCTGCTCCTGCGTCACGGTCGAGACGGATTGCGGCGTTTCGAGGAGGGGGGTGTCGGTCTTCGTGGCGCTGCGGCCGGATGCGGCCACGTAGCCGTTTGCCGTGAGCGGGCCGGTCTGCTGCCCGGTGCGCGTGCCCTCCACGCTGACCTCGTCGAGCGGGATGGGGCGGGACTCGCCCGACTGGGCGAATGCCTCGTTCGAGATCAGAGCAAGCGCCGTAGACGCCAGAAGCACAAGCGGATACTTCACGGTAAGGAACCTATAAGAATAGCGGAAGGGGCCGCCTTACAGAGTAAGTATTTCCGAGTCAAACATTCTAGTTTTTAATTATTTCAACTTCAAAAAGCAGATTAGAATGTTTCTATTATTTCAGATTTCTGCGAGTATAAGTGAATGTTCTCAGCGGACCACGGAAGTGTTCGAGAGGCCGGTCGGAAATAGATCCGATCCTTTTCGCATCCATGCACAGTAGAGCTCAGAATGCCGTCGGTTCCGTCGAACCCAGATCTTCCCGCTCGGCCTCGTCCCGCGGCAATCCGTATTGCCCTCCGGGTGCGGCTGCGCTCTCATGGACACACATGACGCAACGTTAGCGTCGTCAACGACACCAATCGTCCAGGGAGCCGCCATGCCATCGCCCATCAGCATCACCCGCCGGTCCGTTCTCGGCCTCGTCCTCGCCGCGACCGTCTGCCTTCCGTCCGCGGCTGCGCTCGCGCAAGGATCCGACTATCCGTCCCGGCCCGTCCGGCTGATCGTTCCGTTCACGCCCGGCGGCACCACCGACATCTTCGCCAGGCTCGTGGGCGAGAAGCTGTCGCAGTCGCTCGGCCAGCAGTTCGTCGTCGAGAACCGCGGCGGGGCAGGGGGCAATATCGGCACCGATGCGGTCGCCAAGGCGGAGCCCGACGGCTACACCCTGGTCATGGGAACGGTAGGAACGCACGCGATCAATGCGAGCCTCTACGCCAAGATGCCGTACGATCCGCTCACCGATTTCGCGCCGGTCGCCTACGTGGCGGGCGTGCCGAACCTGATGGTGGTCAGCCCCAAGAAGGTGAAGGCCGCCACCGTGCAGGAATTCATCGCCGAGGCGAAGGCGGCGCCCGGCAAGTTCAACATGGCCTCCTCGGGTAACGGCACCTCGATCCACCTGTCGGGCGAGCTGTTCAAGCAGATGACCGGTGTCGAGATGCCCCACGTGCCCTACCGGGGCAGCGGCCCGGCCGTGAACGACCTGATCGGCGGGCAGGTCGACGTGATGTTCGACAACCTGCCGTCCTCCATCGAGCAGGTGCGTGCCGGAAACCTGAGGGCTCTCGCCGTCACCTCCGCGCAGCGCTCCCCTGCTATTCCGGACAAGCCGACCCTCGCGGAAGCCGGGCTTCCGGGTTTCGAGGCCTCGAGCTGGTTCGCGCTCTTCGCCCCGAAGGACACCCCGCCCGCCATCGTCGCCAAGTTGAACCGGGAGGTCCGCAAGGCGCTCGAATCGCCGGACCTGCAGAAGCGCTTCGCGGAACTCGGCGGCGAGATCAAGCCCATGAGCCCGGAGGAGCTCGGGGCCTACGTGAAATCCGAGCACGAGAAATGGGCCAAGGTGGTGAAGGCCTCGGGTGCCAAGGTCGACTGAGCCTCACCGGGCGGTGGGATAAGTCGTCGAGGTCAGTGCTCTCGTGCCTGCTTTTTGAGCAAAGCGACGATTCCGGAGCCATTTCGCCTGTGCCCAACAATGAGGCACGGGCCATGAAGGCGATGCCCGCAAGGGCTGGCACGGTTCTTGCTTCCTCTTTCGCCGACATCCGCCCGACGGGCGGGTTCGAACGGAAACGCCGACGGGCCGCTGCGGTCCGCCGGCCAGCGAAAGGGGGCTCACCCATGAAAATCGTGATGGCGGTCATCAAGCCGTTCAAGCTGGAGGAGGTGCGCGACTCGCTCACCGCCCTCGGCGTGCACG
This sequence comes from Microvirga sp., assembly GCA_035645535.1. Classification (GTDB taxonomy): domain Bacteria; phylum Pseudomonadota; class Alphaproteobacteria; order Rhizobiales; family Beijerinckiaceae; genus Microvirga. The sequence continues at coordinate 5,800 of DASQMJ010000056.1, read as the reverse complement.
GCCTCACCGTGACTGAAGTGAAGGGTTACGGCCGGCAGAAGGGCCACACCGAGATCTACCGCGGCGCCGAATACGCCGTGAGCTTCCTGCCGAAGCTGAAGATCGAGGTGGCGGTGGCGTCCGAACTCGTCGGGCAGGTGATCGACGCGATCACCGCGTCCGCCCGCACCGGCCAGATCGGCGACGGGAAGATCTTCGTCACCCCGCTCGAAAGGGCGGTCCGCATCCGCACCGGCGAGACCGATGCCGACGCCCTTTGATCCCATGCCCTTCAGCACAGTCTTCCGGAGTATGCATCCGATGAAAATCCGACCCCTGTTCCTGACTGCCTTCGGAGGAGCGGCCCTGAGCCTGCTCGCCCTCAACTCCGCCCTCGCCCAGGAGGCCGCTGCGGCCGCCCCCACGGTCGACAAGGGCGACACCGCCTGGATGCTCGTCTCGACGCTCCTCGTCATCCTCATGACGATCCCGGGCCTCGCCCTGTTCTATGGCGGCCTCGTGCGCACCAAGAACATGCTGTCGGTGCTGATGCAGGTCTTCTCGGTCTTCAGCCTGGTGGCGATCCTGTGGGTGTTCTACGGCTACTCGCTGGCCTTCACGTCCGGCGGGGAGGGCATCGGGGCCTTCATCGGCGGCTTCTCGAAGGTCTTTCTCGCCGGCGTGACGACGGATTCCACCGCCGACACCTTCACCAAGGGGGTGGCGATCCCGGAATTCAGCTTCATCGCCTTCCAGCTCACCTTCGCGGCGATCACCCCGTCCCTCATCGTCGGCGCCTTCGCCGAGCGCATGAAGTTTTCCGCCGTGATGCTGTTTACGGGCCTCTGGCTCACGGTCATCTACCTGCCCATCGCCCACATGGTGTGGTTCTCGGAAGGCTATCTCTTCGGCCTCGGCGCCCTCGACTTCGCGGGCGGCACGGTGGTGCACATCAATTCGGGCGTCGCCGGCCTCGTGGGCGCGATCCTGGTCGGCAAGCGCATCGGCTACGGCCGCGACCTGCTCGCCCCGCACTCGCTGACGCTGACCTTCGTGGGTGCCTGCCTGCTGTGGGTCGGCTGGTTCGGCTTCAATGCCGGCTCGAATCTCGAGGCCACCGGGGGCGCGGCGCTGGCGCTGGTCAACACCATCCTGGCCCCCGCGGCCGCGGGCCTCGCCTGGATGACCGTGGAGGCCATGGCCAAGGGCAAGGCCTCGCTGCTCGGCATCGCGTCGGGCGCGGTCGCGGGCCTCGTGGCGATCACCCCGGCGGCCGGCCTGTCGGGCCCGATGGGCGCCATCGTGCTCGGCCTCGTGGCGGGCGCGGTCTGCTACTACGCGGTCACGGCCGTGAAGAATGCGCTCGGCTACGACGACGCCCTCGACGTGTTCGGCATCCACGGCGTCGGCGGCATCGTGGGCGCGCTCGGCACCGCCGTCGTGGCGGCGCCGGCCCTCGGCGGCTACGGCGTGGGCGAATACACCATCGGTGGCCAGCTCTGGACCCAGTTCGTGGCGGTGCTCGTCACCCTGATCTGGACCGCCGGCGGCTCGCTGATCCTCTACAAGCTCGTGGACATGATCGTCGGCCTGCGGGTCACGCCCGACGAGGAGCGCGAGGGCCTGGATCTCGCCGATCACGGCGAGCGCGCCTACAACTACTGACCACAACGAAGCCTGCCAGAGGGCTCGAAACGGAAAGCCCCGGCCGCAAGGCCGGGGCTTTTCTCATTCATCCTGTCATTCCGGGTTCCGCTACGCCGCCCCGAAACGACAGGGTAGTGCATCCTCACCCGTTCTTCACGAGCTGCTGCAGCTTGGAGCGCCGGACCTCGTCCGTTTCCTGGAAATTGGACGTGCCGTAGAAATCTCCCTTCGAGTCCATCAGGAAGATCGTGGCCGTGTGGTCCATGGTGTAGTCCCCGTCGGTCGGAACCTTGCGGTAGTAGATCTTGTACGCCTTGGCGACGGCGGCGATCTCCTCCTCGGTGCCGGTCAGCCCGACGATGCGCGGGTCGAACGACGAGAGATACGTCTTCATCAGTTCCGGCGTGTCCCGGGCCGGGTCCACCGTGATGAAGGCGACGTTGAGCTTCTCCCCGTCCCGACCGAGGGATTCCAGGTCCTGGGAGAGATCGTGCAGGGTCGTCGGGCACACCTCCGGGCAGTGGGTGAAGCCGAAGAACACCACGAAGGGCTTGCCCTTCAGGTTCTCGTCCGTGAACGGCTTGCCCTCGTGCGAGGTGAGCCGGAAGGGGCCGCCGATGGGCACCCGGGCCTGCTGCGCCGGCTCCGGCACGAGCAGAAGCACCGTTACGAGGAGGGTCAGGGCCGCCACCAGGAACACTCCGAGCGGCAGCAGAAGCGATCGTTTCATCATGTTGTCTCCGGTCGGAGGGCCACAGGAACGGTCCGGCAGCCCTCCCTCTCCGTCAGTGGTGGTGGTGCCCGTCCGTGGCGCCCTGGGCGCCGATCGACCGGACCGTGTATTCGACCTCCACGGTTCCGGCCTTCTCGAACACGAGTGTGCCCTTGACGGTCTGTCCCTCCTTCAGGGGCTCCTTCAGGTCGACGAACATCAGATGGTAGCCGCCGGGCTTGAATTCGACCGTCTCGCCCGACTTGATCTCGACCCCGCCCTCCACCGGCTTCATGCGCATGACGGTGCCGTCGACGGACATCTCGTGCATCTCGACCCGGTCTGCGAGGAGGAAGGAGCCGCCGATCAGCCGATCCGCCTGGGAGCCGGAATTCGTGACCTTCAGATACCCGCCGCCGACCCTGGCGCCTCTCGGCGTGGCCCGGGACCAGGCCTGCTCGACCGCGATGGCGCCGGTCCTCTGCGCGGCCGCCGTCGTACCCTGCGCGGCCACGAGCCTCACGCCGGGCGCGGGCGCCTCGAGGCCATGCGGATCCTGCCCGGCGGCGGGAATCTGGGTCCATTCCTCGACGCCGTTGGCGCAGGTCTGCACCACCGGGAAATAGACCGTGGCGCCCGCCGGGAAGGCGTCGGTGAAGCGCGCCTGGAACACGAATTCGTCGTAGTGGGCGTCGTCCAGCGAGCCGGACCAAACGATTTCCGTCACGCCCTCGGACAGCGACTTTCCATGGAGCTGGTAGGTCTTGGCATAGGGGGCCCTCACGGTCTCCAGGGTCCAGCCGGGTTTCGGCATCGGCTTGGCGTCGATGACGCCTTCGGGGATGCGGACGCCGACCTTCAGGGTCGGCTGGCCGTCGCAGCCGTGGGGGATGCGCAGCACCCCCTTGTAGGTGCGGTTCGGCGCCGATTGCGGCGTCTCGAAGGTGACGTGCGCGAGGGCGGGAGCGGATATGGCAACGAGCGCGGCCGCGACGAGCGCGCCGGCAGGGGAAGGCGAGGTCATGGTGAAAGTCCTGATAGGTCGGCTGATAGAGGTTTCGGCGAAGGATCAGCCGAGGCGCGGCGGCGCGCGCGAGCCGACGGGCAGGACATCGGAGGCGAGGCGGAGGGCGGGCGCCTCGGGAATCGGGACGGCGGCGAGCGCAGCCGGCGGACGGCGCGGGAGCGCGGCGCCCGCGGGAGGCGGGCCGCCGGTCGCACCTGCCCCGTGACAGCCCAGGATGCAGCATAGGGCGTGGTGTCCCGTATCCGGGACCGGATGGTCCGGGGTGTGGTCGGGGCCGCTGAGACACAGCACAGCCTGCGGCAGATCGACCGCCCCGGCCTGGACCGCACCGCTTGTAGAGAGGAGCAGGGCCTGGAGGACCAGCGCATAGGCCAGCGCGACCGTGAGAACGGCCCGCTTCCAGCCTGCAATGAACACCTTGCCCGTCATGACCGGGACACTGGGCGTTCCCGGCGGCTCCGTCAACGGCCTAAAGTCCGGCCCCTTAGGGTTAAAGGACCCTTAACCTGCCTTTCCTAGACTGGGAATCGTAACACCAGATCCAGGTCTCCAGTCGCTCCATGCCAACGGTCCGCCGCTCCTCCTCCGCCTATGACGGCCTCTTCAGCGCCCTGCGAGCCGCCCTCGCCCGCCGGGCGCAGGAGCTGACGGGCCTGTGCCTGATCGCCGTCGCGGGTGCCGTGGCGGTGGCGCTGGCCACCTGGTCGGTCGACGATCCCAGCCTCAACAATGCCACCGACGCACCGATCCACAACCTGCTCGGCTGGCCCGGCGCCATCGTGGCCGATCTCCTGATGCAGCTTCTCGGGCTCGGCGCCATCGCGGGCCTGCTGCCGCTGGCGCTCTGGGGCTGGCGCCTCATGAAGGCAGGCGAGCTCGGCCGCGGACAGCTGCGCCTCGCGCTCTGGATCATCGGCGCCGGCGCCGCAACGGCGCTCGCCAGCGCCCTGCCGGCCACGGACCGGTGGCCCCTGCCGACAGGTCTCGGCGGCGTGGTGGGCGACGCGGTGCTCACCGCCGCCAAGGCCGTGACAGGCCTTTCCGGCGGCGCGGGCCACGCCATTCTCAGCGTCTTCTTCGCGGGCGTGACGATCTTGAGCCTTTCGGCCGCCTGCGGGCTCGGCCGGGCCGAGGATCGCGAATCCGACGACCTGGACGACCTCGACGACCCCAGGCCGTCGCGACGCCGCAGGGCCGCCGACTGGGACGACGCGGAGGATTCCGGCCAGGACGAGCCGGGCTGGGGCATCGTGTCCCTCGGGGCCCTCGCCCACGGCATCATGAGCCTGCGCAGCGCCGCCCGCCGCTGGAGCGAGCGCCGCGCCCATGCGGAAGAGGACGACCTCGACCTGCCCGAGCCCGCCGGCCGCTCCCGGCAGGCGTCGCGCCGACGCGAGCCGGTGCTCGACGCCGCTCCCGCCCGGACGCGGGCGCCGGCCGCCGTCCCCATGCACGACGAGGACGAAGAGGATTGGGGCGAAGGCCCCCCGCCTCTGGGACCCTCCCGGGCCGCGCGGCCAGAGCCCGCGCCGACCCGGGTCGCGCCCGCGCCCGCCGCCCCGAAGCCCGGGCGGCGCATGGCGCGCGAAGCGCAGCCCTCGCTCTTGGACGAGGGCGACTATCAGCTGCCTCCGCTCACCCTCCTGGCCGAGCCGAAGAAGCCGGCCGGCCCGGTCGTGTCCGCCGACGCGCTGGAGCAGAACGCGACGCTCCTCGAAGGCACGCTCGAGGATTTCGGCGTGAAGGGCGAGATCATCAACGTGCGCCCCGGTCCCGTGGTGACGCTCTACGAGCTGGAGCCGGCGCCCGGCACCAAGTCCTCGCGCGTGATCTCCCTCGCCGACGACATCGCCCGTTCCATGAGCGCGGTCTCGGCCCGCGTGGCGGTCGTGCAGGGGCGCAACGCCATCGGCATCGAGCTGCCGAACCACAAGCGCGAGACCGTGTTCCTGCGCGAGCTCCTGGCCTCCCAGGATTTCGAGACCTCGAAGCAGAAGCTCGCCCTCTGCCTCGGCAAGACCATCGGCGGCGAGCCGGTGATCGCGGACCTCGCCCGCATGCCGCACCTGCTCGTCGCCGGCACCACCGGCTCCGGCAAGTCGGTCGCCATCAACACCATGATCCTCAGCCTCGTGTACCGCATGAAACCGGAGGAATGCCGGCTGATCATGGTGGACCCGAAGATGCTGGAGCTCTCGGTCTACGACGGCATCCCGCATCTCCTCACCCCCGTCGTCACGGATCCCAAGAAGGCCGTGGTGGCGCTCAAATGGGCGGTCCGGGAGATGGAGGACCGCTACAAGAAGATGTCGAAGCTGGGGGTGCGCAACATCGACGGCTTCAACGCGCGCGTCAGCGAAGCCAAAGCCCGCGGCGAGGTGATCACCCGCACGGTGCAGACCGGCTTCGACCGCGAGACCGGCGAGGCGATCTAC
>DASQMJ010000055.1:0-109958 GCA_035645535.1 Microvirga sp. | reverse complement strand
TGGCTGGGGGACCTGGATTCGAACCAAGACTAACGGAGTCAGAGTCCGCTGTTCTACCATTAAACTATCCCCCACCGTAAGTTCCTGATGCCGCTCGACTATTCCGGAGACCTTGTCGATCCGGCGAGGGGTAGTGAACTTCCGTGAGTGGCGGTCAGATAGGATGCTTTTGGCGGAGCGTCAACCCCATTCGCGCAGATTTGGATACCGGTTCGGCAGGAGGTCGGGGGGGCAGGCGAAGGAGGCGGGCAGAAGCCGGCGCGAGTCGAAGTCGGGGGCGCCACAGCCGGGGCAATTCCACGGCTTAGGCTTGTCAGTTCATATCTTGTTCAACTAAGCCGTTGTATTGTGACAACGAAGCCTGGCGGGACGCGCCGGGCGGGAGATCGAGACATGACTTACGGTAGGTGGGTTCTCGGCGCGGTTACGGGCGTTCTCGCCCTCGGTGCCGTCGGTGCGCAAGCCGCGCCCTTGCCCGTCCTCGCGACGGAGGGCCCTTCCTCCGTGCAGACGGTTCAGTTCTATTACTACGACGACCCGCCGCCGGTGGTCTACGATCCGCCGCCGCGCCGGTACTATTACGACCCACCGCCGCGGGTTTACTACGACCCACCGCCGCGCCCCTACTACGATCCGCCTCCGCGGCGCTACGGGCGGCCGTTCCCTCCGGGTCCGGGCTACACCGTGCCGACGATGCCGGACCGCAAGGGCCGCCCGGGCGAAGCGGTCATCTACGACAAGGAAGCCGCCAAGGACTACATGAAGGACTACCGGCGCGCCCAGAAGGAGATCTACAAGGAGAAGTCGCGCGCCTGGAACCGGGCCAACGGCTTCTGATTATTGGAGGGGAGCAGCCCATCGTGCGGCGCGGATACCGAAGTCCGCTCTCCGAGCGCTGCCCTATTCGTCATCCTTGAGAACGCCGCCTTCGGGCGGCGTATCCATTTTCATGTTCTCGCGCATCTCGGCCTCGTCCTCGGCGGCCTCCGCCTCGGCGGAGATGCGGTCGTAGCGGTCGAGGGCGCCCTGGAGGATGTAGGCTGCCGCCATCTTGTCGACCGCGTCGGCGCGCTTCGCCCGCGAGGCGTCTGCGTCGAGCAGCGTGCGGGTCACCACCATGGTGGACATGCGCTCGTCCCAGAACAGGATGGGAAGGTCGACGAGCGGCTTCAGGTTGCGCACGAAGGCGCGGGTCGCCTGCGAGCGCGGGCCTTCGGTGCCGTCCATGTTGAGGGGCAGGCCGAAGACGAGACCTCCAACCTCGTAGCGCTCGATCAGGGCCCTTATGCGCTCTACGTCCGGCGTGAACTTCACCCGCTTGATCGTCTCCAGCGGCGTCGCGATGCGGCGCTCCACGTCCGACAGGGCGAGGCCGATGGTCTTCGTGCCTAGATCCACGCCGAGCAGGCGCGCCCGCGGGGCCAGTCCCTTGAACAGAGCAATCAGCTCCTCGTCCCTGTTCGTCACCGGCTCCGTCTCCTCGTTTCCCGTCGGCCACCTTACAGGAAGTGCGGCGGCAAGTCGTCCCGGAAGGATCAGGCGGTGCGGCTGCGCGTCGGCTCCTCCCGCTCTGGAGGCGTCCGCACGGGAAGCGCCTTTCCGGACGGACTGAACAGGTGGCAGGATTCGCCCGAGAAGGCGAGGGCGACCGTCTGGCCGGCACGGTGGCGGGAATCGCCCGCCTCGCGGACGGTCAGGCGCAGGCCGCCTGCGTCTATATAGAGAAGGTGGTTCTCGCCGAGTTGCTCCACCAGCTCGATGCGCCCACTCAGGAGGCCGTTCTCCCACACGTGGAGATGGTCCGGCCTGATCCCGAGGGTGACGGGCTCCCCGGGTCGCAGGTTCTCCGCTTGAATCGGGAGCGAGACGGCCCGGCCGCCGGGCAGGCGCACCTCGACACCGCCCGGCGCGCTCCCGGCGATCTCGCCCTGGATGAAGTTCATCTGCGGCGAGCCGATGAAGCCGGCGACGAAGAGGTTGGTCGGACGGTGGTAGAGGTCGAGAGGCGTGCCGACTTGCTCGATGCGGCCCTTGTTGAGCACCACGATCCGGTCCGCCAGGGTCATGGCCTCGACTTGATCGTGCGTGACGTAGATCATCGTCGCGCGGGTGTCCGCATGGAGCTTGGCGATCTCGATCCGGGTTTGGACGCGCAAAGCCGCGTCCAGGTTGGAAAGCGGCTCGTCGAACAGGAAGACCTTCGGGTCGCGCACGATGGCGCGGCCGATGGCGACGCGCTGGCGCTGTCCGCCCGAGAGCTGCTTCGGCTTGCGGTCGAGAAGCTCGTCGATCTGGAGAAGACGGGCGGCATCGCGCACGCGGGCGTCGATCTCCGATCTGGAGGCCTTCGCCAGTTCGAGCCCGAAGGCCATGTTGTCGTAGACGTTCATGTGCGGGTAGAGCGCGTAGGACTGGAACACCATGGCGATGCGGCGCTTCGCCGGCACCAGATCGTTCACCCGCTCCCCGTCGATGTAGATGTCCCCCTCCGTCACGTCCTCGAGCCCCGCGATGAGGCGCAGGAGCGTGGACTTGCCGCAGCCGGACGGTCCGACGAAGACGACGAACTCGCCGTCGCGGATCTCCAGGTCAACCCCGTGGATGACCTGCGCTCCTCCGAAGGATTTCCGTACGTTCCTGAGAGCGACGTCTGCCATGGAGATTCCTCTGCCGTCAGCCTTTCACCGCGCCCGCCGTCAGCCCGGCGACGATCTTGCGCTGGAAGACGAGGACGAGCGCGACGACCGGCAGGGTCACGATCACCGAGGCCGCCATGATCGTGCCCCAGGGCAGCTCGTAGGCCGTGCTGCCGGTCATGAGCGCGATGGCGGGCGGCACGGTGCGCTGTTCGTTGGTGAGCGTGAAGGTGAGGGCGAACAGGAACTCGTTCCACGACACGATGAAGGCGAGGAGGCCCGTGGTCACCGCCGCGGGCGCCATGAGCGGCAGGAACACGCGCCGCACCACGATCCAGGGCGTGGCCCCGTCCACGAAGGCGGCTTCCTCGATCTCCTTCGGTATCTCGCGCATGAAGGTGGTGAGCACCCAGACCGTGAAGGGCAGGGTGAGCATGAGATTGGCGAGGATCAGGCCGGGCAGGGTGTTGTAGAGCCCGAAGCTGCGGATGAGTTCGAACATGCCGGAGAGCACCGCCACCTGCGGGAACATCGAAACGGTCAGGATCGTCATGAGCAGCAGCGCGCGACCCCGGAAGGCGATGCGCCCGAAGGCGTAGGCCGCGGTCATGCCGAGAGCCAGCGACACCACCACCACGGAGCCCGCGACGAGGATCGAGTTGAGGATGTTGCGGCCGAAGGGCTGGCGCTCGAACACGGCGACGTAGTTCGAGACATCGAAGCTCTCCGGCAGATACGCGATGGTGAACAGCGCGGCGCCGGAGCGGAAGGACGAGATGATCGCGTAGTAGAGCGGGAAGAGGGCAAAGAGCCCGATGGCGATCACGAGCAGCCAGAAGCCGATGCGGGCGAGAATCCTCATCGTGGATCCTCCCCGAGCCGCATGCGGCCCGCTGCCAGCGTGATCACGACGATCAGCGCAATGATGAGGAAGATCAGCGTGGACGCGGCAGACCCCAGGCCCACCTCCTGGAAATCCACGAGCTGCTGGCGTGCATAGATGGACATGGAGGCCGTGTCGCGGGAATTCGAGGTTAGGACATAGATCAGATCGAAGACCCTCAGGGCATCGAGGCCGCGAAAGATCACCGCCACCAGCAGAGCCGGCTTGATGAGCGGCAGGGTCACGCGGAAGAAGACCCTGACGGGATGAACGCCATCGACTTTCGCGGCTTCGTAGATGTCCTGCGGCAGCATCTGAAGGGCAGCCAGGACGAGCAGGGCCATGAAGGAGGAATGCTTCCACACGTCCACCATGACGGCGGCCCACAAGGCCGTATCGGGATTGGCCGTCCAGGGGATGGGCGCGGCGATCAGGCCGAGGCGCAGGAGCATGTCGTTCATGACGCCGAACTGGTCGTGCAGCATCCAGTTCCACATCTTGGCGGAAACGATGGTCGGGATCGCCCACGGAATGAGGATGATGGCGCGCATGAGGCCGCGACCGGGGAAGGCCGCGTTCAGGATCAGCGCAACGATGATGCCGAGCACGGTCTCTATGGAAACGGACACGAGGGTGAACCATACGGTGTTCCAGACGGAGCGCCACCAGTCCGGGTCGGTCAGCAGGCCGAGCCATTCCCCGTCATAATTGGCCAGATAGTTCTCGAAGCCGATGAAGCTGTAGTCGCTCAGGTTGTTGAGGTCGGCATCCGTGAAGCTGAACCAGATCGTGCGCGCCAGGGGCCAGCCGGCCACCAGTGCGAGGACGATCAGGGCCGGCGCCACGAATGCCCAGGCCGCGCGCACGCGGCTTCGGGTCAGGCTGGAGGGGCGCCGGCGCGCGGGCGCATAGGCACCCGCCCGGGTGGCGGCAGCGTCGGCCATGCTCACCAGCCGCTGCGCTTGATTCGCTTCAGGTCGCGGTCGAGCCGCGAGAGCGCCTGCTCCGGCTCCGCGCGCTTCGACAGGACCTGGTGAACCGTGTTGAAGAACTCGGTCGAGACCCGGTTGTAGTTGTTTCCCGTCACGGAGGCGGGGCGGGCGACCGCGTTTGTGAACACGTCGACGAGGTCGCCGATGAAGGGATTGGCGCGGGCGATGTCCGCATCCCCGTAGAGGCCGACGATCGTGGGGTTGAAGGATCCTTCGATGGCCCGGCGCTTCTGCTCCTCGGCACCGGTCAGGAACATGACGAGATCGGTCGCGGCCTCCGGGTTCCTGGAATATTTCGACACCGCGAGGAGCTGCCCGCCGAGGGTTCCGGCGTGGCGCCCGTCCGGGCCGCCCTTGGGCAGGGGCGCGATGCCCACCTTGTCCTTGATCGTGCTGTCGGACCCTTGGGCCAGGGCCCAGGCATAGGGCCAGTTGCGCATGAAGGCGGCGTTCCCGGCCTGGAAGACACCGCGGGATTCCTCCTCCGTGTAGTTGAGCACGCCCTCGGGCGTGATGGTGCCGACCCAGCCGGCGGCGAGCTTCAGGGCCTCCGCGGCTTCACGATTCTCGATGGTGATCTCGCCCTTCGCGTCCACGATGGTGCCGCCGTTGTAGGAGGCGATCCATTCGAGCGCGTTGGTGGTCAGGCCCTCATAGGCGCGGCCCTGCCAGACATAGCCCCAGAAGTCACCGCGCCCCTCCCGGCGTTCGCCCTCCTGGATCAGGCGCGCCGTCTCGGTGAGTTCCTCCCAGGTCTGCGGCACGGGCCGTTTGTACTTCTCCAACAGGTCCTTGCGGTAGTAGAGCAGGCCCGCATCCGCGAACCAGGGCATGGCCATGAGCTTGCCGCCGACCTGGCTGGTCTCGATCATCGTCGGCAGGTGGTCGTCGATGTTCCCGCGGGCCTCCGGCGTGAGCTCGAGGAGGTGCTGGGCGAGGGTGCCGGTCCAGACCACGTCGATCTGGAAGACGTCGATGTCGCTCGCGCCGGCGCCGAAGAGCTGCTGGTAGAGGGCGAGGCGCTCGGTGGCGGAATTCGGCGTCGAGACGATCTTTACCGTGTTGCCGGTCTTCTGCGCCCAGGCGTCGACGCCCTGCTTGCAGATTTCATATTCCTTACCGAGGGCGCTGCAGGAAATGGAGATCTCCACCGCCTGGGCGCCGGTGGCGGCGAGCAGTCCGACTGCGGCGAGGCTGGCCAGGAACCTGGGCATGACTTTCCTCCTGCGGTTTTATTGCTTAGCTTTCTAAAGCCGTGTTCCGACTTTTGTTCCTGGAAGAACGTGGTCGGGCGCCGATCGTGCCCCATCTCCCGACTGCTGAAAAACGAGGTTTGCCATGAAGATCACCTGGCTCGGCCATTCCGCGTTCCGGCTTGATTTCGCCGACAAAGTCGTGCTCCTCGATCCGTTCTTCACGGGCAATCCGGCCTTCGAGGGAAACCGGGATCAGGTGTCCGAAGGCGTGACCCACATCCTCGTCACCCATGGCCACGGAGATCACGTAGGCGATACGGCGGAGCTCTCGAAGGCCACGGGCGCCAAGGTCGTGACCAATTTCGAGCTTTGCATGTACCTGGCGAAGCAGGGCGTGCAGAACTTCGATCCCATGAACACCGGCGGCACCACCGACCAGGGCGGCTTCACCGTCACCATGGTCCGGGCCGACCACTCGGCGGGGCTCGTCGAGATGGATGTGAACTTCCCCCTCGGGAGCGCCAACGGCCTTATCGTCAAGGCCCCGGGGGAGCCGACGGTCTATCACATGGGCGACACGGACATCTTCGGCGACATGGCCCTGATCGCCGAGATCCATGAGCCCGACGTGGTGATCGTCCCCATCGGCGACCGGTTCACCATGGGGCCGGAGGTCGCGGCCCTGGCGATCAGGCGCTTCTTCGGCGAGGCGAGGGCGGTCATCCCCTGCCACTACGCCTCGTTCCCGCCCCTCGTGCCGAACGCCGACCGGTTCGTGGCCGCCATGGACGGGTCCGGCATCCAGGTCGTCGTGCCCCACAAGACCGTGGGGGTGCGGATCTGAAGGTGGCCGGCGCTCGCCGTTGTCGCCCCCGGCGGCCCGCTGGGCCGGGAAGGGGGATCCACAATCCAGTCCGGCACATTTCCCTCCGGCGTCCTGGCCGTCTCCGGCCGGGAAACCGGCGAGCCGGGCCGAAGCCCATATCCGCCGTTGCACCTCTCGGCAGGCGGGTGTTATAGCCCGCCCCAACTGCAGCAAGGGGTTTGACCATTCATGTCGGTCGATCAGAAGACGGTACGGCGCATCGCGCATCTGGCGCGCATCGCAGTGACGGACGAGGAGGTGCCGCACCTCCAGGGCGAGCTCAACGCCATCCTGGCCTTCGTCGAGCAACTCAACGAGGTGAACGTGGACGGGGTCGAGCCGATGACCTCCGTGACCCCCATGACCATGAAGAAGCGCCAGGACGGCGTGACCGACGGCGGCTATCCTGAGAAGATCGTCATGAACGCCCCCGCCACCGAGGACAACTTCTTCTTGGTGCCGAAGGTGGTCGAATAAGGGCGGCCGCCGCTTATTCGACCATCCCCGGGCCAGCGAAGCGCGACCCGGGGATCTCCCGCAGAACGAGGCGTGGATGGCCGGGACGAGCCCGGTCATGACGTTGGAAAAAGAGACGCAGTCCCGTGACCGAACTGACCCATCTCACCATTGCCGAAGCCCGCGACGGATTGAGGGCCAAGACCTTCTCCGCGGCGGAGCTGGCGCAGGCCCATATCGCCGCCATCGAGAAGGCGAGGGCGCTCAACGCCTATGTGCTGGAGACGCCCGAGAAGGCGCTCGCCATGGCGAAGGCCTCCGACGAGAGGATCGCGAAGGGGGACGCACGGCCGCTCGAGGGCATTCCGCTGGGCGTCAAGGACCTGTTCTGCACGGAAGGAGTGGTGTCCACCGCCGGCTCGAAGATCCTCGGCAACTTCGTCCCTCCCTATGAATCCACCGTCACCCGGAACCTCTGGGACGACGGCGCCGTGATGCTCGGCAAGCTCAACATGGACGAGTTCGCCATGGGCTCCTCGAACGAGACCAGCGCCTTCGGGCCCGTGGTGTCGCCGTGGCGCCGCCAGGGCTCGAACGTTTCGGCCGGCGGGTCCGGCGCCGTCGAGGGCACCCATCTCGTTCCCGGCGGCTCCTCGGGCGGCTCGGCCGCAGCGGTCGCAGCCCATCTGTGCCTCGGCGCCACCGCCACCGACACGGGCGGCTCGATCCGCCAGCCGGCCGCCTTCACGGGCACGGTCGGCATCAAGCCGACCTACGGCCGCGTCTCCCGCTGGGGCACGGTCGCCTTCGCGTCCTCCCTCGACCAGGCGGGGCCGATCACCCGCACGGTGCGCGACGCCGCCATCATGCTGCGCTCCATGTCGGGCCCGGACCCGAAGGACACCACCTGCGCGGACCTGCCGGTGCCGGATTTCGAGGCCGCCGTCTCGCGGGGCGTGAAGGGCCTCAAGATCGGCATTCCGAAGGAATACCGGGTCGACGGCATGTCGGCCGAGATCGAGAAGCTCTGGCACCAGGGCGCCGAATGGCTGCGCGCCGCCGGGGCCGAGATCGTCGAGGTCTCGCTGCCACACACGAAATATGCGCTGCCCGCCTATTACATCGTGGCTCCCGCCGAGGCCTCCTCTAATCTCGCCCGCTACGACGGCGTCCGCTACGGCCTGCGCGAGAACGGCAAGGACATCCAGGACCTCTACGAGAAGACCCGCGCCGCCGGTTTCGGCCGCGAGGTCAAGCGCCGCATCATGATCGGCACCTATGTGCTCTCCGCCGGCTACTACGACGCCTATTACGTCCGCGCCCAGAAGATCCGCACCCTGATCAAGCGGGATTTCGAGGAGGTCTATGCGAAGGGGGTCCACGCCATTCTGGCTCCCGCTACGCCGTTTGCCGCCTTCGGCATCGGCGAGAAGGGCTCGGGCGACCCGGTCGAGATGTACCTGAACGACATCTTCACCGTGACCGTGAACATGGCGGGCCTGCCGGGCATCGCCGTGCCGGCGGGGCTCGACTCCCAGGGCCTGCCGCTCGGCCTCCAGCTCATCGGCCGCGCCTTCGACGAGGAGACCCTCTTCGCGGCCGGTCAGGTAATCGAGGACGCGGCCGGCCGCATGGCCCTGCCGCAGCCCTGGTGGGCTTAAGTGACCCCTCCGAGCGTCCCGCTTTCGGTCTGGCTCCTCGGCGCCTTCGATCCGGTCCTGATCCTCGTCGCGGTCTGGCTCGGCTGGAAGGCCGACCAGCTCGGCAAGGTGTTCATCGCGGCGATCGTGGCGCTCGCCGTCTCCGTGCTGGTGTCCTGGCTCGTCAGCCGCATGGGCCTGCCCTGGGTGGCGCCGATCCGGTCGGACGCGCCGACCCTGTACCCGGTCCGGATCGTGGCCGCATTGCTCTGGGCCACGGGAGCCTATGCGGTGCGGCGGATGTCGGGGCGCTAGGTCTCCGCGATGCCCGGGCCAGGGATGCCCTGGCCCAGCGCGCCTGCGATGTCCGCGAGGGTCGCCTTCTCGGCGTCGCTCACGGCCACGCCGCCGAAGCCCAGAAAACCGCCTTCGTTGCCGGCCTCCGCGGCCCGCTCCGCCACCTGCCGCAGCCAGGACTTGAACGCCGCCGCGTCCTCCGGAGCCTTGGCGTCGAGGATACCCGACACGGCGCGCAGCTCCTCCATGGCCTTGCTCTTCGCATCGGCGAGCCGGCTGCCCTTGAACCGCTCCTGAAAGGCATCCCGGACCGCGTCGCGGGTGGCCGGCTCGGCGATGTCGTCCGCGACCGCCTTCACGAGGGGGCTGGCGTTCGCGTCCTGCTTCGCCTCCAGCAGCGCCCAGCCGCCGGCCATGGACTCCTTCAGCAGGCCCCAGATCCCGCTCGGCTCCGCCGCGGTGATCGCCATGCTCGCCACCATCGGGCTCGCGGCGATGCGGGCCCACTCGTCGGGCGTGAAGCTTGCCTTTGTCGCCATGATCGTCGCCTCCCGTCTTACGGCCTAGCTGGTGCTACGTCTGCGTAATAGCCCAGGCGCGGCTTTGTTCCGGGCGCACCGGCTTCGATAGGCGCACAGGTGACAATACTTCGGTCTCCACCGAAGCATCTTCGGGACAACCCATGCCAATGTCCGGCCCATCACGAACAGTAGGGCCGGTAGACAATCATGGCAGCGAAACCCGACAAGCCCCCGAACCTGGCCATCGAGCTCTCCCTGTTGGCCCTTCTGGCGACCCTGTGGGGCGCATCCTACACGTTCATCAAGCTCGGGATAGACACGATCCCGCCTGTGACCTTGATCGCCGGTCGGACGCTCCTCGCCGGGTCGATCCTGCTGCTCATCCTGCGCGCCCGTGGAATCCGGATGCCGCGGGACGCGGCCACGTGGCGAAAGTTCGCGATCCAGGCCTGCCTCAACAGCGCGGTTCCCTTCACGCTGATCGCCTGGGCGGAGAAATCCGTGGACGCGGGACTGGCCGTCATCCTCAACTCCATGACGCCGGTCTTCACCTTCCTCATCACGGCGCTCTGGGTGCGGCACGAGGCGACGACCTGGCGCAAGATGGCGGGAGTGATCGTCGGCCTCGCCGGCACGAGCGTCATCGTCGGGACTCAGGCCCTCACCCATGTGGGGCAGGAACTCTGGGGGCAGCTCGCGGTGGTGCTGGCGACGGTCTGCTATGCGGGGGCGGCGATCTTCGGCAAGAGCTTCAGGGAGCACGATCCGATGGTGCCTGCGGCCGGCTCGCTGGTCGCCGGGGCCGCCCTGCTGATCCCGGTGAGCATCATTCTGGACCGGCCCTGGGCTCTGGCGCCCTCGGGCGAATCCATCCTCGGCCTCGTCGGCCTCGCGGTCTTTTCGACCGCGGCTGCCTTCGTCATCTATTTCCACCTCATCCGAACCCTCGGATCCGTCGGGGCGACCGCTCAGGCCTATCTTCGGGCACCCGTCGGGGTGGCGATCGGAGCCTATTTCCTCGGTGAGCGACTGGATACGATGGCCTGGATCGGCCTCGCCTGCATTCTGATCGGCGTCGCCCTGATGACGATGCCGGACCGGCGCACCTCGGTCCTGCGCCCCGCCTGAGCGTCCATGAAAAATGGGCCCGACCGGAGTCGGGCCCATGGGTACGCATACTCGTTACTCGTACTTTTTACGCGGGACCCAAGCTTACTGCTGCGGCGAAGCCGGAGCGGACGGGGCCGCCGGAGCAGGCGAGGACGGGGAGCTCGGCGTGGCAGGAGCCGTCGAACCCGAACCCGTCGTGCCCGTTGAACCGGGGGAGGTCGTGGATTCCGTCTGCGTGGCGGTGCTGCCGGTGGTGCTCGGCTCACGGTCGCCGCCGTCGTAGAACAGGAAGGCCAGCAGACCGAGGGCGATGACGAGACCGCCGATCAGGTAAGCAAGTGTGTTCGAGCCGCGACCCTCACGCTCGTAGACGTTGGTCTCACGATTGTAAACGTTGGGTTCGCGATCCATGGGATCCATAGCCATTGTCAACTCCTTGACCGTTTTACCTCCCGTTCAACGCCCAATATCGGATGCGGTTTCATCGGAGCTTGACCATTATTGTAAATATCTGTGCATAAACGGGAAATTAACTTAACGCACGGTTAAGAAATCTGAACGTCCGTTCAGGTTCGAAAGGGGTTGACCGAAGCGCCCTCTGGCTCTTACTCCGGGCGGGAAACGCAGAGACACAAAGGCGCGAGACGTCATGAACGCTCCGGTCAATCCCAAGAAACTCATCAAAGGCGCGACAGGCGATTGGGAGATCGTCATCGGCATGGAGATCCATGCCCAGGTGACGAGTCAGGCGAAGCTGTTCTCCGGAGCATCGACCGCCTTCGGCGGCGACCCGAACAGCCACGTTTCCCTGGTCGACGCGGCCATGCCCGGGATGCTGCCGGTCATTAACGAGGAATGCGTGCGCCAGGCCATCCGCACGGGGCTCGGCCTCAAGGCGCAGATCAACCTCAAGAGCACCTTCGACCGGAAGAACTATTTCTACCCGGACCTGCCCCAGGGCTACCAGATCAGCCAGTACAAGAGCCCCATCGTAGGCGAGGGCGAGGTGATCGTGGACGTGCCGGAGACCGGCGAGACCATCACGGTCCGCATCGAGCGCCTGCACCTGGAGCAGGACGCCGGCAAGTCGATCCACGACCTGCACCCGACCATGAGCTTCGTCGACCTCAACCGGTCGGGCGTGGCCCTGATGGAGATCGTCTCGAAGCCGGACCTGCGCTCCGCCGACGAGGCCCGCGCCTACGTGACCAAGCTGCGCACGATCCTGCGCTATCTCGGCACCTGCGATGGCGACATGGAGAAGGGCAACCTCCGCGCCGACGTGAACGTCTCCGTTCGCCGCCCCGGCGAGGAGTTCGGCACCCGCTGCGAGATTAAGAACGTCAACTCGATCCGCTTCATCGGCCAGGCCATCGAGTACGAGGCGCGCCGGCAGATCGGCATCCTGGAGGACGGCGGCACGATCGAGCAGGAGACCCGCCTGTACGATCCAGGCAAGGGCGAGACCCGCTCCATGCGCTCCAAGGAGGAGGCGCACGACTACCGCTATTTCCCCGATCCGGACTTGCTGCCGCTCGAGTTCGACCAGGCCTATGTGGACGAGCTCGCCCGGCACCTGCCGGAGCTGCCGGACGAGAAGAAGGCCCGCTTCATGGCCGATTACGGCCTGACGTCCTACGACGCCGGCGTACTGGTGGCCGAGCGCGCCTCCGCCGACTTCTTCGAGGAGGTGGCCAAGGGCCGTGACGGGAAGGCGGCCGCAAACTGGATCATCAACGAGCTGTTCGGGCGCCTCAACCGGGAGGGCAAGGACATCTCCTCCTCGCCGGTCTCCGCCGCCCAGCTCGGCGGCATCATCGACCTGATCGGCGAGAACGTGATCTCCGGCAAGATCGCCAAGGACCTGTTCGAGATCGTCTTCACCGAGGGCGGCGACCCACGTGAGATCGTCGAGAAGCGCGGCATGAAGCAGGTCACCGACACCGGCGCCATCGAGGCCGCCTGCGACGCCGTGATCGCCGCCAACCCGGACAAGGTGGAGCAGGCCAAGGCCAAGCCGACCCTGCTCGGCTGGTTCGTCGGCCAAGTGATGAAGCAGACCGGCGGCAAGGCCAACCCGCAGGCGGTGAACGAGCTGCTCAAGGCCAAGCTCGGAATCGAGTGACCATGGCCGACCTGCTCGAGCCCTCCGACGAGATCGCGAACCTGCGCCCGGCGGCTGACTCCGACGCGCAGGATCTGTTCGGGCTCCTGTCCCTGTGCTTCGCGGAATATCCCGGCTGCTTCGTCGACCCGCACGACGACCTGCCGGACCTGCGCTACCCCGGCTCCTCCTTCGACAGAAGGGGTGGGGCCTTCTGGGTGGTCGGCGACGAGCGCGGGCGCGTCTGCGCCTGCGTAGCCGTGGACTTTCCGGAAGAAGGCGCGGCGGAGCTGCACCGGCTCTACGTGCGGCCGGACCAGCGCGGGAAGGGCCTCGGCGCCTCTCTCGTGCGCTTGGTGGAGCGCCACGCCCGGGACAGGGGCGCGACCCGCATCTACTTCTGGTCCGACACCCGCTTCACCAATGCCCACCGCCTCTACCAGCGCCTCGGCTACGTGAAGGTCGAGGGGCAGCAGCGGGATCTCGGCGACATCTCGAATTCGGTGGAGTACCGGTTCGAGAAGGACCTCTGACCCCGCCCGTCGCGGGATCAGCCCGGCGCGGCCCCTTGCGTGTTCACGTAGACCGCATAGATGGACTGGCTCGCGGCCATGAAGAGGCGGTTGCGCTTCGGCCCGCCGAAGCAGACGTTGCCGCAGATCTCCGGCAGGCGGATGCGCCCGATGAGCCTGCCCTCGGGGTTGAACACGAGCACGCCGCTGTAGCCGACCGCCCGTCCCGCATTGCTCGAAGCCCATAGATTCCCGTCCACGTCGCAGCGCAGGCCATCCGGATTACATTTCACTCCGTCGACGGTGCAGCCGCTGAACAGCCGGCGGTTCGTGGCCCTGTTGTCGGTGCCGATGTCGAAGGCGTAGATCTCGCCCCTTCCGCCGGGACCGGCATCGCCCGGGCCCTTGCCGGTGCTGGCGACGTACAGCGTCCTGTAGTCCGGCGAGAAGCACAGGCCGTTGGGATCCGGCACCTGATCCTCCCCGATGACCAGATCGACGCGGCCGCTGGGATCGACGCGGTAGACGTTCGTCGGCAGCTCACGCCGGAGGCTGCCGAATTCCGGCGCCTGCCCGAGACGGGGCCGAAGCCGCCCCTGTGCGTTGCTCGGTCCACCCGGCGCGTCCGGAGCGCCCTCGTAAAGCTGGCCGCCGTAGGGCGGATCGGTGAACCAGTAGCTGCCATCCGGGTGCGGAACCACGTCGTTGGGGGAATTGAGGCGCTTGCCTTCGTAGGAATCCGCCAGCACCGTGACGGAGCCGTCGTTCTCGTAGCGGACGACGCGTCGGGCCAGATGCTCGCAGGAGAGCTGACGCCCCTGGAAATCGAAGGTGTTGCCGTTGCTGTTGTTCGACGGCATCCGGAATACGCTCACGTGCCCGTCGTCCTCCAGCCAGCGGAGCTGGCGGTTGTTCGGAATGTCGCTCCAGACGAGATAACGGCCCTGCGCGCTCCAGGCAGGTCCCTCGACCCAGAGCCCCCCGGTCCACAGGCGCATGATGGCGCTGTTGGGCTGGACGTAATTGCTGAAGACTGGATCCACGGTCAGGACATCGGGATCGGTGAAGTAGGTCGTCGGGGCGGCGCCCGGGCTGAAGTCCCTCGGCGGCGTCGTGATCGTGCTCGGAGGCGCGGCGGGGGCGGGCGCCTGCGCCAGTGCGGGCGCCGCACCGGCCGCGATGGCGCCGGCGCCTATCGCCTGGACAATCGTTCGGCGCGTAAAGTCTCGATGACCGGTTTCCCCTGTCATGGGCGGTTCTCCCTAAGGTGCTGTGGACGTTTGCAACCACGCAACTCACGCGACTCGAAACGGGAGCGGCAGCCGAGGCGGCTGGGAGCGATTTCTCAGGATTAGGACGGCATCGCATGCCGCCACAGTGAGCATGCGGATACGTTTCCGCCTCTTGGGGGGTATTCCTCGTATCGATGGGAAGTGACGGGTGCCCGGCCTTGCGTCGGGCACCGACCGGCGGTCGTCATGGAATCTCGTAGACCGAGACCTCGTCGTTCAGGCCCCGCAGGGAGGTCCTCTGCGGCATTGGCTTCAGACCCTGGCTCTCGATGATCCGCAGCGCGTTGGGATCCTCCACCACGGTACCCGTCGCGAAGATCGAGCGCGACATCGCCAGACCCTGGACGCGGGAGGCGATGTTCACGGTCTGTCCGAAATAGTCCTGCCGGTCGTTCAGGGTTACTGCGAGGCATGGTCCCTCGTGGATGCCGATCTTGAGGAGCAGGTCCTCGCTCCCGCGCTCCTCGTTGAGGCTGCGCATGGCCTCGCGCATGCGCAGCGCCGCCGAGACCGCATGGTCGGGGGTCGGGAAGGTGGCCATCACGGCATCGCCGATGGTCTTCACGACAGCGCCGGCCTCCGACGCCACGATGTCGTTGAGGACCCGGAAGTGCTCGCGCACCAGGTCGTAGGCCACGAGGTCGCCGACGCGCTCGTAGAGGGCGGTCGAGCCCTTCAGGTCCGTGAACAGGAAGGTCAGGCTCGTGATCTTCAGGCGCTGATCGATGTCGAGCGTCTCGGTGCGGTAGATGTCCCGGAAGGTCTGGTTGGTCAGCAGCCGCTTGGCGGTGAGGAACGGCCGGCGCTGTTTCAGCATGTGGTGCAACTCGTCGCCGGCGACCCAGACCGCCGGAAGCGCGCGCCTGTTCGTGCGGTTTTCCAGGGAAATGCGCAGCGGCCCCGGCTGCATCTCCAGCGTTTCGTTTTGCGGATGGGTCGGATTGATCACGAGCGAGAGGCTCCGGCGTTCCCGTGTCGGCTCGCCCTTGACGTCGATGAACTGCACCGAATGCGTCACCGGCTCGAAGACGATCACGAACGCCTCGGGTAGCTGCAGCGACAGGATCGCGCGCTCACCCGGCGGCAGCTCCACCGCGTCGAGCACGATCTCCTCGATCATCTCCTCGAAAATCTCCGGGAGGTCGACTCCGGAGCTCCAGAAGATCTGGCGCAGGTATTCCCCCATGGAGAGCGTATCGGGGTCGTGCGCCGCGATCCTTCGCACGCGGGGACTCACCGTGAAGGTCACCTCCACCATCTCGTCGAGGGTGGGCTCGTAGCCGGCCGAGCAGAGGGCGCAGTTGTATTCCTCCCGGTTGACGGATTTCAGCGAGGTGCCGGCGTCGAGCACCCCGCCGCAGCCCGGGCAGAGCACGTTCCAGGACAGCTCGAAGATCCCGAGCCGCGCCGCGTGCAGGAAGGCCGCGATGACCTTCTCCTCGTCGAGTCCGTGCCTTGCCGCGAAGGCGAGGGCGTTGACGCGGTTCAGTTCATGGTCGGCCCCTTCGCTGACGAGGCGCTCGATGGCGTCGACCACCTGCGGATCGGCCGCCTGGCGCAGAAGGGGAAAAAGTCTCTCAGCTTCGCTCATGCTGCAGCCTCCGTCGAGGTGAGGTGCGCGAACCGCTCCCGGCTGCGAAGGCGGGGCTGCCGGGGCCCTGGACGGGCGCGAATGAGGTCATGATAGCATTTCCCGACGCCCGTTGCCTCGATTGAACATAGTCCTGTCAGCTTCGCGCCGGCGAGCCATGATCACGGCTCCGCGACGCCGACCTCGTCCGCATAGCGGTTGGCGATCCGCGTCTGCCACAGGCATAGGACCGGCGTGACGATCAGCTCGAGGAAAAGCCCGCCGAGCATGAAGAGCGAGGGCAGCCCCGTGAGCAGGAGCCCCGCGAGGCGCCCAAGGCCGCCGATGACGACCAGGAGAGTCAGGAGCCGGAAGCGGCCGGTCTTTTCCTCGATCCCCGGGATCGTGGTCCAGAAACATATGCCGATTCCGAGCAGGAGCCCCGACAGGAAACGGAAATGACTTTCCGCCGAGATGCTCACCGCATCGCCGGTCAGGGCCTGACCGAACAGGACCCCGTAGAGGCCGATGGCTGCCGGCACGATGGCCAGTAACGCCACCGTCTGCTGCAAGAGTTTCCGTTCCCGTTCCATGCTGGCCATGGCTCCTCCCGACCTTGAGATTCTGGTCCTTCCGACTCGGGAATCAATCCGCTAGGCTCCCGCCCTTCGACTTGCTCAAAGGGACGATCATGGCGGCTCGCTTCGAACTTCACGGCATTTCCTTATCGGGTCCCACCTACAAGGTGGGCCTGATGCTGGCGCTCTCGGGGGAGCCGTTCGACTACGTTCACATCGACATGATGGCCGGTGAGCACAAGAAGCCGCCGCATCTCTCGCGCCAGCGATACGGGCAGGTGCCGCTTCTGATCGACCGCAGCAACGGGCGCCACCTGTGCCAGTCGGCCGCGATCCTCGAATATCTGGCCGACACCCTCGGCCGGTACGGCGGCTCGACCCTCGAGGAGCGCCTGCGGGCGCGCGAATGGCTCTACTGGGATTTCGACCGATTGGCCGGCCCGCTCTATCGCGCCCGCGTCATCCGGCTCGGCATCCGCCCGGCTGCGCCCGAGGTACTGGAGGATGCGACCAGGGGAGCGCAGGCCGCCCTGAAGGTGCTCGATGCCCATCTCGCCGGCCGCAACTGGATCGTCGGGGAGGGCACCACCATCGCCGACATCGACGTCTACGGCGTGGTGGCCTATTCCGACGAGGCTGGGATCGATCTCGCGCCCTATGCCAATGTCACGGCCTGGATGACGCGCGTGGAGGCCCTGCCGGGATTCCGGGCGCCCGGGTTCCTTCCGCTGGAATCGAAGGCCGCCGCATGAGCGATCTGCTGATCCGCCAAGCCGGAGAGGAGGACCTGGAGGCCATCATCCGCCTGCACGAGGAGGACGAACTCGGCACCCACGGCGACGCCTGGACGCCCGGGAACCGGCCGGCCTACGAGGCGGCCTTCGCGGCCATCGCCGAGAGCTCGGACAACGAACTCTTCGTGGCGGTGAGCGGCGACGAGATCGTCGGCACGTTCCAGCTCACCTTCATCCCCAACCTCACGGGCCGCGGCGCGCTGAGGGTCAAGATCGAGAGCGTGAAGGTGAAGGCGGCGCGACGCTCCAAGGGAATCGGCGCGAAGATGATGGAGTTTGCGGAGAAATATGCCCGTACCCGCGGCGCGGCGATGCTGGAGCTCTCCTCCAACAAGACCCGCACGGACGCCCATCGCTTCTACGAGCGCTTGGGCTTCGCCCGCAGCCATGAGGGCTTCAAGAAGAAGCTTTAGGTGTGAACTGGTGCGGGAAGGGAATCCCTCCCGGCATGAAGCGGCCCGTGCCGGACCTCCCGCTAAGAATGGAGCTGCCGATGATGCGTCTTACGGGAAAGCAGGCTCTTCTCCTCGCCGCTGCCTTCCTGTTGCCTCATGCTGCCATGGGCGAGGAGCCCATGCCGCAGAGTCCCTTCGCCGATGCCGACATGAAGCCTGCGGTCGGTGCCCGCTGCGAGAACCTGCGCCGACTCACTGAAGACGTCCCGACAGGGCCCAATCGGATCGACCTCGCCGTGGAGGGGAGGCTCACCATCGTCCATTTCGACGGCGTCCTCACCTATCTCGGCCTGTGCGGCGCGCCCGCCCCGCAGGTGCTTTGCGTCACCTACAGCGACAACGGCATGAAGATCGGCGACGAGGTGGCGCTCGCCGGCGGCTACAGCCGGCCGGATGCGGATCACATCCTCCTCGATCCCTGCTTGGCGTCGCCTCTCAACGGAGCGCCGGAGTAGGAGACGTCCTAAGCCCGCCGCAGCGCCTTGCGGAAGTAGACGATTCGCTCGGTCTCCTCGAAGCCGAGCGCCGCATGCATGCGGTGCGAGATGGTGTTGTGCAGCTCCGCATCGGAGGCGAGTTCGGATACTCCAAGGTTGTTTGCCCAGTCCTCGACGGCTCGCGACAGGAGCCGCGCCACGCCAGTCCTGCGATGGTCGGGATCGACGTAGATGCCCTCGAGGAAGGCGACCGGGGAGGTGGTGCAGCCGTTCACATAATCCTCCCGCAGGGCCACCTCGGCGAAGCCTACCGGTCCTCCCTCGGATGTTCGTGCAAGGAACGCCGCGGCGCGGCCGAAACGCTGGAGCATGTCACTCGCCTCCTGCCGATGCTCCTCCTCCGAAGTGTCGGGCCAGAGGGCTGCCCGCAAGGCGATCCACTCCCCGAGCGTGTCCCGCGTGCATGGTTCGATGCGCATGATCCGAGGCCTCGCCTTTGCCGAACCCGCCCAACGGGTCCTTCCAATCCGGGCGAAGGTCTCTCAGTTGAGCCGCTTGTGCAACGGTGGCCAGCCGTCGGCTTTCGATCCGGCGCTTGCTTGGACGCATCTTTTCACGCAAAACCGGTTCCCGCTTTTGCGTTCGATGCCCGAGAGCAATTTTCCGACGAAGTGGCTCCGGTTCGCCGTCAAAAATGCAGCAAGACAAAGAAGAGAGCTGTTTCCATGCAAATGGAAACAGCTCTAGAACACCGGACCCCGAAGTGGACTTGCACTTCCGCGATTGATCCGATGCTCACTCGATTAGCGAGCGCATCGCCGGGAGCGGAAAACCGGGTCACTTTTCACTGGCGTGGCCCTGCGGGTCGCTGATCGGACCCGGTTCCGCACGATGCGCTATAGGCCGAACCTCACATGGCCGTCTTGGTCGATCGGCCAAGCCGGGTTCCAGGCGATCTCCCAGGCATGGTCGTCGGGATCGGCGACATAGCCGCGGAAGCCGCCATGCGGCGGCGCGTCCGCCGGCCTCAGGATATTCCCGCCGAAGCGAGCCAGGCGCTCGATGATCGGTTGAACCTCGTCCCGGGACGCAACGTTGTGGGCGAGCGAGAAAGCACCAGGTCTCAGCAATCCCGTGCGCTGCATGTCCGCTTCGAGCGCCCCCGTGAGCCAGGTGCCGAAGACGAAGCCGTTCATCTGATAGAAGACGATCTCGTCGTTCTCGAAGACCGGCTTCCATCCGAAGCCGTCGACATAGAAGCGCCGGGACCGGGAAAGGTCGCGGATGCCGATCGTGATGACTGAAATCTGCTGTTGCATGAGGCATGTCCCTACGTTGCCCTGGAGCACCGTGCGCCAGGGTTTCCGTCATGGGACTTGGCGCTCGCGCGCCAGCCAGAACTCCCTCCAGGATCGAACCCAAGAGTGGACTTGCACTATTGGGATCGACCCGATGCTTCCGCATGGATGGGAGCGACCGGGCTAACCAAACCGGTCCGCCTTTTCCGACCCGCCGATCATATCCATGCGAGGGAAGGCGTCAACGCAGCCGTCAGGCCTTGTTGCCCTTCATCCGCGCGTTGCAGGCGCTCCAGAATTTCGGCCATTTCATGCCCGGCTCGATCTTGCCGCCGGCCTTGGCCTCCTTCCACTCGGCGCTGCACTTGGACATGCGCTCGCGGGCGGCCATCTGGGCCGCGGTCGGCTCCTTCTTCGGCTTCGTCTGGGCCTCGGCGGCGATGGGCCAGCCGAGGGACAGGGTCATGGCGGCGGCGATGGCGGAGCGCAGGATGGGTCTGGTCATTGAGTTCCCCCTTGAGGGCCTCTGCTATCGAGAGGCCTTATGACGATCATAACGAAATAAAGTAGCTCATTGCCCGTTGCGAGAGGATTTCGGACCTTTTCACCAGTTTTCGTTGCGCCAGATAGTGTCCGGACCGATCCTGTGTCTTAAACATGTTCCCGACGTCTTGAAGTGAGGAGTGGCTCGTCATGGCGGCTTCCGCCCAACAAAAGCCGATCGATCTCTACTACTGGCCGACCCCGAACGGATGGAAGATTTCCATCATGCTGGAGGAGTGCGGGCTGCCCTACACGGTGCACCCGGTGAACATCGGCAAGGGCGACCAGTTCAGGCCCGAGTTCCTGGCGATCTCCCCCAACAACCGGATGCCTGCCATCGTCGATCCGGAAGGGCCCGACGGCAGGCCGATCTCGGTGTTCGAATCCGGAGCGATCCTGCAGTATCTCGGGCGCAAGACCGGCCAGTTCTATCCGCAGGACGAGCGCCGGCGGGTGGCCGTGGAGGAGTGGCTGTTCTGGCAGGTGGGCGGCTTCGGCCCCATGCTCGGCCAGACGCACCATTTCCGCATCTACGCACCGGAGAAGGTACCCTACGCCATCGATCGCTACACCAACGAGGCGAACCGTCTTTACGGCGTGCTCAACAAGCGCCTCGCCGACCGGGAGTACGTGGCGGACGAATATTCCATCGCCGACATGGCGATCGTCGGCTGGGCCAAGATGTGGGAGCGCCAGGGCCAGGACATCGAGAACTTCCCCCACGTGAAGCGCTGGCTCGACACCATGCTGGCCCGCCCGGCGGTCCAGAAGGGCCTCAAGGTGAGCTCCGACGTCCGCAACCCCAACGACATGCAGGACCCGGCCGTCCAGGCGGTGCTCTTCGGCCAGCGGGCGCGGTAGGGCCTCGTCGGCCGGAACGGGAGCGGCGGACCTCTCCCTATCGAGAGGTCGGACCGTCAGGTCCGGTGAGGGTGACGACCTCTCAGGATGTGGCGCGATTTCCCTCCCCCTTGTGGGGAAGGATCGAGGGTGGGGGTGCCGGCGCTACGCTGGTCCAGTTTGGCGCTCACACGCCCACCTCCCACTCCTCCCCACAAGGGGGAGGAGGGCTCGCGGCGGCGCTTCCGGCGAGAACCTTCAATCGCTCAAAACCCTCACCCGCGCTTCGCGCGGCCTCTCCCGGCCGGGGAGTTGAACAAGTCTCAATTCAGCTTCGCCCAGGTCTGGGAGCGGCAGATGAGGCCGCCGAGCACGCAGCCGGAGAGCTGCATGGACTTGCCCTGGAAACTCATCTTGCCCGTATAGGTCTTCCCGTCCTTGTAGTTGTAGAGCTGGCCCGTGAAGCCGTCGCCGGAGGGTTTTAGGTTCGAGATCATCTGCACCCCCACAAGGCTGCGGCCGCGCAGGGCCGGGTCCGGGTTGTTGGCGTCCTTCGCATCGCCCTGGACGCCCACGATGGTGCCGCAATAGGCCTGTCCGCACCTGGCGATGCGGACCCGGGTCTCGCCGCTTTCGCTCAGGTAAGTGCCGCTGGGATCCGGGACCTGGGCATGCGCCGCGCCCGTCAGGGCAAGGAGGCCGAGGACGGCGAGGGTGGTCGATTTCATGGTTCACTCCCGAATGGCCGGTCTTCAGCCGGACCGGTGCCCGAGAGACTAGGGCCGGGGCCGGGCCTTTCCAAGCCTGACCTTTCGCGGGCGCGAAAAGGCCCTTGAGGGCAGGGGGGAGCGCCGCTATAAGCGCCGCACTTCCGAAATTTTTCTCTTCAAGAGCGAGTAGTCATGGCCATCGAGCGCACCTTCTCCATCATCAAGCCCGACGCGACGGAGCGGAACCTGACCGGCGCCATCAACGCCGTCATCGAGAAAGCGGGCCTGCGCATCGTGGCGCAGAAGCGCGTTCTCATGAGCCGCCGCGAGGCCGAAACTTTCTACGCGGTCCACAAGGAGCGCCCCTTCTTCGGCGAACTGGTGGACTTCATGATCTCCGGCCCGGTCGTGGTGCAGGTGCTCGAGGGCGAGAACGCCGTGGCCCGCTACCGCGAGGTCATGGGCGCCACCAACCCGGAGAGCGCCGCCGAAGGCACCATCCGCAAGCTCTACGCCAAGTCCATCGGCGAGAACTCGGTCCACGGCTCCGACAGCGTCGACAACGCCAAGATCGAGATCGCCCAGTTCTTCTCGGGCAACGAGATCGTGGGCTAAAGACCCTTAAGAACAAGACGCAAGAGGCCGCCTCCGGGCGGCCTTTTCATTTCGCCTCCCCTCCCGCATCATGCGCCCGCCATGACCCACGCCCCCCGCATCGAGCACCGCCCCTCCGTCTGCCCGCACGACTGCCCCTCGGCCTGCTCGTTGAAGGTCGAGGTGATCGACGGGCGCACCATAGGGCGGGTGCACGGGGACCGGACCAACCGCTACACGGCGGGCGTGATCTGCGCGAAGGTGGCGCGCTATGCGGAGCGCATCCACCATCCGGAGCGGCTGCTCCATCCCCTGAAGCGCACCGGCCCGAAGGGCTCCGGCCAGTTCGAGCGCATCTCCTGGGACGAGGCGCTCGACATCGTGGCGACGAAGTTTCTCGAGGCGGAGCGGGATTTCGGCACGGAATCCGTGTGGCCCTATTACTACGCCGGCACCATGGGCTACGTCATGCGCGACGGCATCAACCGCCTGCGCAACGTGAAGCGTTATTCGGGCCAGTATTCCACCATCTGCACCGCGATCGCCTATACGGGCTTCGTTGCCGGCACGGGCAGGCTCGCAGGGCCCGATCCACGCGAGATGGCGGTGTCGGATTGCATCGTGATCTGGGGCACCAATCCGGTCCACACCCAGGTCAACGTGATGACGCACGCCATGCGCGCCCGCAAGGAGCGCGGGGCCAAGATCGTCGCCATCGACATCTACATGAACCCGACCATGAAGCAGGCCGACATGGCCCTGCTGGTGCGGCCGGGCACCGACGGCGCTCTGGCCTGCGCGGTGATGCACGTGCTCTTCCGCGACGGATATGCCGACTGGGAATATCTGGAGCACTACACCGACCACCCGCATGAGCTGGAGGAGCACCTGCGGACCCGCGATCCGGCCTGGGCCTCGGCCATCACGGGGCTCGCGGTGGAGGAGATCGAGGCCTTCGCGCGGCTCGTGGGCGAGCGCAAGCGCACCTTCTTCCGCCTCGGCTACGGCTTCGGCCGCCAGCGCAACGGCTCGGTCAACATGCATGCGGCCTCCTGCATCGCGGCGGTGACCGGAGCCTGGAAACACGAGGGCGGCGGCGCCTTCCACAACAACGGCGCCATCTACCGCTGGAACAAGCACCTGATCGAGGGGCACGACGCCCTCGACCCCACGATCCGCCGGCTCGACCAGTCCCAGATCGGCCGCGTGCTCACGGGCGATCGGCAGGCGCTCTACGACGGCCCGCCCGTGAAGGCGATGCTGATCCAGAACACCAACCCGGTCTCAGTGGCGCCGGAGCAGGAGTTGGTGAAGCGCGGCTTTGCCCGCGAGGATCTGTTCGTCTGCGTCCACGAGCAGTTCATGACCGAGACGGCCATCATGGCCGACATCGTGCTGCCGGCGACCATGTTCATGGAGCACGACGACCTCTATTCGGGCGGCGGCCACCAGTATTTCCAGCTCGGGACGAAGCTCGTCGACCCACCCGGCGAATGCCGCTCCAACCACGAGGTCATTTGCGATCTTGCCCGGCGCGTCGGCGCGGAGCACCGCGGCTTCGGCATGACCCCGCGGGAGATCATCGATTGGACCCTGCGCAACTCGGGCTGGGACGGGATCGAACACCTGGAGGCGCAGGTGCACGTGGACGCGCAGCCCTGCTTCGAGGAGGCCCATTACCTCAACGGCTTCGCCTATCCGGACGGGAAGTTCCGCTTCAAGCCCGACTGGACGAGGATTCCGTCCGGCAACAACGGCCCGATGGGGCCCTGGCAACAGATTCCGGCCCTGCCGGACCACTGGGCTGTGATCGAGGAGGCGACGGAGGACCATCCCTTCCGCCTCGCCACCAGCCCGGCCCGGAACTTCCTCAACTCCACCTTCACCGAGACCCCGATCTCCAAGGCGAAGGAAGGGCGGCCCGAGGTGATGATCCACCCGGAGGATGCGGAGCGCCAGGGCATCGTCGACGGCGACTGGGTGAAGCTGAGGAACGCTCGGGGCGAGGTCTTCCTGCGGGCCCGCCTGTTCGACGGCGTCCGGCGCGGGGTGCTGATCGCGGAATCGATCTGGCCCAATGCCGCCCACCCTTATGGACGCGGCATCAACACGCTGACCGGCGCCGACCAGGTTGCGCCCTATGGCGGGGCCGCCTTCCACGACAACCGAGTGGCGCTGGAAAGGGCCGCTCCCGATCCGGCTGCCGTGCCGCAGCTCTCCGCGACGCATGAACGGCCCGAGCCGGTTGTTGCCTGAGGGAACCCGCCCAACTTGTTCGAGCGCGCCGTATTGACCGGCTCATCCCTAATTTACCTGGCATTTCGGGCATAGAAGGCGCAGCGTGATTGCAGACGTCCCGGTCGCGAGTCGCCCGGACGACGGCGTACAACTTAGTCAAACGGATCCTGAATGTGGTCCGTCAGCTCGTGCCGCAGCACGCCCGTGTCTGGGAGGGTTGTATGATGAACCGCAAGATCCTTGCAGCATTGATCCCCGGGTTGCTCGTGCTGTCCCCGCTGGCAACGGCGCAGCAGACCTTCTTCGTGAAGCCGCTGGCGGAGACGAAGACCTCGCAACTGCCATCCGGCGATCTCTTCTGGCATATCGACAACTTCGAGACCAAGGAGCAGGCACAGGCGGCTGCCGGTCCGATGGGGTTGGTGGCCGAAGCCAGAGGCAGAATCTGGCTCTTCACGCTCGGCCCGGCGGATGAGCCCTCGAAGGGCGGCACGCAGGTGGCCAAGATCGGTCCGATCCCCCGGATCACGGCGACCCAATATCTTCTCCGGGTCAACGAAGCGGGAGGTCCTCCGGGCAGCGTCACGCCCGTGCATACCCATCCTGGTTCGGAGGCGTTTTACGTGGTCACAGGCGAATTGAGCCAGAAGACACCGCATGGCGTCGCGCGTGTCGCTGCCGGCCAGGGCATGGTGGGCCATGGCGTCGACACCCCAATGGAGGTGTCGAGCAGCGGCTCGACGGATCTGTATGAGTTCGCCCTGTTCGTGGTGGATGCCACGAAACCATTTTCATCGCCGGCTCGCTTGGACTGACACCCCAGCGCCGAAGGCCGTTCCGGATCGCGGTCTTCGTTGACCGTCGCTCGGCCTCGTCCGCAAAGTGCACTAAGTCTTAAGGCTATATCCGGCTCGCCCTTGACCCAGACGCGGCAACCCTATCCTTAAGCTTGAGTGTTTCATTCTTACGAGGGTTTGTCCGATGTCCTCCGGTCTCCGCGCGTTCCTGGCTGCCGCCGCCCTTTCCCTGTCCGCGACGGCAGCTCTCGCGGCCGCCTCCAACATGCCGACCCAGTACCAGCCCGACCCGGCCCTGAAGACCGCCAGCATGGGCGAGCTGCGCTCCCGCGTCAGCCAGGCCTGCGCGGTCACCCAGGCGCGGCTTCAGAACGTCAGCGAAAGCTCGCTTTCCCGCAAATGCGACTGCTACGCGGGCCGGACCATGCGGTCCTTGAGCGCCGAGGAGGTCCAGGCTTATCGCGACACCGGCGTTTTCAACGACACCGCCCGCGCCAAGGCGCTGAGCGCCATCGATTCCTGCAACCTGCAGCGGCCTGCACTGTAATTCGTTTTCCCGTGACCTCGGGGGCGCACCGACGGTGCGCCTTCGCCCATGGGCTGACTTGAGAGCGACGGCGAGGCGGATCCCTTGCTACCGCCGCAGGCCTCCCCCGGTCGGCCGTGCGCCCTCGGGCCTGCCTTCTGATGGTTGCGGCGGTGCCATTCCTCCGGGAGGCCGAGAAAGCTGTCCTGATGCTGGATCGTATCG
The DNA here is from genome assembly GCA_035645535.1 of Microvirga sp. Classification (GTDB taxonomy): domain Bacteria; phylum Pseudomonadota; class Alphaproteobacteria; order Rhizobiales; family Beijerinckiaceae; genus Microvirga. The sequence goes on along the minus strand of DASQMJ010000055.1, from coordinate 83,849 downwards.
TGTCCAGTCACACCCTCGAAATTTGCCGCTGACGACGCCTTCGGGTGTCCTGATACTGCAATTCCTTTGGGTCAAGCCTATGCAACTCGATTGCGAAAAACCGGAATTGTCAGGATTCGTAAACGACTGAGGATTGTTATACCTCCCGTCGTTGGAGACACATCTGCAGGTGCATGCCCCGTGATCAGGGCGGGGTCGGCGTCTTGCCTGCGCGGCAGCTTCAGTGACCCAGGAGGCGGTCAGTATCACCGAGAGCAGTATTGCGGGCGCACAGGCAGGCCTGGACATGAAGCGTCCCCCTCACGCATGCTCTATTGTATTTATACTCGAATGTGCAAGAGTTCGCAAAGGGAATACTCTCACCGAGGCAAGTGCAGGCGCCGGCATAACTTGAGGCTTGAGCTTCCACTTCGCGCGGCTCTACCGATGACTAGCCAGGCGAACGCAGCGCCCCTGAACTGTCCCAAGAATCCGAAAACACCACTCGTCCGTCGTCCAGACGGACGCGCCCGCTGCAGATCATCGCCAGCGCCTGCGGATAGAGCGCGTGCTCCTGCACCAGGATGCGCTTCGCCAGGCTCTCCTCCGTGTCGCCGGGAACGACCGGCACCGCCGCCTGGGCCACGATGGGCCCGGCATCGAGCTCGGGCACCACGAAGTGCACCGTGCAGCCGTGGACGAGAACGCCTTCCTCCAACGCCCGCCGGTGGGTGTGCGTGCCGCGGAAGAGGGGCAGGAGGGAAGGGTGGATGTTGATCATCCGGCCTTGCCACTGCTCCACGAACCAGTTGGTTAGCACGCGCATGAAGCCCGCGAGGCAGATGAACTCGATCTCCCGCTCCCGGAGGACGGCGTCGAGAGCCTGCTCGAAGCTCTCTCTCGTCGAGTAGGCCTTGTGGTCGATCGCGAGCGCCTCGATTCCGGCGTCCCGCGCCCTCGCCAGCCCTTCCGCGTCGGGGCGGTTCGACAGGACCAGGGCGATCTCGGCCGGGTAGCCGGGCGCGCGCGCCGCCTCGATGAGCGAGGCCATGTTGGAGCCGCGGCCCGAGATCAGGATGGCGATGCGGCGGCGGTCCATCAGAGATTCAGGCTGCCCGCCGTCCTGACGCGCTCGCCGCGGTCATGGGCGACGGCCTCGCCGATGCGGACCGGGCTCTCGCCGGCATCCCGCAGCCGCCCCATGACGGCTTCCACCTGAGCGGCATCCGCCACCACGATCATGCCGACGCCGCAGTTGAAGGTGCGCAGCATTTCGGGTTCCGCCACGCCGCCGGTACGGGCGAGCCAGCCGAAGACCGGCGGCACCGGGATGGCGCCGAGGTCGAGGCGAACGCCGATGCCATCGGGCAGGACGCGGGGGATATTGTCCGGGAAGCCGCCGCCGGTGATGTGGCAGAGCGCGTTGATGCCCTCGCCCGCCTTCAGGACCTTGAGCAGCGACTTCACGTAGATCCGGGTCGGCTCAAGCAGGGCTCGAGCCAGACTCTTTCCCGAAGCGAAGGGCGCGGGAGCGTCCCAGGCGAGGCCCGACCTTTCGACGATCCGGCGCACGAGGGAGAAGCCGTTGGAGTGGACGCCCGAGGAGGGCAGGCCGATGAGCACGTCGCCCGCCTTCACGGCCTTCGGCAGCAGGGTGCCGCGCTCGGCGGCGCCCACGGCGAAGCCTGCGAGGTCGTAGTCACCCTTGGCGTAGAGGCCCGGCATCTCGGCGGTCTCGCCACCGATGAGCGCGCAGCCGGCCTGCCGGCAGCCGTCGGCGATGCCCTTGACGATGGCGACGCCGACCTCCGGCGAGAGCTTTCCGGTGGCGAAATAGTCCAGGAAGAATAGGGGCTCCGCGCCCTGGACGACGATGTCGTTCACGCACATGGCCACGAGGTCGATGCCGATGGTGTCGTGAATGCCCGTGTCGATGGCGATTTTCACCTTGGTACCGACACCGTCGTTGGCAGCGACCAGGATCGGGTCTCTGAAGCCGGCGGCCTTGAGGTCGAAGAGCCCGCCGAACCCGCCGATTTCCGCATCCGCCCCGGGCCGGCGCGTGGCCCGGACAAGGGGCTTGATCTGGTCGACCATGGCGTTGCCCGCATCGATGTCGACGCCCGCCTGCGCGTAGGTCAGGCCGTTCTCATGTTTCTCGGTCATCGGCAGTCCTCTCTGCGGGGGCAGTAAGCGGGAGGGGGCCGGAAGGCAAGGGGATTCCGCCATCGAATGCGGCCCTACGATCGGGAGAGTGCCGACCTGCCCGCCTCCCCACGAGGGGGAGGGAAGCGCCCGCCGTCCCCGCTATCCCCACGCGCCTGCGGCCTACATTGAACTCGCGATGCCGACCCGCCATCATCATGGCGATGACCATTCCGAACCTCATCACCATCGGGCGCCTCATCATCGTGCCCTTCGTGATCGTCATGATCATGCAGGAGCGGTGGGCGGTGGCGTTTGTGCTGTTCGCGGTCGCCGGGGTTTCGGATGCGATTGACGGGTTCATCGCCCGCAACTTCGACATGAGAAGCGAGCTGGGATCCTACATCGATCCCCTGGCCGACAAGTCGCTCCTGGTGTCGATCTACGTCTCCCTCGCGGTCGTGGGAGCCATCCCGAGCTGGCTCGCCATCCTCGTCGTGTCCCGGGACGTGATGATCGTCGCGGCCGTGGTCCTGTCCTGGGTCATGAGCCGTCCGGTCGCGATCAAGCCGCTCCTCGTCAGCAAGCTGAACACTGCCGCCCAGATCGGCTTCGCGGCCTTTGCCCTTGCGGCAAACGCCTATGGGGCCGAACTCGGAGGGTTCGAGGACGTGGCCATGCTCGTCGTCGCCGCCTTGACCGTCGCTTCCGCCGGTGCCTATCTCGGAGGCTGGCTCCGGCACATGTCGGGCTAGCGCATCGTGCGAAAAAGTGACTTAGGTAGCCGCGCCGGACGATGGGCTTGGTAAAAGAGTGAGCATCGGATGGGACGAAGGCGGAGGCTGCTTTCGGGTCCGATGCCGTGCGGAGTAGCGGGAAGGTGGAGCCCAAATGACGATCCAACGGCAGGTCGCATTCTGGATCGCGGCGCTCGTGGTGACGGTGGCCCTGCTGTTCGCCCTGCGCACCATCCTGCTGCCCTTCGTGGCTGGCTTCGCCCTGGCCTACCTGCTCGACCCTCTGGCCGACCGGCTGCAAAGGACCGGCATCGGGCGCCTGGGGGCGAGCCTCATCATCCTCGTCCTGTTCGTCCTGCTCTTCATCCTGACCCTGGTGGTGCTGGTGCCCTTCGCGGCGCAGCAGCTCGGTGCCCTGGTGGAGCGCCTCCCCAGCTACGTGGCTCGGCTGCAGCAGCTGGCCGTGGAGCAGGGAGGTCCCCTGATCGAGAGGCTCGGCGGCAACACGGCCCTGCCGGAGATGCAGACTTCAGTCGGCAACCTGGTCTCGCAGGGGCTCGCCTGGCTCGGCACGTTCCTTCAGTCGCTCTGGTCGGGAGGGCAGGCGCTCCTGAACATCTTCTCCCTGCTCGTGGTGGCTCCGGTGGTCGCCTTCTACATGCTGATCGACTGGGACCACATGGTCACGACCGTGGATTCCTGGCTGCCGATGAAGCATCGGGACACGATCCGCGCCATCGCCCGGGACATCGACCACGCGATCGCCGGCTTCGTGCGCGGCCAGGCCCTGGTCTGCATCATCCTCGGCACCTTCTACGGGGTCGGCCTCGCGCTCATCGGGCTGAACTTCGGCGCCGTCATCGGCATGACGGCCGGGCTTCTGAGCTTCATCCCCTACGTGGGCTCTCTTACCGGCCTGATCCTGTCCATGGGCGTCGCCATCGTGCAGTTCTGGCCGGACTGGACCATGATCCTGGCGACGCTGGGCATCTTCGTCTTCGGCCAGTTCGTGGAGGGCAACATCCTGTCGCCGAAGCTCGTGGGCGAGTCCGTGGGCCTGCATCCGGTCTGGCTCATGTTCGCGCTGCTCGCCTTCGGCTCCCTCTTCGGCTTCGTCGGGCTGCTGCTGGCGGTGCCGCTGGCGGCCGCCATGGGCGTCATCGCGCGTTTCGCACTGAGCCAATACCTGACGAGCCCGCTCTACCGCGGGACCGAGCCGGTCATCCTCAAGCCCCGGATCGATGCCGATGCGTGATGCTCCCAAGCAACTCGCCTTCGACCTGCCGCTCGACCCACGGTACGGACGCGAGGACTTCCTCGTCAGCCCGTCGAACGAGCAGGCCTATGCACTGGTCGAAGGCTGGCCAGGATGGCCGGACACGATCCTCCTGCTGCGCGGCCCGCGCGGCAGCGGCAAGAGCCATCTGGCGTCGATCTGGGCCGAGACGGCCCATGCCTGGACGGTGGACGTCTCCGACGTGACGGGAGACAAGGTCCCGCACCTCGTGTCGAACGGGGCCCTCGCCATCGAGGACGTGGACCGTGGGTCGAGGGACGAGGCCGCCCTGTTCCATCTCCTCAACCTGGCGCGGGAGCGGAGCGCCCATCTGCTGCTCACCTGCGAGACGCCGCCGGACCAATGGGGCATCCGGACGCCGGACCTGCTCTCGCGGCTTCGCCTCGCGCCCGCCGTGGAGCTGGACGCGCCGGACGACGCCCTGCTCAAGGCGGTTCTGGTCAAGCTTTTCGTCGACCGGCAACTCGTGGTCGATACCAGCGTTGTCGACTACATTGCCTTGAGGATCGAGCGCTCGCTGGCGAAGGCCTCGGAACTGGTGACCCTCCTGGACAGGGAGGCACTGAGCCGGGGGCGGCGCGTCTCGCGGGCGATCGCGGCCGAGGTCCTCGGCGCCGCGCAGGAAACGGATGAGATCGAGTAGAGCCCGTGACAGACAGCTTGTTGCCCACCCGTCGTGAAACCGTCACGAAAACCCCGTCAAAACGGAAGTCGCAGAAAAAAGCGGCGGAGAACGACGTGCGCAGCGCCCTGGTGCTGGACGAGGCCGAGATCGTCAGCGATGCCCCGTTGCCGAAGGCGCCGCCGGAGGTGGAGTTCGATGGGGCGGTCCTGAGGCAGTTCCCTCAGCGCTTCATCAACCGCGAATTGTCGTGGCTCCAATTCAACCGCCGTGTCCTGGAGGAGGCATCGAACCGGAACCATCCGCTCCTCGAGCAGCTGCGGTTCCTGTCGATTTCCGCCGACAACCTCGACGAGTTCTTCATGGTGCGTGTCGCCGGCCTGCGCGGGCAGGTGCGCTCCGGGGTGGCGACGCCCTCGCAGGACGGGCTGACCCCGCAGGAGCAGCTGGTGAAGATCGCCGTCGAGGTGTCGAACCTCGCGTCCGACCAGCAGCGCCGGTGGCGCGAATTGCGCGAGACCCTTTTGGAAGAGGGCATCGTGCTGGTCGAGGGTGCAGAGCTGACGAAGTCGGAGGCCTCGTGGCTGGAGGACTACTTCCTCAACCACATCTTCCCCGTCCTGACGCCGCTCGCCATCGATCCGGCGCACCCGTTCCCGTTCATCCCGAATTTGGGCCTTTCCATCGCCCTGAAGCTCGTGCGGCAGAGCGACGGCAAGGTGCTGAACGCCCTCATCCGCCTGCCGACCCGGGGCGAGCGCTTCATCCGGCTGCCGGACTTCGCCGAGACCGGCGCGAGCCGCTTCATCGCCCTGGAGCAGATGATCGCCCTCTACACGACCCGGCTCTTCCCGGGCTACAGCGTGCAGGGGCAGGGTGCGTTCCGGGTCATCCGCGACTCGGATATCGAGGTGGAGGAGGAGGCCGAGGATCTGGTGCGCCTCTTCGAGACGGCCCTCAAGCAGCGCCGGCGCGGCAGCGTGATCCGCCTCGAGGTCGAGGCCGCCATGCCGGAGGACCTGCGCCTGTTCGTGGCCGAGGAATCCGAAATCGCCGGCGACGAGATGTTCGTGGTCGAGGGGATGCTGGCGCTCAACGAGCTGTCTCAGCTCGTGGCCCTCGACCGGCCCGACCTCAAGTTCAAGCCCTACAATCCGCGTTTTCCAGAGCGCATCCGCGAGCACAGCGGCGACTGCTTCGCGGCCATCCGGGAGAAGGACATCATCGTCCACCACCCCTACGAGTCGTTCGACGCCGTGGTCCAGTTCCTCTACCAGGCGGCGCGGGACCCCAACGTGGTGGCGATCAAGCAGACGCTCTACCGCACCTCCTCGGACTCCCCCATCGTGGCAGCCCTGGCCGAGGCGGCGGAGGCGGGCAAATCGGTGACGGCTCTCGTGGAGCTGAAGGCCCGCTTCGACGAGGAGGCCAACATCCGCTGGGCGCGCAACCTGGAGCGGGCGGGCGCCCAGGTGGTGTTCGGCTTCATCGAGCTGAAGACCCACGCCAAGCTGTCCATGGTGGTGCGCCGCGAGGGCGGGCAGCTCATCACCTACTGCCACGTGGGCACGGGCAACTACCACCCGATCACGGCCCGCATCTACACGGACCTGTCCTACTTCACCGCCGATCCGGTGATCGGCCGCGACGTGTCGCGCATCTTCAACTACGTGACCGGCTATGCGGAGCCGGCCGAGCTGGAACGCATGGCGGTGTCCCCGCTGACCCTGAAGAAGCGGCTCCTCCAGCACATCGGGGAGGAGATCGAGCACGCCAAGGCGGGGCGCCCCGCTTCGATCTGGGGCAAGTGCAACTCCCTCGTCGACCCGGTCATCATCGACGCGCTCTACGATGCGAGCGCCGCGGGCGTGCAGGTGGACCTCATCGTGCGCGGCATCTGCTGCCTCAGGCCCGGCATCAAGGGCCTGTCGGAGAACATCCGGGTGAAGTCCATCGTCGGGCGCTTCCTGGAGCACACCCGGATCTACGCCTTCGGCAACGGCAAGGGGCTGCCGAACCCGGAGGCACATGTCTACATCTCGTCCGCCGACCTCATGTCGCGCAACCTCGACCGGCGCGTCGAGGCCCTGCTGCCGATCGTCAATCCGACCGTGCATCAGCAGGTGCTCGACCAGATCATGCTGGCGAACCTGCTCGACAACGAGCAGAGCTGGACGGTATTGCCCGACGGGACGAGTCGGAGAATCGTTCCCGCCAAGGGCGAGGAACCCTTCAACGCTCACAAGTATTTCATGACCAATCCGAGTCTGTCGGGCCGTGGAAAATCTCTCAAGACGTCCAGCCCCAAGGCGCTTGCGAAGCGCGGGCAACGCTGACATGCAGGCCACCGGACGCGACGCTCCGGGCCGGCTCAAGATCGGCCGTCCCGTCGCCACCATCGACATCGGCTCCAACTCCGTGCGTCTCGTGGTCTACGAGGGCATGACCCGCGCGCCGACGCCGATCTACAACGAGAAGGTGCTCTGCGGTCTCGGGCGCCATGTGGCGACCACCGGCCGCCTCGACGACGATGCGGTGGAGCGGGCGCTTCGGGCGCTCGCTCGCTTCCGGGTTCTCTGCGACACCATGGATGTGGCGGACGTGTTCGTGCTCGCCACCGCGGCCGCGCGCGACGCCTCCAACGGCCCCGCCTTCCTGGAGGCCGCGGCCGAAGCCTGCGGCCACGAGATCGAGCTCCTGTCGGGACCGAAGGAGGCCCGGCTCTCGGCGCTCGGCGTCGTGTCGGGTTTCCACGCCCCGGACGGCATCGTCGGCGACATGGGCGGCGGCAGCCTGGAACTCGTCGACGTGCAGGGCTCGACGGTCGGGCAGGGCATCACCATGCCGCTCGGCGGCCTCGCCCTTCAGGACCTGAGCGGCGGCTCCCTGAAGAAGGCGCAGAAGATCGTCCGCGCCGCGCTGGAGCGGGCTCCGGAATATCTGGAGAACCTCCACGGCCGCACTTTCTACGCGGTCGGCGGAACCTGGCGCGCCCTGGCGAAGCTCCATCAGGCGGCCAAGGACTATCCGCTGCACGTGATGCACGGCTACGTGATCAACCCGGAGGACGGGCTCGACTTCCTGCACCTCGTCGAGGAGGTCGATACCAAGACCTTGAAGGACATCGAAACCATCTCGGAGGCCCGCCGGCCTCTGCTGGCTTATGGGGCGATCCTGCTGGAGGAGATCATCCGTCTCGGCGAGCCGAAGGAGATCGCCATCTCGGCCTATGGCGTTCGCGAAGGATTGCTGTACGAGAAGCTCGATCCCGACACGCGCCGGCAGGACCCGCTGATCTCGGCCGCCGCCGATCTCAACCTCCTGCGCTCCCGCTCGCCGGCCCATGGCGAGGAGCTGTGGGACTGGACCGACCGGTTCATGGAGAGCCTCGGCCTCCCGGAGACCGAGAACGAGCGCCGCCTGCGGCACGCCGCGTGCCTCCTGGCCGACATCGGCTGGCGCGCCCATCCCGACTACCGGGGCGAGCAGAGCCTGAACCTCATCGCCTACGGGGCCTTTGCCGCGCTCGATCACGCGGGCCGTGCTTATCTCGCCCTGTCGATCTTCTTCCGGCACGAAGGCCTCAACCCGGACAAGGTCGGCTCCCGGGTCAAGGCCCTCGCCGGAACCCGCCTGATGGAGCGCGCCCGGCTGCTGGCGGCTCTAATGCGCGTCGCTTATCCGGTCTCGGTCGGTATGGAAGGGGTGCTGCCGCAGGCGCCGCTCCATGCCCGCGGCAATCAGGTCGTCCTGCAACTGCCCCGCCGCCTGGAGGCTCTGGCGAACGAACGCCTCGCCGGCCGCATACGCGCCCTCGGAAAGCTCCTGAGCATGGAGCCAAGAATCGAGTTCGTTTAGGACAATAGTCAGAAAAAAGGGCGTATCCGCCGGGCGGTTTACAGTAGTAGCCGATCGAATTACCGTCCAAGTTCTTGAGCTGATACGCGACAACAAGAGCGCATGAGGGAATGAGGTACATGGAAACGATCAATCTCTCTGCAGTACGCGACGCCAGAATCTCTCACGATCCCTACGATTTTCTCCTGGGATCCGACTTCCTGAAACCGGAGACGATCGACGACCTGCGGCGGGACTTCCCCGAAATATCGAAGCCCGGCTACCTGACGGTGGACGAGGTCAAGCTCCATGGCCGGTTCAAGAAGCTGATCGAGGAACTGGAGGGCCCCGAACTGACCGAGGAGCTGTCTCGTCGGTTCGGCCAGGACCTCCACCAGTATCCCCGTCTCACCACCATCATGGCCCGGTCCCAGCCGAAATACGGCGCGATCCACACGGACGGCCCGTCGAAGGTCATGACCATGCTGGTCTACATGAACGACGAGTGGCAGCAGGACGAGGGCGGACGTCTGCGGGTCCTTTACGACGAGAAGAACTTCGAGCCCTACGCGATCGAGGTGCCGCCGACCATGGGCACCATGTTCGCCTTCCTGCGCTCCGACAAATCCTGGCACGGCCACAGGCCCTTCGCGGGCGAGCGCCGCGTCGTTCAGGTCGCCTGGGTCAAGAGCCAGGCGGACGTGGACCGCAAGAAGAAGCACAACAAGATGGCCCAGTTCTTCAAGGGCATCTTCGGGCGCTGAACGCCCGAGGGTCGAGGCGGGGGGTTGAGACGGAGGCGGCACGCCTCCGTTTCCGTTTCCGTTTCCGGCCGGCGGGCGGCTCAGTTCGAACTGGCAGGGACCGGGTATACCACGACCCGATTCTTATTCATGGCGAGGCCGAGCTGTCCGGCCTTCAAGGCCAGCGCCTTCTCGCCGAACAGCGCCCGGCGCCAGCCGTGGAGCGGGGCGACGTCGGCCATGTCGTCCTCGGCGATGGCCTCCAGGTCGTCGACGGTGGCGATGATCTTGGGGGCGACGCCTTCGCCTTCCGCCACCGCCTTCAGGAGCACCTTCAGCAGCTCGACGGTGGCGCCGGCGGCGCCCCGCCCGCGGGAGCGCTCCGGCATCGGCACCGTAGCGGGGTCACGGGCCAAGCCGCGCTCGACCGCATCGATGATGTCCGCGCCTGTGCGGGAGCGCTCGAAGCCGTTCGGAATCGACCGCAGGCGCCCCAGGGCCTCGATGCTGCGGGGTGCCGAGACCGCGATGTCGATGAGGGCGTCGTCCTTGAGGATGCGGCCGCGGGGCACGTCCCGGTTCTGCGCCTCGCGCTCGCGCCAGGCCGCGACCTCCATGAGGACGGCGACCTCCTTGGCCTTGCGCAGGCGGCCGGCGAGGCGGCGCCAGGCATTGTCCGGATCGGCCTGATAGGTCTCGGGCGAGGTGAGGACGGCCATCTCCTCGCTGAGCCAGTCGAGACGGCCGTTTTTCGTGAGCTGGTCGACGAGGGCCTCGTAGACCTTCACCAAGTGGGTGACATCGGAGAGGGCATAGCTGAGCTGCGCGTCCGTGAGCGGGCGGCGGGACCAGTCCGTGAAGCGGGAGGACTTGTCGATCCTGGCCTTGGCGAGGTCGTTGACGAGCTGCTCGTAGGAGACGGAGTCGCCGTAGCCGCAGACCATCGCGGCGATCTGGGTGTCGAACAGGGGCTCCGGCACGAGGCGCCCCAGGTTCCACACGATCTCCAGGTCCTGCCGGGCCGAATGGAACACCTTGACCACGTTCCGATCCGCCATGAGCGCCATGAAGGGATCGAGGCTGATGCCCTCGGCCAGGGGGTCGATCAGGCAGGCATCCGCCGGGTCCGGGCCCGCCATCTGGATCAGGCAGAGCTTGGGGTAATAGGTGGTCTCCCGCAGGAACTCCGTATCGACGGTGACGAACGGATGGGCGGCGAGGCGGCGGCACGCGGCCGCCAGGGCGTCGGTCGTTGTAATCAAGTCCATGTTCAAGGCTTTTAGCGGAAGGCGCGCGTTCCCGCGACTCCTCCTTTAAGCAGATTTGAGGGCCTTCCTGCGCTCTCTCGCCTGCCGTTCGGCCAGCTTCATCAGCCAGTCCAGGATGTTGCGGTCGACCACAAGGCCCGTTTCGGCGTCTTCGAGACGCTCGATCCGGTCCACCCGGAAGCCGCGATAGCCGTCGTCGGCCATGTCGATGCCGCCGAGCAGCATCTTGCCGGGGCCGACCTTCAGCTCGCGCGCGATCACCCAGCGCCGGCTCGGATTGCCGGCCTGGTCCACATAGTCGAGCTCGAGCGCCGCCTCCAGCGGATAGACGTGCCAGTTGCCCTCGATCCGCTCCTCGTTCGGCGCGTTCCGTGCGGGCTTCGACAGGGATGTCGCAGTGCTGTGAATCATAGGCAGGATATGGTGATTCACGCTTTGTTCCGCAAGGTTTCGGCGCCCCGAGAACGCGCAAAACTCGCCGCAAAACAAGGGATTTGGGGCCGTCTGCCCTGGCCTGGATGAAGCTGGCGGCCCGGCGCGACTTGAGGCTGATCAAGGCGCGCCTCCTCGGGAGCGCCTACGGGACTCCCATGATCGATCTCATCGCCTTCGTTCCGGCCGTCGCGGCGATCCTTGCGACGCCGGGGCCCACCAATACGCTGCTGGCCAGCTCCGGGGCGCGCGCGGGCCTGCGCCGCTCCCTGCCGCTGGTTCCCGCGGAACTGGCCGGCTATGCACTTGCCATCGCTGCCTGGGGGGTGTTCCTGGAGCCGGCGGCGGCTGCCCTGCCTTGGCTGAAGCCCCTCCTGCGGCTCGCCTGTGCCGGCTACCTGATGGCCGTGGCCTGGATCCTGTGGCGGGATGCAGGGCAGGCCATCGACGAAACCCGATTCGGCAGCGGGCGGGTCTTCGCGGCGACTCTGCTCAACCCGAAGGCGCTCCTCTTCGCCGTTGCCGTCTTCCCGGAGGCATCATTCCGCGACCCGGCTGCCTTCGCCCAGGCGATGGGAACGTTCGCGGCCGTCATCGTGCCGATCGCCCTCGGCTGGATCGGCTTCGGCTCCGCTCTTGCAGGGCCTCGTGCCGTCGTCCGTCCCCAGATCGTCCAGAGGGGCGCGGCCCTCGTGCTGCTGACCTTCTCGGCCTCCCTTGGAGCCTCGGCCCTCGGGTGATGTGGCGGAGCCGGCTCAGGATCCGTCGCACGCCGCTGCCCGGCCGAGCAGGAACGCCCTCTCGCGTTCATTCCGGCTGAGCGCCGCCGCACGCTCGAACTCGACCCTGGCTTCGGCAAGGCGGCCTGCCCGGAAGAGGAAATCGCCCCTCGCGGCCGGGAGAGGCGCATAGTCGCGCAGCGCTGCGGCCCCATCGATCTCGCTAAGGAGCTCCAAGCCTGCCTCCGGCCGGAAGGCCATGCTGTGGGCCACGGCCCGGTTCAGATCGACCACCGGCGAGGGCATGACCTCCCGCAAGCGGTCGTACAGCGCGGCAATCCTCGGCCAGTCCGTCTCCTCTGCCTTGCGGGCTCGTGCGTGACAGGCGGCCAGCGCGGCCTGCAGGGCAAAGGGGCCGTGAGCGCCGCCGAGCGCCTCGGCGCGTTCCAGGGCAGCGAGGCCCCGGCGGATCAGGAGCTGGTCCCAGCGGGCGCGGTTCTGCTCAGGCAGAGGGATCGCCGCTCCGTCCGGCCCCACGCGGGCGGACAGCCGCGACGCCTGGATCTCCATCAGGGCCAGGAGGCCGAAGACCTCGGGCTCGTCGGGCATGAGGCCGGCGAGAATGCGGCCCAGCCGCTGGGCCTCGGCGCAGAGGGCAGGCCGGATCAGGTCCTCGCCGGCAGTGGCCGCGTAGCCCTCGTTGAAGATCAGGTAGATGACCTCCAGCACGGAGGCGAGGCGCTCCTTTCGGTCCGCGCCGCGGGGCACCTCGAAGGCCGGGCGGGCTCTTCCCAAGGTCTTCTTGGCCCGGACGATGCGCTGGGCGACGGTCGCCTCGCTCGACAGGAAGGCGCGGGCGATCTCGTCCGTCGTCAGCCCGCCGATCAGGCGAAGGGTCAGGGCCGTCCGCGCCTCTCGCGACAGGATCGGGTGGCAGGCGGTGAAGATCAGGCCGAGCAGCTCGTCGCCCAAGTCGTCGTCCATGGCCGCCTCGATGGCCTCCATGCCGGTATCGCGCTCGTCCTCGAGGTCCCGGCCGATCTCGGCGTGCTTCTGGGCGAGCATCCTGTCGCGGCGGATCCCGTCGATGGCCCGGCGCTTGGCCGTGGCCATGAGCCAGGCGCCCGGGTTATCCGGGACCCCGGACTTCGGCCATTCGGTCAGGGCGGTCACGAGGGCGTCCTGCGCCAGCTCCTCCGCCCGGCCGACGTCGCGCAGCATCCGGGCCAGGCCCGCGATGAGTCTGGCCTGCTCGATCCTGAAGACCGCCTCGATTGTCCGATGGATGTCCGTCGCCGCCACGGAGCCCAGTTAAGAGGCGAGGGCGCGCCGAGGCAAGCCGTGGCGGCGACGGAGAGAGTTCTAGCGGTTGGTGATTTTCTCGCGGAGCCGCTCCTCCTGCTCGGCGAGTTCCGGCGTGAAAGCCTCTCCGAAATCTGCGGCCTCGAACACCGGGCGGATCTCGAGTTCGCTGGGGCCTGGCATCGGGTTGGGGCAGCGCTTCGCCCACTCGACCGCCTCGGCCATGTCCTTGACCTCCCAGATCCAGAAGCCGGCGACCAGCTCCCGGGTCTCCGCGAAGGGGCCGTCGATCACCGTGCGGTTCGGGCCGTCGAAGGCCACCCTTTTGCCCTGCGACGACGGCTTCAGGCCCTCGCCGGCCAGCATGATGCCGGCATTGACCAACTCCTCGTTGAACTTGCCCATGGCCTCGAAAAGCTCGGTCGAGGGCATGATGCCCGCCTCGCTGTCCTTCGTGGCCTTCACCAGAACCATCACGCGCATCGACTTGTCTCCTTGTGATTGAAGGAGGCCGCTTCGGCCTTCCTGCCTCTACGACGAACGGCCCGCGGCGGAATCGACAGGGTGCCGAAAATTTTTTCGCGAAGAGATGTGTAGGACAGGATTCGGGGCCCGAACAGGGGCCGAATATCCTAAGCCGTCCGGAGGCAGGGAGCTGGATCCGGCCGGGAGGGCTCCATTTGGACGCTTCCGCCTTGACATCCCCCCGCGCCCATGAATGTTGCGCGAAACATTCGAACCTCGCAGGCTCCTTTCATGTCCGCCCCTCTGCACCGTTACCGCTCCCATACCTGCGGCGCGCTCCGCGAATCCCATGTCGGCGAAACCGCTCGCCTGTCCGGCTGGTGCCACCGCATCCGCGACCATGGCGGGGTGCTGTTCATCGACCTGCGCGACCATTACGGCATGACCCAGTGCGTGGCGGATCCCGATTCCCCGGCCTTCAAGATGGCCGAGACCGTCCGGTCGGAATGGGTGGTACGGATCGACGGCAAGGTGCGCAAGCGCCCGGCCGGGACGGAGAACCCGGACCTGCCCACCGGCATGGTCGAGGTCTACATCACCGACATGGAGGTGCTGGGCCCGGCGGCCGAACTGCCGCTGCCGGTCTTCGGCGACCAGGAATACCCGGAGGAGACCCGTCTCACCTACCGGTTCCTCGACCTGCGCCGGGAGAGGCTGCACAACAACATCATGAAGCGCACCGCCATCATCGATGCGCTGCGGGGCCGCATGAAGCAGAGCGGCTTCTTCGAGTTCACGACGCCCATCCTGACGGCTTCCTCGCCCGAGGGCGCCCGCGACTTCCTGGTGCCCTCGCGCATCCACCCCGGCAAGTTCTACGCGCTGCCGCAGGCCCCGCAGCAGTTCAAGCAGCTGATCATGATCTCGGGCTTCGACCGATACTTCCAGATCGCGCCCTGCTTCCGCGACGAGGACCCGCGCGCCGACCGCCTTCCGGGCGAGTTCTATCAGCTCGACGTGGAGATGAGCTTCGTCACCCAGGAGGATGTGTTCAGCGCCATGGAGCCGGTCATCCGCGACACATTCAAGGAGTTCGCGGACGGCAAGCCTGTCACCGAGGTGTTCCCGCGCATCCCCTATGCGGAGGCGATGCTGAAATATGGCTCGGACAAGCCAGACCTGCGCAACCCGCTCGTGATCGCCGACGTGTCGGAGGAGTTCTCCCGCGAGGAGGTGACCTTCAACGCGTTCAAGAACGTCATCAAGGGCGGCGGCGTCGTGCGCGCCATTCCGGCGCCGGGCGCCGCCTCGCAGCCGCGGTCCTTCTTCGACAAGCTCAACGACTGGGCCCGCTCCGAGGGCGCGCCCGGCCTCGGCTACGTGGTGTTCGAGGAGGAGGGCGGTCAGATCGTCGGCAAAGGTCCCATCGCCAAGTTCATCCCCGACAACGTCCAGGCCGCGATCCGCGAGAAGGCAGGCCTGAAAGGGGGCGACGCGGTGTTCTTCTCGGCCGGCAACGAGGACAAGGCGGCATCTCTTGCCGGCAAGGCTCGCGTGCGCATCGGCGACGAACTGGGCCTCGGCGACAAGAACCAGTTCGCCTTCGCGTGGATCACCGACTTCCCGCAATACGAGTGGAACGAGGACGAGAAGCGGATCGACTTCTCCCACAATCCGTTCTCCATGGGCAACATGGAGCACGAGGCCTTCATGGCCCTCGACCCGTCGGACAAGGAGAAGATCCTCAAGATCACGGCGCTCCAGTACGACATGGTCTGCAACGGCTACGAGCTCGCCTCGGGCTCGATCCGCAACCACCGTCCCGACCGGATGGTGAAGGCGTTCGAGATCGCCGGCTACGGCGAGAAGGAGGTCATGGAGCGCTTCGGGGGGATGTTCCGAGCCTTCCAGTATGGCGCGCCGCCCCACGGTGGCATGGCAGCGGGCGTCGACCGCATCGTGATGCTGCTGTGCGGCGCGCAGAACCTGCGCGAGATCACGCTCTTCCCGATGAACCAGAAGGCCGAGGACCTGCTGCTCGGCGCGCCCTCCGAGGTGACGCCCAAGCAGCTGCGCGAGCTGCACATCCGCCTGAACGTTCAGGAGAAATGACCTCGGTCACCGCCATCGTCGTGGCCTTCGACAGCGCCCATGCGCTGCCGGAGTGCCTCGGCGCGCTCCGGGCGGACCGGGTGCCGACGATCGTGGTGGACAACGCCTCTACCGACGATAGCGCCGCCATCGCGGAGCGCCAGGGTGCGCGGGTGATCCGCAATCCCCGCAACGAGGGCTACGGACGGGCCAACAATGTGGGCGCCCGCGCGGCGGAAACCGAGTTCATCCTCGTCGTCAATCCGGACGTGATCGTGGAGAAGGGGGCCGTCGCGGCCCTGCTCGACGCCGCCGGGCGCTACTCCGATGCGGGCTTCTTCGCTCCGAAGATCGTCGAGCCGAGCGGGCGCGTCTTCTTCCAGCCGCGCTCGCTCCTCGCGCCGTACCTGACGAACCCTACGGCCAAGCTCGCCCTCCCGGAGGGGGAAGCCTGCGCGCCATTCTTCTCGGGCGCGTGCTTTCTCATCCGCCGGGACCTGTTCCTGAACCTCGGCGGCTTCGACGAAAACATCTTCCTGTTCTACGAGGACGACGACCTGTGCCGCCGGGTGGCGGATTCGGGCTCGGCCCTCATCTACGTGCCGCAGGCGGTGGTGCGGCACGGGCGCGGACGCTCCAGCGGGCCGAAACCCGGCCTCGTCTTCAAATCGCGCTGGCATCAGGCCTGGTCGCGGGCCTATGTCAGCAGGAAATACGGGCTGCCGAACCCGGCGCCTGGCATGTTCGCCGTAAATGCCGCCAAGGCACTGGCCGCTTGCCTCTCGTGCCGGCGCAGTCTGATCGAGCGCTATGGCGGCTCGGCCGCGGGGGCGCTCGCTTTCCTGCGCGGGCAGGGCGCCTTGAGGCAGGAGGGGTTGTCGTGAGGCCGCCGCTTTTCGTCCCGAAGTCTCCGACGATCTCCACCGCCATGGCGGGCGCGAACAACTTCACCCTGCTGCGGCTCCTCCTCGCCATGGCCGTCGTCGTTTCCCACGCCTTCAGCGTGACCACCGGCGTCGTGATGGACGAGCCGCTCGCCGCATGGACCGGATTTACCCTGGGCGAGCACGCGGTGAACGGCTTCTTCGTGGTGTCGGGCTTTCTCGTCACCATGAGCTTCGACCAGCGCGGCTGGCGCGACTACGTGATCGCCCGCAGCTTGCGCATCGCGCCCGGCCTGATCGTCGCCACCCTCGCGGTCGCGCTCCTGCTCGGCGGCGCGATGACCCGTCTGCCCCTGATCGAATATCTGGAAAGCCCGGACCTGCGCCGCTTCATCGGCATGACGCTGACGAGCTTCAAGAGCAACATCGCCCTGCCGGGAGTCTTCGCCGACAATCCGTTCAAGTTCCCGATGGGAACGGTGTGGACTCTCAAGTACGAGGTGCTGTGCTATGCGGGCGTGCTGGCCTTCGGCCTTGCGGGCCTCGTCCGTTCCCGGGCCGCCGCGCTTGCCCTGGTGGCGGGC
Organism: Microvirga sp.; assembly: GCA_035645535.1. Lineage (GTDB taxonomy): Bacteria > Pseudomonadota > Alphaproteobacteria > Rhizobiales > Beijerinckiaceae > Microvirga. The sequence goes on along the minus strand of DASQMJ010000055.1, from coordinate 66,744 downwards.
CTCGCCCTTTCGATGGCGAGCCTCGACTTCTTCCGGCCCGATGCGCCCAAGGGGATGGAAACCTCCTTGCGCCTGCCGCTGATCTTCGCCTTCGGGGCTGCACTCTACGCCTGGCGCAACCGGGCGCGCCTGTCGGGGCCGCTTGCCCTGGCGCTGCTCGCCGCAACGGCCCTTGCCAGCGGCACCTTCCTCTACAAGACGCTGCTCTTCCTCTCCACGTCCTATGCGGTGATGTGGCTGGCGCTCGCGCCGGTGCTCACCCGCCGGTCCTACGAGCCGAAGGCGGATCTCTCCTACGGCACCTATCTCTACGGCTGGCCGGTGCAGCAGGCCCTGCATGCGCTGTTTCCCGCCACGGCGGCCGTGGTGCTGCTCGCGCCGTCGCTTCTGATCACCCTCGCGGCGGCGGCGGCGTCCTGGTACGCGGTCGAGAAGCCGGCGCTCGCCCTGAAGGCCCGGACCCTCGGGCGGCGCACCCTCAAGACGATTGAGCCCGCAGCACCCTGACGGCGGCGATCAGCTCCCGGATCCGGTCGCTTTGCAGGAGCGGGATCAGGGTCGCGACCTTCTCCTTCGGCAGCTCCCACCATCCGGCTTCGAGCAGGGACTGGATCGTCGCCTCATCGAACCGGTAGCGGATGACCTTGGCCGGGTTGCCGCCCACGATGGCGTAGGGCGGCACGTCCTTGGTGACGACCGCATGGGCGGCCACGACGGCGCCGTGCCCTATGGTCACGCCGGAGAGGATTATGGCGCCGGACCCGAGCCAGACGTCATGCCCGATGGTCACGTCTCCGCGCGACGAGTGGTAGTCCTCCGTCTGCGGGGCTGAGGGCCAGAGCTCGCGCAGGGCCGAGAACGGATAGGTGGTGCCCCAGTCGATCCGGTGATTGCCCCCTAACAAGATCTCGACCTTGTCGGCGATGGAGCAATAGCGACCGATGGTCAGCTTTTTCCCCGATTCCGGGAAGCGCACCTTGGGCCGCCCATAGGAGAATTCCCCGATGTCGTAGCCGTAGCGGCCTGCCATTCGGGCGAGATGGATCCGGGTCTGATTGTGCGGATTGCGCCAGTTCTTCAGGCGGTGGCGAAGGCTCATTGCATGCCCCCCATGCCGTGACAACGGCGTTGACGGCACAGGACAAGACGCGCACAAGAACCGCTCGACTGGTGACAACGGCTATTGGTGCAGGGAGCGTTTGGGATGGCTGAAAACATCTCGCAGGATCTAAAATCGGGAGCGCTCTTCTACCACCAACATCCGCGCCCCGGAAAGCTCGAGATCCAGCCGACCAAGCCCCTCGGCAATCAGCGCGACCTGGCGCTCGCCTATACGCCCGGCGTCGCCGCGCCCTGCGAGATCATCGCCGCCGATCCTCTGGAGGCCGCCAACTACACCTCCCGCCAGAACCTCGTCGCGGTCATCTCCAACGGGACGGCCGTGCTGGGGCTAGGCAACATCGGCCCGCTCGCGTCCAAGCCCGTGATGGAGGGCAAGGCCGTCCTGTTCAAGAAGTTCTCGGGCATCGACGTGTTCGACATCGAGGTGGCCGAGAACGACGTAGACAAGCTCGTCGAGGTGATCGCCGCCCTGGAGCCGACCTTCGGCGGCATCAATCTCGAGGACATCAAGGCGCCCGAATGCTTCGAGGTGGAGGAGCGCCTGAAGGAGCGGATGAGCATTCCGGTCTTCCACGACGACCAGCACGGCACGGCCATCATCGTCGGCGCGGCGGTGACGAATGCCCTCGAACTCGCCGGCAAGCGCATCGAGGACGTGAAGATCGTCACCTCCGGTGCGGGAGCGGCGGCGCTCGCCTGCCTCAACCTCCTGGTTTCCCTCGGGGCCAAGCGCGAGAACATCTGGGTCACCGACATCGAGGGCGTGGTCTACCAGGGCCGCGAGAAGCTCATGGACCGGTGGAAAGCCGTCTATGCGCAGAAGACCGACGCGCGGACGCTGTCCGACATCATCGTGGATGCCGACGTTTTCCTCGGCCTCTCGGCCGGCGGCATCCTCAAGGCCGAGATGCTGGCCAGGATGGCGCCGCGCCCGCTCATCATGGCGCTGGCCAATCCGTACCCCGAGATCATGCCGGAGGAGGCGGAGGCCGCGCGGCCCGACGCCATGATCTGTACCGGTCGGTCGGATTTCCCGAACCAGGTCAACAACGTCCTGTGCTTTCCCTACATCTTCCGCGGCGCCCTCGACGTCGGCGCGACGCAGATCAACGAGGAGATGAAGGCGGCCGCAGTGAAGGCCATCGCGGGGCTCGCCCGCGAGGCCCCGTCCGAGGTGGTGGCCCGCGCCTATGGCGGCGAGGCCCATCCCTTCGGCCGCAAGTCCCTGATCCCGAGCCCGTTCGATCCGCGCCTCATCCTGCGCATCGCTCCCGCCGTCGCGAAGGCCGCCATGGATTCGGGCGTGGCGACCCGACCGCTGGAGGACCTGGAAGCCTATGCGGATTCTCTGACCCGGTTCGTCTTCCGCTCCGGCTTCATCATGAAGCCGCTCTTCTCCCAGGCGAAAGCCAACCCGAAGCGGGTGATCTACGCCGAGGGCGAGGACGAGCGCGTCCTGCGCGCGGTCCAGGTCATTGTGGAGGAGGGGCTCGCCAAACCGATCCTGATCGGGCGCCCCAGCGTGGTCGAGGCCCGCATCAAGCGCTTCGGTCTCTCCATGGAGATCGGCCGCCATTTCGAACTCGTGAACCCGGAGGACGATCCGCGCTATCGCGAATACGTCGCCTGCTACGTGGAGGCGGCGGGCCGCAAGGGCATCACGCCCGACGCCGCCAAGACGCTGGTACGCACCAACACCACCGTCATCGGCGCTGTGGCGGTGAAGCGGGGCGATGCGGACGCGCTGATCTGTGGCCTGGAAGGGCGCTTCCAGTCACGTCTGAAACACATCAAGGATATCATCGGCCTCGCACCCGGCGTGCACGAGATGGCGGCGCTGTCGCTGGTGATCTCGTCCAAGGGCGCCTACTTCCTGGCCGACACCCACGTGCAGCACGACCCGAGCGCCGAGGAGATCGCCGAGATGACGGTCGCCTGCGCGAGCCACGTGCGGCGCTTCGGCATCGAGCCCAAGATCGCGCTCCTGTCCCACAGCGATTTCGGCGCCGCGGACACCCGCTCTGCCGTCAAGATGCGCAAGGCCCTGGAACTGATCCGCCGGAGCGCGCCGGACCTCGAGGTCGATGGCGAGATGCAGGCCGATTCAGCCCTCTCCGAAATGGTCCGCGAGCGGGTCTATCCCGCCTCGCGCCTGAAGGGCGAGGCGAACGTGCTCATCATGCCGAACCTGGACGCGGCCAACATCGCGTTCCAGTTCACGAAGATGCTGGCGGATTCGCTGCCCGTGGGCCCGATCCTCATCGGCCCGGCCAAGCCCGCCCATATTCTGACCCCGTCGGTGACGGCCCGGGGCATCGTGAACCTGACGGCCATCGCCGTGGTGGAGGCGCAGGCAGCCGAGCAGGACCAGGCGGTGTTGATCTGACGCGGGCGCCCTTCACCTCTCCCCAAGTGAGAAGCGAAGGGTTGAGAGCTACTCCACCCTCGCGGTGATGTTGAGCTTCGTCAGGGCGTCGGCCGGCTCGGACAGGCTCAGGAGATCGACGACACCGAGGCCGGCCGGGTCCTTGGCCTGCGCGTTGATCGTCAGGCGGCCGGGCTTGGCGATGAAGCGGGCGACGGCCTGGCTCAGGGTCTTGGCCTGCTCCGAGTTGCCGAGCATGGCCGGGATGGCGACCGCTGCCGCGGTGCCGTAGGTCCGGCGCAGGGCTTCCGGGGTGGTCTTTTCCTCTTTCGCGGTTGTCTCGAGGAAGCGTTCGAAGAGCCCCGTGTTTCGGACGGTCACCTCAAGCGACTTCGCCTTCGCGCCGATGAGCGCAACGGATGCCACGGCGGTATCGGGGTCGAACACCTCCTTGCTCACATTGCCCAGAATGCCCGTGAGGGTGACGCTGCCCATGTCCCGCCCGTCGACCGAAACTTCGCTCAAGGCGAGCTCGCCGGCCGCCTCGTTCCAGTTGGCGGCGAGCAGGAAGGACAGGTCGATGTTTCTATACCCGAGGGCGAGGAGGTCCTTGATCCCGTCCTCCTGGCTGTCCGGCGGCAGGTCGATGGCGAAGTTGCGGAAGCCGAGCCTGATGTTGGTCGGAATGGCATTGAACGGCTTGTCCGCCGTCAGCTCGAACTCCTTCAGGCTTGCCTTCACCCGCTCCGGCGGCGAGCCGGGTCCCTCGTCGCTCAGGCTGTCCACCTCGACGTTCGCCACGCGCAGGGTGCCCAAGGTCGGCACGAGGGTGCGCATCGCCGTCGGGTCGAGGTTCTTCAGGGCCTCGCGGTCGATGGATTTCAGGGCCTCCAGGGTCGGCTTGAGGGAGAAGCCCGTGAGGCCGAGGGTCCCGATCCGCACGAAGCCGTCCTTGTCGGTGACCTCGAACCCTTCGGCCCGGGCATCCGCCGGCTTGCCGTCGGCGCTGCGGGAATAGGCGAGGCGGGCGATGCGCCCTGTCGATGGATTGTCCGTCGAGGTGTCCCGGACCTCGAATCCAGTCGCCTCGACCAAGCCGATGTCGAAGGCGCTCAGGAAGTCGGCGATCACCGAAACGAGCTGCGCCTCCTCATCAGGGCTACGCTCGTCCTTTCCTCCGAGGCTCGTGAGGAGTTCGGTCGTCCCCGCCCAGGTTTCCTTCGTCGGCCTAGCCATGAAATCCCGGCCGGAGAGGCGGGCGACCTTGAGCGACACGCCTTCGTCGTCGACGGCGCCGATGTCCTCGATCGAGAAGGCACCGTGGATGCGGGTGAGGGGGGCGGAGGAGCCATCCGCCTTCGTCTCGTAAAGCCTGGTGAAGGCCGGCAGGTCGACGTCGCCTACGGACATCCGGCCGTAGCTGATCGAGAGGCTGGTCTTGCCGTCGGAAAGCTTGGCGCCGGTCGTGTCGGCCGTTGCCTGCCCGATACGGCCCTGCACGATGTCGGACAGAACGACGTTTTTGTGAACGGTTTCCTGGGTTTCGGGGCCGATCTTCTGCGAAACCTTGAGTTCCGGGATCGTGATCTGCCGCGCATTCACCCGCGTCAGGCGCTCCGCCAGAGGCGCGCTTGAGGAGGCGGAGAAGAGTGCCTCGACGTCCGCCCGCGGAGAGGTCACCCCGGACAGGTCGATCCGCCTGGCCTCATAGGTGGCGGAGCCGAAGGTGAAGCGGACGTTCTCCAAGCCGAAGGTGTCGGGCGCCTGCGCCCTGGCCGCGCTCCAGAGCGGCACCTTCACGGCGTCCACGGTCAGGCGTGCGCCGCCGTCCTCGAAGGCGAGGTTGCGGACCACCGCCGGCTCGAATTGCAGGGCGGCCGCACCCGCCATGAGAGCGAGGGCGCAGACGCCCGAACGGTGAAGGAGCCGCATGATGTTCCCCGAGGCTGGTGACGACCGCAGGTGTCATAGCCCGTTTGGGCGGGCGACGGAATATCGATACGGAGGGGGTCAGAGCGAGAACGAGGTTCCGCAGCCGCAGGAGGCGGTGGCATGCGGATTCTCGATCTTGAATGACTGGCCGATGAGATCGTCCACGAAATCGATCACCGAGCCGTCCATGTATTGGATCGAAACCTCGTCCACGACCACGGTGGCGCCGTCGCGCTCGATCAGGAGATCGTCCGCCTGCCGGGTCCGATCGACGTCGAAGGCATATTGGAAGCCCGAGCAGCCGCCGCCATTGACGCTGATTCTCAGCATCGATCCTTGCGGTTCGCCCGACATGATCTCGTTGATGCGGCGGGCGGCGCGTTCGGTCAGGGTAATTCCGGGCATTCGTGCATCCAGTCCGTGGTAGTCTTGGACAACCTTCCAAGAGCAAGGTAAGTGCGCGCCGACAAGGCTTCAACCCGAGGATGACCCGTGCGGCCCTTTGGCGAACGATGGCGAGCCCCCTATGCCTGTGACCCGTGGGGATGCCGGGGGCGGCTCTTTCCGGAGGCGGTGTCCCCGACCCGCAGCGAGTTCCAGCGCGACAGGGACCGGATCATCCATTCCTCGGCCTTCCGGCGCCTCAAGCATAAGACGCAGGTCTTCGTCTATCACGAGGGCGACCATTTCCGCACGCGGCTGACCCACACCATCGAGGTGAGCCAGATCGCCCGGGCGCTGGCGCGCTCTCTCGGCCTCGACGAGGATCTGGCCGAGGCGCTGGCGCTGTCCCACGACCTCGGCCATACGCCCTTCGGCCATACGGGGGAGGACACCCTCGACGAATGCATGGCGGGCTTCGGTGGCTTCGACCACAACGCCCAGGCCCTGAGGGTCGTCACCCGCCTGGAGCGGCGCTACGCGGCCTATGACGGGCTCAATCTCACCTGGGAGACCCTGGAGGGGCTGGTGAAGCACAATGGGCCGCTGCTCGACGGGGAGGGGCGGCCGACCCTGAAATACGCCGAGCGCGGCGTGCCCCTCGCGATCCTCGAATACAATGCCCAGCAGGACCTGGAGCTTTCGACCTTCGCCAGCGGCGAGGCGCAGGCGGCGGCAATTGCAGACGACATCGCCTACGACGCCCACGACATCGACGACGGGCTGAGAGCGGGGCTTTTCCACATCGACGAACTACGGGAGGTGCCGTTCCTGGATGAACTCCTGCGGGAGATCGACACCCGCTATCCGGGACTCGAACTCTCGAGGCGCATCCACGAGCTGACCCGCCGGGTGATCACCCGCTTCGTGGAGGACGTGGTGGCCGAGGGGGATCGGAGGATCGCCGCCGTCCGTCCGGGCAGCGCCGAGGACATCCGGCGGGCCGGCCAGACCCTCGTCTGCTTCTCGACCTCGATGGTCCAGGCGGATGCGGCCATCAAGCGCTTCCTCTACGCCCATATGTACCGGCACCCGAAGGTTATGAAGGTAAGGGCCCAGGCGGATGACGTGCTGCGGGACCTGTTCCGGCGCTTCAAGGCCGAGCCGGAGTTGATGCCGGAGGAATGGCAGACCGACCTGCCGAGGGACGACGAGGCCCGTCTGGCCCGTCGCGTGGCCGACTACATCGCCGGGATGACGGACCGCTACGCCCTGCTGGAGCACCGGCGCCTGTTTGACGTGACCCCTGACTTGAGGTAGGCGCGCCGCAGGTTTCAGGGCCGGCGCCCTTTCGAGATAAGAAGTACCAATGAACATCTTCGGGCTGTTTGAGAAGCGAGTGGCGGATGCGCTTGGCCGTCTGGCCGAGGCGGGCAGGATTCCGGCGGGGCTGGACGCGAGCCGGGTGGTGGTGGAGCCGCCGCGGGACCCGTCGCACGGTGACCTCGCCACCAACGCCGCCATGGTGCTGGCCAAGGAAGCGCGCATGAACCCGCGCGCCCTGGCCGATATCCTCGTCTCCGACCTTCAGGACGACCCGCGCGTCACCAAGGTCGAGGTGGCGGGCCCCGGCTTCATCAATATCCGCCTCGCCCCGGAGGTCCTGCATCAGGTCCTGCGGTCAGCACTCGCGGATGGCGAGGGCTTCGGCAGGAGCGGACAGGGGGCGGGCGCTTCGGTCAACGTGGAGTACGTCTCGGCCAATCCCACCGGTCCCATGCATGTTGGCCACGGCCGCGGCGCGGTCTTCGGAGACGCCCTGGCGGCCCTCCTGGCCTATGCGGGGTACAAGGTGACCCGCGAGTACTACATCAACGACGCAGGCGCCCAGGTCGACGTGCTCGCCCGCTCGACCTACCTCCGCTACAAGGAGGCGCTGGGCCACGACATCGGAGCCATTCCGGAAGGTCTCTATCCGGGCGACTACCTCAAGCCGGTGGGCGAAAAGCTCGCGCGCGAGCATGGCCGCAGCCTTCTCGACAAGCTCGAGGCGGAGTGGCTGCCGCTGGTCCGCGAGGTGTCCATCAACGCCATGATGGACATGATCCGCACCGATCTCGCGGCCCTCAACATCCATCACGACGTGTTCTTCTCGGAGCGCTCCCTACAGGAGGACAACGGCGGCGAGGTGGCACAGACCATCGAGGAGCTCCGCGCCCGCGACCTCGTCTACATGGGCCGCTTGCCGCCGCCCAAGGGCCAGAAGGACGAGGACTGGGAGGACCGCGAGCAGCTTCTGTTCCGCGCCACCGCCTTCGGGGACGAGGTCGACCGGCCGCTTCTGAAGTCCGACGGATCCTTCACCTATTTCGCCTCGGACATCGCCTATCACCGCTCCAAGTTCGAGCGTGGCTTCCCGCTGATGATCGACGTCTGGGGCGCCGACCACGGCGGCTACGTGAAGCGCATGCAGGCGGCCGTGAAAGCCGTGACCGGCGGCAAGGGCGAGCTCGACGTCAAGCTCTGCCAGCTCGTCAAGCTCCTGCGCGGCGGCGAGCCGGTGAAAATGTCCAAGCGCGCCGGCGACTTTGTGACGCTGCGCGACGTGGTCGACGAAGTGGGCCGGGACGCGGTCCGCTTCATGATGATCTTCCGCAAGAACGACGCCACTTTGGACTTCGATCTTGCCAAGGTCGTCGAGCAGTCAAAGGATAACCCGGTCTTCTACGTCCAATACGCCCATGCCCGCTGCGCCTCCGTGTTCCGGCAGGCGTCTGAAGCGTTCCCGGATGCGAACTTTTCTCCGGAAAACCTTGAAAAGGCTGACCTTTCGATCCTATCTGATGAGTCGGAGATGGACCTCATCCACCGGATCGCGCAGTTCCCCCGTATGATCGAGGCGGCGGCGGAGGCGCACGAGCCGCACCGGGTGGCGTTCTATCTCTACGACGTGGCCAGTGCCTTCCATAGCTTATGGAACAAGGGCAAAGATGTGCCGCAATTACGCTTTGTTAATCAAACTGATAAAGAGTCAACGAAAGCGAGGCTGGCTCTCGTGCATGCTCTCAGGGGCGTGCTTGCATCGGGCCTCGCTATCCTGGGCGTCACGGCTCCCAACGAAATGCGCTGACGGTTTTTGAGGCGGGGCAACCGTTTCGAACTTCCTGCGTAGGGTGCCGTAACGTCGTGCCGGTGGAGCGATGGTCGCTCCTGTGGCGTAACCGGAGGTCCGGCGCAATGAGCGAATCAGTAAAGCCCCGTTTTGCCGTCGATCTGGACGAGATCGAGCGGCAGATCGCCCAGGCGCGAGGCGCCCCCTCGCAGGCGGCTCCTGCTGCGCGGAACAACGATCCGCTGGCGGAACTCGCCCGCATCGTAGGGCAGGAAGACCCGTTCCAGTCCGTGCTGGCCAGCGACCGGCCCGCGCGTCCCCGCAACCAGGCTAATGCCGGCCTCGACGATCTTTTCGCTGTCCGTGACGAGGCGCCGGCCGCGTCCCGAGTGGCTCCCTTCCCTGCCCGGCAGGCTGCACCCGCGGCCCCGGCGTACCGGCACGAGGACTATCCGCAAGCCCCAGTGGCCCAGCAGCATTATGACTACCAGGCGGCCGAGCCCCATGGTCACGGCGGTTACGATGCGGGCTCCTACGACGAGAGCTCCGAGCCGCAGGCCGGCCACGGCTATGAGCCGGAGGACGAGGTGGATTATGCTCCTCGGGAGGCGAAGCGCTCACGCAAGGGCATGATCGCGGTCGGTGCTCTTCTCGGGGCTGTCGTGGTCGGAGGCGCCGGAGCCTATGTGCTGAGCGGCGGTCCGGCCTCCATTTCCGGCGAGCCGCCCCTGATCGAGGCCTCCAACGAGCCGGTCAAGGTGCAGCCGCAGAACCCCGGCGGCGTGGAGATCCCGAACCAGAACAAGCAGATCTACGAGCGCGCCGGCAGCGGCGAGACGAAGGTCGTTAACCGCGAGGAGCAGCCGGTCGACGTCAAGCAGGCGGTCCGGATGAACTCGGGCGCGGGCGATGCCACGGGGGCGACGGGCTCGGGTCAGCATGGTCAGCCCAGCCATGCCCTTGGCCTCGGCGAGCCGAAGAAGGTCCGCACGGTCACCATCCGGCCGGACGGCACGGTGGTTCACCCGGAGGGCGCCAATCCGCGTTCCGCGGCCGTAGCCTCGGCGCTGCCGACCATGTCGCTGCCGCCCGCGGCACAGGGAACTTCCGCGGCCCCGCAGCCGGCGGCCAGCACGCCGGCTCCTGCCGCCGCCACCCCGGCTCCGAAGCCGGCCCCGGCTGCCGCCACTCCCGCTCCTGCCGCTTCCACCCCCGCCAGCGGCGCATCGCCGCAGCGTGTGGCGTCGGCCCAGCCCGTGGCTGCCGCTCCGGCGCCGGAAGTGACGGCGACGGGCGGCTTCTCGGTCCAGCTCGGCGTGAGCAGCTCGGAGGGTGATGCGCAGGCCGCTTTCGAGCGTTTCCAGAAGAAGTTCTCGGACCTCGAAGGTATGCCGGCGATGATCCGGAAGGCCGAGGTGAACGGCAACACCGTCTACCGCGTCCGCGTCGGACCGATGTCCCGGGACGAGGCCTCCTCCCTCTGCTCCAAGCTCCAGGGGCAGGGCGGCCAGTGCTTCGTGGCGAAGAACTAGTCTGGACAGCCCGACACGGCTTCTTGACCCTGGCCGACAGGGGACGTAAGGCGCGGGAATGACCACCCGCGCCTTCATTGCAGGCTGTTCCAGCCACGAACTCACCCCCGACGAGGCCGCCTTCTTCCGGGAGGCTCGCCCCTGGGGCTTCATCCTCTTCCGGCGCAACATCGACCGTCCGGGGCAGGTGAAGGCGCTCTGCGATGCTCTCCGGGAGACGGTCGGGCGCGAGGACGCTCCCATTCTGATCGACCAGGAGGGTGGCCGCGTCCAGCGCATGGGCCCGCCCCACTGGCCGAAATATCCCTCCGGGCGTACCTACGGCCAGCTCCACGCCAACGACCCCCTCGTGCGCCGCGAGATTACCCGCCTCGGCGCGAGGCTGATCGCCCACGACCTGCGGGCGGTGGGGGTCACGGTGGATTGCCTGCCGGTCCTCGACGTCCCGTCCCCCGGTGCCCACGACGTCATCGGCGACCGGGCTTACGGCCGCTCCGCCGAGGAGGTCGCGATCCTGGGCCGCGCCGCCGCCGAGGGGCTCCTGGCCGGGGCGGTACTGCCGGTGATCAAGCACATGCCGGGCCATGGCCGGGCAGGGGCCGACAGCCACCTTTCCCTTCCCGTGGTCGATGCCTCCCGGGAGGAACTCGAGGCCCATGACTTCAAGCCGTTCCGGATGCTGACGGACATGCCGCTCGCGATGACCGCGCACGTGGTCTACACGGCCATCGATCCCGAGCGCCCCGCGACCACCTCGTCCGTGGTCGTGAGGGACATCATCCGCGGCCATATCGGCTATGACGGCCTCGTCATGACCGACGACCTGTCGATGCATGCCCTCTCGGGCTCGTTCCGGGATCGGACCGAGGCCGCCTTCGCGGCCGGCTGCGACATGGCGCTGCACTGCAACGGCAATATGGAGGAGATGACGGCGGTGGCCGAGGCGGCGCCCGTTCTGGAGGGCGAGGCGCTGCGCCGGGCCGAGGCGGCCCTCCGGCGGATCGGCCACGACCCCGAGCCGCTGGATCCTGTGGATGCCCGCGCGAGGCTCGATGCCGCGCTTGCCGCGGTCGCCTAGGCGGTGGAAGCTGCGAACCCCTCGCGTTGAGTTCACCCATGGCACAGGCTCTCCCCTTCGAAGACGTTGCGCCTCCCGAACGGGCCGAGGGCGAGCCCGCGCTCCTCGTGGACGTGGACGGGTTCGAGGGGCCGCTCGATCTACTTCTCGAGCTGGCGCGGCGCCAGAAGGTGGATCTCCACCGCATCTCGATCCTGGCACTGGCGGAGCAGTACCTCGTCTTCATTGAGGAGGCCCGCCGCATGCGCCTCGAACTGGCGGCGGATTACCTGGTGATGGCGGCCTGGCTCGCCTATCTCAAGTCGCGCCTCCTGCTGCCCGAGCCGCCCAAGGGCGAGGAGCCGAGCGCCGAGGACCTGGCGACGGCGCTGGCGCTCCGCCTGCGCCGTCTGGAGGCGATCCGAGAGGCCGCCAAGAGGCTCGGCGAGCGCGAATGGCTCGGCCGGGACGTCTTTGCCCGGGGAGCGCCGGAGCGCGTGGTGGTCCGGAAGGATTCCCGCTACGAGGCGTCCCTGTACGATCTGCTCTCGGCCTATGCCCGGCAGCGGCAGATCCAGTTCAACGCGCGGGTCTCCCTGCACAAGCGGACCGTCTGGTCCCTGGTGGAGGCGCGGGAGGCCCTGGAACGCCTCGTGGGGCACCTGAGTGACTGGGTGACCCTGGATACCTATCTGGTCGAGTACATGGTGGAGCCCTCCATGCGCCCGACGGTCCTGGCATCGGCCCTGTCCGCCACCCTGGAGATGGTGCGGGAGGGGAAGCTCACCGTGCGGCAGGACGAGGCCTTCGCGCCGGTCTGGGTGAAGCCCGTCGCCGATCCGGCCGAGGCAGGAGCCTGAGATGGAAGACACGAACGACGACGCGATGGAAGCTCTGGCCCCCGCAGAGGCTGCCGAGAGCCGTGTGCCCGACCACGGCGAGGCCATGCGCATCGCCGAGGCTCTGCTCTTCGCCTCCGCCGAACCCCTCGGCGAGGAGGATCTGGCCGGGCGCCTGCCAGAAGGCGCCGACGTGCCGAGGATCATCGGGGACCTGACGGCCCTCTATGCGGGCCGGGGCGTCAATCTCGTCCGCGTCGCCGGCAAATGGCAGTTCCGCACGGCCAGCGACCTCTCTTTCGTGCTGGCCCGGAACGTAACCGAGCAGCGCAAGCTCTCCCGCGCCGCCATGGAGACCCTCGCGATCATCGCTTACCACCAGCCGGTGACCCGCGCGGAGATCGAGGAGATCCGCGGCGTCGCCACCTCGAAGGGCACCCTCGACACCCTCATGGAGACCGGCTGGGTCCGCCTGCGCGGCCGCCGCAAGGCGCCCGGCCGGCCCGTTACCTACGGCACCACGCCGCACTTCCTCGAGCATTTCGGCCTCGACGCCATCGACGATCTGCCGGGACTCGAGGAGCTGAAGGGCGCCGGCTTCATCGAGGGCCGCGTCCCGTCCGACTTCTCCGTGCCGGTGCCGTCCGACGATCACGCCTTGCGCGAGGACGAGGATCCGCTCGAGGGGGACGATCTCTTCCAGCCCCTGGATATGCACCAGGGCGAGACAGGCGAGGAATGACCGCGCAGAACCAGTCGGCCAGGGACCGCTTCCGTCTGCCCCGCTGGGGCCAGCGCGGCACGGCCGGCGCATCGATCCCGGCCCAGCTGACCTTCGAGAACATCGTCCAGACCTACGGCGACTTGAACGTGCTCGATGGCGTGTCCCTGACCGTCGCGCCAGGGGAGCTCGTCTGCCTCCTCGGCCATTCCGGCTGCGGCAAGACCACGCTTCTGCGCATCGCGGCGGGGGTCGAGGCGCCCACCGCCGGCCGTGTTCTGATGGACCGGTTCGAGGTCGCCGGCCCGTCGGCCTTCGTGGAGCCTGAGCGGCGGGGCATCGGCCTGATGTTCCAGGATTACGCCCTGTTCCCGCACATGACGATCCTGCAGAACGTGATGTTCGGCCTCAAGGACCTCTCCGCCAAGGAGGCGCAGATCGCCGCCCACCGCGCTCTGTCACGGGTGGGGCTCGACCACTATGCCGGTGAATATCCCCACACCCTGTCGGGTGGCGAGCAGCAGCGGGTGGCGCTGGCGCGCTCCATCGCACCGCGTCCGGGCGTGCTGCTCATGGACGAGCCGTTCTCGAACCTCGACCGCCGCATGCGCGACGCGATCCGCGACGAGACGGTCGCGATCCTGAGGGAGACGGGCGCCACCACCATCGTGGTGACGCACGATCCCGAGGAGGCGATGCGGATCGCCGACCGGATCGTGCTCATGCGCTCGGGCACGATCATCCAAGAGGGAGCGTCGGAGGATATCTACCGGCGCCCGGCCAATCTCTTCGCGGCGCGCTTCTTCTGCGACTTCAACGAGATCCCCGGCGAGGTCCGGAACGGCGTCGCCACCTGTCCGGTCGGAGTCTTCCCGGCACCGGGCGTCGCCGACGGTGCGGCGGTGGTCTGCGTGCGGCCGCAAGGGTTGCGGCTCAAGCCTGCGGGCCTGTGCCTGCCCGGGCGTGTGGTATCGCGTCGCTTCCTCGGAGAGGTCGAACTCGTGTACATCGGCGTGGAGGGAGTGGACCGGCCGCTCCAGGCCCGGGTTCACGATCTGGTGCGGGCGAAGGAGGGACAGGACGTGGGCATCGAGATCGAGCCTAAAGACGTCCTTGTTTTCCCCGCTGCGGATGCCTAGTTTGGCCGAAAGTTGAAATTCCGAAACCGTGCCATATCGGGCGCAGGAGGATTGCCGTGGGTAGCACTAGTATTTGGCACTGGATCGTCGTTGGTTTGATCGTCGTCCTGCTCTTCGGACGCGGCAAGATATCCGAGATGATGGGCGACGTCGCCAAGGGAATCAAAGCCTTCAAGAAGGGCATGTCCGAGGACGACACGCCGGCCAAGCCAGTTCAGCCGTCCGAGCCCGTCCGGTCGATCGACCATCAGGCCGGCACGCCGGCATCGAACGCCACGACGGACCACAAGGTCGGCTGATCGGCAACGGGCCGCGCCTGGCGCGGCTCTCGGTAGAGTTGGGGGCAGGGTCAGGACCACGCCATGTTGGACATGAGCTGGGGCGAAGTGATGGTGATCGGCGCCGTCGCGTTGATCGTCATCGGCCCGAAGGACCTGCCGCGGGCGCTGCGGACCGTCGGGAACGTCACCGGAAAGATTCGCCGGATGGCGGCGGAATTCCAGGGACAGTTCCAGGAGGCGATGCGGGAGGCCGAGCTCGACGACGTCAAGAAGCAGCTTCAGGGCGTGAACGACTCCGTGTCGTCGCTCAACACGAATTTCAACCCGATCCAGAGCATCCGCGACGAGCTGAAGGGCGCCGTGGAGGCCCCCCTGGCGGGTCCGGAGAAGCCTGTCGGGGACGCGACTGCCCAGCTCGCCGGCGAGGCCAGCCCTCCGGCTCCCGTCGACCCCCTGATCGACCTGCCGCCGCCGCCGGAGCCGCCGCCCATCGACCCGGCGCAGGACATCGCCGAATCCCTGCGCCGTGAGGCCGAGGCCGAAAGGCAGGCGGCCTCCGCCCCCGAAACCGCGCCATCGCCGCAAGAGAAATCGGACGCACGAGCCTGATGACCACCACCGTGGAAGAGGATGAGGTCGAGGCATCGCGTGCGCCTCTGATCGAGCATCTGACCGAGCTGCGCGCACGCCTGATCAAGGCGCTGATTGCTTTCGTGCTGATGTTCTTCGTCTGCTTCGCGGGCGCGAAATACATCTATAACGCCCTCGTGTGGCCCTACGTACTCGCCGTCGGCTCGCCCGAGAAGGCGCATCTCGTCTACACACACGGGCTCGAATACCTGTTCACCCAGATCCAGGTGGCGGCCTTCGGGGCCGGTTTCCTGGCATTCCCGATCATCGCCACGCAGATCTACAAGTTCGTGGCGCCCGGGCTCTACAAGAACGAGCGCCGCGCGTTCCTGCCCTATCTGGTTGCGACCCCGATCCTGTTCACCGTCGGGGCGGCCTGCGTCTACTTCATTGCCATGCCGCTCTTGATGCGGTTCTCAGTCGGCATGCAGCAACTCGCCACCGACAGCGCGCCGGCCATCGAGTTCCTGCCCAAGGTCAGCGAGTACCTGTCGCTGATCATGACCCTGATCTTCGCCTTCGGGATCTGCTTCCAACTGCCGGTCGTCCTGACCCTGCTGGCGCGGGCCGGGATCGTCGATTCGGCTTTCCTGAAGGACAAGCGCCGCTACGCGATCGTCATCGTCTTCGTCATCGCGGCCATTCTGACTCCGCCCGACGTCATCAGCCAGTTCGCCCTTGCGGTCCCGACTCTGCTTCTTTACGAGGCGTCCATCCTCTCCGTCCGCATGGTCGAGAGGAAGCGTGCGGAAGCCGAGGCTGCGCGCGCGGCAGCCGGGTAGGGCGAAAGGCTCGCCCGCTGACCGGAACCTTCGGCGTGGAAAAGGGGGCGGCCGTGTTCTAAGAACGGGGCCGCATCTTCGCAGAACGGTCCAATTCCCATGCATGACATCCGCTCCATCCGCGACAATCCCGAAGGCTTCGACCGGGGCCTCAGGAGCCGGGGAATGGAGCCCCTGTCCGAGCGCCTGATCGCCCTGGACGACCGCCGCAAGAGCGCCGTGTCCGCGCTCCAGGCCGCGCTTGAGCGCCGCAACGCCATGTCCAAGGAGATCGGGCAGGCCAAGGCCAAGAAGGACGAAGCGCGGGCGCAGGAGCTGATGACCGAGGTCGCCCGGCTGAAGGAGAGTATCCCGCAGCTCGAGCAGGAGGAGCGCGAGGCTGGCCGGGAGCTCGACACGCTGCTCGCGGCAATTCCCAATACGCCGAAGGAGGACGTGCCGGTCGGGCCCGACGAGACCGGCAACGTGGAGCGGCACCGCTTCGGCACGCCGAGGACGCTCAACAGCGCCCGGCAGCATTTCGAGATCGGCGAGGATCTCGGCCTCATGGATTTCGAGACTGCCGCCAAGCTCTCCGGTTCACGCTTCGTGGTGCTCAAAGGCGCCCTCGCGCGGCTCGAGCGGGCGCTGGGCCAGTTCATGATCGACCTGCACACGACCGAGCACGGCTATACGGAAGTGAACCCGCCGCTGCTCGTGCGCGACGAGGCAATGTTCGGCACGGCGCAGCTGCCGAAGTTCGAGGACGACCAGTTCTGGGCCTTCCCGGGCTCCTCGCTCGAGGCGATGCTCGCGGCGGCCGGCGAGGGCGCGGGCCGCGACGGGCTCCAGCAGATCATCAGGGAGGCCCGCTACGGCCTCATCCCCACCGCCGAGGTTTCCCTCACCAATCTCGTGCGCGAGCAGATCCTGGCGGAGGAGGAGCTGCCCCTGCGCTTCACCGCGCTCACCCCGAGCTTCCGCGCCGAGGCGGGCTCCGCGGGTCGCGACACGCGCGGCATGATCCGCCAGCACCAGTTCGTGAAATGCGAGCTCGTCTCGATCACCACGCCGGAAACCTCGGACCAGGAGCACGAGCGCATGCTCACGAGCGCCGAGAACGTGCTGAAGAAGCTCGACCTTCCATTCCGCACCGTGACGCTCTGCACCGGCGACATGGGCTTCGCGTCCGCCAAGACCTACGACATCGAGGTCTGGTTGCCGGGGCAGGGGATGTACCGCGAGATTTCGAGCTGTTCGGTCTGCACCGACTTCCAGGCCCGGCGCATGAACGCCCGCTACCGCCCCGCAGATGGCAAGGGGCCGCGCTTCCTGCACACCCTCAACGGCTCGGGCCTCGCGGTCGGCCGCACCATGGTGGCGGTGCTGGAGAACTACCAGAACGAGGACGGAAGCGTCACGGTTCCTTCGGTGCTGCAGCCGTATATGGGCGGTCTCGCCCGCATCGAGCGGCAGGCCTGAGCATGCGCATCCTCTGCACCAACGACGACGGCATCCATGCCCCGGGGCTGAAGATTCTGGAGACCATCGCCCGTGCGCTGTCGGACGACGTCTGGGTGGTGGCGCCGGAGACGGACCAGAGCGGCGTGTCGCATTCACTCTCGCTGAACGACCCCTTGCGCCTGCGCGAGATCTCGGACCGGCATTTCGCCGTGAAGGGGACGCCGACCGACTGCGTCATCATGGGTGTGCGGCAGCTCATGGTGGACCAAAAGCCGGATCTCGTGCTGTCGGGCGTCAACCGGGGCCAGAACGTGGCCGAGGACGTGAGCTATTCCGGCACTGTCGCCGGAGCCATCGAGGGCACGATCCTCGGCGTCCCGTCCATCGCTCTCTCCCAGGCCTACGGTGCCGGCAGCCGGAATTCGCTGAAATGGCATTGTGCCGAGCACCACGGCCCGAAGGTCGTCCGCAAGATCCTGGAGACGGGCATCGAGCCGGGCATCCTCGTCAACGTGAACTTCCCCGACTGCGAGCCGGAGGAGGTCGAAGGCGCGGCGGTGGTCAACCAGGGCCAGCGCACGCAGGAACTCCTGCGCCTCGACGAGCGACGGGACGGGCGCGGCAATCCCTACTTCTGGATTGCGTTCGAGCGGAAGCCCTTCACGCCGGGCAACGGCACGGATCTCTGGGCCATCGCCAACCGGCGCATCGCGATCACGCCACTCAGGCTCGACATGACCGACGAGCCGACCCTGACGCGCTACGCTCAGGCCTTCGAATAGGGACGATGCGGGAGGCATGAGCGACACCGATCCGGAACAGGAGCCGATTGAGCCGATCTTCCTGGCGGAAGCGGACCGGCGCGAGGAGGAGGCGGTCGGCGTTGCTTCGTTCCTTCTGTCCCTGCGCTCCCGCGGCATCCGCGACATCCGGCTCCTGCGGGCCATGGAGCTGGTGCCGCGGGACGTTTTCGCTCCCCGCCGCTTCTCGGACCTGTCCCGCACCGACGTGTCCCTGCCGCTGCCCTGCGGCCAGACCATGACCGCGCCCCGCACTGTCGCCGCCATGCTGCGCGCGCTCGCTGTGGAGGAGGGCCACAAGGTCCTGGAGGTGGGCACCGGCACCGGCTACGTGAGCGCCCTGCTGGCCAGGCTGGGGGCGCAGGTCCATTCCGTCGAGCGCTACAACACCCTCGCCGAGAGCGCCGCGCAGCACCTCAAGATCGTGCAGGCGAGCGGCGTGCATATCGAGGTTGGAGACGGCCTTGCGGCACGCCCGCGCGAGCGCTTCGACAGAATCCTGCTCAATGGAGCCGTGGAGGCGGTTCCTGCCGCCGTCACGTCCCTACTGGGCCCCGGCGGGCGTCTCGTCGGTGCGTTGACTGTCGAGGGCCCTCCGCGGCTCGTGCGGATCGACCGGCTCGACGACGGCGAACTGCGCCAGGAAACGGGGGCGGGTCTGCGCATCTCGCCCCTCGTGACCGGCGTCGCCCGGATCCTTTGACCCGCCACGAAAAAAACATCATCAGGGTTACGGGAAACTTGTCCGCAGAAACCCTTGCTTAACCTGAATCGGTTTTTAATCACCCCATCGAGTTGCGTTCGGTTGGTGGGGTTTGAGTCATGCGTTTGCGGGTGTGTTCTGGGCATTTGATCGCGGTGTCGCGGATCGCTCTGGTGGGCTTGATCGGCAGTGCTGCGGCGGCCTGCAGTACGGACACCATGCGCTTTGCGGAGAATCCGTTCTCCAATCCGTTCGCCGCGAGCGACAGGTTCGACACAAGTGCAACTCCCGCCTCGGCCCCGGTCCAGACCGCTTCGGTCGCGCCCGCCGTCCCGACGCCCTCCGTTCAGGCTCAAGCCCTCCCGCCCGTCCAGTCCCAGCCCCTGTCGCAGCCGTCCCGGGTCGCAGCCGCTCCCGTTGCGCCGGTCACCGGCGGTGCCAGCGGATGGTCGGCGGCGGGCGGCACGCAGATCACGGTTGGTGGCAACGACAACCTGAACACGATTTCCCAGCGCTACGGCGTGCCCGCCAATGCCATCCTGGCCGCGAGCGGCCTGTCAAGTCCGGCTCAGGTGAAGCCCGGCCAGCGCGTGGTAATTCCGGTCTACAATGCCGGCGGCGTCACGCAGGTCGCCTCCGCCCCGGCCCCGGCTCCCGCCCGTTCGAGCGCAGCCCCGCAGCCGAAGTTCCGGCTGGTCGAGAACTCCAAGGCCGCAGCCAATCCGGTCGAGCCGGTGGACAGCTCCAAGCGCGCCCGTCCCGGGATGACCTCCACTGCGCAGGCGCAGCCCGCCGCCAGGCCGGCTCCGGTCCAAGTGGCCGCCGCCACCGAGGAACCGCTTGTCTCCGCGCCGAAGCCCGTCGTCCAGCAGCAGCCCAAGGTCGCGGCCATCGCCGAGCCGCAGCCGGTGAAGCCTGCCGCCCCGGCCCAACCCGTCGCTCCGGCGCCCGCCCCTGTGCCGCCGCCCGAGGCTAACAAGGCCCCGGTCCAGGAGCCCGAGCAGACCGCGAGCATCTCCGGCGACTTCCGCTGGCCGGCCCGTGGCCGCGTCATCGCCGGGTTCGGCGCCAATGGCGGCAACGAGGGCATCAACATCGCGGTGCCCGAAGGCACGCCCGTGAAGGCCGCCGAGGCCGGGGTGGTGACCTACGCGGGCAACGAAGTGAAGGGCTACGGCAACCTCGTCCTCATCCGGCACGAGAACGGCTACGTCTCGGCCTACGCTCACAACAGCTCGATCAACGTGAAGCGCGGCGAGCAGGTCAAGCGCGGCCAGGTGATCGCCACCTCCGGCCAGACCGGCAACGTGACCTCGCCGCAACTCCACTTCGAGATCCGCAAGGGTTCGACCCCTGTCGACCCGATGAAGTATCTCGGCAGCTAGGCCGAACGATCAGGTTCGATCGGCCCTCGAACCTCGAAGGTCGATCACAAGAGGGGACGGTGGAGCTCAGCCACCGTCCCTTTGCCGTTCTCAGATCGGCTGGCCCAGGCGCCCGGCCAAGTCCTGGATGAACTGCCAAGCGGTGCGGCCGGAGCGGGCGCCGCGGGTGGTGGCCCATTCCAGCGCCTCGGCCCGGAAGGCATCCCGATCGCCCTTCAAGCCCAGGTGGTCGATATAGCCGAAGACCATGTCGAGATATTCGTCCTGGCTGCACTTGTGGAAGCCGAGCCAGAGGCCGAAACGATCCGACAGGGACACCTTCTCTTCCACGGCCTCGCCGGGATTGATCGCCGTCGAGCGCTCGTTCTCCATCATGTCCCGCGGCAGCAGGTGGCGGCGGTTGGACGTGGCGTAGAAGATCACGTTCTCGGGACGGCCCTCGATGCCGCCTTCCAGCACGGCCTTGAGGGACTTATAGGAGGTGTCGTCCGCGTCGAAGGAGAGGTCGTCGCAGAAGACGATGAACCGGTGCGGGTCCGCGCGCAGGAGGCTCATGAGGTCCGGCAGGGTCTCGATGTCCTCGCGGTGGATCTCGATGAGCTTCAGGGGGCGCGAATCGGCGGGGCGGGCGTGGTTGATCTCCGCGTGGACCGCCTTCACCAGGGAGGATTTGCCCATGCCCCGGGCGCCCCAGAGGAGGGCGTTGTTGGCTGGAAGTCCCCTGGCGAAGCGCAGAGTGTTCTCCGCAAGCGTGTCCCGCACCCGGTCGATCCCGCGCAGGAGGCTCATCTCAACCCGGCTTACCTTGGGAACCGGCGACAGCCGCCGGGCGGCCGCCTGCCAGACGAAGGCGTCCGCGGCGCTGAAATCCGCCTGCGGCATAGCGGCAGGGGCAAGGCGCTCCAGGGCGTCCGCGATGCGTTGCAGAAGCACCAGGGATTCGGGGGAGGCGAGGGCGAAGGAGGAGTCCATAGGCTTGTGTGACATTGGCGTTCCGCAACCCGAGACGTGGTTGCTTAGCGCGTAAGCAGAGAACCGTCCATGGAGAGCACCGTTGGAAATCCCGGCAACTTCATTGATTTCGTGGAGTCGATGGGTATAGTCCGCCCCGCTTGTTATCCCGTCCGGCGCGGGTAGGCTCCCTGCCTGCCTCGCGCCTTTATCCATGGAGAGCCGCTTGTTCATCACTCCCGCCTTCGCGCAAGGGGCCCCCGCCGGGGGCGGAACGGAAATGATCCTTCAATTCGTTCCGTTCATCCTCATATTCGTCATCATGTGGTTCCTCATCATCCGGCCTCAGCAGAAGCGGGTGAAGGCTCATCAGGAGATGATCAAGAACGTCCGCCGCGGCGACACGGTCGTCACGTCCGGCGGCATCATCGGCAAGGTGACGAAAGTGACCGAGGACTCGGCCGACATCGAGGTCGAGATCGCCGAAGGCGTCAAGGTGAAGGTGGCCCGGGCCATGATCTCCGACGTCCGCTCCAAGAGCGAGCCGGTCAAGGCCTGAGCCGCCCAGAGCGCCCGACAGAAAGGTTGAGTTGACGATGCTGCGCTTCTCGAGGTCCAAGATCATCGCCACCTTGGCGGTCATCGTCATCGGGCTGCTTCTCGCCGTCCCGAGCATGATGAGCCGCGAGCAGCGGGAGGCGTTTCAACACGCGATCCCGGACTGGGTGCCGTCCTGGCTCGTCCCGTCCCGCGCCATCGTCCTCGGCCTCGATCTCCAGGGCGGCTCCCACGTGCTGCTCGAGGTCGACGTCCCCGACCTCCTGCGCACGCAGACCACCCAGCTGCGCGACGACATCCGCCGCATCCTGCGCGAGACCCGGGTGGCCCCGCAGGGGGGCATCCAGGTCACTCCGCGCGGGGCCCAGATCCGCGTGCCCGATCCAGCGGATCGCGAGAAGATCCTCCCCAGGCTGCGCGAGCTGTCGCAGCCCATCGGCAATGCCATTCTCGGGCAGACCGGAAACAACGACCTCGAAGTCTCGTCGACTCCCGACGGCCTGATCACCGTGACCTTCACGGAGGCCGGCGTGAACGAGAGGGTCCGCCGCGCCGTCGACCAGGCCATCGAGGTCCTGCGCCGGCGCGTGGACGCGCTCGGCACGACCGAACCCAACATCCAGCGACAGGGCGTGGACCGCATCCTCGTCCAGGTGCCGGGTCTGCAGGACCCGCAGCGCCTGAAAGAGATCCTCGGCCGCACCGCCAAGCTCGAATTCCGCCTGCTCGGGCAGCCGGGCTCGCCGGACGTCGACATGCTTCCCATGCGCGAGGGCGGCCAGCAGGTGCCGGTGGAACGCCGGATCATCGTGGAAGGCGGCGACCTCGTGGACGCGCAACCGGCCTTCGACAGCCGCACCAACGAGCCCATCGTCAACTTCCGGTTCAACCTCCGCGGCGCGCAGCGCTTCGGCCAGGCGACCACGGAGAACATCGGACGGCCCCTCGCCATCGTGCTGGACAACGAGGTGATCTCCGCGCCCACGATCCAGTCCGCTATCACGGGCGGCTCGGGGCAGATCTCCGGCAACTTCACGGTCCAGCAGGCCAACGACCTCGCGGTGCTGCTGCGCGCGGGCGCCCTGCCGGCCAAGCTGACCATCGTGGAGGAGCGCACCGTCGGGCCGGGCCTTGGTCAGGACTCCATCGAGGCCGGCAAGATGGCCACCTATGTGGCCACCATCTTCGTGGTGCTCTTCATGTTCGCGACTTATGGCCTGTTCGGCCTGTTCGCGAACATCGCCCTCGTGGTTCACGTGGGCCTGATCTTCGGCCTCATGTCCGTCCTCGAGGCGACGCTGACCCTACCCGGCATCGCAGGCATCGTGCTCACCATCGGCACGGCGGTGGACTCGAACGTGCTGATCTACGAGCGCATCCGCGAGGAGGTGAAGGCGGGACGGTCGATCGTGTCGGGCATCCAGGCCGGCTTCGAGCGCGCCTTCGCGACCATCGTGGACTCCAACAGCACCATGGCCATCGCGGCCATCATCCTGTTCTTCCTCGGGTCGGGCCCGGTGCGGGGTTTCGCGGTCGTGTTCCTTCTCGGCATCCTGACGACGGTTCTGACCGCCGTCACCCTGACGCGCATGATGATCGCGCTCTGGTACCACTGGATGCGTCCCAAAGCTCTTCCGTTCTAAGGAGTTGTTGTCGTGCGCCTCATTCGTCTCTGGCCCGAGAACTCCCAATTCCAGTTCATGCGCTTCCGGCGCTACTCGTTCCCGCTGTCCGCCATCATCTCCATCATGACGGTGGTCATGCTGGCGACCGTCGGTCTCAACTTCGGCATCGACTTCAAGGGCGGCACGCTCATGGAGCTGCAGGCGAAGTCTGGCCAAGTAGACGTGGGCGAGGTGCGCCGGACGGCCGAGAGCTTCGGCTTCGGGGAGGTCGAGGTGCAGGAATTCGGCAATCAGGGCGGCGTGTCCCTCCGCTTCCCGATCCAGGAGGGCGGCGAGGCTGCCCAGAGCGCCGTGGTACAGAAGGCCCGTGACACCTTCAGCGCCGCGTTCGACTTCCAGCGGGTCGAGACCGTGGGGCCGCGCGTCTCGAACGAACTCGTCCAGTCCGGCACCATCGGCATCGTGCTGTCGGTCCTGGCGGTTCTGCTCTACCTCTGGTTCCGCTTTGAGCGGGAGCTGGCGGTGGCCTCCATCATCGGCACGATGCACGACATCGTGCTGACCATCGGCTTCTTCGTGATCACGCGGCACGAGTTCAACATGACCTCGATCGCCGCGATCCTCACCATCGTCGGCTACTCGTTGAACGAGACCGTCGTGGTGTTCGACCGCACCCGCGAGCTGATGCGCCGCTACAAGACGATGCCGACCGAGGAGCTTCTGAACCTCTCGATCAACCACACCATGTCGCGCACGATCATGACGGCGGCCACCACGGCCCTGTCGCTGCTGGCCCTGGTGCTGTTCGGCGGCCGCGCCATCGAGGGTTTCGCCCAGGTCATGCTCTACGGCGTTCTGATCTGTACCTATTCGGCGATCTGCATCTCCTCGCCGATGCTGATCTATATCGGGCTGCGCAGCTCCGAGACGGCCCGAGTGCCGGAGGGGAAGGTCGCGGCGGCGGAGTAAGGCCATGGCTGGAGGCCGCATCTACGACGGGTTCGTGCCCGGGCGTTTTCCCATCGACGCCTACGGCAATGGCGGCTTCCGGTTTGCGGACATGTCCCATCGCGGCTCGATCCTCGTCTTGCCGTCGGGTATCAGGGCCTGGCCGGTGGCGTCGCCGGCGGACGTGACCGGCAGCACCCTCGATCCGGTCTTTGCCGAAGGCGACGAGCTGGAGCTCCTCCTCCTCGGCACGGGCGTGGACATCGCGGTCATTCCGGAGCGGATCCGCCTGCGCTTCCGGGAGGCACGGATCCGCCTCGACGTGATGCAGACGGGCGCCGCCGCCCGGACCTACAACATCCTGCTCGCCGAGAACCGCCGGGTCGGCGCCGCCCTGATCGCAGTGCCCTGACATGGCGGACAACGCTTCGGATTTCGCCTTCTCCCATTGCGAATCCCTTGTCCGCGAGGGCGACCCCGACCGATACTGGGCAAGCCTCTTCGCGCCCGCCGACAAGCGTCCGCATCTCCACGCGCTCTACGCGTTCAACTTCGAAATCGCCCGCGTGCGCGATTCCGTGCGGGAGGCGCTGCTGGGGGAGATCCGCCTGCAATGGTGGCGCGATGCTCTTCAGGGCGAATCCCGAGGCGACGTGCGCGCCAACCCGGTGGCGGCGGCGCTGGACGACACCATCGTCAAGTTCCGGCTGCCCCGGCACGCCCTCGTCACCTTGATCGATGCTCGGATCTTCGACCTCTACGACGATCCGATGCCGAGCCTGAACGATCTTGAGGGCTATGGCGGCGAGACCTCGTCGAGCCTGATCCAGCTTGCGAGCATCGTGCTGTCCGGCGGCAAGGATCCTGGGACGGCCGATGCGGCGGGCCATGCGGGGGTCGCCTATGCGATCACGGGTTTGCTCCGGGCCTTCCCGTGGCACGCCCGACGCGGGCAGCTCTTCATCCCGGAGGACATTCTCGCCGGGCACGGGGTGGTGCGGGACGACATCGTTTCGGGGCGCGGCGGTCCCGGCCTGAACAGCGCCCTCGCGGACATGCGCGCGGTCGCCAGGCGCCATCTCGACCAGGTCCGTACCCTGCGCCCGACGATCCCGCCCGAAGCCGAGCCGGCCTTCCGGCCGCTCGCCTTGGTGGAGCCCTACCTCAGGGCGATGGAACGGCGGGACTACGACCCTTTCCACACGCAGATCGAGCTGCCCCAGTGGCGCAGGATCTGGGCCCTGTGGCGGGGTCCGTTCTAGAGCGCAACCTTCGCCAGGGCGGAGCGCGTCAGCCGTTGTCTCCGCTGTCGATGATGATCTGCTTCTTGCCCATGACGCAGTATTCGATGTGCTCCTTGCCGTCGACGACGTAGCGGATTTCCTTTTCGGCCTCCTCCTCCGGCGTGTCGCTGGATGAGCATTTCAGCTCCTGCCGCGGCTTGGGAGCATCCTTGGCCTGGGCCGGCAGGGCCAGAACGAGCACGGCCATGGCCGTCATTGACGTGAACCGGATCACTTCACATCCCTTCCTGAGGAGCTTTCCTTCGGCCACCGTCACTCGGCCGCTGCCGGCATCGTGCTGCCGGCAAGCCACGCCGCCAAGTCCGCACGGGCGCGGTCTGTCAGCGCCTTCTTCTTGGCGAGCGCCTTGGCCGGCCCGCGCAGGCGCTTGCCGTCCTCGGATTTCGGAGCCGTGTCCAGCGGCGGGAAGAGGCCGAAATTGACGTTCATCGGCTGAAAGGAGCGCGGCCCCTCGTCGATGGTCTCGATATGCCCGCCCGTGATGTGGTTGATCAGGGCGCCGAGTGCCGTCGTGGCAGGCAGCGGCTGGATCGGCCGGCCGAGCCGTTCGGCCGCGGCAAAGCGGCCGGTCATGAGGCCGACGGCCGCGCTTTCCACATAACCCTCGCAGCCCGTAATCTGGCCCGCGAAGCGCAGACGCGGCATCGCCTTCAGGCGCAAGGTGGGGTCCAAGAGCTTCGGCGAGTTGAGATAGGTGTTGCGGTGGATGCCGCCGAGGCGGGCGAACTCGGCGTTCTCCAGCCCAGGGATCATGCGGAAGACCTTGGCCTGCTCGCCGTATTTCAGCTTGGTCTGGAAGCCGACCATGTTGAACAGGGTGCCCAGCGCATTGTCCTGGCGCAGCTGCACCACCGCATAGGGCTTCCGGTCAGGGTTGCGCGGATCGGTGAGGCCGACGGGCTTCATCGGCCCGTGGCGCAGGGTCTCGCGGCCGCGCTCGGCCATGACCTCGATCGGCAGGCACCCGTCAAAATAGGGAGTGTTGGCCTCCCACTCCTTGAATTCCGTCTTGTCACCGGCAAGAAGCGCGTCCACGAAGGCGTCGTACTGCTCCTTGGTCATCGGGCAGTTGATATAGTCCTTGCCGGTGCCGCCGGGGCCAATCTTGTCGTACCGGGACTGGAACCAGGCCACGTCCATGTCGATCGAATCACGATACACGATGGGCGCGATGGCATCGAAGAAGGCCAGCGACGTCTCGCCGGTCAGGTTCAGGATGGCCTCGGCAAGGGCCGGAGAGGTGAGGGGACCGGTGGCGACGATCACCGAAGACCAGTCTTCCGGCGGGAGCCCCGCCACCTCGCCGCGCTCGATGGTGACGAGCGGATGGGCTTCGAGGGCCGCGGTGACCGCCTGGGAAAAGCCATCCCGGTCCACCGCGAGCGCGCCGCCGGCAGGCACCTGGTGGGCGTCGCCCTTGGCCATGATGAGGGAGCCGAGCGCCCGCATCTCCTGGTGGAGCAGGCCGACCGCATTGGTCTCGGCATCGTCGGAGCGGAAGGAGTTGGAGCAGACGAGCTCGGCCAGCCCATGGGTCTTGTGGGCATCCGTGCCGCGCACGGGACGCATCTCGTGCAGGACCACCGGCACGCCCGCCTGGGCGATCTGCCAGGCGGCCTCGGAGCCGGCGAGGCCGCCGCCGACGACATGAATGGGATCGAGATTGCTCATAGCTGTGAAGTAGCGAGCGCGCCTCCGGCAATCAACCACATTTGTGGCCATCAAAGCCCTCGACCCGCGGGGCGCGCGGAGACTAGTTGTTCCATTGAATCTGCAGCCTATGACGTCTGGTCACGATTGACACCCTCTCCCGATTTGCCAGGAGAGGGGCTGCGACTTAGATGACGAGGAAGCAGTCCGCGGTCAGGACCGTGCCGGCCTTGAACCGGGCGAACTGGATCGCCGCGCCTGTGCCATTGCCGTCGGCATCGTAATAGAGGGCGCCGGTAGCCTGATCGTACACGATGTGATCGTCCGCATCCTTGGCGCTCTTGCCGAGCACGAAGTTCGATGCCGCAAGCGTGCCAGTCCCCTTGGCGTCCGGATCTGTCGGGGAGACTCGCTGTGCGGCCTCGGCAGCCTCGAAAACATAGGCATTGAGAATGATTTTCTCGCCAATCTTGCTGTTGAAGTCGGCGACATGATCGATGCCGGCCTTATCGAGATCGGCGCTGAACACGAATGTGTCCACTCCAGCGCCACCCCGCAGCATATCGTTACCCGCTC
This sequence comes from Microvirga sp., assembly GCA_035645535.1. Taxonomy (GTDB): domain Bacteria; phylum Pseudomonadota; class Alphaproteobacteria; order Rhizobiales; family Beijerinckiaceae; genus Microvirga. Next base: position 38,908 of record DASQMJ010000055.1, on the reverse strand, counting down.
CGCCATTGACGAGATCATTGCCAGCGCCGCCGTTGAGGATGTCGTTGCCGCCGCCGCCGGAGAGGTGATCGTCTCCGCGGCTTCCGGAGATGACGTCGTCGGCCCCGGTAGCCTTGAAATAGAAACCTTCGCCGTCGAACTTCATGCCGTACGGAGCGTATCCCTTAGTACTGATCTTCTTGAATGCCCTGGCCGTCTCTGTCGTTGTTCAGCTCGCATCATTGCGGGCGGTTCAACCTAATAAGACATAGCGACTGGGCGATATATGATAACGTGTCTCATCCTAGTTCCAGGACGGGCCTAGCATTAGGTTCAAAAGCAAACGCCCGCCTAAGAGGCGGGCGAAGCAGTTGTTGCGCTGCAACAAAGAATTAGGCGACAGCGTGCTTGCGCGCGATGTTCTCGATCTGGAACCGGGAGATGCCCAGATCGTCGAGCTCGCGGTCGGAGAGCTGCGAAAGCTCACGGACGGTTTCGCGATAACGCAGATAAGCGCGGAATTTAGATAGGATGTAAGACACGAACATGGGAAGCTCCTAGCAGTTAGCCGGCCCAGGTGACCGGCGACCTTTGTTCTTGCGTGTGCAATGCAGCATATAGGTGCACGCGCCGCCGAAGAGGAGCGGTAATAATGTAAACCTGTTATGCTTTAGTAGCATGACACATTAAGGACTCGTTAAAGCGTGTGCGCGGGGTGAATGGCTCGCGAAAGCCCCGCCGGTACGGATTCCCGCTGCCCAAGAAGCCACGGAATAGCCTCGCGAATGCACAAAGCATTGTGATGGTGAAGTGGGAGGCGGCTCAGATGAACGAATGTTCAGGAATGTATCCGTGTCTGATTTCTAAGATCTCGTCGCGCAACATATGGAACGAGGGACAATACAGGGCGTTTGATCTCCACAATTTGATCTCGTGGAGATGAAGCCATGAAGAAAGTCGTTCTTGGCGCTGCTGCTCTGCTGTTGAGCACGGCAGCCTTTGCCCAGACACCGTCGACAAGCACTGGTTCGGAGACCTCCTCCGACACGAAACCGGCCCTTCGCACCCAGGCGGGCAGCGACACCCAGGCCACGGGCGCGACCCGGGACCGGTCATCCGGCAACGAAGTCAACGTCCGCACCCGCGTCGAGGGTGGGGCCCGCGTCGGCATCGAAGCCCGCGAGCGCAACGACATCTCGGTCCGCAGCACCCGCACGGTGCGCGAGGTCGAGGAGCCGAGCGTGTCGGTCACCCGTCGCCGGTCGGTGACGACCTACGAGGAGCCCGAGACCGAGGTTCGCCGCACGGTCGTCAAGAAGAAGCCCGTCGCCAAGGCCACCAAGAAGGTGTCAGTCAAGAAGGAGCCCGCCACCAAGGTGGTGACGAAGAAGCGTCGCTATCAGGTGGTGGAGGAGCCGGTGGAGATCCGCCGCCGCAGCACGGTGCGTCGCTACGAGGAGGTCAACGAGCCGAGCGTCTCGGTGACTCGCCGCACCAGCGTCCGCCAGACCCGCGAGGAGTCGCCCAGCGTCGGCGTCTCCGTCGAGCAGCGCCGCACCAACGTGCGCTCGAACGACGTGAACGTGACCACCCGCCAGCGCTCGTCCGGTCCGGAAACGACCGGCACCGTCAACACCCGCAGCCGGATCGACACGAATGGCAGCTCGTCCGGCAGCACCGGCGGCTCGACCAACCTGCGCATGCAGCAGCAGGGCGGCAGCGGTTCAGGCTCTGCGAGCGAGAGCAACGCTCAGTAAAAGCGTGACCCCGAGAGGAGAGGGGCCGGCTTTCCGGCCCCTTTCTTGTGCGCGGATAACTTCGCTGCCGGGGGCTTGCGCGGTTGCGCTGGGCGGCGCGTGGCGTCACAGTCGCGGCGGGAAGCTTTTCCGCCGGGGGACGGGCATGCAGCAGGTCATCACGTTTCTGTTCAGCAACTTCACGCTGACGCTCTTCGTTATCGGTCTCATCGCCGCCTTGATCTCGCTCCTGCGCCGTCCGCGCCCCTGGCGCCGTTCCGTGGCGGTTGAGGCGCTGCTGTCATGGTTTCTCTTCTTCTCTCTCGGCGTCAGCTTCCTCTACAACTTCATCATGCACGTCTTCTTCTCGGAGGTGGCGGCCTCCTTCATCGGCTGGCAGACCAGTCCGTTCCAGAAGGAGGTCGGCTTCGCGAGCCTCGGCTTTTCGGTGGTCGGATTCCTCGCCTTCAAGGGCGGATTCGGCACGAGGCTCGCGGCCATCGTCGGGCCGGCATGTTTTCTGTGGGGCGCGGCCGTCGGGCATGCGGTGCAGATGGTCGAGGCGCACAACTATGCGCCCGGCAATGCCGGGGTGATCTTCTACACCGACATCTTCATCCCACTCATCGGCCTCGCCCTGCTGTGGATGCAGCGCGAGCAAGCGCCGACGCGGACTGCCGGAGCGTTCAGGTAGTGCAGAGATCAAATGCCGGACGCGCCGGCTCCCCTCGGGTCAGTGCCGCGCGCCTATGCTGTCCAAGGCCTGCTGGCACGCCTGCTCACATCGGCGGCACGCCTCGGCGCAGATGCGGCAATGCTCGTGCATTCCCGCATGGCGCTCGCATTCCTCCCCGCAGAGGCGGCAGGCGGTCATGCAGGCGTCCAGCATGCTGCGGATGACCTCCTCGTTGGAGCCGGTGCGCCGGGTAGCCACCATGCCGGTCGCACTGCATATGTCCGCGCAATCCATGTTGAGGCGGATGCATTGCGTCAGCTGCTGAACCATCTCCTCGCCGAGGCAGGCATCGGCACAGGAGGTGCAGATCTGCGCGCAGTCGAAGCATTCCTCGATGCAGCGGATCAGCACGTCGTTGGTGCTGCCCTTCACATGCGGATGCGTGCTGATCATCTCGTGAGCATGCATGAAAGCCTCCTGTGCTGGGGATTGGCGGGGCCGTCGGGGCGGATGCTCCTTCCGACTCTGCGGGCCAACGGCGCGGAGTAGCGAATGTTCCGGCTCTCAGCCCCTGTGCCGGCTCAAGACGCCGCTTGCCAGCACGACTCCCAGCGTCACGGCGGCAAGACCCGCGACCGCCGCCGCGCCGGGAATTTCGCCTAACACGGGGACGGCGATTGCGGCCGCCAGCACGGGGCCGAGGGGCGAGAGCGCCGCCGCCCGGGAAGCGCCGAGCCGGTCGATGGCGAAGCCGTAGAGGACGATGCCGAGCACGCCGGACACGAAGCCTTGCAGGAAGGCCTGCAGAACCACCGCACCGGCGAGTCCACCGGTGAGCGCAACGACAAGCGCCGGGCCGCCGAGCGGCAGGAGCAGCACCACCGACCAGATCCCGACGAGGGCTGCGGCCTGGAAGGCGGACAATCCGCTGCGGCGATAGCCATGGGTGTAGACACCCCACATGCAAGCTCCCGAGAGGAGCAGAAGGTGCCCGCGCCAAGCGCCCTCCGCAGGCTCGAGAAGGCCCCGTCCGCCGATGACGCCGACGCCGATGAGGATCAGTCCGAAGCCCACGAGACGGATGCGCCCCAGGCGCTCACCGAAGACGAGCCAGCCGATCAGGGCAACGAATAGCGGCATGGTGCCCGGCAGGAGCGGGCCGATCTCGGCCGCGGGTGCGAACTGCATGCCGAAGGCTACGACGATGAAGAAGGGAGCGCCGGAGCCGAGGAGGCATAAGCCCGCGAGTGGGTGCAGGCCCTTTGGGAAGAGGCCCGTGCGCCAGACGAAGGGGGCGAGCATCAGGGCCGGCACGGCGAAGCGTAGTAGGCCGACGGCTGCAGGCGGCAGGTCGTGGGTCACGGCGTGGCGGGTGGCGACCATCCAGACGGCCCAGATGGTCACTGTGGCGAGCGCCGCGAGCCACCCCAGGAGAACGCCACGGTCGCGGCGGACCATGTTCGGCATGGCATGAGCGGAATGGGACATGGCAGGACTCTCCGATGAACCGTCTGGAGTATGCGCTACCAAGTCCCGGCATGTCCTTGCGAAGATAAGCCGTCATATGCTGTACTTTTGGCAGAAAGTTGCGCAGATTACGCTTTCTGGTGACGGGATGCCCCACATCGACCTCGATGCCATCGACCTGAAGATCCTGGGCGCTCTCCAGGCGGACGGGCGCCTGACCAACAACGAACTGGCGGACCTGGTCGGCCTGTCGCCATCCCCGTGCCTGCGCCGGGTCCGGCGGCTGGAACGCGACGGTTTCATCCGCAGCTATCGGGCGGTGCTCGATCGGGATTCGGTCGGCCTCGGGCTGACGGTTTTTGTCGAGATCAAGGTGGAGAAGCATTCCCGCGACAACGCCAAGGCCTTGCAGGAGGCGCTTGCCGCCCTGCCGGAGGTGGTGGCCTGCCACATGATTTCCGGCACGGCGGATTTCATCGCCGAGGTCGTGGTGACGAATCTCAAGGCTTACGAACGGCTGTTGACGGAGAAGCTCCTCACCCTGCCGATGGTCGGCGACATCCGATCCAACTTCGCGCTCAGCCGCGTGAAGTCGGACGCCGCCCTGCCGCTGTCCCACCTCAAGCGCGAGGGAGGCCGCAGGGAGGCCCCGGGGGATTGCGACTGACGACCTGCCTCAGAGGCGGCGGACCGTAGATTGGCCCGTGGTTTCGGTCGCGCTGGTCTCGCGCCGGTCGACCTCCACGTGGAACTGCTCGACCTCCGGGCTCTGGTCGTCGATGGAGCCGATCCGGTAACGGTAGGCGAGCTCGCCGCCGAGCCAGCCGCTGAAGAACAGCAGGGCGGTCGTCAGGCCTGAGAGCGTCAACCCCCAGCCCTGCGCGCCGGCGGCGGGATCGTCCCAGCGCAGCCAGAGATTGATGGCTGCCAGCCCGACAACGGCCAGGTTTCCGATCATATGCGCCCAGGACACCCAGATGTTCCGCACCCGGTCGATGGACATGAAGTCCACGAGCCCTGGGATGGCCGCGATCAGCGCCGTGACGATGCCGGACAGCAGGAGCCAGTACGAGGCCCGCGCCCAGAACGTGTCCGCCGTGCTGCGGAAGGCGATGTCCGTCGCAAAGGCTCCGATCAGGAAGGCGATGGGGAAGACGACGAGCATGTGATGGAGCGGGTGTCCGGCGATCGTCGCCGAACTCTCGACCCCGTGCCGATGATACCGACCCATGGCAGTCTCCGTACAACCTATACGGAAGAAATGCCGCGTGGAGACCTTCGTTCCAAAAGCCTTGCCGCAGGCGGATTTCGGGCTCCGGCCGCTTACTCCGCCAGGGGCGAGCCGACCCCGAGCAGGGCCTCGCCCCTGTTCACGGCGAGGCTGGTGAGGCGGTACAGGACGAAGCCTTCCTTCTCCGACCGCACGGTGGCGAGCACGGTTCCGAACACGTCCCTGATCTCGCCCAAGTCGTCGCCCTCGCAGACCACCTCAGTGAGGTCCTTGGCCGGGTACCACATTCCATCGCAGGGGGCGGTCGGCACCCACATGGTGACGAACTCGGGCGCCACCTGCGAGGCCGGCTGCACCGGCCCCGCGATCATTCCGAGATGGTGCATGACGCGCTCGATGCCGGCCGTCATCTGGCCTACCGTCTCCTCGCCCCATAGGCCGTTGCCGCTCACCTCGGGAAGCACGCTCGGCACGCCCACTTTGTAGGCAGCGTCGATGGTGTAGCCCTCGCCGCCGGCGGCCACCGCGATGGGCAGTCCAAAGACCGTCGCGAGTTCCTTGGACTTCGCGCAGTCCCTCGGAAACAGCGTGAAGGGCGCGAGGCTCTCGTCAAGGTCGCCGCCGTGGAGGTCGAGATAGGCGTCGGCCTGCGGATAGACCTCGGTCACGAGCCAATGCGCAAGTCGCTCGCTCGTCGTTCCGTCCGGTTTGCCTGGGAACATGCGGTTCAGGTTCTTACCGTCCTCCGGCATCACGTAGATGCTGCGCCTGCGGAAGCCCCGCACGTTGAGGATCGGCAGGACCAGGAGCGTTCCCTTGATCCGCTCCGGCTCCATCCGCATGAGCCGCACGGCCGCCTCGATGGAGCAATACTCGGAACCGTGCACCCCTGCAGTAACGAGCAGGTACGGGCCGGGCTCCGCGCCTTCCACGAGACCGAAGGGGATCTCGACGTCCTCAAAGGGACGAACATGGCCGTGTTCCACGCGGGGCCGGCCGGTTCGCAAGGGGGGCAGCGATTTCATCATGGGCGGTCCCGTCGCAGCGAGGGTGGATTCCTCAAGAAAGGCCAGAAATCTTGGCAGATCCTGGAACCCTTTCAAGGGCCGAGCGGCCCGGCTCCGGCTGCCGTCCCGTTACAGGTCACGGCTCGTGCGAACGCCGCACGCCCTCGGCCCGGATAACGGCACGCAGGGGGCCGTATTCGGTCCGGGTCCTCACATCGAGCTGAACGCGTCCGCTCGCCTGCGTCTCGATGGCATCCGACGAGCGAGTGCGGGCCGAGCCCACGAGCGCGTCCGCCCGCACCCGGCCGCTGATGCGTACGCAGGTGTTCGAGTTCTGGAGCGCCGCGAATCCGGGCGGGCACCCGGCCGCCGTTTCGCGCGGACCGGCCGCTGCCGTACCGGAGAGGGCAAGGCTCGTCAGGGCAAGGGCGATGATGTGTCGTCGCATCGGGATCTTCCGTTTACCTTATGCCCATAACTCGATGCTATTGCTGCGCCGTTCAATTCGAACCGGGGCGCTGAAACGTGCATCCGGGACAATAAAGACGGTTGCTCTTGAGATGTCCACCTGGCGAGAGGAGAGAAACCAGAAGGCCTTGCTCCGCCTCGGGAGCCGCCTCTCCGCCCTGTTTCCTGCCTGTGTCCTGAACCACGCCCTGCGGCAGCCGTTCGTGCCGCCGACCCAGCGCCGCGCGGTCGAATCGTACTGGCGCCATCACCCGCTGCGGGCCGACAGGCTCGCCCGGGCGCTCGCCGCAAGGAGCGGGGCGCCCGAGGGCTGGGTCTGGCGCCTCGGCCAGGAAAAGGTGTCCGGTCTGCCCTTGTCCTTTCGGATGCCGCCCGCGCCGTATCGCGAAGCCGCCTTCTCGCGCGGCGATGGGCACTGCTGCGTGTGCGGCCAGCCGGTCTACCGGCTCGGCTGGCACCGGGATCTCTGGGGCGACGGCAGGCCGAATCGGAACGCCACTTGGCATGCCGCCTGCGTCGTCGCGTGGCAGCTCTGGACCTCACCGACCGATCACCTGAGGTCCCTGAAAATGCGCCAGAATCGGAAATGTTCGGTAAGCGGGCGACGGCTGCTCCGGACGGCCGAAGTGGATCACCGGGTTCCATTGTTCCAAGTCTGGTCGGAGCATCGCGAGAGGCCCTGGCCGGAACTGCTCGCATTCTGGGGTGCCCCGAACCTTCAGGTCATCAACAAGGCCGCGCACCTGGAAAAATGCTCGCTCGAGGCGGCGCATCGCGCCGGCCGCCGGCCGGCCTTGGAGCCGTCACTCCCATGACCTTTGCCTATCGGCCTATGGCCGGCCCGCGTTTCGCTTCTAGATGTCCCGTCGGGAGGAATGCATGACCATGCCTGAACCCGGACCGTTGTCCCTTCATGTACCGGAGCCCGCCGTCAGACCGGGAGGAACCCCTGATTTCTCGAACGTGAAGATCCCGAAGGCGGGGGCTGTGCCGCGCCCGCCTGTGGATGCAAATCCGGAGGACATTCGCGATCTCGCCTTCTCGATCATCCGGGTCCTCAACCGCGCCGGAGAGGCTGTCGGGCCCTGGGCGGGCCTTCTGACCGACGATGAGCTCATCGAGGGCATGCGCCATATGATGACGCTGCGCACCTTCGACGCCCGGATGCTGATCGCCCAGAGACAGGGCAAGACGTCGTTCTACATGCAGCATCTGGGAGAGGAGGCCATCAGCTGCGCCTTCCGTAAGGCGCTGTCCCCGGGCGACATGAACTTTCCGACCTACCGGCAGGCCGGCCTTCTCATCGCCGGCGGCTATTCGATGGTCGACATGATGTGCCAGGTCTACTCGAACTCGCGCGATCCCCTTAAAGGGCGCCAGCTGCCGGTCATGTATTCGTCGAAGGAGCACGGCTTCTTCACGATTTCCGGCAATCTCGCCACCCAGTACGTCCAGGCAGTCGGCTGGGCCATGGCGTCGGCGATCAGCAATGATACGAAGATCGCCGCCGCTTGGATCGGCGACGGCTCGACGGCGGAGTCGGATTTTCACGCCGCCCTCGTCTTCGCCTCCACCTACAAACCGCCAGTGATTCTCAACATCGTCAACAATCAGTGGGCGATCTCGACCTTCCAGGGCATCGCGCGCGGCGGGTCGGGCACCTTCGCGGCGCGCGGCCTCGGCTTCGGCCTCCCGTCGCTGCGCGTCGACGGCAACGATTACCTTGCCGTCTACGCCGTTGCGAAATGGGCCGTCGAGCGGGCACGCCGTAACCTCGGGCCGACGCTCGTCGAATACGTCACGTATCGCATGGGGGCGCACTCGACCTCCGACGATCCCTCAGCGTACCGGCCGAAAGCGGAATCGGATGCGTGGCCCCTCGGCGATCCGGTCATCCGCCTGAAAAACCACCTCATCGCGCGCGGCGTCTGGTCGGAGGAGCGCCACAAGCAGGCTGAAGCCGAGATCCTCGACACAGTCATCGCCGCCCAGAAGGAGGCGGAAAGCTACGGCACGCTGCATTCCGGCGGCAAGCCGTCCACTCGCGACATGTTCGAGGGCGTTTATGCCGAGATGCCGCCACATCTGCGCCGGCAGCGCCAGCAGGCGGGAGTCTGAGCAATGGCGCGCATGACGATGATCGAGGCCATCCGCGACGCGATGGATGTGATGATGGGGCTCGACGAGAAGGTCGTGGTCTTCGGGGAGGACGTGGGCTATTTCGGCGGCGTCTTCCGCTGCACCGCAGGCCTCCAGCAGAAATACGGCAAGACGCGCTGCTTCGACGCGCCGATCAGCGAATCGGGGATCGTCGGCACCGCCATCGGCATGGCGACCTACGGCCTGCGCCCCTGTGTCGAGATCCAGTTCGCCGACTACATGTATCCGGCCTACGACCAGATCGTGTCCGAGGCGGCGCGGCTGCGCTACCGTTCGAACGGAGAGTTCACCTGTCCTCTGGTGATCAGGATGCCGACCGGCGGCGGCATCTTCGGCGGCCAGACCCACAGCCAGAGCCCAGAGGCCCTGTTCACCCACGTATCAGGACTGAAGACGGTGGTGCCGTCGAATCCCTACGACGCCAAGGGCCTGCTGATCTCGGCCATCGAGGATCCGGATCCGGTGATCTTCCTGGAGCCGAAGCGGCTCTACAACGGGCCGTTCGACGGCCACCACGACCGCCCGGTCACGCCATGGTCGAGGCACGATCTCGGCGAGGTGCCGACCGGCCATTTCAACGTGCCCCTCGGCAAGGCCGCCATCGTGCGCGAGGGCAGGGCTACGACCGTGCTGGCCTATGGCACGATGGTCTATGTGGCGCAGGCCGCCGCGGAGGAGACGGGCATCGACGCCGAGGTCATCGACCTCAGGACGCTGCTTCCCCTCGACCTCGACACGATCGCCGCCTCCGTCAGGAAGACGGGGCGCTGCGTCGTCGTTCACGAGGCGACGCTCACCTCCGGCTTCGGCGCGGAACTGGCGGCGCTCGTGCAGGAGACCTGCTTCTATCACCTGGAGGCGCCCATCACGCGGGTGACCGGCTGGGACACGCCCTATCCGCACGCGCAGGAGTGGGACTACTTCCCGGGTCCGGCCCGGGTGGGGCGCGCGCTCGTCGAAGCGATGGAGGCCTGACATGGGCGAGCACGTGATCAAGATGCCCGATGTTGGCGAAGGCATCGCCGAGGCCGAGCTGGTGGAGTGGCACGTCAAGGTCGGCGACCTTGTGCGAGAGGACACGGTCCTCGCGGCAATCATGACCGACAAGGCGACCGTTGAGATTCCCTCTCCGGTCGAGGGCGAGGTTCTCTGGCTCGGGGCGCAGGTCGGCGATGTGGTGCCCATCGGTTCTCCCCTGATCCGCCTGAAGGTGGAAGGCGAGGGGAGCTTCACGTCGGATGCGAAGGCTCCCGAGGAGCCGGCCCAGCCTGCGCCGGCGGTTGCTGCCGTCGCCGAGAGGGCTGCTCCGCCCGTCGCAGAAAAACCTGCACGACGCGAACCGCCGCGCGCTCCGGCTGGAGCGGCGCCGAATATTCCGGCCCGAGTGCCCGCCGCGCCCGTCGCACGCGCGGAGGGCGAGCGGCCCATCGCGTCGCCGGCCGTGCGCCTGAGGGCGCGGGAGGCGGGGATCGACCTGCGCCAGGTGCCCGGCTCCGGCCCCGGAGGAAGGATCACCCACGAGGATCTGGACACCTTCATCGCCCACGGCCGTCAGGTCGCCCAGGTGGCGGTCCAGGGCCCGAACACGTCTGTCGAGCACATCAAGGTGATCGGCCTGCGCCGCAAGATCGCCGAGAAGATGGCCATCTCCAAGTCGCGCATCCCGCACATCACTTATGTGGAGGAGGTCGACGTGACGGCGCTTGAGGACCTGCGGGCCGCGCTCAACGCCAACAAGCGGGCAGACCGGCCCAAGCTCACCCTGCTGCCGTTCCTCATGCGGGCCATGGCGAAGGCGATTTCCGAGCAGCCGCATCTGAACGCCCTTTACGACGACGATGCGGGGGTTATCCATCAGCATGGCGGCATCCATATCGGCATTGCGACGCAGACGGCCTCCGGGCTCGTGGTCCCGGTGGTGAAGCATGTGGAGGCGCGCGACCTGTGGAGCTGCGGCGCCGAGCTGAACCGCCTCGCGGAGGCCGCGAAGGCAGGCACGGCGACCCGCGACGACCTGAGCGGCTCGACGATTACAATCACGTCGCTCGGCGCCATGGGCGGCGTCGCGACCACGCCGGTCATCAACTATCCGGAGGTGGCCATCGTGGGCGTCAACAAGATCATGGTGCGGCCTGTCTGGGACGGGTCGAGCTTCATACCGCGAAAGATGATGAACCTGTCCTCGAGCTTCGACCACCGGGTCATCGACGGCTGGGACGCCGCCGTCTTCGTCCAGCGCATCAAGACGCTCCTCGAAACACCGGCGATGATCTTCGTGGAGGGCTGACGCGATGAAGGACATTTTCTGCAAGCTGCTCGTCGTCGGGGCAGGTCCCGGCGGCTATGTCTGCGCGATTCGGGCGGGCCAGCTCGGGATCGACACGGTGATCGTGGAGGCGAAGAAGCCGGGCGGCACCTGCCTCAATGTCGGCTGCATCCCGTCCAAAGCCCTGATCCACGCGGCCGAGGAATACGAGAAGGTCGTGCACATGGCGGGAGGCAAGAACCCTCTCGGCATTTCCGCGGCAAAGCCCCAGCTCGACCTTGCCCGAACCGTGACCTGGAAGGACGGCATCGTCGGCCGCCTCACCAACGGCGTGTCGGGCCTGCTGAAGCGCGCGAAGGTGAAGGGCGTCGCCGGATGGGCGAGATTCCGCGACGGCAAGACGGTCGAGGTGGAGACGGAGACCGGCCTTCAGGTCATCCGCGCCGAGACCATCGTGATCGCAACCGGCTCGGCACCCGTCGAGCTGCCGAACCTGCCGTTCGGCGGACCGGTGATCTCCTCGACGGAGGCACTCGCACTGACTGAGGTGCCGGGGCGGCTCGTGGTGGTGGGCGGCGGCTATATCGGCCTGGAGCTTGGAATCGCCTTCGCCAAGCTCGGCGCCAAGGTGACGGTGGTCGAGGCGCAGGATCGCATCCTGCCGCAATACGATACCGAACTCACCACGCCCGTCGCCAAACGTCTGCGGGCGCTCGGCATCGAGGTGCTGACCGGCGCGAAGGCCCGAGGCGTCGCTAAGGGCGCCAGTGCACTGCTCGTGGAGGCGGCCGACGGCCGGGAGACGCAGCTTCCCGCCGACAAGATCCTCGTCACGATCGGCCGCAGGCCCGTCACCGAAGGCTGGGGCATCGAGGAGCTGGTCCTCGACATGGACGGGCGCTTCATCCGAATCGACGACCAGTGCAGGGCCTCCATGCGCGGCATCTACGCCATCGGCGACGTGACGGGCGAGCCGATGCTGGCGCATCGTGCCATGGCGCAGGGCGAAATGGTGGCCGAGATCGTTGCAGGCCACAAACGGATCTGGGACAAGCAGGCCATTCCGGCGGTGTGCTTCACCGATCCGGAGATCGTGTCGGTTGGCCTCTCGCCCGAGGAGGCGCGCAAGGCAAGGGGCGAGGTCAAGGTCGGGCTCTTCCCGTTCACGGCGAATGGTCGCGCCATGACCAAGCTCGGGGAGGAGGGTTTCGTGCGCGTGGTCGCGCGGCCGGACAATCACCTCGTGCTGGGCATCCAGGCCGTCGGACACGGAGTGTCGGAACTGTCCGCGGCCTTCGGCCTGGCGCTCGAAATGGGTGCTCGGCTGGAGGATATCGCCGGCACGATCCATGCGCATCCGACACAAGGAGAGGCCTTCCAGGAGGCGGCCCTGAAGGCCCTTGGGCACGGGCTGCACATCTGACGCTTCGCCCCGCGGAGCGCCGTCAGAGCTCCTGCTCGTTGCGGTTGGGGCTCTGGAACCGCTGGCGCAGGCGCTCGACCTCGCGCTTGAGGGTGTCGAGCCCCTCCGCGAGACCGCGTGCGGCGTCGTCCATCAGGCGCGACCCCGCCCTGGCATCCGGGCAGTCCGGCGTGCCGTCGCGCAGATAGCGCGGCGCGATGCCTCCCTGGCGGCCGAGGAAATAGGCGCAGCCCGTCTCCGGATCCCGCCAGACCTGCGGTGCCTCGACGGGCTGGGCCATAGCGGGCGAGAGCAGGAGCCATCCCGCGCAGGCGAGGCCGGCCGTGCCTGCAATCCGCCCTGCGGTTGCGCGCGAACGCTCTTGGGATGCTCGGAAGCTGGCTGAGGTCATCTCGATCCTCCTGGCGGCGAACCGGCCGCAATATGGGCCTTAGGGAAAACACGAAATCGGGCGCCACGAGGGCGCCCGACGGTCGCGGTCGAGAGGAATATGGACTTCAGACGTCGAGACCGAGCAGCCTTGCGGCGTTGCCGCCGGCGATCTGGCTGAGCGTCGTCTCGTCCATGCCCTCGATGCCGGCGATGTGCCCAACCGGGTCGTATTCGGCCATATCGTATGGGTAGTCGGTGCCCATCAGGATACGGTCGGGGCCGAACAGCTCGATCAGGTAGGCGAGTTGGTGATAGGTGAACACCACCGTATCGAGATAGACCTGCCGCAGGTAGGTGGTGGGCGGCAGGGGCAGGTCGGCATGAGCGTCCCGCCGCGCGCCCCAGGCGTGGTCGATGCGTCCGGAATAGGCCGGCAGATAGCCGCCGCCATGGACCGCCATCAGCTTCAGTTCGGGGAACCGCGCCAGCGTTCCGGAGAAGATCAGCTTGTGCAGGGCGAGCGTAGTCTCGAACGGGTTGCCGATGACGTTGTTGAAGTAGAAATCGGTTAGGCGGTCGCCGTGGGTGAAGCCGTTCGGGTGCATCATCACGAAGGCGCCGAGTTCTTCCGCCTTCGCGTAGAACGGCTGGAACTTGGGGTCGGAGAGTTCCTGCCCGTCCACGTTCGTGAGGATCTGCACGCCTTTGAGGCCGAGATCCTTCATCACGTGCTCCAACTCGCGAACGGCCAGTTCCGGCTCCTGCAGCGTCACAGTGCCGAGGCCGATAAAGCGGTCGGGCCGGCGGGAGCAGTATTCGGCGACGCCTTCGTTGACGAGACGGTGGCCGACCTTGGCGATCTCCGGATCGACTGAGTAATAGCACTGCGGCGGGGCCGGCGCGACGACCTGGACGTCGATCGCCATGGCGTCGAGGTCAAACAGGCGCTTGTCGATCTGCGTCATGACGTTGGACCGGTCGGCGTCCTGGAGCTTGTTGATTTCCCGCGTCTGCTCGTTGGCGAAGTGGGCCAGGGGGATGCGGCTCAAGTCCACATGGGGACCCGCATGGGCTGCGGCCTGCGGGACGAAGATATGGGCGTGGATGTCGACGGTGGTCGAGGAGGGGCGTCGCGCCCGTCCGTCCGCGGTGTGGATGCGTGCGGCCGTGCGGCCGTAGCGGTTCTTACGGTCGATCATGGTACTCGGATGCTCCGTGGATCAGGCAAGAAGGAAAGAGGGCAGGGCCGGCCGCTAATGCGACCGGTCCTCGCGCCAGAAGATGAACTTCCGGTCCAGCCATTCGAGGATGAAGAAGCCGGCCGCGCCGATGGACGCCAGGATGACGATCACCGCGAAGGCGCGGTCGATGCGGAGCTGGAAGTTGTACAGGTTGAGCAGATAGCCGAGGCCTTCCTGCGCACCGACGAACTCGCCCACGATGGCGCCGATGACCGCGAAGGTGAAGGCGGCCTGGATGCCGGCGAAGATGATCGGCAGCGCGTGCAGGAACGATACCTTCCAGAAGATCTGGATCGGCGTGGCCTTCAGCGAGCGCATGAGTTTGCGTGCATCGGCCGGGACGGATTCGAGTCCGACCATCGTGTTGATCAGCACCGGGAAGAAGGCGATCACCACCGCCATGACGATCTTCGAGGTCTGGCCGAAGCCGAACCAGGCGATGAAGAGGGGTGCGAAGACGATTTTCGGGATCGCCTGGAACCCGATCACGAAGGGATAAGTCAGGCGCTTGGCGGCGGGCCATACGGCGAGCGCGACGCCGATGCCGAGGCCGAGCAGGGTTCCGATCACGAAGCCGATGATGATCTCGTTGAAGGTCACCGCCAGATGGCCGGGGAAGAAGGGCTGCTGCATCAGCGTGTAGAGAGCCTCGGCAACTTTCGTGAAGGGAGGCAGGATGATCGGGTTGATCAGTCCCAGCCGGGGGAGAAGCTCCCAAACGACGAGGATGGCGACGCCGATCCCGATGGTGCCCAGGCGGAAATACCAGTCCTGGCGGCGCTGGGTGGATCTGTCGGTCCACTGGTCAGGATGTTTCATGGCAAAGCTCCGCTGACAGCTAGATGTGGCGACCGAGGAGGTTGCGCACTTCGAAGATGAGATCGGCGAAGGCGGGGTCCTTCATGGCATCGATCTCGCGAGGGCGCGGCAGGGTCACGTCCACGACGCCCGAAACCTTGCCGGGGCGCGGCGTCATCACCACAACCTTGTCGGACAGGAACACCGCCTCAGTGATGTTGTGGGTGACGAAGATGCAGGTGATGCCGGCCGTCTGGGTAATGCGCATCAACTCCAGGTTCATCGCCTCGCGGGTGAACTCGTCGAGCGCGCCGAAGGGCTCGTCCATGAGCAGGATCTCGGGCTCGTAGGTGAGCACGCGGGCGAGCGCCACGCGCTGCTGCATGCCGCCGGAGAGCTGCTTGGGATACGCCTTGATGAAGTCCTTCAAGCCCACGGCCTCAATGACGGAGCGGGCCTTGTCGCGCACGCTGTCGGGCTTGAGGCCGTAGACCTCCGCGGGCAGGAGGACGTTGGCCTCGACCGTGCGCCAGGGCAGGAGCACCGCGGTCTGGAACATGAAGCCCATCCTGCGCGACGGGGAGGTGATCGTTTCGCCGTAGAGCTCGGCCGTGCCGGAGGTCGGCGGAAGCAGTCCGGCGATGATGTTGAGCAGCGTGGACTTTCCGCAGCCGCTCGGACCGACGAAGGAGACGAAGTCGCCCTTGTTGACCGTGATGTTAACGTCCCGGAGCGCCGTGACCGGCCCTTCCGGAAGGCTGAAGATCTTGGAGATCGAGTGGGTCTGGATGACAGCCCTATCGGAGGCTCCGGCGACCGGAGCCTCCACCAGTTGGAGCTTGGGATTCGGCATCAGCTGAAAGTCTCGCTTACTTCAGGGCGTTGCGGTCGAAGTTGTTGATGTCTTTCAGGAGCGACGAGTCGAGCACCTTCGCGAGATCGACGTCGCGGGGCAGGGCGCCTTCCTCTTCCTTCCCGGCTCGCAGGAAGTCGTGATAGTTCTTGAAGCCCTCGGTGTAGTGCGCGCCGAGCGGCTGGTCCTTGAGGGAAGGCGGCGGCGTCGTGAGGGTCTGGATGGCCTTCCAGCCGTACTGAATGAACTTCTCGTTCTCGAACTCCTCCGGCCCGAGCTTCTTGGCCATCTGCAGGGCGCGATCCGGATCGGCCTTCACGTATGCGATGCCCTTGGCGACGGCGCGGGTGAAGCGGACGAGCTGATCGCGCTTCTTGTTCAGCACCTCGGCCGTGGTGGCGATCCCGTTGGCCGGATAGAGCTGCGCGTCCGGCGGCAGGATAACCTGCATCTGATAGCCCGCAGCCTCGATGGCCGCTACGTCGAACAGGCTCGACGAATAGGCGCTCACCTGGCCGCTCTGGAGAGCCTGTACGGTCAGGGCAGAGCCTTCGCCCACGGGAAGGATCTTCACGTCGCCTTCGCCGAGGCCTGCCTTACGCAGGACGGCGCGCACGAGAGGGACCTCGCCGCCCGAGAGCTCGGACACGCCCACGCTCTTGCCTTTGAGGTCGGCGACAGTTTTCACGGGACCGTTCGCCGGCGTCACGAGGGTGAAGATGTTGGCGTATTCGTAGGAGAAGATCCAGCGCAGGTCGTTGCCTTGGGCAACCGCGTTCAGGAAGGCGCCGGGGCTCGGAAGGGCCGCGTCCGCATTCCCGGCGATGAGCTGGCGCAGGGCAGCGCTCGACCCGGTCGCCACCTCGAATTTGACGTCGAGGTTCTCCTGTTTGAAGTAGCCGAGCTCCTGCGCAATGTAGAACGGGTGGTATTGCAGGACACTCTTCACGGGAAACATGAAGGTAAACTTGTCCTGTGCGTTTGCGGCTACCGGCAACAGCAGGGCAGCTGCCGCGGTAAGGGCCGTCAACGCGCCTTTCAGTCCTTTGAACATGGCGTTTCCTCTCCGTTTCTGATGATTGTTTTTCTTGTTGGGGGCGCTGGCGACATCATGTCGGACATGTCCTGTCGGCCCCATTTCTCGAGGCTGGCGCCCGATGGCACGCCAGCAATCATACTTGATCATCTGCCCGTCTCTTTCATTTATCAAGTGAAAACTAGAGATAATTATCGTACGATAATATTTTTGGTGGAACGAGCCCGCATTCGGGTGTACCTAAACGGAGCTGGGCAATTCGAGGCGCAGGAGGGGATGACGAACAGGTGGCACGACTTGGGTTCGCAGACGGGCTTCGCCTGGATGGCTGCCTCCGCATCCATGCAGCAGCGTGGAAGGGCAACGAGGTCAAAGCGGGCGGCTGGGATGACAAATGCCCGTCCCTGTCCTACAGCTTCGTGCGTGATCTTGTTGCGGCGTCCCGTGCGCCGGGCCGACTTGATCCGTATCTGCTTGGCATCCCGGCAGAAGCCGATATAGGCACCCAACAGACAAGATTCCGCCTGCAGGCGGATCTCCTCGTCGTCGGAAGGTCCTCATGAAAGAGACGTCAGAAACCCCCTCGATATCGGAAGGCCGCAGACGGAGGCGGCTGTCGCCCGACGAGCGGAGGAGGGACTTCATCCGCAAAGCGGCGGAACTCTTCTCGGAGGAGGGGTTCGACGGCGGTACGCGGGAACTGGCGCGCAAGCTCGGCGTCACGCAGCCCCTTCTCTATCGCTACTTCCCCAGCAAGGAGGAACTCATCAAGGAGGTCTACCGCACGGTCTATGTGGACCGCTGGAAGACCGAGTGGGACGACCTTCTGAGCGACCGCTCGCGGCCGATCCGGGTGCGGCTCGAGCAGTTCTATCGGGACTACACCGATACGATCTTCACCCGGGAGTGGATGCGAATCTATCTCTTTTCGGGCCTGAAGGGGTTCGCTATCAACCGCTGGTACGTGGGCATGATCCAGGACCGGATCCTCGCACGCATCGTCGAAGAGTATCGGCACGAGGCCGGGCTGCCGCCACAGGACAAGCCCGCTCCCGCCGAACTCGAGCTGGCATGGGTGCTCCACAGCGGCATTTTCTACTACGGGGTCCGCAAACACATCTACGAGTCCCCGGTTCTGGAGGACAAGGACCGGGTCATCGCGAATGCGCTCGATGTGTTTCTCGAGGGGATATCCCGTGTCTTCGGCACCGGGGTGAAGGTCCGCGCGGCCTATGCTCGGCCGATTGCCGGAACAGCCGCGAGATAGGAACGGGACAGGAATAGCCGCCGCCGGCTCGGCTGCCGGCGGCTTCAATGAACTTGCGGTCGCCCTCCCGGTCTAGTACTGGCTCACGAGCCTTCGCGGCGCAGCCCACCTTGGGAGGTCGGCCGCGTCCGGATTTGGACTGTGCGGCTTTTTGACCTGGGCCGGCGCGGGGAAAGCATCAGGTCAGCTTTCCAGCCTAGGAGATCGCAGGTACCGCCTCGCGATTGACCGAATTTTACTATTGCCAAGATGGCCCTCGATCCCTCGACTCTCGGCGCCGTGTTCGTCCTGCTCTCGGTCGTTCTCGGCGGCCTGCTGATTTTTACCTGGAGCTTGAACCGCAAGATCCGGGCGCTGGGCTGGTGGGGAAGCGCCTTCTGCCTCGTGGCTGCCGGCATCGGCTTGGCCAATCTCGTCCCCGGGCCACCGGGCTACATGATGCTGCTCACTGCCAATGCCATCGTTATGCTGGGCTATGGGGCGTTGTATGTAGGCTGCCGGGTATTCAACGGCCGTGCCGCCATCCTTCCATCCGGCCTCGGCGCGGCATGTGTCTGGATCCTGGCCTTCCCCTTCATCCACGACGTTCCTGCCGCGCGCCTGACGCTGCTGTCGGTACTCGCCGCCGGCCTCGCGGCGCTCTCTGCGTGGGAACTCTGGCGGCACGCACCGCTGCGGCTGGCCACACAGCGGGTGACGGTGGCTCTCCTGGCCGGCCTTGCCGTCTTCAACCTCGGCCGCGGGATGCTTGGATTGGCCCTCAGCTCCATCTTCTGGATCGATGCCATCGCCCAGCGTTGGTCGGCGGAGATGGCGATCTTCCTCGTAGTGTTCGGGCCCACCCTCGCATTCATGTTCCTTTCGATGGCCAAGGAGCGGACGGAATCTGAATATAAGCAGGCGGCCCTCACCGATCCCCTGACGGGGGTTCCGAACCGGCGCGCCTTTCTGAACAACGCCCGGCACCTCCTGGCGCGGCTCGGGGGCAAGCCAGCCAGCTGCCTGCTGTTCGACCTGGACAATTTCAAAAGGGTCAACGACGGCTACGGCCATGATGTCGGCGATCGCATCCTCTCGGCTTTCGGCGTGACCCTCGCACGTCATCTGCCCCCGTGCAGCTTCGGCCGCCTGGGTGGCGAGGAGTTCGGAGCAATCCTGCCGCTCGACGCGTGCGAGGCAGTCACCATAGCGGAGACCATCAGGCACGACTTCGAAAACGCAGGGGAGGACATCCCGGGCTTCCGGTCCGAGGTCACCGTGAGCGTGGGCTGCGCCACGGCCGTGGGGTCGACCGCCGAAGAACTGCTCCGTCGCGCCGACATCGGGCTCTATCAGGCCAAGGCCGGAGGCAGGAACACGGTGGTGGCGGCCGCGCACGGCCAGTAGTCCAGCCCGACAGCGCTGGCGCACCGACACGGAACAGCCGCTAGGTCAAGCCGTTCACTCGTGAGGCAATCAACTCCGAGGAGGCTCACGATGGACCTGTGGCAGATGGTTCTGGCTGATCATGCGAATATCAGGGAACTGTGCCGTGAGATCCTGCACGCCACCGGAGGTGGGCCGAACAGCCGGGCCCATCTTTTCGCGGAACTCGACACGGAACTCGATCGGCATTTCCGGGCGGAGGAGAAGGTTCTCTACCCTGCGCTGGCGCGCGACCAGCGCACGCGGAACTACATCTCCGAGGTTGAGCAGGAACATGAGGAGATCCGTCGCAGGCTCAACCAGCTTGCCGGCCATCCAAACAAGAACAGCCGCTCGTGGGCGCTGAACTTCAACGAACTCGCAAGCACGATCAGACTGCATTTCAGCCTGGAGGAGAACGGCGTCCTGAACGTCGCCCGCGGCATCCTCGACCCGCAGGAGGAGGAGAGGCTTACCCGTGCCTTCGAGCGGGAAAAGATCGCATACCTGCAGGCTCGCCGCTGGCACGTGCCGGCCGCGCTCGTTCCCGAGCGCTACGGTGTTTCCTCCGGGATGGCGGTCGGGGTGGTCGCCGGCATTGCCGCCATCTGGGGGATCGCTCTCGCATGGCGAATGTCCCATCTGAGCCAGCGGCTGAGCGGCCCGGTCCAACCGGTCCGTCATCGGCCCGAACCGCCGTTCCCGCTCCAGAGCCGGGTCGTTGAACTCGGTCGCCAGGAAGCGACGGGCCAAGCTGCGCAGCAGGGGCTCGCACGCGGAGGCGCCGACATGTCCGACGTCGCCGCATCGCGGGAGGGCACGAGCGGCTCGTCCTCAGAGAACTGGTTCTCGTCCGCCAATCCGCCGCGGGCGCCGTCGGGAATCGGATCCGGCCTGCAGCCGGGCGGCATGGCTCCCGGCGGTGGACCCGGCGCGTCCGTAGGGTCGATCGGAACGGGCGGCGGTCAGACAGAGAACAGCGATACCGGCTCCCTGAGGCGGAACGGCCGGTAGGGCCCGAGGGATCGGCTGGCTGGCCCCATGCGCGTCGCGGTCTTCAGCGCCAAGCCCTACGATCGCCGCTTCCTGGATGCGGCGAACGTTCGGGCTGCACACGGGCTATCCTATCACGATGCTCGCCTGTCGGTCGAGACGAGCCGGCTGGCGGCCGGAGCCGATGCCGTGTGCGTCTTCGTGAACGACGAGGTGAACCGCGATGTTCTGACAGATCTGGCGGAGCAGGGCATCCGGCTCGTGGCCTTGCGTTGCGCCGGGTTCAACAACGTGGATCTGGAGGCGGCGAAGCGGCTAGGGATCGGCGTCGCCCGGGTTCCGGCCTATTCGCCGCACGCAGTCGCCGAGCACACGATCGCGCTCATTCTGACCCTCAACCGCAAGACGCACCGGGCCTTCAATCGGGTGCGGGAGGGGAACTTCGCCCTGGAAGGCCTCCTGGGGTTCGACATGGCGGGCAGGACGGCCGGCGTGGTGGGAACCGGTAAGATTGGCGAGATCGTCACCAAGATCCTGGTAGGCTTCGATTGCACGGTGCTCGCCTACGATCCCGTCAGCAATCCTGTCTGTGAGGCCATGGGCGCGAGATACGTTTCGATGGAGGAACTGCTTTCGTCCAGCGACATCGTGAGCCTGCACTGCCCCCTGACGCCGGCGACGCATCATCTGATCGGGGCCGAAGCCCTGCGGCACATGAAGCGCGGCATGATGCTCATCAACACGAGTCGCGGCGCGGTGATCGACACCCGCGCGGTGCTGCAGGGACTCAAGGACGGTATCATCGGAAGCCTGGGGCTCGACGTCTACGAGGAGGAGGCCGACCTCTTTTTCCAGGATCTGTCTCAGCGTTTCATCAGCGATGATGTCTTCGCTCGCCTTCTCACGTTTCCGAACGTCCTCATCACCGGCCATCAGGCCTTCTTCACCGAGGAGGCATTGAGTAGCATCGCCGAGACTACGATCTCCAACATCACCACGTTCGAGCGAACCGGCAGGGCCGTGCACGAAGTTTCCGTCGAGAAGATCGCGCGGGATGCACCGACACGGGCAACCGGGACCTGACGACGGATCGGCATGCCCTAATCTCCTCCGAAAAGGCGCTGGCGCACGCGACATCCACGTCATGTTAGCTCATTACGAAGTCGAGGTGTCGAATATCGCCCTGTCCGCGTTGCGCGCCGACAATCCGCGAACAGTTTGTCGTAGTCGATCAGCCGGATGCTTGCTCGCCAAAGGGCTTTTAACCATCGCCGCTCATTTAACGCTAACTTATTGTCAAAGATGACTGTGCGGCCCCGTCACATGATAAGAATATGGGTGCCGGGTTGCATTTTGTTTATCGCCTCCGGTCACTCTTGCGTGAGACAAGAATAACAGACGGGCTGTTGGGGGGCTCGCATAATGTCCGAACGCGCTGTTGAGAACGGCTCTGCAGCTTCGAAGGAGGCCGATCGCCTCGCGGCTCTGCACGGATTTGAGATCCTGGATACTGAGGCGGAGGCAGCCTTCGACGAGATCGCGATGATCGCCGCTCAGGTCTGCGATACACAGGTCGCCGCTATATCCTTCATCGACGCTCATCGCCAGTGGCTCAAGGCACGGGTGGGAACGGACATCCGTCAGATACCGCTCGAGGCGTCGATCTGCCTGCACGCGGTCATGGATGGCAGCCCGCTGGTCGTTCCCGACACGATGACGGATGGGCGTTTCAGCTCGAATCCGTACGTCGTAGGAGAGCCGCGCTTTCGCTTCTATGCGGGAGTGGTCCTTCGGACTAAGAGAGGGCTGCCGATCGGGACCCTCTGCGTCCTCGACCATGCGCCGCGACCAGAAGGTATTACGCAGAAGCAGGCGGACGCGCTGCTTGCCCTCTCCCGTGCCGTGATGCGGGAGCTCGCACTCAGGCGGGACAGGAAGATCCTGGCAAGACGCGAGAGGGGCTTTGTGATCCTTGCCGACGCTCTGCCGCAGATGGCCTGGATCGCCGGTGCGGACGGTCAGCACGAATATCGGAACCAGCGCTACTACGAGTTCACGGGAGCGGAGCCCGGCGCCCTCGACGGCGACGGCTGGAACAATGTCGCTCATCCCGACGATCGTGAGACGACTTGGACCCAGTGGCGCGATTCCATCTCGACCGGCACGCCCTTCGAGGCCAAATATCGTCTGCGCCACCATTCCGGCGAGTATCGCTGGGTCCTTTCCCGCGCGCTTCCGATCTGCGACGCGCACGGCAACGTCGAACGCTGGATCGGCACCAGCACGGATATCCATGAGTGGAAGAAGGCCGAGCAGGCGCTCGCGGAAAGCGAGGAGCGGCACCGTGCGTTGATCGAGGCCAGTGCGGCCATGATCTGGCGTGCCGCCTCCGATGGGTCGATCCTCGGGGGATGGGGCTGGGAGGGGTTCTGCGGCCAAGCGTCGGGGGAATACGAGGGCCGTGGCTGGCTCGACGTCGTGCACCCGGACGATCGCGAGCGCATCGAACGCATTTGGCGGGAACTCGTCGCGGCGCCCCGAACCGGCACGAGCGAGTACCGAGTCCGGCACAAGGATGGCCAATATCGCTGGGTCAGTGCCCGAGCCGTTCCCCTGAATGCGCCGGACGGCTCCGTGCGTGAGTGGGTCGGCACCCTTACGGATATTCACGAGCAGAAGCAGGCCGAGGAGGCCGTGAGGACGAGCGAGGAGCGCCTCCGCCTCGCTGTCGAGACGACGTCACTGGGCATCTGGGATGCCGATCTCGTCACCGGGCAGGTGCAGTGGGCACCCGAGACGCGCGAGATCCTGGGCCTCGCTCCGGATGCTCCGATTACGTACCAGGAGTATCTCGAACTGATTCATCCCGAGGATCGGGAGCGGGTCGAGAAGAAGTCATTCGAGGAAGTTCCCGGCAAGGGGCTCGCTTATACCGGCAGTTACCGCATCATCCGCGCCGATGACGGCGCGGTGAGGTGGGTCGCCGTCAACGCGCGCGCCCTGCTCGATGAGAATGGAAGGGTGGTCCGCAAGATCGGCACCATCCAGGACGTCACCGAGCGAAAGCTGGCCGAGAATGCCATGCGCGCCAGCGAGGAACGCCTTCGGCTTGCCCTGCAGGCGGCCCGCATGTGCGCATGGGAGCAGGATCTCACAACGGACCAGGTGGTTCGCTCGGAGAACTCGTTGGGGTTGCTTGAGATCGGGTCGGGACCGCTATCGGAGTTCCTCGGCAGGGTTTCCCCGGAGGACCAGGAGGCCCGGGCTCGCTTCATCGCGCGCATCATCGAGAATGGCTCGGACACCATGGAGTTCCGCTATACCTCACCGGCCGGAAAGACCATGTGGCTGGCCTCGCGCGGCGAGATGGCGGGACCCAATCGGGTGATCGGCGTCACGTTCGACATTTCGGATCGCAAGGCAGCGGAGGAGGAGGTCTGGCGCAGTGCCAACCACGATTCGCTCACTGGATTGCCCAATCGCGTTCTCTTCCAGCAATGCCTGGATCGCGCTCTGGAGCGGGCGCGCGAGAGCGGTACTCATGTCAGCCTGCTGCTGATCGACCTCGACGACTTCAAGGACGTCAACGATACGCTGGGACACGATGCAGGGGATGCGCTGCTGAAGGAGACGGCGACGCGGCTCACCGCGCTTGTTCGCGGCTGCGACACCGTCGCACGCCTCGGCGGCGATGAATTCGCGGTCGTGGTCGTGGAGCCGTTGAGGCTGGGGAATGCCGCAAGTCTCGCGACGACCATGACGCAGAGGCTGCGTCAGCCCTTCCTGTACAACGGCAGGACCATCGTCAGCAGGGCGAGCATCGGCGTCGCAGGCTTCCCGGATCACGATTCCGACCCGGTCGAGCTGATGAAGGACGCCGATATCGCCCTCTATCGCGCCAAGGCAGAGGGACGAAACCGCGTGGTCATCTATTCGCCGGGAATGCGGGCGATGGCCGAGCAGCGGCTGAACCTCGGGCGTGAGATCAGGGAGGCGCTCTCACGGGACCAGCTGCTCCCCTTCTACCAGCCGAAGGTATGCCTTGCGACGGGCGCCATCGTAGGCCTCGAAGCCCTGGCCCGGTGGCGGCACGATACCAAGGGGATCTTGACCCCTGGCACGTTCGGCGCGGCGTTCGATGATCCCGAACTGGCCACGGCCGTTGGAAAGCGCCTGATCGGCCGTGTCGCCTCTGACATGCGCAAGTGGCTCGATGCCGGCCTTAGCGTCGGTCGCGTCGCCGTGAATCTTTCGAGCGCCGAGTTCAGCCAGCCGGATCTCGCCGAGGAAATCCTTCGGATCCTTGATCTGGTGAAGGTGCCGGCGGAGCATTTCGAGATCGAGGTCACCGAGAGGGTACTGCTCGAAGGACGCTCCGGCGCGGTTGCCGAAGCGCTGGGCAAATTTCATAGGCGCGGCGTCCAGATCGCGCTCGACGACTTCGGGACCGGTTACGCATCCCTGACGCACCTCAAGCAGTTCCCCGTCGGTCACATCAAGATCGACAAGAGCTTCGTCCGCGATCTTGAGCAGGACGCCGGCAACGAGGCGATCGTGGCGGCCGTCATTGGGCTCGGGCGAAGCTTGAACCTCCAAGTCACGGCCGAGGGCGTGGAAACCGAGGGCCAGGCGCTCCGCCTGCGGAAGCTCGATTGCCACAACGCCCAAGGCTTCTACTTTGCGAAACCCATGGCAGGTTCTCAGGTGGTTCACCTCCTGTCGAAATGGGTCAAGCTTGGGGCGGCATGAACGAGCGGCACTTTGTGGGCAGGATATGTCTCACAAAGTCGTGCATCGCCTCGGCATCCGTTGCCGCCGGTGGGCGGACGACCCATCTAGCCAGCATTACCTGTTCCCGGAGGCCGTGTGGACACGCCGCTCTCCCTCGATCAAAAAGAGTTGCCGTCCGTTTCATCGGAGCGCCCGACCGCCCTGGTGACCGGCGCCTCCTCCGGCATTGGCCGGGCGATTTGCCATGAGGCGGCCCGGGATGGGCACGATCTGGTTGTCACCGCCCGGCGCGGCGAGGTGTTGGAGGAGCTCGCGCGCTCGCTCGCAGCCGCAACAATGGCCAAGGTGACCGTCATTTCCGCGGACCTGTCCGATCCGGAAGGGCCCGTACGCCTATGGGACGACATCGAGCGCCGGAAACTCGTCATCGACGTGCTGGTCAACAATGCCGGGATCGGGACCGGAGGCCCCCTCGCGCAGACCGAACCGGAGCGGCTCCGCACGCTGGTCGCGCTCAACGTAGCGGCGCCGCTTGCTCTTATGCGCCTGGCGCTTCCTGGGATGATCGCGCGACGGCGGGGACGCATCGCCAACGTGGCCTCCGTCTCGGCCTTCCAGCCCGTGCCCCTGATGGCGGCCTATGGCGCCTCCAAGGCCTTCGTGCTCAGCCTGTCCGAGGCCGTGAACGAGGAAGTCCAAGGGACCGGCGTCACCGTCACGGCCGTCTGTCCGGGTACGACCCGCACCTCCTTCTTCTCCAGCGCAGGCTATCGGGAGCCGGAGAGCTTCACGGCTGCGGCCCGTGCCATGAACCCGGAGGACGTCGCTGCCATCGCGTGGGCAGGGACCAGGGCGGGCCTGCCCCTCGTCGTTCCGGGCAGGGCCAACCGCGCGGTAGCGACGCTCGGACGTCTGCTGCCGCGCCGGATGGTTGTCCGCGCGGCGATGCGTGTCATGGAAAAACGTCGGTAGAGGAACGGCGGGGGGTCAGGAGGAGATGTCCATGGAGAAGTCGTCCCGCCTCAGCCGCCGCACTCTCCTGCGGTCCCTCGTGGCATCCGGTGCAGCCGCGACGATGTGGCCAGCCGATGGGAGCACGCAGCCGAATGCCGTTCTTACCAAGCCTATCCCGTTGACCGGCGAGCCACTGCCTCTGGTGGGCCTCGGGACCTGGATCACGTTCAATGTGGGCAACGACATCGCCGCCCGCGACCGCTGCGCTGAGGTGATGAGCGCGTTCTTCGATGCAGGTGGGCGCATGATCGACTCCTCGCCCATGTATGGTTCCTCGCAGGATGTGGTCGGTTATGGCCTCCAGAAGCTCCGGAACCCGTCGCGCCTGTTCTCTGCCGACAAGGTCTGGACGTCGTCGGCGGCCAGCGGACGCAGCCAAGTTGAGCAATCCCGCCGCCACTGGCGGATCCCGCGCTTCGATCTGCTGCAGGTCCACAACCTCCTGTCATGGGAGGCGCATCTCGAAACCCTCCTTGCCATGAAGGCGGCAGGGGAGGTGCGCTACGTCGGCATTACGACATCCGAGGGGCGGCGCCACCGCGAGTTCGAGCGCGTAATGCGCCAGCATCCGCTCGATTTCGTGCAGGTGACCTACAACATCCTCGACCGGGAGGTGGAGGAGCAAATCCTGCCCCTGGCAGCGGAGCGGAAGATCGCCGTCATTGCCAACCGCCCGTTCCGGCAAGGAGCGCTGCTCGACCGGATCGCCAAATATCCGTTGCCGAACTGGGCCGGAGAGATCGGCGCGCGGAGCTGGGCGCAGTTCGTTCTGAAGTTCATCGTCTCGCATCCGGCCGTGACCTGCGCCATACCGGCAACGACCAGAGCCGACCACGTGCGCGAAAACCTGGCGGCGGCGACCGGTCTGCTGCCGGATGCGGCCCTGCGGGCCCGTATGTCAGCTTATGTAGAGGAGCTCTGATGTGGGACTGGCTGTCCTATACGCCATCGGACTTCTTGCTCTTCTCGGTGCGCACCTACTACCGACTTTTTGAGCTCTACAATCAGGCGATCTGGCCCGCGCAGATCCCGGCGTTAATGCTGGGCGGCATCATCCTGTGGCTTTTGCATCGCGGTGACCCATGGCAGGGTCCTGCCGTAGCAGGGATCCTATCCGCCGGCTGGCTCTGGACGGCCTGGGCCTATCTCGTGCAGCACTACGACACGATCAACTGGGTGGCGCGCTATCTGGCGATCGGCTTTGCGGCCGAGGCGCTCCTGCTCGTCTGGGCGGGCCTCGTCCGCCGCAGGCTTTCGTTCCGGCCATACGACGATTGGATCGGGAGGGTCGGCCTTTTTCTCTTCCTGTTCGCGCTCGCGCTTCAACCCCTGATCGCCGCCCTCGTCGGGCGGGATTGGAGGCAGGCCGAGATCCTCGGCCTCACGCCAGATCCCACAGTAGTGGCGACGCTCGGAATTCTCCTGACTGCTAAGAGCCCTCCCTGGAGCCTTACAGTCCTTCCGCTGTTCTGGTGCGCGATCAGCGGAATGACGCTCTGGACAATGGGCGCACCGGATGCATGGGTAATGCTGCTTGCGGGCCTGACAGGCGCTGGTCTCGCCACCGGGAGGGTCATGAGAGCGGCGCGCTAGCCCCTAGTGGACCTCTTGCGCCTGCATGGCCTCGACACGGATCTCCTCCGTGAGCTGCGCCTTGAGACTGGAGAATTCGGGGCTCGTCTTCATGCGATAGTGGCGCGGATGCGGAAGGTCCACGGGGATGTCGGCCTTGATGCGGCCCGGGCGCGCGGTCATCACGATCACGCGGGAGGCGAGGAAGATCGCCTCTTCGATATCGTGGGTGACGAAGAGCACGGTCTTGCGCTCGCGCTCCCAAATGCCGAGCAGCAGTTCCTGCATAAGCGAGCGGGTCTGGTTGTCGAGCGCACCGAAGGGCTCGTCGAGGAGCAGAATGGCGGGATCGTTCGCCAGGGCGCGGGCGATGGCCGTGCGCTGTTGCATGCCGCCCGAAAGCTGCTTCGGATAGTGGTTCTCGAAGCCGCGCAGGCCCACCTTTTCGGTGTAGGACGCCACGATTCCGTCACGCTCGGATTTCGGAACCCCCTTCTCGCGCAGGCCGTAGGCGATGTTCTCCGCGATCGTCAGCCACGGGAACAGGGTGTAGGACTGGAACACCATGCCCCGGTCCGCACCCGGGCCTGTGATCTCGCGGCCCTCCAGCATGACACGGCCCGCGCTCGGGCGGTCGAGGCCCGCAACGATGCGCAAGAGCGTGGACTTGCCGCAGCCCGAGGGGCCGAGGATGGTGATGAAGTCGTTGCGCGCGACCGTCAGGCTGGTCGGCTCCAGCGCCCGCACGGGAGCGCCGCCGCGCACGCCGGGGAAGACCCGCGATACGTTCTCGATGCTCAGGATCGTGTTCGTCATGCGAGCCGCCAGGGAAACAGCGCCCGGTTGAGGGCCTTGAACAGGAAGTCGGAGATCAGGCCGATGATGCCGATGACGATGATGCCGAAGATCATCTGGCCAGTCGCCATCAGCGCCTGGCTGTCGATGATCATGTGGCCGATGCCGGAGGACGAGCCGATGAGCTCCGCGACGATCACGTAGGTCCAGGCCCATCCCAGCACGAGCCGGAGGATCTCGGCGATCTCGGGAGCGTTGGCCGGAAGCAGGACGCGCTTGACGACGCCCATGTCCGTGGAGCCCAGCGTATAGGCGGCCTCAACGAGGTCGCGGCGGGTGTTGCCGACCGCCACAGCGACCATCAGGATGATTTGGAAGAACGAGCCGATGAAGATGACGAGGAGCTTCTGGAATTCGCCGATGCCTGCCCACAGGATCAGGAGCGGGATGAAGGCGGAGGCGGGCAGGTAGCGGGCGAAGGACACGAAGGGCTCGAGAAGCGCCTCGAAGGGCTTGTAGGCACCCATCATCACGCCGATAGGAACGGCGATGACAGCCGCCATGATGAAGCCTCCGACCACTCGCCAGACGGTGACGCCGATATCGGCCAAGAATCCGAACCGGCTGATGAGGAGCCAGCCGTCCTGCACCATGGTGATCGGATCGGCCAGGAAGGTCCTGGAGACGAAGCCGCCCAGCGTCGCGACCGCCCAGGCGGCGACGAAGACGACGAAGAACGAAATGCCGAGGGCGACACGCGTGCCCTGGCTGACTGGTTCAAGGGGACGGGGCATGAATGGTCTGTTCTGTCATCCGGGCCATCGACCGCGCGGCCGGGGCGACAACAAAGAATGAACGTTCGGGGACAGCCCCAGAATGCGGGCCGTCCCCATGGCGGAACGGTTACTGGATGAAGCGCGTGTCCGCAAGCGCATCCATGTCGGGCTTCTGCTTGATGATGCCGACCTCGAGCAGCAGATCGGCGGCCTCCGCGGAGAAGGTCTTGAACTCGCCTGCGAAGAACTTCTTGTTCGCCTCCCGATCCTGCCAGCGCAGGTACTGCGCGGACTTGCCGAAGGCCTCGCCAGTCTGCTTCACGTCGGCGCCCATGATCTCGTAGGCCTTGGCCTGATCCTTGGCGATCATGTCGAGGGCCTCGAAGTAGCTGTCTGCGAGAGCCTTGGCGGCTTTCGGGTTCTCGCTGAGGAACTGCGGCGTGCAGCCGAACGTATCCATCACCATCGGGTAGTCGAGGGTCGTGGCGATAATCTTGCCTGCCTGCGGCGCCGCGCGAACGGAGGAGAGATACGGCTCGTAGGTCATGGCGGCGTCGTTCTGGCCGGCAATGAAGGCCTGCGCCGCCGGGCCGGGCTCCATGTTGACCACCGTCACGTCCTTTACGGAAAGGCCGTTCTTCTTCAGCATCCAGGCTAGGGCGAAGTAGGGCGAGGTGCCGGGCGCCGAGGCCGCGATGGTCTTGCCCTTCACGTCCTTGATCGAGGCGATGTCGTTGCGCACGACCATGCCGTCGGCGCCGTAGCTCTTGTCGAGCTGGAAGATCTGCTTCGTGGGTACGCCGTTTGCGTTCCACACGATCCACGTCTCCACCGTGGTGGCGGCGCACTGAATGTCGCCCGACTGGATCGCGAGATGGCGGCTTGCCTGCGGGACCTTCTTGATCGTCACGTCGAGGCCGTTCTTCTTGAAGATGCCGGCCTCCTTCGCAAGCGTGAGGGGCGCGAAGCCCGTCCAGCCCGAGATGCCGATCATCACCTTCGTGTCCTGGGCGGAAGCGGATCCCGCCGCCAGCGCCAACAGCGCGACGCCACCGATAATCGCCTTCATTGCTGCCTCCAACTGCTCAAGCCGCCTCATGGGCTCCAACGCCGCCCTCTGGAAGATATTCTACTTACCTTTTCAGGCCTTCCGGGCGAGTGCCCGAATGGCACCACGCTCGCCCTCCGATGTCAAATGTATAGACATGATGTCCTGCCAGAAGTTTCCGCATCATGGCCGCAGATCTTTTCCGCCTGCCGAAACTTCGGGCACGATCTCGACCAGGATCGCCCGTCCGGTCCCTGACAGCTGGATCAGATCCTGTGTCGGATCGAGGACAAGCCCATCGAGAGGCCGCAGCGAGTGGAGAGCATTCGCCACCGACACGTCGAGAGGCGCTTCGAGAGCGAGGATGAAGGCTGCTGATGCATCCTCCGACAGAAGCGTTACGCCGCTCCCCATGGTTCGCGTCCGATGGCCGAAGCGGCCGCGCCGCGTCATCACGTTCAGGTCGCGGATCGGGCCGGCCAAGAGCCGGCCGACGGTCGTGTCATCCCCCGCGAAGGAGAGTTTGGACGAGGGACCGTCCAGCCGATAAGGCACTCCCTCCACCTCGAGCTCGATGCCTCTTCCTTGCACCACGATGAGGGTCCGGTCGATACCGGGGAAGAACGAGAAAGGCCCGTCGGATGCCACATCGGCCATGCTGATGCGCCATCCAAAGGTGTCGAAGACCGAACCCTCCGGGAAGGCGGCGATCTCCGCGGTCGTGCCGCCGCCGTTCTTCCATGGAACCCGGACGAGATCGTCCGAGCGGATCACCCGGATGCCCATGTGGAGGTTCTCCCTAGCGCAGGCTCGGCAGGTTGAGGTTGAACTCGCGGGCGCAGTCGATGGCGGTCTCGTAGCCTGCATCCGCGTGCCGCATCACGCCTGTCGCCGGATCGTTCCAGAGCACTCGCTCCAGGCGCTTGGCCGCTGCCGGCGTGCCGTCGCAGACGATCACCATACCGGAGTGCTGCGAGAAGCCCATGCCGACGCCGCCCCCGTGATGGAGCGACACCCAGGTCGCGCCGGACGCGCAGTTGAGGAGCGCGTTCAGGAGCGGCCAGTCCGACACCGCGTCCGAGCCATCCTTCATGGCTTCCGTTTCCCGGTTCGGGCTCGCGACCGAGCCGGAATCGAGATGATCGCGGCCGATGACGATGGGCGCCTTCAGCTCGCCCTTCGCGACCATCTCGTTGAAGGCGAGCCCAAGACGGTGGCGGTCGCCGAGGCCGACCCAACAGATGCGCGCGGGCAGGCCCTGGAACTTGATGCGTTTCTGGGCCATGTCGAGCCAGTTGTGCAGGTGCTTGTTGTCCGGCAGCAGCTCCTTCACCTTGGCGTCCGTCCTGTAGATGTCCTCCGGGTCGCCCGAGAGCGCCGCCCAGCGGAACGGCCCGACGCCGCGGCAGAATAGGGGCCGGATATAGGCCGGGACGAAACCGGGGAACGCGAAGGCGTCCTCGACGCCTTCCTCCTTCGCCATCTGGCGGATGTTGTTGCCGTAATCGAGGGTCGGCACGCCGGCCCGGTGGAAATCCAGCATGGCGCGCACGTGCTCTGCCATGGAGCGCTTGGCGGCGCGCTCCACGGCCTTCGGGTCACTTTCCCGCTTCGCCTCCCACTCGGCGAGCGTCCAGCCCTTGGGCAGATAGCCGTTGACGGGATCGTGCGCGGAGGTCTGATCCGTCACCGCGTCGGGACGAATGCCGCGCCGATAGATCTCCGGGAAGATTTCTGCGGCATTGCCGAGGAGGCCGACGGAGACGGGTTTCCGGTCACGGCAGGACTGCTCGATGATCGCCAGCGCCTCGTCGAGGCTGTCGGCACGGCGGTCGAGATAGCCGGTCTTCAGACGCATCTCGATGCGGCTCGCCTGGCATTCGACTGCGAGGCACGAGGCGCCCGCCATGGTGGCGGCAAGCGGCTGCGCGCCGCCCATGCCGCCGAGGCCGGCGGTCAGGATCCAGCGGCCGGAAAGGTCGCCGTCATAGTGCCGGCGGCCGACCTCCACGAAGGTCTCGTAGGTGCCCTGCACGATGCCCTGGCTGCCGATGTAGATCCAGGAGCCGGCGGTCATCTGGCCGTACATCATGAGGCCCTTGCGGTCGAGCTCGTGGAACTTGTCCCAGGTGGCCCAGTGGGGAACGAGGTTGGAATTGGCGATCAGCACGCGCGGCGCATCCGCATGGGTGCGGAATACACCGACCGGCTTGCCCGACTGCACGAGGAGCGTCTCGTCATCATTGAGGCTTTTCAGGGCGGCCGCGATGCGATCGAAGCTCTCCCAGTCGCGCGCGGCGCGGCCGATGCCGCCGTAGACGACGAGCTCGCCGGGCTTCTCGGCCACGTCGGGGTCGAGGTTGTTCATCATCATGCGCAAGGGGGCTTCGGTCAGCCAGCTCTTGGCCGAGAGTTCGGTGCCGCGGGGGGCGCGGATCACGCGGGCATTGTCGATGCGGGTCATGGGATCCTCGGTTCAGGCTTTCGATTTGGCGAAGGTCAAGCAGGTTTCGAGAATGCGGGTGAGGGCGGCCCGCATGGGCGCGGCATAGGCCTCGTCGTAGGCGGTCGGCCATCGGCCCTCCGCGACGGGCCCCAGCGGCTCCTGCATGTATCCACGGCAGGCGAGCTCCATCTGGACCGCATGGATGCCGGCATCGGGCCGGCCAAGGCTGCGGGTGATGTAGCCGCCCTTGAAGCGTCCGTTGACCACGTGGCTGAACTCGCTCTCGGCGCAGATCCGCTCGATGGCTTCGCTTAGCGCGGGATCGCAGGTCGTGCCGCCATTGGTGCCGATGTTGAAATGCGGCAGCGTACCGTCGAACAGGCGCGGGATCACCGAGCGGATTGAGTGGCAGTCGTAGACCACCACGGCCGGGTGCTCGGCGCGCAGGCGCATGATCTCGGTCCGGAGGGTGCGATGATAGGGTTCGAAGAAGCGGGCCCGGCGTTCGGCGATCTCTCCTGAGTTCGGCTCCGCACCCGGCCGGTAGAGCGACTCCCCGTCGAAGGTGGTTGTCGGGCACAGCTCTGTCGTCGCCTGCCCGGGATAGAGCGAGACGCCGGACGGATCGCGGTTGACGTCGATCACCGTGCGGGAAATCGTCGTGCGGATCACGGTGGCTCCGAGACCCGCCGCGAAGTCGTAGAGGCGTTCGATCCACCAATCCGCATCCTTACGGGAAAGCCAGGGGGAGACGAGACCTCGCGCGTACTCCGCAGGGATCTCGGTGCCCGTATGCGGAAGGCTGACGACGAGGGGTGCCTCGCCGCGCGTGACCGAGAGCCAGGAGGGCTGATCGGATCCCGTCATGGTCGCATCGTCCCCTAAGCCGCTTCACCGGCAACGAATGGCAGCATGTCGCTCCCGACGGCCTCGACAAGGGCGCCGGAAGCTACGAGCGCTGTCGCCCGCCCCATGTCGGGAGCCATGTGCCGGTCCTCGCCCAGGTGCGGCACCTCCGCGCGAAGGAGCGCGCGCGCCCGCTCCAGACAGTCGCTCGAACGCATCGGTGCATGGAAGTCGCAGCCCTGGGCGGCGGCGAGCAGCTCGATGCCGATCACGTTTGCGGCATTGGCCGCCATCGGCAGGAGCCGCCGCGCTCCATGGGTCGCCATGGAGACGTGGTCTTCCTGGTTGGCCGAAGTCGGGATCGAGTCGACGCTGGCTGGATAAGCACGCTGCTTGTTCTCGGAAACGAGGGCGGCCGCCGTGACCTGCGGGATCATGAAGCCGGAATTCAGCCCCGGCTTCGGCGTGAGAAATGCCGGTAGACCGGACAGGGCAGGATCGACCAACATGGCGATGCGCCGCTCGGCAAGCGAACCGATCTCGCACAAGGCCATGGCGATCATGTCGGCCGCAAAGGCCACCGGCTCGGCATGGAAATTGCCGCCGGAGATGACCTCACCGGTCTCGGAGAACACGAGCGGATTGTCGGAGACGCCGTTCGCCTCGGTGACGAGGGTGTCCCCCGCCTGCCGCAGCAGGTCGAGCACGGCGCCCATCACCTGCGGCTGGCAGCGCAGGCAGTAGGGATCCTGCACCCGGTCGTCGTTGGTCAGGTGCGATGCACGGATGGCGCTGCCCTGCATCAGCATCCGCAAGGATGCGGCGACCTCCGCCTGTCCACGATGGCGCCGCAGCTTCTGGATGCGCGCATCGAAGGGTCCGTCCGACCCCTTGGCGGCGTCAGTCGACAGGGCTCCCGTGACGAGAGCGGCGCGGAAGACCTGCTCGGCCTCGAACAGGCCTGCAAGTGCAAGCGCAGTCGAAACCTGCGTGCCGTTGAGAAGCGCGAGGCCTTCCTTGGGGCCGAGCGTCAGAGGCGAAAGATCGGCTTTCGCGAGCGCCTCCTGCGCCGGCATCCGCGCGCCGTCAACGAAGATTTCGCCGACGCCCATGAGAGCGGCCGTCATGTGGGCGAGAGGAGCGAGATCGCCCGAGGCGCCGACGGAGCCCTGGGCCGGAATGACCGGAACGAGGTCCGCCGCGAGGCAGGCAGCGAGCTGCTCGATGGTAGACCAGCGCACGCCCGAGGCACCCTGTGCAAGGCTCGCGAGCTTGAGGGCCATCACCAGCCGGACCACGGCAGCCGGCAACGGCTCGCCGACGCCGGCCGCGTGCGAGAGCACGATGTTGCGCTGGAGCGTCGCGAGATCCGCCTGGCCGATGCGAACGCTCGCGAGCTTTCCGAAGCCGGTATTGATGCCGTAAACCGGATCCCCCTTTGCCACGATGGCTTCGATGGTCTTGGCGCCCGCTTCGATCTGCGGGCGGCACGATGTATCGAGCGAGACCTCGGCCCCGCGATAAACCTGGCGCCATTGGGCCAGGGTTACGGAGCCGGGGACGAGGGTTACTGTTCCGGTCACTGTCCTCTCCATATGCGGGAATGCAGCGGATTGAAGCCGATCCTGTAGACGAGCTCGGCCGGGCGTTCGATGTTCCAGATGGCGAGGTCGCAGGCCTTGCCGGGTTCGAGCGTCCCGATCTCGTCGAGCTTTCCGAGCGCGCGCGCCGCTTCCCGGGTCACGCCCGCGATACATTCCTCGACGGTCAGGCGAAACAGGGTCGCGCCCATGTTCATGGTGAGCAGGAGCGATGTCAGCGGCGAGGTGCCGGGATTGCAGTCGGTGGCAAGGGCCATGCGGGTGCCGTGGCGGCGGAACGCCTCGACAGGCGGCACTTGCGTTTCGCGGAGCATGTAGAACGCGCCCGGCAGCAGCACCGCGACGGTGCCCGCCTCCGCCATGGCGGCCGCTCCCGCCTCGTCGGTGTATTCCAGATGGTCTGCGGAGAGCGATCGGAACTCGGCCGCGAGCTTCGCGCCGTGGAGATTCG
This sequence comes from Microvirga sp., assembly GCA_035645535.1. Classification (GTDB taxonomy): domain Bacteria; phylum Pseudomonadota; class Alphaproteobacteria; order Rhizobiales; family Beijerinckiaceae; genus Microvirga. The sequence goes on along the minus strand of DASQMJ010000055.1, from coordinate 3,251 downwards.
AGAGCTGGTCCGCGTGAAGCTTCGTCTTCAGGCCCAGTTCCCTGGCGGCGGAGAAGACGCACGCGGTCTGCTCGGGCGAGAAGGCAATGCCTTCGCAGAAGCTATCGACCGCATCGGCAAGGCCCTCGCGGGCGATAGCTGGCAGCATCTCCTTGCAGATTTTGTCGATGAAGGCATCCTTGTCGCCGTTCGCCTCAGGCGGCAGGGCATGAGCACCGAGGAAGGTGGTGGTGACGGAGACATGGCGTTCGTCCGCGAGACGCCGCGCTGCGCGCAGCATTCGCGCTTCGGTTTCCAAGTCGAGCCCATAGCCCGACTTGATCTCGACCATGGTGCAACCCTCAGCGATGAGGTGATCGAGGCGGGGCAGGGCGCTTGCCACCAGATCGTCCTCGCTTGCGGCCCGCGTCGCCTTCACGGTCGAGACGATCCCGCCGCCTGCCCTGGCAATCTCCTCGTAGCTCGTGCCTTTGAGGCGGAGCTCGAACTCATGCGCCCGGTCGCCGCCGAAGACGAGGTGAGTGTGGCAGTCAACCAGCCCCGGCGTGATCCACCGTCCCTCGCAGTCGATCCGTTCGGCGGCATCCCAGCCGGCGGGGAGGTCGCCGGCGGCGCCGACGAAGGCGATGCGGCCGTCCTTGGCGGCGACGGCACCGTGCTCGACGATGCCAAGGCCATTGCCGGCGAGGGTCGCGAGGCGGGCGTTGAACCAGATCCGGTCGAAGGGCATAGTCCTGCTCCGGTGAGTTCCGATTAATGTCTATACATAATCTCCAGCAAACGATATTGTCCAGACATATTCGACCTGCCCCGGCAGCCTCGTGTCCGTCCTCGCGACCGTTGCCGATGCGGTTTCGACTGGTCTGAGGTATCAGCGATGCGCAAGTTCATCTTCGATCATGCCCTGTTGCCGAGCGGATGGGCGAAGAACGTCGCGGTCGATGTGGACGGAGGTAGGATCCGGGTCCTGCAGTCCGAGTCGCCTTCCGACGGGCGCGAGCGCATCGCCGGCGTTGCCCTGCCGGGCCTTCCCAACCTCCACAGCCACACCTTCCAGCGCGGCATGGCCGGGCTAGCCGAAACCCGCGGCCCGGCAAGCGACAGCTTCTGGACATGGCGGCAGGTCATGTACCGATTCCTCGGCAACCTGACGCCCGAAGACGTCGAGGCGGTGGCCGCCTATGCCATGATGGAGATGCTGGAAGGCGGTTTCACGGCCCTGGCCGAGTTCCATTATCTGCACCATGACGGCGATGGTCGGCCCTATACGGATCCGGCCGAACTGGCCGGCAGGATCGTGGCGGCCGCCGCCGAGACCGGCATGGGCCTCACGCTCCTGCCGGTGTTCTATGCCCAGGGCGGTTTTGGCGGGGCCGCACCCAACGAGGGGCAGCGGCGCTTCGTCTCCGATATCCCGCTCTATGAGCGCCTCCTCGACGGAGCTCGCAAGGCGGCCGCCTCCCTGGACGACGCAGTGGTCGGTATCGCTCCTCACAGCCTGCGCGCCGTCACGCCCGAATCTCTCGCCGACCTGGTCGCCTTGGCCGGGGAGGGGCCGATCCACATCCACGTGGCGGAGCAGATGAAGGAGGTCGAGGATTGTATTGCCTGGTCAGGTCAGCGCCCCGTCGCGTGGCTGCTCGATCACGTTGCGGTCGATGCGCGATGGTGCCTGATCCATGCAACCCACCTCGACTCCAGCGAGACGCGCGGCATCGCCGCCTCTGGGGCCGTCGCGGGGCTGTGCCCGATCACGGAGGCCAATCTCGGCGACGGCATTTTCGAAGGAGTGGAGTTCCAGGCGGCGGGCGGCATGTTCGGGGTTGGGTCCGACTCGAACATCGAGATCAGCGCTCCGGGCGAGCTCAAGCAGTTCGAGTACAGCCAGCGCCTGAAGCATCGGGGCCGCAACCTGCTGGCACCGGGGGAGGGGCAGTCGACCGGGCGCAGCCTCTACGAGGCCGCCCTCGCCGGCGGAGCCAGGGCCCTCGGGCGCCGCATCGGTGCCATCGAGGCGGGGGCGCGGGCGGATTTCGTCGTGCTCGACCCGTCCCATCCTGATCTCGCGGCGCGCTCCGGCGACCGCTGGCTCGACGCCTACGTGTTCGTGGCCGGAAGGTCGGCGATCGATACCGTGATCGTCGCGGGCCGGCCTCTGGTCGCGAAGGGTCGGCACCGAAACCGCGATGCGATCTTGGCCCGATATTCCGCATCGATGTCGCGCATCCTGGCGTGATAATCGCGGGACGGAGAAAGACGCGTCGGGCATGAAACATCTCTACCAGCGCATCCGCGACGATATTGAGGCCCGGATCATGTCTGGGGAGTGGCCTCCCGGCCACAGGGTGCCGTTCGAGCACGAATTGATGGCCGAGTACGGTTGCTCCCGCATGACCGTGAACAAGGTCCTGTCGACGCTCGCCGCCAACGGGCTGATCACGCGCCGGCGGCGGGCAGGATCCGTCGTGGCGGTGCCGAGTATGGAGCGCGCCGTTCTGGAGATCCAAGATTTTGCCCTCGAAGCCGCGCGGGCGGGGACGGTTTATCGCTTCAGGATCCTGCACCGGGAGGTCGAGAGTCTCGACGTCGCGGCCGCCCAGCGCATCGGCCTGCCGGTCGGGACGGAAATGCTCAGCGTCACGACCCTCCACTTGATGGACGGCGTGCCCGGCGCCTACGAGCAGCGTCTGATCAATCTCGCCACCGTGCCCGAGGCCGGAGACGAGCGTTTCGCGAGCGACCCGCCAGGGACGTGGCTGCTCCGCCGAGTGCCCTGGACCGACGCCGAGCACGTCGTTCGCGCGATCAATGCGGACAGCTATCTCGCCAAGCGGCTGCAGATGGAAGCCGGCGCGGCCTGCCTCGTGCTGGAACGGCGAACATGGCAAGCGGGTGCCTTTGTGACCGAGGCGCGCATCACCTATCCTGGCGACCGCCACCACTTGGTCGGCCGATTCTCTCCGGTCTCCCAAGGGCCTCACTCCGCTTCCTGACGCTTTGGTCAGGCGGGCGGGCGAGTGCTCTTTCCGGACTGCGCCCGACGCCTTCCGCCTGAACCAACAACCATGGAGGAACAATCTATGCAACGGAGCACACCGCCTTTTCGGGCCGACATGGTCGGCAGCCTTCTGCGCACCGCAGCTCTCAAGGAGGCGCGTGAGAAGCATCACCGCGGCGAGATCGCGGATGAGGCCCTGAAGGCGGTCGAGGACCAGGAGATCGGCGCCCTGATCCGGCGCCAGGAGGAGATC
>DASQMJ010000054.1:0-23998 GCA_035645535.1 Microvirga sp. | reverse complement strand
CTGCTGGTCCTGCCACTTGCGCGTCTGCAGCTGGCCCTCGACGTACACCTTCGAGCCCTTCTTCAGGTACTGCTCGGCCACCCGCGCCAGGTTCTCGTTGAAGATCACCACCGAATGCCACTCGGTCTTTTCCTTGCGCTCCCCCGTGGCCTTGTCCTTCCAGGTCTCGGAAGTGGCGATCCGCAGGTTCACCACCGGCTCGCCGGAATTGAGCCGCCGCACCTCCGGGTCCCGCCCCAGATTCCCTACCAAGATCACCTTGTTCACGCTGCCTGCCATGGGCTCGTCTCCACTTCATGTCTCCCGGAAATTGGCTCTTCCAATCTGTCCGGGTCGGTCTACGCTCTCCTGTCCCGGCTGGGACATCGTCTACTGTTCTACATTTGTTCCAAACAAAGTTCAAGGGAGTGCGAGCAAGCACGGAGAGGTCCGACATTGTCTCAACGGGAGGGGCCTTAGTAGGTCGGCCACAGCCCCGGTGTCGCGAGTTCCAGAAGGTGCCCGTCGGGATCGCGGAAATAGATGCTCCTGCCGCCGCGGGGCCAGTCCGTGCGTCCTTCGATGGCTACGCCGCAGGCTGTCAGATGATCCTCCCACGAGCCGAACTCGTCTTTCGGCACCGCCATGGCAATATGCAGGGGGCCGCTGCCGTCGTGGGGCGGGATGGTGCCACCCGGCATCTCCACCGTCTCGGTCGCTCCCCCTCGCCTGAACAGCAGCAGGATGCTTCGCCCTGCCACGTCGAAGGCGCAGAGGCGCTGGTCGGAAAAGACGGGTTTAAGTCCCAAAACCGTCTCGTAGAACTCCCGTGCGCGTGGAAGATCATCCACGTACAGCGCGGTCTCAAGGATACCGCTCAGCTGGGGCATTCGGCTCCTCCGTCGACAGCCGTTCGTACTGCGCAGCCGTCGAACCCAGCCTAGACGACGCTGCCGCTCCGGTGAATTCCAGCACGCGGAGCGCCAAACGAAAAGGAGCAGCGATGCGCTCGCTGCTCCTCCTGTGGCGATCAAGGTCTTCGGCTCTTATTCGGCTGCCTGCAGATAGACCACCTTCGTCTGCTCGGCATGGATCTCGCGCAGGGTCTTTGCCATATAGCTCAGCCGCTCGATGGCTTTCTCGAGATCCTGCTTGGAGCCCTCGTTGAGGTCATAGGCCTGACGGCCGCGATAGAGCCGATTGACCTGGCTTTCCATCTCCGCGGCGGCTTCGCGGATGCGATGGACCAAGTTGTCGGCAATCGCATCGGCGTTGCTGTCGACGACGCAGAAGCCGACATTGCTGGCACGGACTTTGGACATTCGATGACACCTCTTCTTGTCGTTCTTCTTGCGGTTTAAGCGACGGCCCGATGCTCGTGCTCGGTCGAAAGGCCAAGCCGGCGCGCCAGGGAGTGCTTCGTCACGGGCCCGATCCACGGCAGCGTCGCCAAGTAGGCGAGCTTGTCGGGACACCTAAGGTATTCGCCGTAGAGACGCTCGCGCTCGCGCCAAATGAGATCGACGGCGTCGGCCTTGCCGGGATGGCGGAATCCGAGGCGGCTCGTGGAGCCAAAGGCCAGCGCCCGCAGGCAGCGTTCATAGGTGCGGCGGCCGACGGAGGGCGTCACGCTTGCATGGCAAATCGCATGAATTGCGTGCTGCGCGAACTCTTCCGCCGTGTTCGGCTCCGAGCCTGATGTTTCGTGCGCGCTCAGGCCGAGATCATATAGTTCTTCGAGCCTCAGGCTTGGCATTGGGTTCACCTCACGGTCCGGGCTGCCTGAGCAGTCTGACGAGCTTCGTTCCGGTTTTCTGAAGTCGGCGCGAGGCCCGCCACGCAAGCGCCGTGGTCCTCGTCATGCCTGTCTGCGTGTCGCGCAGCCGCGCATTGGCAGACATCGCCCGCGCACCGCTCGAACCGTTCCTGCGCGGATTCTCACCCGAGACGTTCGGATCGTGATCTCTCGCGGATTTTTCGCTGCGCCTCGGCTCAACTAAAATGGGATTCGCATCCTCGGGATGCAAGGGGCGGCGCATCAGCGGAGCCGGGATGGCGGCTCTTTTCGCACTGCCCGGCCAGTCCGAAATCTCGCGCCGCGCAAGCTTGAAGCTTTGGACGAGTTCAGCGCCGGTTTGAACCTCGTAGACGGAAGCTGCGCAGGAGAACGCCTCTGCGAAGAGCGGCATGGCGCACCAGCTCTTCTCGGCCATCTGCATCGGCCAAGTCCACAGCCCGTCGCTGCGGCGATTGGCCAAGCTCTCGCGCTCGATGAAATAGCCCGTCGTCTTGTGCTCGAGGCCGCTCTCCGTCACGAGCCACTCCTCGTTCTCGAAGATCGGGCGTTCCGCCGCCATCGCCGTCATGCCGATATCCTTTCGCAGCGGGCTCATCCCGCCTCATTGGCGCCCAAACTCGGGTGCATCTAACGCAACTGGAACAAATCAAGAACATAGCGCCAGCGGGCCCTGTGTCAAGCAAACCGTGCGTCTTGGGACTGTAATCTTGGAGTAACGGCCACTATGTGGGGGATGGTGCGCAGGATTGGAGAAATCGTCTATCATCCGGCCGAAATTGAGGCGAAGGTCTCAAGCTGATAATACCGTCCAGCTTTGTTGAAACTGGACCATTGAGATGAGTGGAGTCCTCACGACATGACAAGCCTGACGCGCCTGGAATCGGACAATCTCAGGCGGCTCGAGGAGATGCGCGCCACCTTCGACAAGCTCCGGGCGGAACGGATCCGCGCGGAGGGCGAGGTGGAGCGCCTGTCGCGCGAGCTAGAGCAGGCGCGGGAGCTGGCCCGTGCCGAGTTCGGTACGGACGACGAGGCGGCGATTCAGCGGCTGATCGAGGGAGCCGTGGCGCAGAATGCCAAGCTTGTCGAGGAGTTCGGCGCTGCCCTGCGAGAGATCGAAGCGCGGCTCAAGCAACTCGGAGGGGATCGCTGATGCGACCCGAGGCCATCGACCACGAGGTCGGCCAGATGGAAGCAGCGGTGGCGCGGCTCGAAGGGCGCCGGGATGCCGTCAAGGCGCGCGTCGAGGAGCTGACGCGCGAGATTGAGCTGGCTAAGGGACGCCTCGCCGTGAAGGACGAGGTGGAAGCCTTCGTCGAGGCGGTGCACGGCAGCGCCAGCCGCCGCAACCTGGCGGCCTTCGAGACGCTGCTGACGGCCCTGGTGCAGGAGGTTCTGCCGGGCGAGAAGCCCGTGGTGCTCGACCTCTCCACGGAGCGCGGCCTCGCCTCGCTCGACATCTGCGTCGCCCGCCCCGACGGGACCCTGGAAGATGTGCTGGAGGACAACGGGGGCGCGCTCACCAACGTGATCGGTATGGCCCTGCGCCTGATCGCCGTGGTGAAGGCCGATGTCGCCCGCTTCCTCGCCCTCGACGAGGCGGATTGCTGGATCGCGCCCGACCGCGTCGCTTCTTTCTACCGGGTGCTGGAGGACGGGGCTGCGCGGCTCGGTGTGCAGTGCTTGGCCGTTTCCCATCACGACCTGTCGCAGTTCTCGGGCAAGGTTCACATCGCGCGCATCGTGGGCGAGCCTCTTACCGGGGTCGACGTGCAATCGGACGATTGCAGCTCCCTCTGGAACGATGGGCAGCCGGGCCTGCGCTTCATCCGCCTCGTCAACGTCCAGGCTTACAGGGACGCGACGCTGCATCTGAGCCCCGGGGTGAACGCTCTGATCGGCCCCAACAACCGCGGCAAGTCGACCTTCATTCGCGCCTTGCGCGCCGTGTTCTACGGCGAGGCGCGCGACAGTCTCGTGCGCGCGGGCGCAAAGTCAGCCATCGTGGAGATCGGCGTCGCAGGACGTCGGACCTTGCGCTTCTCCCGGCAGCCGCGCAGGACGCCCGTCAACGTGTGGTCCCTTCACGAGGCGGACGGGTCCGTGGTCGAGGAGCAGGGTATGCGCTACGAGACCGGTGGGCGCGCCGTTCCCGACTGGGTGGCGGACCTGTTCCAGATCCGCAAGGTGGAGGAACTCGACGTTCATATCGCGCACCAGAAGTTCCCGGTCTTCCTCTTAGGGGAAACGGCCTCCCGTCGCTCCGCCGTCCTGTCGATCGGCCAGGAGGCGGGCTACATCCGCGACATGCTCGCCATCCACCGCGAACGCTGCACCCGGGACAACACGTTGGTGCGCAACGGCGAGCGGGAGCTGATCGGCCTCACCGAGACGCTCGAAGCCCTGGAGGAGCTTGAGCCTCTCAAGGAAAAGCTCTCTGCGGTGCGCGCGCAGGCGCATGGCATCAAGGCTGCAGCGGACCGGCTGCGGCGGATGGAGGAGTGCGCCGCAGCCCTGGCCGAGCTGCGCGCGCGGCTGGAAAGGGCCTGGGCGCGGGCACAGGCAACCGCGGATCTGCCCGAGCCCGAACGGCTTGGCAGGCTCGCGAGCGTCATCGAACGCTCACGGGAGCGGGAGCGCATCGGCCGGCAGGTCATCCACCTGTCGGAGAATCTCTCGAAGAGCCGGACGCGTCTCGCGGTCCTGCACGCGCTGCCCGATACCGTCCCGGTCCTTGAGAACACCTCGATGGCTCAAGATATCCTGGCGCGTCTGACCAGGTTCGGCAGCGCCGCCGCCATTGCCCAGGGGCGCTTGGCGCAGATCGACGCCGGCTTAAGGGCCGTGCAGGCGGACATGGCGCGCCTCGTCGAAGAGACCGGCGGGCTCTGCCCGACCTGCGGTTCGGCCGTGAGCGCCGAGAGCTTGTTGGACAACCACACCCATTCACCCGTGGAGCGGATGAGCGCATGATCCTGTCCGGAGAGCAGCTGGGGCCCGTCGCCTGCAACGGCGTCCTCATCATCGGCGACCCGCATGTCGGCTCGCGCCGCCCCGGCCGGCGCAAGGATGCGCAGTGGCCGCTTCCGGTGCTCACGAAGCTCGAGCGCTGCGTCGCCATCGCCAACGAACGCGGGCTCGCGGTCGTCATCCTGGGTGACCTCTTCGACCGGCCCGTCGAGACGGACGAGGCGCTGAAAAACCAGCTCATCCGCACCCTCAAGGGCTTCCGGCACCGGCCGATCGTGAACGTGGGCAATCACGACATCCAGCATACCATGCTGACCGACGGCGACACGCTGGCTCTGCTCGGTCTCTGCGACGTGGTGGACGTGGTCGCAGCCTCCGCGCCGGTTGCGGAGTTTCGGCTAGGCGAGCGCCGGCTGGGCATCGGAATGACGCCCTACGGCCAGGCCATCCCGACCGACGTGCGCGGCACATTTCCGGGCGTCGACCTCCAGGCTTGGTTCACCCATCACGACATCGCCTTCGAGGGAGGCTATCCGGGCGCCGTGCCGCCCTTCGCGGTCGAGGGTTGCGATCTCCTCGTCAACGGGCACATCCACAAGACCCAGAAGGCGGTGCTGGCAGGCCGTACCCGCTGGCTCAATCCCGGCAACATCACCCGGCAATCGGTCGACCTCGTCGATCACGTGCCGCGCGCCTGGATCCTAGACGCCGGCGGTGAGCTCGAGGCCCAGCCGCTTCCTTTCGAGAGCAACGTGTTCGACCTGACGGGGCGGGTGGTCGATGCCGCCGACGGCTCGGTGGTGGCCCGCGAGGTGGAGAGCGCGTTCGTCACTCTGCTCCAGGCCGAGTCGCCGACCGAGCTGAAGCGCAGCGGCGACGGCTCCATCGTGCGGGACGAGATCGAGGCCAAGTTCGCGCAGGACGATACGCCCGATGCGGTCCGCGCCATCGTGCGCTCCCTGCTTGCCGAGGCGGTGGAGCGCCACGCCCGTACGTGATCTAGAACCCGAACGGATCCGAGTAGGGCAGGCGCCGGCGCTTCACCTGCGTTTCCGGCAGGATGGGGCGGCTGATGTCGACCGCAATGAGCCCCTCGCAGGCCAGCGCCAGCACGGCGGCTACCCCGTCGGCCGTGTTCATCACAGCGCTCGCGCAATCGACCAGCCGCATGGTGCCGCTCTCGTCGAGCTGGTGGAGGATCCGCACCCGGTCGCCGGCGGTCACCGGCGTGCGCTTGCATGCCATGATCAGGCGCACGGTGGTGAAGCGCGGCTCCGCCCGGATGCTCGCCGGGGCCTCGATCGCGAAAGAGCGCCCGTCAGCCGACATGATCCCATGCAGGGACGCTGCCCGCAGTGGGTGCTTTGCGAGGTCTTCATCCGTCATCACATCTACGAGGCAGGGCACCCCGTCGCGGACGATCTCGAAGTCTGCCACGTGCTCGATGAGGCCCTCGCCGATGTCGAATTCGGCCGGATCAGCCGGCGCGCGCAATGCCTCCACCTCCGGGTCGAGTTCGCAGATCGCCAGGAAATCCGCGATCAGCCCGTTGCGCGTCACCGGAGCCGCAGATCTCTTCTGCGGCCGCCGCGAAACGGGGCGGCGCGGGGAGCGTCGGACCGGGAGGTCGAGGATCGCTTGGGCGGACATCGGATTCTCCAAGGGGATAGGCCTCCTGGCAGGTGTTGCCGGAAAGATCCGGGATGTTTATCGCAGTGAACAAATATAGAACGGTTGAGGATCCGTCAAATCCTCCGAAGGCTGGTGCGGAGCCCTCTACTGCCCGACACAGAAGCTTGACTGTCGGTTGGTTGAGACAAAAGGACGCTGTCCAAAAAGCGCTTCTGAAACAACACTCTTCGGGCGCCGAATACTGCCTTGAAACTGGACGCGAAAGGCCCGATTTGCTATAGAACAAATAACGAACACGCTGGCGCGAACGAGCAGTTTGAGAAGAGCGTGGGACCTTTCCGCGGGCTCCTTTGAAAGTTGGAAGCGAGATGAATACGACAGACAAGAAGATAGCCGAGGTGCTTGCGAAGTTCGGCGAGCCGATGGCCGGCAACGTCTGGCGCGTCCAGGGAACGGCCGTCATCTACCACAAGGCCCTTGAGCGCATCGCCGCGCAGGCGAAGATCCAGTTCGACACGCCGACCATCGTGCGCGCCGAACGCGACGAGGCCGTCATTCTCGTGACGGGTCGCATGGGCGAGCGCGTCGAGTGGTCCATTGGCGAGGCCTTGATCGGCGTGAACTACCGCGTCTCCGGCAAGCAGGCCGCCTATGTCTATGCCATGGCCGAGAAGCGGGCCAAGGACCGCGTCATTCTCAAGCTCATCGAGTTGCACGGCCTCGTCTATTCCGAGGAGGAGGCGGACGAGTTCCGGAACAGCCGGCCGGTGGCGGGCGAGCCGCAGGTCGAGGCCGAAAAGGCGGACAAGACCGACAGGACCAAGGTCGAGGTGGCTGGAGCCGAGGGCTCCGTCGAGGCCGAACTCAAGCAGAAGATCACGAAGGCGAAGTCCATCAACGCCGTCACCGATCTGATGCTGCATGCGGACACGCAGAAGATCCTCAACGAGCTGCCCGAGGGCGTGCGCGACGAGATCCGCGACTTCGCCAAGGCTCGCTTGGTCGAACTCGGATGGCCGACCAAAAAGGCGGCCTGAGTATCGGCATTCGTTCACGAGGCGGAGCAGTTCCTCCGCCTCTTTTCCCGTGAGGCTTTCCCCGCCGTGTGCGGAATGTTTCGTCGATGCTGAAATCCTCCGCCGCGGCTGGTGCCGACCAGGGTGCCCTGACCTTGTCGGAGCATCTCGTCGGCTCCGTCGAGCGTGTGACGTTTCACAACGACGAGACCGGCTTCTGTGTCCTGCGCGTCAAGGCGCGCGGACATCGCAAGCCCGTCACCGTGGTAGGGCACGCGCCGGCCGTTGCCCTGGGCGAGATGATCGAGGCGAGTGGGGCTTGGCTCAACGATCGCAATCACGGCGTCCAGTTCCGCGCCAACTCGCTCACGACCTCCGCGCCGACCACGGCGGAAGAGCTGCAGCGCTATCTCGGCTCGGGGCTCCTGCGCGGCGTCGGGCCATCCTGCGCCCAGAGGCTCATCGCGTCCTTCGGGACGAGGATCCTCGACGTCATCGAGCGGCGGCCCCATGATCTCACGCGGGTGCACGGCATCGGCATGGCGAAGGCGCAGGGCATCGCGGCCGCCTGGGCCGAGCACCGCGCCCTCAAGGATATCGCGGCCTTCCTGCGGGAGCACGAGATCGGCGGTTTCCTGCTCATGCGCATCTACCGCACCTACGGGTCGGGAGCCGTCGAAATCATTTCGGCCAATCCCTATCGCCTCTCCCTCGACATCCCTGGGTTCGAATTCGGCGCCGCCGACCGCATCGCCATGCAGCTCGAGATCGATCCCACCTCCCGCATACGATTGCAGGCCGGACTCGCGAGCGTGCTTGCCGAGGCCGTGCAGGACGGGCATTCGGGCCTGCCGGCGGACGAGTTGGTCTGGCGGGCGAGCCTGCTGCTCGAAGTCGCGGAAGACGACCTGCGGACCGTGCTCAAGGCGCAATGCCAAGCCGGCCTCGTGATCCCCGACGATCTCGAGGGGCAGCCCGGCATCTTCCTCAAGAGCCTCTACGGCGCCGAACTCTTCATCGCGCAGCGCCTCAAGGATCTGGCGAGAGGCACGCATCCCTGGAGCAGGCTCGAGGCAGAGCGCCTGATTTCCGGCGCCGAGACGGCCGTCCAGGTAGCCTACTCGCCGAGCCAGCGGCAGGCGCTCGCGGCCGCCTGCCGATCCAAGGTCCTGGTCGTCACCGGCGGCCCGGGCGTGGGCAAGACCACGTTGGTGCGGGGCCTGACCCATCTCTGCGCGGAGCACGGCTGCAGGATCGCGCTGTGCGCCCCGACCGGGCGCGCCGCCAAGCGGCTGGCCGAGAGCACGGGCTATCCGGCGAGCACGATCCACCGCTTGCTGGAGGCCTCCGAGGGTGGGTTCCGCCGCAACGCCAAGGCGCCGCTCGACTGCGATCTTCTCGTGGTCGACGAGGCCTCCATGCTGGACATCCGCCTCATGGCTGCGCTCGTGCGGGCGCTGCCGGACGAGGCGTCCCTGTTCTTGGTGGGCGACGTCGACCAGCTGCCCTCCATCGGGCCGGGGCAGGTGCTCGCGGACATCATTGCCTCCGGGGCCGTCCCGGTGGTCCGCCTGGAGGAAGTATTTCGTCAGGAGCGGGAGAGTCGCATCATCGCGGCCGCTCATGCGATCAATCGCGGCCTCGTGCCCGACCTCGACCCGCGGTCCGATGCGGATTTCTACTTCGTCGAGGCGAGCAGCCCGACCGATGCGATGGCCAAGGTGGCGGTGCTGGTCCGAAGCCGCATCCCGCGCAGGTTCGGTCTCGATCCGGTGCGGGACATCCAGGTTCTCTGCCCGATGAACCGAGGCCAACTCGGAACGCATATGCTGAACGGCGAATTGCAGCAGATCCTCAACCCGCCGGGGCCGGACAGCATCCATCGGGCCGGCTGGATCTATGGACCCGGCGACAAGGTCATGCAGGTCCGCAACGACTATGAGCGGGATGTCTACAACGGCGAGGTAGGCATCGTGCGTGAGGTCTGCCGCGCCGACGAAGAGCTGTCGGTCGCCTTTGACGACAGGCTCGTCACCTACAGCTTCAAGGAACTGGACGAACTGGTGCTCGCCTACGCCATGACGATCCACAAGGCGCAAGGATCCGAATATCCGGCGGTGGTCATTCCCGTAGGCGTCCACAACTCGTCGATGCTGCGGCGCAAGCTGCTCTACACGGGGGTGACCCGGGGCAGCCGTCTCGTGGTTCTGATCGGAAGCAGGACGGTCCTGGAACAGGCGGTCGCCGCCGAGGAGGAGCCGCGCTGGTCGCGGCTGCGGGTGTGCCTTCAGGCGCGAGGCCTTCCATGAGCGGCGGCAGGTACCTATAATCTCTCGGTCGTCATCGGATGGAGTATCCATGAGCCTTCGCACCGACCGGGCAGAGAAACCGGAACGGCTTCCGGCCCGCATGCTGATTGCGGGCGCCGTCCTGTGCGTCGTCGCGTCGGGCGGGCTGCTCTGGTGGCGCTACGGCGCCTCCGTCTTCAACGATCTGGTTCTGGCCGGCCTCGCCTGGTGCTTCTGAAGCGCTCTCGTGCGCGAGGTGCGTGCCAAGCCGTGGCTTGTCTTGTTCCATCGGAACGGTGCCGTCGCCAGCTCCCACACCCCTCGCCAGGCGGCAAGGCTGACGAGCACGTAATAGATCGGCAGCAGGGGAAGCCAGGGCATGAGTCTCCACAGCCGCCGCCGGGCGAGGGCCACGGCTGCCGGAACGAAGATCGCGGCTGCGCCCGTGACGAAGAGCGTCAGGCTGGAGGCATAGAGCAGCCTGTTCCACGGCTGATCGACCAAGCCTGCCGGTCCGTTTGCCCATAGTAGTAGGAACAGCCCCGTGAAGAGGGGGTAGAGCAATGCGCTGGCGACCGTTCCAAGCGTGAGGATGACAGCTCCGGCGAAGCGCCACGGTTCGAGCTGCCGCAGGGCGGAGCCGGGCTGCCGCGAGTGAACGATGCAGGTTTGCATGAAGCCCTTCATCCAGCGCGTGCGCTGCCTCATCCAGGCCCCTAGCGTGATCGGCGCCTCCTCCAGAGTGGAGGAGGGAAGGTCCTCGATCCTGTAGCCGAGGCGGGCGAGGCGGATGCCGAGATCCGCGTCCTCGGTGACGTTCCATGCGTCCCAGCCATGGATCTTCCTGAGAACCTCCGTGCGGAAGTGATTGGAGGTCCCGCCGAGCGCGATCGGGCTGCCGATCTCCGCAAGGCCCGGATTGAATACGTCGAACAGGGCCGCGTACTCGATGGTGAAGAGCCTTGTCAGCCAGGAATCGTTCGTATTGTCGATGGTCAGTCTCGCCTGGAGGCAAGCCACATCGGCGGGCAGGCAGCGGAAGGCGGCCACCGCAAGGCGCAGCTGATCCCGGTCCGGCACATCCTCGGCATCGTAGATGACTGTGAAGCGGCCTCGAGCCAGCGGCAGGGCGACGTTGAGCGCGCGAGGCTTCGTCCGCGGAATGCCCCCGGCGGGGCGACGATCACCTCCACGAAGGCCGGCAGACGGGCCGACGCGAGGGCGGTGGGCGTCTCCGTGTCGTCCGCTTCGAGCACGAGCTTGATGTCGAGCTTGGCGGCTGGATAGTCGAGGCAGGCCAGCACCTCGATAAGACGCGAGGCAATCCGCTTCTCCCGGTAGAGCGCGACGATGATCGTGTAGACCGGCAGGGACCGGTCGTCGGCCCTTGGCACTTCGGTGGCCGGCTTTACCGGAGCACCCAGTATTGAGGCCGCAAGCCGCATGACCGACATGCCTAGAAAGAGCGGGCTCAGCGCGGCCCCGAGGCAGGCGAGGGCGATCTCCGGCGCGAGATGTCCTCCAAAGGAGAGCAGCGCGGCCGCGGCCGACAGGGCGGCGATCTGGCCGGTGGTCGCCCCGTCGCGGCCGGAGAGGTGCGGCGCGCGGTCGGGCAGGCCGTTGGCGCAGCGATGGGCAATCTGGCCGCGGCGGTGCCGGAACACCGCCCTGGCGAGGAGGGACGGGGTCGTGACGGTCAACATCCCCGCAGGGCCGTGGCGCCTTCTGAGCAGCCAGGCGAGCGAGGCCCCCTGAGGGGCAATCACCAGGCCGCCGCTCGGTGCGGCCGAGGGGGCGATCCCGGCGAGGATGCTGTCGGGATAGCGAGTTCCCGCGGCCAGGCGCGGCATGGACGTAAAGGGCAGCAACAGTTCTGTCGCGAGGGCGCGATAGAAGGCCGCTTCCCGGATATGGCCGCCCTTGATCAGGAACTGATCGACCGGGACACCTGTGAGCGATGCCAACATGCTCGCTTCGTGCAGCATCTCGGGCGAGTGGCCGTGATGCGCCAGAAAGCCGATCTCCACCGGCAACAGACGGGACCCGGCGGTTGACTGTCCGTTGACGTCCGCTAGACCCTGCCTCACCGTCCGAGGCGGATCCCCAAAACTGTGCGGCCTGTGGGGCAAGAGGATATCGGCAGTTGAAGATGTGTTATACCATTTCAATCGTTACACGCTTCCTGCGTGAGATCAAGCCCCTGCGGCTCAGCCTTGTCGCTTCCCTTGCGTTGCTGGTTCCTGGCTTCGCGGACGTCGGCGCCAGGGCGCAGGGCGTCGCCATTCCCAACTTCTGGGACCCACGCGCGCAGCTGGAGCGCCCGGAGCTGACGAGCGCTCGGACAATCCGCTTCCTGGTCGACGACGATTTTCCGCCTCTCCATTTCCCGGGCCTCGACGGGAATCCGACCGGTTTCTCGGTGGAACTCGCCCGGGCTGCCTGCGAGCGGCTGAGCCTGACCTGCACGATCCAAGTGCGCCGCTTCGACACGCTTCTGAATGCGCTGGCGGAGCGCCAGGGCGACGTCGTTGCGGCAGCGATCCCGATGACGGCCGGTCTCCGGGAGCGGTTCGGCCTGACGTCGCCCTATTTCAAGATTCCGGCCCGCTTTGCCGTCCGAAAGGATCGCGGAATGCCGGCTCCGGACGCCGTGGGTCTCCAGGGGAAAACCGTCGGCCTCGTCGGCGGCACGGCCCACGAGGCCCTCGCCAAGGCCTTCATGACTGGCGCCACCCTCAAGCCCTTCCCGGAGCTTCCCGCAGCTCAGGCGGCCCTCAAGGCGGGCGAAATCGATTACCTCTTCGCCGACGGCCTCGGCCTCGCCCTCTGGATCGGGGGCGAGGATGCGGGCGGATGCTGCGACTTCTCCGGAGGGGCCTATCTGGAAAGCCGCTTCTTCGGGGAGGGGATCGGCTTCGTCCTCCGCAAGGACGACGAGAGCCTGCGGCGCGCCCTCGACTTCGCCCTCCAGCAGCTCTGGAAGGAGGGGAAATATGCCGAGCTCTACCTGCGCTTCTTCCCGGTAAGTCCCTTTTAAGCCGCATTGACCCCCGGAGCCTGCGTCCCTAGAGCGGATCGGAGCGATTGCCGATTCCCACGCAAAGGAAATCGCTCTAGGGTGCCGCGCTCGTTTTAACTGTATTGGTCACATGTCTCAGCCTCTGTCTCTCGATCCTGCCATCGCCGAAGCCGCCCAGACCGCGAATGCCTGGCCATTCGAGGAAGCGCGCAAGCTCATCGAGCGGCTCAAACGGACCGGGAAGCAGGAGGCGCTGTTCGAGACCGGCTACGGCCCTTCCGGCCTGCCGCATATCGGCACCTTCGGCGAGGTGGCCCGCACCAGCATGGTGCGGCATGCCTTCCGGATCCTGACCGGAGACGCCATCCCGACCCGTCTCGTGGCTTTCTCGGACGACATGGACGGCCTGCGGAAGGTGCCGGACAACATCCCGAACAAGGACCTCGTGGCGGCCTCCCTCGGCAAGCCGCTCACCCAGGTGCCGGACCCGTTCGGCACGCACGAGAGCTTTGCCCACCACAACAACGCGCGCCTGCGTGAATTCCTCGACGCCTTCGGGTTCGACTACGAATTCCTCTCGGCGACCGAATGCTACAAGGCCGGCCGGTTCGACAAGACCCTGCTAACGGTGCTCGAGCGCTATGATGCCGTGATGGCCATCATGCTGCCGACGCTGGGGGAGGAGCGTCGGCAATCCTACTCGCCGTTCCTGCCGATCCATCCGAAGACCGGAATCGTGATGCAGGTGCCGGTCGAGGAGCGCAAGCTCGATGCAGGCACCATCGTGTGGCGCGATCCGGGAACCGGCGAGCGCTTCGAGACCCCCGTCACGGGCGGTCACGCCAAGCTGCAGTGGAAGCCCGACTGGGCCATGCGCTGGGTCGCGCTCGGCGTCGACTATGAGATGGCCGGCAAGGACCTGATCGACAGTGTGAAGCTCTCGGGCCGGATCGCGACGGCGCTCGGCGGCCTGCCGCCGGAAGGCTTCAACTACGAGCTCTTTCTCGACGAGAAGGGCCAGAAGATCTCCAAATCCAAGGGCAATGGCCTGACGATCGAGGAGTGGCTGTCCTACGGCACCCCGGAGAGCCTCGCCCTGTTCATGTACAATAAGCCCCGCGAGGCGAAGCGGCTGTTCTTCGACGTGATCCCGCGCCAGGTGGACGATTACCTGACCTTCCTGGAGAAGTATCCGGGCCAGGATGCGAAAACGCGCCTGATGAACCCGGTCTGGCACATCCATTCCGGCACCCCTCCGGCGCCTGAACTGGTTTCGTCGGGAGGCGCTAACCAGACCGGCACCACCATTTCCTTCTCGATGCTGCTCAATCTCGTGGCGGTGGCGAATTCCGAGGACCCAGCCGTCCTGTGGGGCTTCATCCGCCGCTACGCGCCGAGCGTGTCGCCCGAGACCCATCCGCGCCTCGACAGCCTCGTCGCGCGGGCCGTGCGCTATTTCGAGGACTTCGTGAAGCCGCAGAAGACCTATCGTCTGCCCGACGAGGTTGAGGCGGCCTCCCTGCGCCGCCTCTCGGACGTGCTCGCAAGCTTCGAGACCGGGGAGCGGCCCGCCACCGCGGAGGCGATCCAGGACGAGATCTACAATGTGGGCCGCGCCGAACCGCGCTATCAGGACTTCAAGGCCAAGGGCGCGACGCCCGACCGGCCTGGCGTCTCCATCGAGTGGTTCAACACGATCTATCAGGTGCTGTTGGGTGAGCCGCGCGGACCGCGCTTCGGCTCTTTCGTCGCGCTCTACGGCGTGAAGGAGACGCGGGCGCTCATCGAGAAGGCGCTCGCCGGCACGCTCGTGAGCGAGCACGAGGCTTTCCTGAACGAGAGAGGAACCGGGCGCGCAGCCTGAAGGGCTACTGGCGCGCCCACATTATTCTGCCGGCCCAGGAAACCTCTTCCGTCGGGATCACGCGATCCTCCTGGCCTTCGATGAGGGACGCGAGCTCCAGGGTCTTGGCCGAGCGCCGCTTCAGCTCCCTGGCCAGGATCTCGCCATTCGTGGTGCGGACGACCACCCGGTCGCCTTTGCGCAGGCTCGCGGTCGGCGAGATGATGAGCACGTCGCCGTCGCGATAGAGAGGCGCCATGGTGTCGCCCGTCACTTCGAGGGCGAAGACCCGTTCCTGCCCGAAATCCGGGAAGTCGATCTCGTCCCAGCCGGGGCCGCCGGTCGGCAGGCCCTCGTCCGTGAAGAGTTTGCCGGCGCCCGCAGCCTGCGTCATGCTGATGAGCGGGATCATCGAGCGGCGCAGGGAGCCCGACGGCTCCACGAGGCGCAGGAAATCCTCGAGCGTCGCGCCGGTTGCGCGCAGGATCTTGGCGATCGACTCCGTCGAGGGCCAGCGGTCCCGGCCCTCGGGACTGGTTCGCTTCGACTTGTTGAAGCTCGTCGCGTCGAGACCGGCCTTGCGAGCCAGCCCTGATGCGGTCATGCCGTGGCGTGCGGCCAGCGCATCGATAGCAGCCCAAACGCGGTCGTGAGACAACATGTGATTCACCTTCAGGAGGTGCGGAAAAAACTTACTGAAACCGGACCTATTGTTAGGAATTAAGGTTGTTCTATGACTCAAACAACTGTGAAAATCTTGCAGCGACAACTCGTCCACATTGGGGTTGCTCCCAAAGCGCTGCAAAGCTACTCCAACCCCCATGAAAACCATCTTCAAAATCTGTCCCGAGCCGCTCTGGCGGGAGGCCGAGCAGTCCGGCGTGTTCGAAGGCGCACCCATCGACATTATTGATGGGTACCTCCATTTCTCGACGGCACAACAGGTGGAGGAAACGGCTGCGAGGCATTTCGCCGGACAGGACGATCTGCTGCTGATCGCCATCGATGCCGGCCGGCTCGGCGATGCCCTGCGCTACGAGCCTTCCCGCGGCGGGGATCTCTTCCCGCATCTCTACGCATCGCTGCCGCTTTCCGCCGTCCTGTGGGTCAAGCCGCTTCCCCTCGGGGCCGACGGCCGGCACGTCTTCCCGGAGCTTGCTCCATGATCGGCGCGCTCTTTCCCTTCGCAAAGCCCGTTCTGCACGCGCTCGATCCGGAGACCGCGCACCAGCTGACGATCCGTTCTCTGTCACTGATGCCGGTCTCCGCTGCGCCGCGCGACGACGCCCGGCTAGCCGTCGACGTGTTCGGCCGGCAGTTTCCGAACCCCGTTGGGCTCGCAGCCGGCTTCGACAAGCAATGCGAGGTGCCCGACCAACTCCTGGCTCTCGGCTTCGGCTTCGTCGAACTCGGCGGAGTGGTGCCGAAGCCGCAGGCAGGCAATCCGCGCCCGCGCCTTTTCCGGCTGACGCAGGACGAGGCGATCATCAACCGGTTCGGCCTCAACAGCGACGGACTCGAAACGGTGCGCCGGCGCCTGTCGCAGCGCCGCGGACGGCCCGGCATTGTCGGCGTGAACATCGGGGCGAACAAGGACTCGACGGACCGCATCGCGGATTACGCCCTTTGCATCGGCGGGCTGTGCGGACTGGTCGATTTCCTGACCATCAACGTGTCCTCGCCTAACACCCCGGGCCTGCGCGATCTTCAGGGCGAGGCGTTTCTCGACGACCTCCTGGGGCGTTGCATCGAGGCGCGGGACAAGGCCGACGAGGGGAGGGGCAAGACCACGATCCTCCTCAAGATCGCGCCCGACATCTCGCTCGACACGCTCGATGCCATCGTGGCGACGGCATTGAGGCGCGGCATCGACGGGATGATCGTGTCGAACACGACGGTCGCCCGGCCGGAGACTCTGAAGGAGAAGGCGCTCGCGCAGCAAACGGGCGGGCTTTCCGGCAGACCGCTCTTCGCGCCGTCCACGAGGATGCTGGCCGAGACGTTCCTGCGCGTCGAGCGAAAGATTCCGCTCATCGGCGTCGGCGGCGTCGACTCGGCCGAGGCCGCTTGGGCCAAGATCCGCGCCGGAGCGAGCCTGATCCAGCTTTATTCCGCCATGGTCTACAAGGGTCCGGGCCTCGTCGGCGAGATCAAGCAGGGGCTGCTGGAGAGGCTTGCGCGGGAGAAGACCTCCCTGTCGGCAGCCGTCGGACGCGATGCCCGCACGCTGGCATCCGAACTCTGACGGACGCTCGTCGTCTCAAGCGGCCGCGAAGGTCCGCCTCGTCAGCCGCGCGCTGAATGCCGCCTGACCGATACCCCTCGTGCCGAGGAACACGAGGAGCGCGATCCACAGGGCCGTGTTGCCGAGGCTGCCCATGGCGAGGAGCACGAGCCCATAGGCCACAAGGGCGATCAGCATGAGGTCGCGCATCGCCTTCGTCCAGGTCGCTCCCGTATAGATGCCGTCATATGCGAAGGCGGCCGCTCCGACGAGCGGCGTCAGGGCGGCGAAGACAAGGTAGTCCCGGGCATAGGCGCGAACATCGGGGCTCGTGGTCACGAAATCGATGAAGAGCCCGCCTCCGGCCAGGAACAGGCAGGAGACCGCGAGCCCGAAGCCGATGCTCCACCCAAGGCTCAAGGAGACGGCGCGCCGGAAGCTTCGCTCGTTGCGGGCACCAACGCTCTGGCCGCACAGGGTCTCTGCGGCGGTCGCGAAGCCGTCGAGGAAATATCCGCCGATCAGGAACATGTTGTAGAGCACCGCATTCGCCGCCAGCGTCACGTCGCCGTTCCGGGCGCCCATGGCGCTGAAAACCGAGAAGGCGAGGATGAGTGCCACGTTGCGGATCATGATGTCCCGGTTGACCGCCATGGTCTGGACCATCGCGACCTTGTCGAGCACCTCGCGCCAGGTGACGGCGAAAGGGTTCGAGCCCAGCCGGCGCAGGACCGCGATGCCGAGGCCGACGCCCAACGCTTCCGCAGCGGCCGTGCCGAGCGCCGCCCCGGCGACGCCGTATCCAAGCCCGAGCACGAGCAGCATCGTGAGCAGGATGTTGATTACGTTGATGGCGACCTGGAGGAAGAGGCCGAGATCGGTGCGGCCCCGGCCCAGGGTCGAGCCCAGGATGACGTAGTTGGCCAGCGTGAAGGGCGCAGCCCAGATGCGGATGAAGAAATAGGTCGACAGGGCCTCCGTGACCGCGGCGCTCGCGCCTGCCAGGGAAAAGGCGATGGCCGCGATAGGACCCTGCAGCAGGATCAGCAGGAGGCCGACGGACGCCGCTACCAGGAGGGCGCGGGCGAGGGTGCAGTCGACCTGGTGACGGTCTCCGGCGCCGGTCGCCTGGGCGGTCAGGCCCGCTGTCGCCATTCGCAGGGACCCGAAACTCCAGAACACGAAGTCGAAGATGACGGATCCGAGCGCGACCGCTCCCAGCAGATGCGCCTCGCCGAGCCGCCCGATGACCGTCGCGTCGACGAGGCCGAGCAGGGGCGTCGTGACGTGCGAGAGGGTCATCGGAAGCGCGAGCGCCAGCATGCGCCGGTGCGTGACCTCGATGTGGTGCGCCGTGAAGGAGACGTTCATGATCGTCCTCGAACCGTTCAGCGCCGGCTGAAGAAGCGGGAGATCAGCCAGAGCGGCACGACGATGATGGCGCCGTAGAGGATCCAGAGTCCGACCTCCTTCACCGTGTCGAGGCTCAGGTCGAGAACGGACCGGATCCAGTTGAACAGCCCCTCGATCAACCCGAAGGGCGTGATGTCGAGAAAGGCCATGAAGGCGCCGACCAGGAGGGAGAGGAAGATCAACTTGGCCAGCACGGAGCCGGGCGAGCCGCCGATGAAACGGTTCATGTTGGACATACTCTGATCCTCGTCGAAAAGCGTGGCTGGACCTTGGCGCCGGCCTGTGCTTCATCGCAAGGGTCTGCGCTGAACGCAACCCGTCCGAGCCTGCCATGATCGATCCTGCTCTCTCCGACCCCGCCGCCGTCAGCGACGAGATCCGCGCCCAGAATGCCGAGATCGTGGCGAAACTCGCAGGACTGCCGGACCCGATGTCGGTGCCCCCGGCCGTCGTGCGGGAGCGCCGCCGGCAAGGGCTGGGGCCGTTCCCGCTCATGCCCCTGAGCCCGAAGGCGCAGGCCATCACCATCGACGGCCCGGCCGGTCCGATTCCGCTGCGGATCATCGCGCCCGACAGCCCGCGCGGCGTCTATCTCCACATCCATGGCGGCGGCTGGACCTGGGGCACGGCGGACGAGCAGGATCCCTGGCTCGATCGCCTGGCGGACCGCTGCGGCCTCGCGGTGGTGTCGGTGGAATATCGCCTGGCTCCCGAGAATCCCTATCCGGCCGCGCCCGACGATTGCGAGGCGGCCGCCCTCTGGGCTGTCCGCGAGGCTGAAAGCCGGTTCGGCACGTCGCGCCTGTTCATCGGCGGCGAGTCGGCGGGAGCGCACCTGTCGGCGGTGACCATTCTGCGCCTGCGCGACCGGCACGGCCTCAAGCCGTTTCGTGGCGCCAATCTCTTCGCGGGCTGCTACGACCTCAATCTGACGCCGAGCGTGAGGCATTGGGGCTCGGAGCGTCTGATCCTCAACACCAACGACGTCCGGGTCTTCGCGCAGAATTTCTGCGGCTCTGTCGACCGCTTCGATCCGGACGTGTCGCCCCTCTACGCGGACCTGAAGGGGCTGCCACCCGCGCTCTTCTCCGTGGGCACGAAGGACATGCTCCTGGACGACACGCTCTTCATGGCGTCTCGCTGGGCGGCGGCGGGGAACAAGACCGATCTCGCGGTCTGGCCGGGCGGCTGCCACGTGTTCATCCGGTTCGAGAGCGCCATGGCCGAGGAAGCCCTGTCGCGCATCGACGCCTTCGTCGAGGCGCTTTAATCCGCTCCGGCAGGCGACGGGCGCTGGGTCACGCCGATCTTCGAGGCGGCGATGACAGCCTGCGTGCGGCTGTCGACCCCGAGCTTGTCGAGGATGGCCGAGACGTGGGCTTTCACGGTCGCCTCGGAGACGTTGAGTTCGTAGGCGATCTGCTTGTTGAGCAGGCCTTCGGACAGCATGGTCAGGACGCGGACCTGCTGCGGCGTGAGGGTCGCGAGGCGCCGCACCAGATCGGCGGTCTCCTTGTCCTCCGCGGCGGAGAGGTCCACGTCCGGCGGTGTCCAGGTGTCGCCGGCGAGCACGGCCGAGATGGCGCCGCCGATGCTGTCCACGTCGATGGATTTCGGGATGAAGCCGGAGGCGCCGAATTCCATGGCGCGACGGATCACCGTGGGCTCCTCGGTGGCTGACACGATCACGACCGGGAGTTCCGGGTGCTGGGCCCTCAGGGACAGAAGGGCGGAGAAGCCCTGGACGCCGGGCATGGTCAGATCGAGCAGGATCAGGTCGAGATCGCGTTCCTGGTTCAGAGTGGCGTTCAGCTCGTCCAGGCCGCTCGCCTCGATGACACGCGCCTGCGGCATGACGGAGGCGATCGCCTGTCTCAACGCACCCCGGAACAGCGGGTGGTCGTCCGCAATGACGATCGTGGTGTTCTGACCCTGCACTCTGTCTCCTCCCACGGGACTTTTTCTTAGGCCTTAGCCGCATCGCCGTGGCAATGGCAAGGCGGCATGGACGGCCATTCTACCCGAAACTGTAGGGGGTATGGGGCCGCATGTACAAATATAAACTGCCTGAACGGAGAGGGTTCAGGCTCCGATCAGGTGAAAAACGAGGTCGCGGCGATGCGGCCGATCCCGGTGCTCGACGAGATAGAGACCCTGCCAGGTTCCGAGCACCATCTGGCCCTCCATGACCGGGATGCTCAGGCTCACGCCGGACAGGACCGTTCGGATATGGGCGGGCATGTCGTCCGGCCCCTCGGTCCTGTGCACATATCCGGCGTTCCGGGGCGCGAGCCTGTCGAAGGCCGTCAGCAGGTCCGTTCGGACATCCGGATCGGCGTTCTCCTGGATCACCAGCGAGGCCGAGGTATGGCGGCAGAACACGGTCAGGAGTCCCTGGAGGATGCCGGTCCCGAAAACCCAGCGCGCGGTCGCGTCGGTGATGTCGATGAAGCCCTGTCCCTGCGTCTCGACGATCATCCTGCCGTTGGCCTGCTGCGTGACGCTGCCTTGGATGATGGTTTCCACGTCCAGCATCGTCATGGCTCCCGAGTGTCCGTATCCTGGCGCTTCAGAGGGTAGACCTCCTTCTCGCCCCGTTCGAGGATCTTCTCCAGGGTTTCGAGCCGGTCCGCCTCCGCGGCCGGCTTGTCCCAGCGGATCCGGTTGATGCGCGGGAAGCGCATGGCGACGCCCGACTTGTGCCGGGTCGAGCGCTGCAGCCCCTCGAACGCCACCTCCAGCACGAGGCCACGATCCTTGCCGTATTCCACCTCGCGCACCGGCCCGAAGCGGTTGACCGTGTGGTTGCGGACGTAGCGGTCGAGCTTGACCAGCTCCTCGTCCGTGAAGCCGTGATAGGCCTTGCCCACGGGCACCAGCTCCTCGCCGGACGGACCGTCGCGCCAGACCCCGAACGTGTAGTCGGAATAGAAGGACGAGCGCTTCCCGTGTCCGCGCTGGCCGTACATCATCACCGCATCGACGAGGTAAGGGTCGCGCTTCCACTTGTACCAGTAGCCCTTGGGGCGGCCCGGCAAATAGGGGCTGTCCGCCCGCTTGATCATGCAGCCCTCGATGGCGTCCGCGTCCGGCCCCGCGCCGACGGCGGCAGGATCGGAGCGGGCGGCGGCAAGCTCCTCCCAGGTCGAGAAAGACACCAGGGGCGAGAGGTCGATGCGCGGATCGCCGACGCGGGCGACCAGCGCCTCCAGGCGTCGGCGGCGCTCCCGGAAGGGGAGGTCGCGCAGGTCCTCATCGCCTTCGGTGAGGATGTCGTAGACGCGCAGGTGGGCCGGGAACTCGGCAACGAGCTTCGGGGTCACGGCCTTCCGGTTCAGGCGCTGCTGGAGCACGTTGAAGCTCTGGACGCGGCCCTCACGGACGATGAGCAGTTCCCCGTCGATGGCACCCTCGAAAGTCAGCGCCTCGACGAGGTCCGGAAAGGCCCGGGACACGTCCTCGCCGGTGCGCGAATAGATCCGGCGCACCGGGCGCCCGTCGCCCGAATGGCCGGAGACCGCCTGAAGGCGGATGCCGTCCCACTTCCATTCGGCCATGAAATCGCCAGCCTCGAGCTTCCCGAAATCCTCCTCTTCCAGCGGATGCGACAGCATCGGCGGGCGAAAAGGGGCGGGATTGCCCGATTCCGGCTTCGGGCCTCTCCCCTCGACCCAGGCGAAGAGGGCTTCGTAGGGCGGCTCCAACCCGTGCCAGATCAGCTCCACCTCGTCCGGCTCGACCCCTCCGAGCTGCGCCACGGCGGTCTTCGCCAGGCGCGCCGAGACGCCGACGCGCAGCTCCCGGGTGATGAGCTTGATGAGCGCCCAGCGCCCGGTCTCGTCGAGGGCGTCCATCCATCCGGCGACGCAGGCGGGCAGGTCGCTCTTGCTCATGGTCGCCAGCGCCTCGACGACCTCCGAGATGGTCGGTACATGGGGCGGCGGGTTGTTGTGGCCGATGGTCGGCTCGACGCCGGCAGGCGCCACGCTCTCGTGGCCCGGCGACGGCCAGATCAGCGCCGCCGTCTCGGCCAGGTCGCCGACGTAGTGATAGGACATGCGGAACAGCACCGGATCCGTGCGCTCCTCCACGAGGCCGCGGATGAGGCCGGGCTTCGCCTCCTTGAACATGAGGGCGCCGGTCATGGCGGCCAGCGCATAGCCACGGTCAGGGTCGGGCGTGTGGCGGAAATAGTCCATGAGCAGCCGCAGCTTGGCGTTGCGGCGCGGCTCGTAGGCGAGCCGGTCGAGGAGGGCGGCGAAGCGGTTCATGCGGTCTCTCCCGCCTCCTCCGTGGCGGCGGGCGTCTCCTCCGCCTCGCCCTCGTCGCCGTAGCCCAGCATGTGCAGGGGCCGCGCCCGGATGCCGTGGGTCATGCACCAATGGACCAGCGCGTCCTCCTGGCCGTGCGTGACCCAGACCTCGCCGGCCCCGGTCTCCCGGATCGTGCGGCAGAGGTCGTCCCAGTCGGAATGGTCGGATATCACCAGGGGCAGCTCCACGCCCTTCTGCCGGGCTCGCGCCCGCACCCGCATCCAGCCGGACGCGAAGCAGGTCACCGGGTCCGGAAAGCGGCGGGACCAGAGATCCTGGATGGCGGAGGGCGGGCAGATCACGATGGCGCCGGCGAGCTTCGGGCGCTCCGCGGCCACCACCTTCGGGGTCTCGCCGAGCGGGATGCCTTCGGATTTATAGAACTCGGTCAGGCGCTCCATGGCACCGTGCAGGTAGATCGGCCGGTCGTAGCCTTCCTCCCGCAGCAGCGCCATGACCCGCTGCGCCTTGCCGAGCGCATAGGCGCCGACGATGTGGGCGCGCTCGGGGAACAGCGCCACGGAAGCGAGGAGCTTCCTCACCTCGCCCCGGGTGTCCGGATGGCGGAAGACCGGCAGCCCGAAGGTCGCCTCGGTGATGAACACGTCGCAGGGTACGACCTCGTAGGGCAGGCACGTCGGATCCTCGGCGCGCTTGTAGTCGCCCGAGACGACCACGCGGGTGCCGCCCGCCTCGATGGCGATCTGCGCGGAGCCCAGCACGTGACCGGCCGGGGTGAACCGCACGGTCACGTCCCCGATCCGCAGGCTCTCGCCGAGCGGCGCCTCCTGGGTGGAGCCCGCGAAATCGGCGCCGTACCGTACGGCCATGATGAGAAGCGTCTCCCGGGTCGCCATGACGGCTCGGTGGCCGGAGCGGGCATGGTCCGAATGGCCGTGGGTGACGAGCGCCCGCTTCACGGGCCGGACCGGATCGATGTGGAAGTCGCCGAGGGGGCAGTAGAGCCCTTGCGGGGTCTGGGTCAGGATTTCGGTGGAACGCAGCGCCATGGGATGATGATATAGGGTGGTGCGTTTGCGTGTCATTCCTGGCCGGAGCGAAGACAATCCATGGGCTCTCGTCGCGCTGGAGGTCAAATCGCCTCTCCGGACTGCGTGCACCGGGAAAAGCACCGGGGCGGTGCCGGAATGGCAAAGGGTCTGCAATGACAAAGAGCGTGCGCCATCGGGCTCCGGGCCTGGTGGCGCGGAACCTTGCGGCAGTCGAGGGGGCGCGAGAGGCGATCCGGCTCGAAGCTGATGGTGGTGAGGTGGAAGAGCCGGACGGCCCCTCGCGCACGGTTCTTTTAGGCGGACAGGCGGCCATGGTCCGTCAGGCGCCACAGACGGACGCCGCCCCCTGGGCGGACGGGTCTGCGGCGGCTGCGGTCCCGAGGCGGGTGCCTGGGCCTCCCGCCCATGCGGCTGCGTGACCGCATCGGCAGGACCGTGCCCGGCTCCACGGTCACGACGCCTCGCGAGCGCGCCCCTCGGTGAACCGGAC
>DASQMJ010000053.1:0-5978 GCA_035645535.1 Microvirga sp. | reverse complement strand
TGGCGACCCCAGCCCGGGCGGCCACGTCGTCGAGGCGCGCCTCCGCGAAGCCCTTCTCCAGGAACACGTCGAGCGCGGCGTCGAGGATCGCCTGGAGCCTGGCCTGACGGTCGCTCTCGCTCCTGGCCGGGTTCTTTCGCGGAGTCCGCTTCGTGGACATGGTACGACCTGAACTATATGACTGACTGGTCAGTCACATTACTCCCACTGGGGGTCTGTGTCGAGTCCGTGGATCGACGCGGATCCGCGGCCGCCTCAAAGGATGTCAATCGGCAGGGCCATCGCGCTATAACCCGGAAATGACATCCCGGCCCATCCCCCTCCGTCGCCTCACGCCCTCCGACCTGCCGCTTATGCGCAGGCTCAACGCCCTGTTCGGCGAAGCCTTCCGCGAGCCCGAGACCTACGGAGCCGCACCGCCGGACGACGCGTACCTCAAGAGCCTGCTCGCAAAGGAGCACGTCGTGGTGCTCGCGGCCCTGGCGGGCGAGGAGATCGTGGGCGGACTCGTGGCCTACGAACTCGACAAGTTCGAACGGGCCCGGCGCGAGTTCTACATCTATGACCTGGCCGTGGCCGAAGCCCATCGCCGCCAGGGCATCGCGACCGCTCTCATCGGGCACCTGCGCGAGATCGCCGCCCGGCGCGGCGCCTGGGTGGTCTACGTCCAGGCAGATTACGGCGACGATCCGGCCATCGCGCTCTACGAGAAGCTCGGCACCCGCGAGGAGGTGCTGCATTTCGACATACCCGTCGAGCCGGAGCCCGGGGCCGACCCGTTCTAGAGGCGTTTGCGGATCAGGATCCACACGGCCGCCGCCACGATGGCCAGCAACAGGGCGATGCCGACGGTCTCGAAAAGGCTCTCCATGCGCGCTTCGCCCGGCGGTGCCGCGGCCAGGCCCTTGCCGCCCTCTTCGCCCGGCCGCGTGCCCGCCGCCTGGGCGGCGAGCGTCGAACCGTCCCGTCTGAGAATCACGGGGTCGGAAAAGGCTCGGGCGGAGCTTGAACGCAGAGGCATCGCTCCTCCTGGGGCTGTGCGGCAGACGGTTAATGACCTGGAGGCGGGGCGGTTTCGCACCCCCTGCGGCCTCATGCCTGGGGATAGCGCTGCAAGGCTGTGGAGCAATCGGCCGCCCTTGGCACTTTCGGGGGATCCGCCGTGTTAGGAGAAGGCCACGTTTACCCAAGATTACGAGGGAGGCTGATGAGGGTCGGCATCGACATGGGACAGGTGTCCTCCGGGCCCGGAGGAGGAGCGGCTCTGCTCGATCTGGAGGAGCTTCTGGCGACCCGTCTGCTCGTCCAGGGCAATTCCGGCTCCGGCAAGTCGCACCTCCTGCGCCGGCTGCTGGAGCAGAGCGCGTCCCTGGTCCAGCAGGCCGTCATCGACCCGGAGGGCGATTTCGTCACGCTCGCCGACAGGTTCGGTCACGTGGTGGTCGATGCCTCCCGCAGCGAGGGCGACATTCAGCGGATCGCCGCCCGCGTGCGCCAGCACCGGGTCTCGGTGGTGCTCAGCCTGGAGGGCCTCGACGCCGAGGCGCAGATGCGCTGCGCGGCGGCCTTCCTGGGCGGCCTCTTCGATGCGGACCGGGATTACTGGTACCCGATGCTCGTGGTGGTGGACGAGGCGCAGCTCTTCGCGCCCGCCGCCGCCGGCGACGTGTCGGACGAGGCCAGAAAAGTCTCGCTCGGGGCCATGACCAACCTCATGTGCCGCGGCCGCAAGCGCGGGCTCGCCGGCATCATCGCGACCCAGCGCCTCGCCAAGCTCGCCAAGAATGTCGCGGCGGAGGCGTCGAACTTCCTCATGGGCCGCACCTTCCTCGACATCGACATGGCCCGCGCGGCCGATCTCCTCGGCATGGAGCGTCGTCAGGCGGAGATGTTCCGCGACCTCGAGCGCGGCCACTTCGTGGCGCTAGGGCCCGCGCTTTCGCGCCGTCCGGTGCCGATCCGCATCGGCCCGGTCGAGACCTCCGCTCGCTCCGGCAGCTTCAAGCTCGTGCCGCTCCCGGAGCAGCCTAGGCAAGAGGCGCGCGATCTCATCTTCAAGCCGGGCGAGGACGAACCCGTGCGCCCGGTGCTGCCGCGCCGCGCGCCGCCGCCTCCGCCGGCCCCGTCCACCAACGACCTCCTGGCCCAGCTCGCCCGCACGCGCCCGGCCGCCGCGCCGGAGCCCGAAGCGGAGGCAACGGAGGAATCGAAGGCGGAGCGTGAGGCGGCCCTCGACGCCATCCTGCGCGAGATCCTCGACGACCCGGAGGCCGCTTTCCGCACGGTGGCGGTGCTCTACCAGGACTTCCTCGTGCGCTGCCGCATCCGCCGCGTCAGCGGCGAGCCCTTGAGCCTGCCGGCCTTCCGGCGCCGCCTCGCGGTGGCCCGCGCCGGCGTCGACACGGCCACCGCCGAGGGAACCGAATGGGACCGCGCGGTCGCGTTCGCGGCCGATCTCGCGGAGGACATCCAGGGCGTGTTCCTGCTCCTCGCCCGCGCCGCCATGGAGGGCGCGCCCTGCCCGCCGGACGGGGAGATCGCCCGCGCCTGCGGCAGCCGCTCGCCCGGCCGCGCCCGGCGCCTCATCGCCTACATGGAAAGCCGCGGCATCGTGGTGACCCGCAACGACCCGCGCGGGCTTCGCATCATCGCGCTGCCCGATCTCGGCTGGGAAACCGCCCCGGGCGACCCGAACGCCTTCGAGGAGCCGGCGGCAAGCTCCGACAACCGGGATCTGTTCGCAGTCGGCTAGAGTGCCGTGCGGTTTTCCGCCGGAGCGATGCTCCCATACGAAGAGACCGGTGGATTGGCCGCACAAGTGCAAGTCCGCTTTTGGGTCAGATGCCTTGAGACGGATTCTCCCTTTTCCAGCGGAAGGGACGTGTCGCGCTTCGTCCTAGCTGTGCGTCGAATTCTGCAGAACGAGGCTACTCCGGCAGCGTCCCGTTCGCGGCCAGGACCTCGCCGGCAAGGTAAAGCGATCCGCAGATGAGCACCCGGGGCGGGTGCTCCCAGACGTAGTCGTGGAGCGACGCGAGAGCCGCTTCCACGCTGGCGCTCGTCGAGGCCGTCAGGCCGACGCTCGCGGCGATGGTGGCAACCTCCTCGGCCGGGCGGGCGGCGATCTGGCCCGGGATCGGCACGGCGATCACCTCGCGGGCGAGGCCTGAGAAATTCCTGAAGAAGGCTTCCGAATCCTTCGTGCCGAGCATGCCGGCGATCAGCACGAGCGGCGCGTCGCTGCGCTCGCTTCGGTCGGCCATGGCGGCAGCGAGCACGCGCCCCCCGTCCGCATTGTGGCCGCCATCGAGCCACAGCTCACAGCCCTCGGGGGCGATTTCCGGCAACCGGCCCCTAACGAGGCGCTGGAGCCGGCCAGGCCACTCGGCGCGGGTGATGCCGGCCTCGAAGGCCGAGGTCTCGAATTTCTCGAAGCCGGCGGCGCGCAGGGCCGCGATGGCCGTGCCGGCATTGACGAACTGATGGCGCCCGACGAGCTTCGGCCGGGGCAGGTCGAGGAGGCCCTTCTCGTCCTGGTAGACGAGGCGCCCGCGCTCCTCGTGCACTGAGAAATCCTGCTGGCCGACGAGGATCGGCGTCGCGCCGACCCGCTCGGCCGCCTCGCGCAGGGTCTGGTCGGCTTCCAGGTAATCCTGCGGGGCGATGACGGCCGGGCAGCCGCGCTTGAAGATGCCGGCCTTCTCCCTGGCGATGGCCTCCAGCGTCGTGCCGAGATATTCCGCGTGGTCGTGGCCGATGGGCGTGACCACGGCGGCGGCCGGCCGGTCGATCACGTTGGTGGCGTCGAGGCGTCCTCCCAAGCCCACCTCCAGCAGGAGCACGTCGGCGCGCTCCTCGGAAAAGAGCAGCAGCGCCGCCGCGGTGGTGATCTCGAATACCGTGATCGGCTCGCCCGCATTGACCTCCTCGCAGCGGCGCAGGGCCTTCACGAGCCGGTCCTCCTCCACGTAGCGCCCGCCGCCGAGGCGGCCGAGGCGGATGCGCTCGTGGAAGCGCACGAGATGGGGCGAGGTGTAGACGTGGACCGCGAGCCCGGCGCTTTCCAGGATCGCCCGCATGAACGCGATGGTCGAGCCCTTGCCGTTGGTGCCGGCCACGTGGATCGTCGGCGGCAGCCGCCGCTCCGGATGGCCGAGCCCGGCGAGGAGACGCTGGATGCGCCCCAGGGACAGATCGATGGTCTTCGGGTGCAGGGCGAGAAAGCGCGCGATCAGCGCATCCGAGGAATCCATCGCCCTGCCTCCGAGAAAGTCTTACTCGGCCGCCTCGGCCACGGGCGCGTCCGCCACCGGCGTCCTGGTGAGGAGGCGCGACAGGCGGGCGATGGTGGATTTCAGGTCGTGGCGATGCACCACCATGTCGACCATGCCGTGGTCCTTGAGGTACTCGGCGCGCTGGAACCCGTCGGGCAGCTTCTCGCGGATGGTCTGCTCGATCACGCGCGGGCCGGCGAAGCCGATGAGGGCGCCGGGCTCGGCCAGATGCACGTCGCCCAGCATGGCGTAGGACGCCGTAACGCCGCCCGTGGTCGGGTTGGTGAGCACCACGATATAGGGCAGCCTCGCGTCGCGCAGGCGGCGGACCGCCACGGTGGTGCGGGGCATCTGCATGAGCGACAGGATGCCCTCCTGCATGCGGGCGCCGCCGGAGCCGGCGAAGAGCACGTAAGGGGTCTTCTTGTCGAGGGCGGTCTCCGCACCCTTGATGAAGGCCTCGCCGGCCGCCATGCCCAGCGAGCCGCCCATGAAGCCGAAATCCTGCACCGCGATGGTCATGGGCAGGTCCTCGACCCGGCCGAAGCCGACCTTGAAGGCGTCCTGCTGGCCGGTCTTGGCGCGGGCGTCCTTGAGGCGGTCCACATAGCGCTTCTCGTCGCGGAACTTGAGCGGATCGACCGGCACCTCGGGCAAGGCCACGTCGAGCCAGGTGCCGCCGTCGAACATCAGCTGCAGCCGCTGCGTGGCGGAGATCCGCATGTGGTGGTTGGAGCCGGGGATGACCCACTGGTTCGCTTCCACGTCCTTGTGGAACACGACCTGACCGGTCTCCGGGCACTTGATCCAGAGATTGTCCGGGGTTTCGCGCTTGAAGAGCGTCTTGATCTTCGGACGGACGACTTCGGAGATCCAGTTCATCGTTCTACCTTCCCGTTCAGAGGCGCCTCGCAGCCCCCATCCTGAGGAGGACCGTCAGGTCCGTCTCGAAGGACGAGGGCGTCTTCGGTGCTCTCCGGATCATCCTCGAGACGCCGCCGACGCGGCTCCTCAGGATGAGGTCTTGTGTTCCTCTAAGCGGCGGCTGCCTTCTTGGCCACCGACCGCACGCCTTCGCTCAATTCCTTCACCAATGTGGTGACGGCCTCGACCGTGCGCGAGGTGGCGCGGTCTTCCGCGTCGAGCGTTTTCTTCAGGGCATCGATCAGCGCCGAGCCGACCACGACGCCGTCCGCGCCCTTCGCCACCGCCGCCGCATGGGCGCCGCTCTTCACGCCGAAGCCCACCACGACCGGCAGGGGCGTGTGATGCTTGATGCGCTCCACCGCCGTCGCGACCTGGCCGAAATCCGGGGTCGCGGCGCCGGTGATGCCGGTGATCGAGACGTAATAGACGAAGCCTGCCGTGTTCGCGAGCACCGCCGGCAGGCGCCTGTCGTCGGTGGTCGGGGTCGCCAGGCGGATGAAGGCGAGGCCCGCCTTCAGGGCCGGAAGGCAGAGCTCCTCGTCCTCCTCCGGAGGCAGGTCGACCACGATCAGGCCGTCGACGCCGGCTTCCTTTGCGTCAGCCAGGAAACGGTCGACGCCGTAGACGTAGATGGGATTGTAATAGCCCATGAGGATCACGGGCGTGTCCTGGTCCTCGGCCCGGAAGCGGCGGACGAGGTCGAGGGTCTTCACCGTGTCCTGCCCCACCTTGAGAGCGCGGAGCCCCGCCGCCTGGATCGCCGGGCCGTCCGCCATG
>DASQMJ010000052.1:0-46385 GCA_035645535.1 Microvirga sp. | reverse complement strand
CACCATCGCCGAAGCCCAGAAAAAGGGCGGCGTCTGCGCCTTCGTGGACGCGGAACACGCGCTCGATCCCGTTTATGCCCGCAAGCTCGGCGTCAACCTGGACGATCTCCTGATCTCCCAGCCCGACACCGGCGAGCAGGCTCTCGAGATCGCCGACACGCTCGTCCGTTCCGGCGCGGTGGACGTGCTGGTGATCGACTCGGTGGCGGCCCTGACCCCGAAAGCCGAGCTCGACGGCGAGATGGGCGAGGTTCAGCCGGGCCTCCAGGCGCGCCTGATGAGCCAGGCCCTTCGCAAGCTCACCGGCTCGATCTCCCGCTCGAACACGATGGTGATCTTCATCAACCAGATCCGCATGAAGATCGGCGTCATGTACGGCTCGCCGGAGACCACGACGGGCGGCAACGCGCTCAAGTTCTACGCCTCCGTGCGCCTCGACATCCGCCGCGTCTCGACGCTGAAGGACCGTGACGACCCGATCGGCAACTCGGTGCGCGTCAAGGTGGTCAAGAACAAGGTCGCGCCGCCCTTCAAGCAAGTCGAGTTCGACATCATGTTCGGCGAGGGCGTCTCGAAGGTGGGCGAGCTCATCGATCTCGGCGTCAAGGCCGGCATCGTCGAGAAGTCCGGCGCCTGGTTCTCCTACGACAGCCAGCGCCTCGGCCAAGGCCGCGAGAACGCCAAGCAGTTCCTGCGCGACAACCCCGAGATCGCCAACAAGATCGAAGCCCTGATCCGCCAGAACGCCGGCCTCCTGGCCGACCGCATCCTGGAGCAGGCGACCCCGACGGCGGAAGACCTCGACGAGGGTGCCGCGTAACGCACTAGCTTGGACGAGCGGACACCGGTCGTCCGATAAACTGCGCAATGAAGGTTTGCTCTCCTTCAAGGGCAAAGAATGGGCCGCCGCGAGAGATCGCGGCGGTCTTTTCGTTTGTGCCGTCACTACGCACGCCCTTCACCTCTCCGGTGGGAAGAGGTCGACCTTCGGTCCGGGTGAGGAGTGGCGATCTCTTGCAGGATGTGGCGCGATATCCCTCCCCACAAGGGGGAGGAGGGCTCCGTCGCGCTCTTGCGCGAACCTTCAAGCATCCATCTCATCAGCGCATCGAGAGGTGGCCAGCGCGAAACGCCGCCTCGACAGCCGGTGCGCGTGCGTCTAAAAACCCCCGACGAATGAACATCTTTTCGGGCCTTGATGGTCCAAACCCCGAGCACCAGAACCCATGAGCGGCGTCAACGAAATCCGGTCGGCCTTCCTCGATTATTTCGCCAAGAACGGCCATGAGGTCGTGGCCTCGAGCCCCCTCGTGCCGCGCAACGACCCCACGCTGATGTTCACGAACGCCGGCATGGTGCAGTTCAAGAACGTCTTCACCGGCGCCGAGAAGCGGGCCTACAGCCGCGCCGCCACTGCGCAGAAATGCGTGCGCGCCGGCGGCAAGCACAACGATCTCGACAATGTCGGCTACACCGCCCGGCACCACACCTTCTTCGAGATGCTGGGCAACTTTTCCTTCGGCGACTACTTCAAGGCGCAGGCCATCGAGCTCGCCTGGAGCCTGATCACCAAGGAATTCGGCCTTCCGAAGGAGAAGCTCCTCGTCACCGTCTATCACGACGACGACGAGGCGGCGGACCTGTGGAAGAAGATCGCCGGTTTCTCCGACTCCAAGATCATCCGCATCCCGACCTCGGATAATTTCTGGCAGATGGGCGATACCGGCCCCTGCGGCCCGTGCTCGGAGATCTTCATCGACCAGGGCGAGGCCCTGTGGGGCGGCCCTCCCGGTAGCCCGGACGAGGACGGCGACCGGTTCCTGGAATTCTGGAACCTCGTGTTCATGCAGTACGAGCAGATCGAGCCCGGCAACCGGATCGCCCTGCCCAAGCCCTCCATCGACACCGGCATGGGCCTCGAGCGCATGGCGGCGATCCTGCAGGGCGTGCACTCGAACTACGACACGGACCTGTTCCGCACCCTGATCGAGGCGGTGGCGCATGCCACCGGCGTGGCGCCGGAGGGCGACCGCAAGGCCTCGCACCGGGTGATCGCGGATCACCTGCGCACCTCCTGCTTCCTCGTGGCCGACGGGGTACTGCCGTCGAACGAGGGCCGCGGCTATGTGCTCCGCCGCATCATGCGCCGCGCCATGCGCCACGCGCAGCTGCTAGGCGCCAAGGAGCCGCTGATGTACCGCCTCGTGCCGGCCCTCGTGCGCGAGATGGGGCAGGCATACCCTGAGCTGGTGCGCGCCGAGCCGCTCATTACCGAGACCCTGCGCCTGGAGGAGAGCCGCTTCCGCAAGACCCTCGAGCGGGGCCTGTCGATCCTCGACGAGGAGACCCGCAACCTCGCTAAGGGCCAGAGCCTCTCGGGCGAGACGGCGTTCACCCTCTACGACACCTACGGCTTCCCGCTGGACCTCACCCAGGACGCCCTCAAGCCCCGCGGCATCGGCGTCGACACGGAGGGCTTCAAGGCCGCCATGGAGCGCCAGCGCGAGATGGCCCGCGCGGCTTGGTCCGGTTCCGGCGAGGCCGCGACCGAGACCGTCTGGTTCGGCATCAAGGAGCGCACCGGCGCGACCGAGTTCCTCGGCTACGACACCGAGACCGCGGAGGGCATCGTCCTCGCCCTCCTGAAGGACGGGCAGGAGGTGAAGGAGCTGAAGGCCGGCGAGACCGGCCTCGTGGTCCTCAACCAGACCCCGTTCTACGGCGAATCCGGCGGCCAGGTCGGCGACACCGGCGTCATGCAGGGGGAGGGCGCGCGGGTACGCGTCACCGGCACCGAGAAGAAGCTCGGCGACCTCTTCGTGCATCACGTGACGGTGGAGCACGGCACCCTGAAGCAGAACCAGGCGCTGGAGCTCGAGGTCGATCACGAGCGTCGCTCTGCAATCCGTGCCAACCACTCGGCCACGCACCTGCTGCATGAGGCGTTGCGCCTCGTGCTCGGCGACCACGTGGCCCAGAAGGGCTCGCTGGTGGCGCCCGACCGCCTGCGCTTCGACTTCAGCCATCCCAAGCCCATCGAGGAGGGCGAGCTCGCGGAGGTCGAGGACATCGCCAACCGGGTCCTGCTCCAGAACGAGCCCGTGGTGACCAAGCTCATGGGCGTCGAGGAAGCGATCGAATCCGGCGCCCGCGCGCTCTTCGGCGAGAAGTACGGCGACGAGGTGCGCGTGGTGTCCATGGGCAGGGCCGACGGCAACAAGGCCTTCTCGGTCGAGCTCTGCGGCGGCACCCATGTGAACCGCACCGGCGACATCGGCGTGATCACCGTCGTGTCCGAGAGCGCGGTCGCGGCGGGCGTGCGCCGCATCGAGGCAATGACGGGCGACGCGGCGCGGCGCTACCTCACCGGGGAGAGTCGCAAGCTGCACGAGATCGCCGGCATCCTGAAGACCCCAGTCGACGAGGCCTCCTCCCGCCTCGCCGCCCTCATCGAGGAACGGCGCAAGCTGGAGCGCGACCTTGCCGAGGCCCGCCGCAAGCTCGCCATGGGCGGTGGCACGGGCGGCGGCGACTCGATCAAGGACGTGGCCGGCATCAAGCTCATGGCCCGCGCCGTGTCCGGCGTCGAGATGAAGGACCTCAAGAGCCTCGCGGACGAGGGCAAGCGCCGTCTCGGTTCCGGCGTCGTCGCCATCGTGGGCGTGGCCGAGGACGGCAAGGCCGGCATCGTGGTCGGCGTCACCGAGGACCTTACGAGCAAGCTCGACGCGGTCGCGCTGGTGCGCGTCGGCTCCGAGAAGCTCGGCGGCAAGGGCGGCGGCGGACGCCGCGACATGGCCCAGGCCGGCGGGCCGGACGGCGCCCAGGCGGAAGCGGCTCTCGCGGCCATCGAGGCGGCGCTGTCCAACGCCGCCTGACGGGCCGGCTCCGTCGGAACATCGGAAGGCGCGAGCGGCAGCCGTTCGCGCCTTTCCTTTTTAGGTTTTCGCGCCGCACGAAAGACGTCATTTCGGTGCATGGCCCGGGCATTCGGCCACGCATTACTTGACGGAAGGTCCAATATCCCGGAAGCCTCATTCGGTACTCGGGATACGTTACAATGAGACTGATCTTCGCCGCATCTCTCGCACTTCTTAGCAGCATCTTCGCCATGACGCAGGGGAGTGCCCAGGAGGGTTCCGGGACGCCGACCGTGCTGGTCATCGATGCGTCCAACAGCATGTGGGGACGCATCGACGGCAGGCCCAAGATGGAGATCGCGCGCGAGGCCGTCTCCTCACTTGTCGAGACCCTGCCGAAGGGCGCCCGGCTCGGCATCGTCGCCTACGGGCATCGTCGTGCGGGCGATTGCGGCGACATCGAGCGCGTGCTGCCGGTGGCGGCCGTCGACAAGGCCGCCGTCGAGGCGGTGGCGGGCCGCCTCAGCCCGCGCGGCAAGACGCCGATCACCGCGTCCCTTAAGGAGGCGGCCGGCCTGCTCGGATCCGTCAAGGCCGGGCGCGTCATCGTGGTGACCGACGGCATCGAGACCTGCGGCGGCGATCCCTGCGCGGTGGCCGAGGAGCTGAAGCGGAGGAATGCCGGTTTCGTCGCCCATGTGGTCGGCTTCGACGTCGCGGCGGTCGAGCGACCCAAGCTCGCCTGCATCGCGGAGCGGACCGGCGGCACCTTCCTGGCGGCGTCCAGTGCGGGCGAACTCGGCAAGGCCCTTGTTGAGACCGCGCAGGCGAGGCCGAAGGCCGCCGTCGCGACCCGCTCCATCCCGCTCGAAGCCACCGACGGCGGCCGTCCGGTCACGGATGCGACCTTCACGATCACGCGCAGCGGCGACGAGGAGCCGGTCGCCACGGGTGTGTCCGGGGCCGTGTCCCTGCCGCCGGGCCGCTACGGCATCTTTGCCGCGACCGCCGCGAAGACGGGTCAGGCGGAGGTCGAGGTCGGCGCGAAGACGCCGGCGAAGATCGTCGTCGCCCTCTCGGGCACCCTGCCGAGGGCGAGCCTCGAGCCGGCGAGGACGAGCGTTCCGGCGACCGGCGAGATCGAAGTGCGCTGGACCGGTCCCGGCGCCAAGGACGACTACATCGCCTTTGCCCGGGTGGACGGCGAGGTTCTGGAAACCCGGCATTACAGCTACACCCGAGACGGCAACCCCACGAAGGTTCGCGTACCGGGCGAGCCCGGCGCCTACGAGCTGCGCTACGTCTCCGACGCCAGCGGAGCGGTCCTGGCCCGCGCGAAGGTGACGGTGACGCCGGTCTCGGCCAAAATCGAGGCGCCCGCGAAGGGCGTAGCAGGCTCGGAGATCGCCGCGACCTTCGACGGCCCGAATGCGCCGGAGGACTGGGTCGGCCTTGCGAAGGCCGGCAGCGACGTGAACACCTACGAGGCCGGCGCCTGGGCCTACGCCAGCAACGGCTCTCCCGCACGCCTGCGCCTGCCGGCGGAGCCGGGGCTCTACGAGGTCCGCTACATCTCCGGCCTCGATCCCCGCATCCTGGCCACGAAGCCGGTCGAGGTGACGCCAGCGAGCGCCACGGTCGCGGCACCGCTGCGCGGCATGGCCGGGACGACGATCAAAGTAAGCTTCACCGGCACGGGCGGCGGCGACAGCTTCATCGGCGTGGTGAAGAAGGGAGCCCCGGAGAACTCGTGGATCAGCGGGGCCTACGAGCGGCCGGAGGGCAGGGAGGTTTCCCTTCAGTTGCCGAGCGAGCCCGGCGCCTACGAGGTGCGCTTCGTCCTTGAGGCGAACGGCACCTACAAGGTCCTCGCGTCGGCTCCCATCCAAGTCGAGCCCGCCGTCGGGTCCGTGTCCGCACCCGAGCGGGTGAAGGCCGGCACCGAGGTGAGCATCGCCTATACGGGCCCGAAGGGCGACGGCGACTACATCACCATCGTGCCCGTGGGCTCGGCTCCCGATGCCTATACGGATTTCCGCACCGTCTCGCCGGAAGGCGCACCGGTGACCCTGCAGGCGCCGGAGGAGGCGGGCGCTTACGAGGTGCGCTACGTCATGATGGCGCCCGGCGAGGCCGGCAGCCTCGTGATCGCCCGCAAGCCCATCAGGATCGAGTGATCCGAAAGGGCGTTTGCCCGCCCGGTCCGTTCCGCCTAAGCTTCGGGCGACCACGGCGGAGGCCCTTCGATGCCGACCGGACAGCCGAACCTCTGGGGCGCAAGCGACGCGTACGAGCAATGGATGGGGCGATGGAGCCGGAAGGTCGCCCCGCTCTTCCTCGACTGGATCGATGCGCCGCGTGGTGCCGACTGGATCGATGTCGGATGCGGCACCGGCGTCCTCACCGCCGCGGTGCTGGAGCGCTGCGAGCCCTCGCGCGTTGTCGGCATCGACAGTTCCGCGGGTTTTCTCGAGGCCGCCCGTCATCAGGTTCCCGATCCGCGCGCCTCGTTCAGGCAGGGGGATGCGCAGGCTCTTCGCGAGGCCGACGATCAGTTCGATGTTGCCGTTTCCGGGCTCGTGCTGAACTTCGTCCCCGACAAGGACGCCATGATCGGTGAAATGATGCGTGTCGTGAGGCCGAGCGGCACGGTGGCGCTCTATGTCTGGGACTATGCCGGGCACATGCAGGTGATGCGGCATTTCTTCGACGCGGCCACCGCGCTCGATCCGCGGGCGAGGGAATTCGACGACGGCGTGCAGGCTCCCGTCTGCCGGCCCGGCCCCCTTGCGGAGCTGTTCGCGAAGGCCGGTCTCACGGACGTGGCGGTGCAGCCCATCGACGTTCCCGCAGCCTTCGCCGGCTTCGACGATTACTGGGCGCCGTTCCTGGGAGGAACCGGCTCGGCCCCGAAGTACTGCATGTCACTGGATGACGGGGCGCGCGAGACGCTTCGCGAGGCGGTTCGCGAGCGCCTCCCGGCCGGCCCCGACGGGGAGATCCTGCTCGCGATCCGCGCCTGGGCGGTCAAGGGACGACCGGCTTAATCGTGGTCCGGGTGCTGGCGCGACCTCCTCTTCGCGAGATCCTCCGGCGTCGCGTCGTCCTCCGTGCGCTCGCCGGGGAGGGTGTGGAGGGTCTCGAAAGCGGGGAGGCGGCTCTCGATGCCGAATTGGATCTCCGGACGAACGCGCCCCGGCTCGTCGAGGCTGCCGATGGAAACATTGATGCGGTCGCTCTCCACGTAGCGGAAGGTGAGCGGCGTCCCGCAATCCCGGCAGAAGCCCCGCTCTGCGGCTTCCGAACTCTTGAAAATGCCGGGGTGCCCCTGGTCCAGACGAGATCGCGGACAGGCACGCCGGTGAGCGGCGCGAAATAGCTCCCGAAGGCCTTCTGGCACATACGACAATGGCAGATGCTGGCCTGCGTCGGCTCGGACATCAGCGCATAGCGCACCGCGCCGCACTGGCAGCCACCGGTCATGACGGGGGTTCTCCGATCAGTCTGCATCGGTTCTCGCTCCTGCCTGCACGATACAGGAACCGGGGACGGGACCCCAAGCCTCTCCGGCCTCTTTCCACCGCTGTCGATACCCGCGCGCTCCAGGAACAACCGCTTCGCGGACCGCGTTCCCATCTGGGGCCAGTCTGGCCGGCTTGGCGGCTTGGCTGCGCATCAACCCCGTGGAGGACATGGTTATGAGCCGACTTGCAGCACTGGCGAGCTTCCTTTTCCTGGCAGTCTCGGCCGCCCTGGCGCAGACTCCGACCCCCGGCTCGCCCCCCGCGACCGACCCGGCCCAGACCGGGCAGACCGGCGGACTTGCGGACTACTGGTGGATCATTCTGCTGGTGATCATCGCCATCGCGGCGATCTGGTATTTCTCGCGGCGCGGCAGATCGGTCTGACGGTCCGGAAATCGGAAGCGGCAGTTTCCGCCATCACGCCAGGAACCGGTCGAGGGCCCGGCCGACCATGTCGGCCGGTACCATGTGGCCGCCGGCGAACTCGCGGTATTCGACCTCGTATTCCATGCGCTTGAGCCGCGGCACGAGCCTGCGGCTGCAGACCTCGATCGGCAGCACGTCGTCCTGCACCCCATGGGAGATGAAGATGCGGGGCGCATCGTCTTGCCGGCTCGGCGCCATGAAGCCAGGCGAGAAGGCCAGGATGTCACCGAACAGGGTCCCGTTGCTCAGGCCCAACGAGAGCGCGTAGGAGGCGCCGTCGGAGAAGCCCGCGATGGCGATCCGTTTCGGATCGACCGCATGCTGCCGGAAGACCTGTCGCAGGGTGCGCTCGATGAAGGCGACGTCCGGCCCGTAGCCGCCGCGGATCACGTCCCAGGTGGAGGCGCGGGAGTCCGGTGCCAGGACCAGGATGCCGCGGGCCGCCGACTCGTCGGCGAAGAGGTCGACAATGTGGGCCGACAGCCCGCCCGCACCGTGCAGGGCGAGAACGAGTGGCGCGGGCTTCGCCGCGTCGATCCCCGCAGGCACGAGGAGCGTGCCGTCCCGCCGGCCGCCGAGGCCGAGCGGGTGGCGGCCCGGAGCCCCACCGGTCGGCGGAACGATGGTCTCCGGCCGCACCAGCAGGTGTCCGTTCCGGGCGTCCGTATCGGGCTCCTCAGTCGTGTCCATGGTGTCCTCGGGCTCGGTGTCCCGAGGGCAATCCCCGCCTGCCTTCCCGGTTCCGTGGAACCATGCCCGGGCGATCGTTGTCTTCCGTCCGTGGCGCGTGGGCTCTGCGCCTCCTGAGGGGCTGAGAAGCTCCGGTCCTCGGCACGAGGGCCGGAGGGACCCCAAATCTTCGCCAATCGGGAGAAGGCAATGAACGTGATGGCCGGACCAATCCTGGCCGGATTGATCCTCGTCGGATGGGCCGCGGCAGCCTGGGCCCAGGGGCCGAGGGACCGGGAATGCATGGTGGGGGAGGAGCGGATCGAGGGCGAGTGCCAGCCCATTACCCGCGGGCCCAAGAACAGGGGCTCGGGCGCCCGCTAGAACCGCCGGGCCCGAGAGACGATGCGGTCGTCGGGATCCGTTCGATGCCGGCTTGTCAGGCGGCGCGGCGACGGCCCTATCCCTGCGGGGAGGAGGGCGTCACCGCCGCGCGAAGCTCCTCGACGGTGACGCCGGTCTTGAATGCGATGGCCCGCAGGGTCGCGTCCTCGTCCCAGTCCCGACCACCCTGCCGCGCCTCGTCGAAGAGGCGGCGATATTCGCGCACCGCGTATTGAAGCGTGCCCTCGCCCGAGGTGTCGTTGCTGCTCATGCCGACCGTCCTTTCCTGTTGCCGACAACTGCTATCTGGACCGGATGGCCGGGGCGGCAAGGACGGGGCAGAAACGAAAATGGCCGGGACGGGGCCCGGCCATTCGGCATCTGTAAAGAGAGCGGAGGCCTCAGGCGGCCATCGCCTTCTTGAGGTTCTCGTCGATCTTGTCGAGGAAGCCGGTGGTGGAGAGCCACTTCTGCTCGGCGCCGACCAGGAGGGCGAGGTCCTTGGTCATGAAGCCCGCCTCGACCGTGTCGATGCAGACCTTCTCGAGGGTGGTGGCGAACCGGGCGAGCTCGGCGTTGTCGTCGAGCTTGGCCCGGTGGGCGAGGCCGCGGGTCCAGGCGAAGATCGACGCGATGGAGTTGGTCGAGGTCTCCTTGCCCTTCTGGTGCTCGCGGTAGTGGCGGGTCACGGTGCCGTGGGCGGCTTCTGCCTCGACGGTCTGGCCGTC
Organism: Microvirga sp.; assembly: GCA_035645535.1. Taxonomy (GTDB): domain Bacteria; phylum Pseudomonadota; class Alphaproteobacteria; order Rhizobiales; family Beijerinckiaceae; genus Microvirga. Next base: position 36,794 of record DASQMJ010000052.1, on the reverse strand, counting down.
CGGCGTCATCAGGACCGAGGTCATCAGGCCCAGCGAGCCGAAGCCCTGAGCGACCGTGTCGGACTGCACGTCGCCGTCGTAGTTCTTACAGGCCCACACGTAACCGCCCGACCACTTCAGGGCCGAGGCCACCATGTCGTCGATGAGGCGATGCTCGTAGGTGATGCCGGCGGCGTCAAACTTCGCCTTGAACTCGTTCTCGTAGACTTCCTGGAAGATGTTCTTGAAGCGGCCGTCATAGGCCTTGAGGATCGTGTTCTTCGTGGAGAGGTAGACCGGATACTTGCGCATCAGGCCGTAGTTCATCGAGGCGCGGGCGAAGTCGCGGATCGACTCGTCGAGGTTGTACATCGCCATGGCGACGCCGGCCTCGGGGAACTTGAACACTTCCTTCTCGATGACCGTGCCGTCCTCACCCTCGAACTTGATCGTCAGGCGGCCCTTGCCGGGCACCTGGAAGTCCGTGGCGCGGTACTGGTCGCCGAAGGCGTGGCGGCCGACGATGATCGGCTGGGTCCAGCCGGGCACCAGGCGCGGCACGTTCCGGCAGATGATCGGCTCGCGGAAGATCACGCCGCCGAGGATGTTGCGGATCGTGCCGTTCGGGGACTTCCACATCTCCTTGAGGCCGAACTCCTTCACGCGGCCCTCGTCCGCCGTGATGGTGGCGCACTTCACGCCGACGCCGTACTGCCTGATGGCGTGGGCCGCGTCCACGGTGACCTGGTCGTTGGTGGCGTCGCGGTTCTCGATCGACAGGTCGTAGTACTTCAGGTCGATGTCGAGGTAGGGGTGGATCAGCTTCTCTTTGATGAAGTGCCAAATGATACGGGTCATCTCGTCGCCGTCGAGTTCGACGACCGGATTGGCAACCTTGATCTTCGCCATGATCTCACCTTAGCGCGTTGAGCGGAAACCGACCTGCCGGACGGCAGGCTTTCTGGTGCGGCCTATAGCGCGGCTGGGCTCCCGGGGGAAGCTAGGTCTTTAGGCGGAACTCAAGGATCTCGCGTATTCCGCGCCCTCCCGGGCGTCTCCACACACGGCGCGGCGCTGAAGAGGGAATTGGCCGTGGCGGCCTTGCTGCGGATGCTCTCCTCCGTCCCCGGATCCTTCACCAGCCGGGCCGTGGCCTTGAGGAAGGCCCGGTTGCAGCTGCACGCATTGCGGCCGACCCGTTCGTAGCAGAGGTCGTGCGCCCGGCAGGCGGCGTCGAAAGCATCCACCGGCGCCGCCCGATCCCGGTCGCCCGCTCCGCACCAGTGACCGTGGAAGAGGGGAGCCTGGGCCTCTCCGCCCAGGGCTGCGCGGGGAGCGGCAGCCACCGACGGGCCTTCCAAGAGGAGGATCAGGCAGAATGCTGCGATGGGGCGGACGGACTGAGTCACTATGAGAATTTTCCGTTTGGCAGGCAAATATGCATCGACCGCGGGAAAATGTGCGGATGAACCGGCCGGTTCCGATCGCCTGCAAAAGCTCATCTCAAGAAGGGCCCTGTGCGCTTCCGCACCGTCATGATCTGAAAATTGTCCTGAAGCTTGGCCGGTACGGGGAGCCCGCCTGTCGAGCGGGATCGCCTGTGCGAGGCAACATTAGAACTGACAGGGACACCTATGCGTCTTACGATCGCTTTTGCAGCGTCCGCGCTCGCTCTCGCCCTCGCGGGCTGCCAGACGGCCGAGCAATCCATGGCCAATGCGGAATCCGTCTGCCTGGAAACCGGCCTGAAGCCCGGCACCGCTACCTATCGGCGCTGCGTGAACGCCGGCTACCGGAACAACGTCGCCCAGTCGAACGCGGCGGCCAACCAGGCGGCCGTCGGCGCGGCCGTGGGCGTCATCGGCGGCGCTGCCATCGGGGCCGCCGCTGCGCGTCCGACCTATTACTGCGGCTGGGGCGGCTGCTGGTAGGGGCCGCGGCTGCTTGCGCATCGGGCCTCCTGCCGGGTGCTCCCGCAGGAGGTCTTTTCGTTTCGGGCGACTTGGCGCTAAGGGAGTGAAGCCGCGTCGGCCGGACACCTTTCCAACATCGCGCCCATGACGAACCCCATCATCATCCTCGTCGAGCCGCAACTGGCCGAGAACATCGGCATGGTGGCCCGCGCCATGGCGAATTTCGGTCTCTCGGAGCTGCGCCTGGTCTCGCCCCGCAACGGCTGGCCGAAGAAGGGCGCCCATTCGGCCGCTTCCGGCGCGACTCACGTGCTGGAGGGCGCGAAGCTCTATGACACGGCCCGCGAAGCCATCGCCGACCTCAACTATGTGCTTGCCACCACCGCCCGCGAACGCGGGCAGATGAAGCGAGTCTACGGGCCGGAGGCCGCCATGGGCGAGGCGAAGGCGCGGATCGGGGCGGGGCAGGGGGTCGGCATCCTGTTCGGACGGGAACGAACCGGGCTCGAGAACGACGAGATCTCGCTGGCGGACGCCATCGTGACCTTCCCGGTCGATCCGAAATTCTCGTCCCTCAACCTGGCCCAGGCCGTGCTGCTGATGTCCTACGAGTGGAACAGGGCGGTCACCGGCGGCGCGATCCCGTTCACCGGGGAGAGGCTGTCGCCCCCGGCGCCGCGGGAGATGCTGGTGTCGTTCTTCGACTATCTCGAAGCCGAACTCGACGCGGTGAACTTCTTCCCGGCCGACAAGAAGCCGACCATGACCCGTAACATGCGGGACATCTTCCACCGGCTGGAGATGACCGAGCAGGACGTGCGCACCCTGCGTGGGGCGATTCGTGCCATTGCCGAAGGGCGCAGGTTGAGAAAGCCTTAAAGATCTTTCGATTTAATGTTGCCGGGCGCGTTCCGCGCTCGGCCTTTATCCCTGGGATCGTTTATGAGCCGTCCGCTGTCCATGCTTCTCCTCCTGGGCTCGTGCCTCGCGGCTCCCGCGGCGATGGCCGCGACGCCCCCGAAACAGCCGGAACAGGGGCCGGGCGGGTCCGACTACAAGATCTCCGAGGTGACGAAGCGGGCGGTCGGCACTGCGAGCGCCGGCACCTTCGTGTTCCACGGTGCGGGCGCCGCCGCCGAGCCGCGGCCGGTGGCGGTTTTCTTCCATTCCTGGGGCGCAGTGAATCCGGCCCTCTACGGCGGCTGGATCGATCATCTGGCCCGGAAGGGCTATCTCGTCCTCTTCCCACGCTTCCAGGAGGTGAACCGGTCCCGCCCCGCCGATGCTTCCGGTCTGGCCGCGGCCCTGATCCGGAACGCCCTGGAGGCGCTCGCTGCCGACGAGAGCGCGAGGCCCGACCCAAAGCGCGTCGCCTATATCGGCCATTCCGCCGGTGTCCCCATCGCCCTCAACGTGGCGGCGGCGGCGCAGGAGAGCGGGATCCCGGCGCCGAAGCTGATCTTCGGCCTCATGCCCGGCGGCATCGCGTCTGACGAGAAGGAGCGCGGGATCCTGCTGCAGGACCTCTCGACGGTGGATCCCTCGACCCTTCTCATCGCCATGAGCGGGGACCGGGACTACCTCCCGGCGGACCGTGCCGCCCGCCGCATCCTCCAAGAGGCGTCGAAGGTTCCGGCGAACCGCAAGCTGTTCATGCGGGTAAGCTCGGACGACCACGGCTTCCCGGCCCTGACCGCGACCTTGGCCTCGCCGGGCTCCCCGAAATCCGCCTATGATGCCTCGGCCATCAAGCTGCCGCCCGATCCGCCGAAGGACCCGAAGCAGCGCAGCACCTGGCGCTGGAGCGCCGACATGGCGCTGACGGGGCCGCAGACGATCCTGACCCAGCAGCTCGGCAACAACGGCACCGACACCCTCGATTATCTGGCCTTCTGGAAAACCTTCGACATGGCGGCCGAGGCGGCGTTCTCGGGCAGGGACGCGACCTCCCTGCGCCGCGATCCCAAGTTCGTCGACATGGGGTCCTGGAGCGACGGCTGGCCGGTGAGGCGGCTCTCGGCCCAGCCGCCGCAGGGGGCCGAGGATGAGAAGCAGGAGCGTGGGCCGCGCCGGCGCCTCAATCTGGGACCGGGCGAAACAAAGCAGAGCTTGTCGGGTTTCTTGAGCGGACGTTCATAATTTCCGTCGATCATGAGGGGCAGCCATCGGGGCCTGTGCATGCGTATCGATCTCCTCGCGGGTGCGACCTATAACCCGGCTGTCATGCCGTCCCCCGTTCCCACCATCCTCGTGTTCGATTCCGGCCTCGGCGGCCTGACCGTCTTCTCGGAGGTGCTGAAGGCGCGTCCGGACGCCCGCTTCGTCTACGCGGCGGACGACGCAGCCTTTCCCTACGGGCGCCTGAGCGGCGAGGCCCTGGTCGCCCGGGTGCTGGCCGTCATGGAACGGCTGACCGAGCTCTACGATCCGGAGCTGGTGGTGATCGCCTGCAACACGGCCTCCACCCTGGTGCTGCCGCACCTGCGGGCCCGGTTCGCCGTGCCTTTCGTCGGCACCGTCCCGGCCATCAAGCCGGCGGCGCTTGCGACCCGGACGGGCCACGTGACGGTTCTGGCCACGCCCGGCACCGTGGCGCGGGACTACACCCGCGACCTTGTCGAGACCTATGCGGCTGGTTGCCGGGTCAATCTGGTCGGCTCCCGCAGGCTCGCGGCCCTCGCCGAGGCGGAGCTGGCCGGGGCGCCAGTTCCCGACGACGAGCTGCTGGCAGAGCTCGAACCCTGCTTCGTCACGGACGGGACGGGCCGAACCGACGTGATCGCGCTCGCCTGCACCCATTACCCCCTGCTCCTGTCCCGCTTCCAGGCGCTGGCTCCGTGGCCCGTCACCTGGATCGACCCGGCGCCGGCGATCGCCCGCCGGGTCGTGCAGCTCATCGGCGGTCCGGTTCCCGGCCACGAGGCCGACGAGGGCGAGGCGCTGGCGGTCTTCACCGGAGGCGACGGCATCACCCACGGCTTGCGCGAGGCCCTGCGCCGGAAGGGCCTTCCGCTCCTCGCGGTGGAGGAGATGCCGCTGCTGCAGGGGTGAGGGCGAGCGCTGTTCGGCATCGATTGACTTTCCGGCTCATTTCCCCTAGAAGCCGACCGTTCGCGCGGTCCCCCGGGGCCGCGTAACTTTTTACGCTCCCGTGGCCCGGCTTCGGCCGGCCTGTCGTCTCGAAAGAGAAGAGGAGGGCGCGTTCCTCGCAGATTCGACAACATAGAGGAACAGCGATGTCGAAGCGCATTCAGGCCAAGCACAAGCTTGACCGCCGCATGGGTCAGAACATCTGGGGCCGCCCGAAGAGCCCCGTGAACCGCCGCGAATACGGCCCCGGCCAGCACGGCCAGCGCCGCAAGGGCAAGCTCTCCGACTTCGGCACGCAGCTGCGCGCCAAGCAGAAGCTGAAGGGCTACTACGCCAACATCACCGAGAAGCAGTTCCGCCGCTACTACGCCGAGGCGATCCGCCAGAAGGGCGATTCGGGCGAGAACCTTGTCGGCCTCCTCGAGCGCCGTCTCGACGCCGTCGTGTACCGGGCCAAGTTCGTGGCGACCCCGTTCGCCGCGCGCCAGTTCGTGAACCACGGTCACGTCAAGGTCAACGGCCGCCGCGTCAACATCCCGAGCTACCTCGTGAAGCCGGGCGACGTGATCGAGGTCAAGGAGAAGTCGAAGCAGCTCGAGGTCGTCGTCGTGGCGTCCCAGCTCGCCGAGCGTGACGTTCCGGACTACATCGAGGTCGATCATTCCAAGATGACGGCCCGCATGACCCGCGTGCCGACCCTCTCCGAGGTTCCGTACCCGGTTCAGATGGAGCCGAACCTCGTGATCGAGTTCTATTCGCGCTAACCGCCGCGAACGGACCGGACTGAAAAGGCCGCCCCTTGGGGCGGCCTTTTTGTTGGTTCTTACTGCGGGTTCTGGGGCTGGGCCGGGGCGGGCTGGTCGTCCCGCCGCATCATGCCCGGGCCGCCGTGATCCATCATCCCGTGGCCGTGGTGCATCATGCCCATGCGGTGATGGTCCCGTCCGTGGAAGCGGTCACCGCGACGCCCGTCGCGCCCGCCCATGCCGCCGACCGCCTGACGCAGCAGCCGCGGCGCGACGCGCTTCTGGTCCTCGTTGAACGAGTCCCACAGGGGACGCATGGCGGTCGCAAGCGCGCTCGTCCGCTGCGCGTTCTCGGTCGCGAAGGTACTGCGGCGCTCAAGCCGCTGCATGAAGTCGAGCTCCTGCCGATCCTGGCCCCGCGTCGCCCTGCGCTGCTGCATACGGTCGAAGCGCTCGCCGGCATTGCGCCGGATCGCATCCTCCACAGGCTGCCAGAGCCGTTCCTGATCCGCCGTGAGTCTCAGGCCGGCCTTGATGCCGGCGATGCGAGCATCGACGAAGCGGTTGAAGTCGTCCTGCGACATGGGACGGCGCTCGGGACGCGCCGTGCTCTCCTGACCGGCTCCCGGACCTCCGGGAGCTCCCGGCCCGGTCCCCTGTGCGACGGCGTACGTGCCCGAGGCGGCGATCAGAGCTGCGGCGGCGAGGGTGGCGATCTTGTTCATTCAACGATCCTCCATGGTGTCGATGGGGATCAGATTGCTCGCTTCCCGCTCTCGACCAAGTGACCGCCACATGAACTTTTTGTCATGTTCGGACGAGGCGGCGATCGTCTCTCCTCAATGGGAGAGCGGGCCGGATGTCCGGGGTGGGGTGCCCGCTCCGTCTGCCCAGGGGATCAACGGAGATTCCCGGGCACGTCCTCACGGGCGACCGCTCGCGCCCCACCTCCAGCTCCTTCCCACAAGGGGGAGGAGAGTCAGGGGGGCGCCACCCGCGCAAGCCGTCCGACGTCAATCTTTCACAGGCGTTTGAGGAAGCCCGCGAAGCGCATCAGGCCCTCGGGCCAGGGGCCGTGGCCGCTGTCAGTGTTGATGTGGCCGGCATCGCCCGCATCTACGATGGCGGCGCCCCAGGAATAGGCCACGTCCTCCGCCTTGTCGTAGTCGCAATGGGGATCGGTCCGGCTGGCGACCAGGACGGACGGAAACGGCAGGGGATGGCGCGGGATCGGGGCGAAGTCGCGCTCGATGGCCGGGATGAAGTCCGGCCGCTCCACGTCAGGCAGGCCGACCAGGAAGGCGCCGTGGACCTTGCCGGGCTCGAGCAGCGGTGCCGCGTGGGCGATCGCCACGACGCCGAGGCTGTGCCCCACCAGCACGACCGGCAGGCGGGCCTGGGCGACGTCTTCGACGATCCGCCCGATCCAGGCGTCCTTCCTGGGGGCGTCCCAGCTCTCCTGCTCGATCCGGCGCGCGGTCGAGAGCTGCCGCTCCCAGCGGCTCTGCCAGTGGTCGGCGCCGGAATTCGTATATCCTGGAACGATGAGGATCTCGCAGTCGGATGTTTTCATGGCCCCGAGGTAGACGTCCGGCGCGCCGGGTTCAAGCGCTCTGCCGCATTTCGGTGTCCTCCACCACTTTCAGCGCCGCCTCCCGCTCGGCGATGTAGTCGCGGGTCAGCGGCACCACGTCGTTGCGGCGCGCGAGCTGGATCTGGAACACCACCGCGTCCTGGAACCGAAAGGCGGATTCCGACATGGCGAGGTAGCACTCCCACATCCGGCAGAAGCGCTCGTCGTAGAGGCGCAGGACCTCGTCGCGGTGAGCCAGGAAACGCTCGCGCCAAGCCTTGAGCGTGAAGGCGTAGTGCAGGCGCAGCACCTCGATGTCGGTCACGATGAGCCCGGCCCGTTCCACCGACGGCATGATCTCCGACAGGATCGGCAGGTGCCCACCGGGGAAGATGTACTTGGTGATCCATGGATTGGTCGGGTAGGGCGGTCCCGAGCGGCCGATGGTGTGGAGGAGCATGACGCCGTCCTCCTTCAGCAATTGCCGGCAGGTCCGGAAGTAGTCGTCGTAGGACAGCGGGCCCACGTGCTCGAACATGCCGACCGAGACGATGCGGTCGAAGCTGCCCTTCGTGTCCCGGTAGTCCTCGAGCTCGAAACTGACCCGTCCCAGGAGGCCCGCCGCGGCGGCCCGCTTGCGGGAGAGGTCGAGTTGCTCCTCCGACAGGGTCACACCCCTGACGGTGCCGGCTCCGGCGACTTGGGCCAGATAGAGGCCGAGCCCGCCCCAGCCGGATCCGATGTCGAGGACGCTCTGGCCCTGCTCGACCAAGAGCTTCGCGGCGATGTGCCGTTTCTTGGCGCGCTGCGCCTCCTCGAGCGAGGCGTCCGGGCTGTCGAAATAGGCGCAGGAGTACTGCCGGTCGCTGTCGAGGAAGAGGCTATAGAGCCGCCCGTCGAGGTCGTAATGATGGGCGACGTTGCGCTTCGCTTTCGTGGCGTCGTTCTCGCTGCGGCGCTTCATCCAGGCGCGGATCTTGCGCAGGCGGTGGAAGGGAAGCTCGTCGAGCTCCCCACGGGTGTCCTGAAGCAGGAGCTGGAGCAGATCGTAGATCGAGCCCCGCTCGATCACCAGCCGGCCCTCCATGAAGAGCTCGCCGAGCTTCAGCTCCGGGTGCAGGCAGAGGGCCATCTGGGCGGCGGCGTCCGTGAAGCGGATCGCGACCTGCGGCTCGCCGCCATCGCCGAAGGTCGCGCGCTCCCCTCCGGCAGTCGTCATCTCGAGCGTGCCGCGCTTCACCGCGCGGGTGAAGGCGGTGGCAAGAAGTTTCTCCGACAGCATGGTCACTTCCCCGTGTCGTTGATCTCCTGACGGGGATTGTCGCGCATTGGGAGAATATTTCCAGCCCCGCTTGCCGCGCGAGCTTTGCCGGACATGCAAGCCAGAGGTGTTTTCCCCTGAAATGCACTGGAAAGGAGCGTGTCGGCACGGCTCTCCGCGGAGGGGGACGACGGCTCTCAGCTCGCGCCGAACACCCGCCTGAAGATCGTGTCCACGTGCTTGAGGTGGTAGCCCAGATCGAAGCAGGCCTCGATCTCGGCGGGCGCGAGGTAGCCCGTCACGTCGTGATCGGCCTTCAGCAGGGTCAGGAAGTCGCCCTCGCCGCGCCAGACCGGCATGGCGTTGCGCTGGACGAGCCGGTAGGCGTCCTCGCGCGAGGCGCCCTTCTGGGTCAGGGCCAGCAGGACGCGCTGCGAATGCACGAGGCCGCCCAGGCGATCCAGGTTCCTCTGCATGTTCTCCGGATAGACCACGAGCTTGTCGACGACGCTGGTGAGGCGGGCGAGGGCGAAGTCCAGGGTCACCGTGGCGTCGGGGCCGATCATGCGCTCGACGGAGGAGTGGGAGATGTCCCGCTCGTGCCACAGGGCCACGTTCTCCATGGCGGGCAGCGCGTAGGCGCGCACCATGCGGGCGAGGCCCGTCAGGTTCTCGGTCAGCACCGGGTTGCGCTTGTGCGGCATCGCCGAGGAGCCCTTTTGCCCTTCGGAGAAATACTCCTCCGCCTCCAGCACCTCGCTGCGCTGCAGGTGGCGGATCTCGACCGCGAGGCGCTCGATGGAGGAGGCGATCACGCCAAGCGTCGCGAAATACATGGCGTGCCGGTCGCGCGGGATCACCTGGGTCGAGACCGGTTCGACCGACAGGCCCATCTGCTCGGCCACGTATTCCTCGACGCTCGGGTCGATGTTGGCGAAGGTGCCGACGGCGCCGGAGATGGCGCACGTGGCGACCTCGCGCTGGGCCTCGATGAGGCGCACCTTGCAGCGCTCGAACTCCGCATAGGCCTGGGCAAGCTTGAGGCCGAAGGTGGTGGGCTCCGCGTGGATGCCGTGCGAGCGGCCGATGGTCGGCGTCATCTTGTGCTCGAAGGCCCGGCGCTTGATGGCGGCCAGCAGCTCGTCCATGTCGCGCAGCAGGATGTCGGTGGCGCGCACGAGCTGCACGTTGAAGGTGGTGTCGAGCACGTCGGACGAGGTCATGCCCTGGTGCACGAAGCGGGCCTCGGGGCCGACGATCTCGGCGAGATGGGTCAGGAAGGCGATGACGTCGTGCTTCACCTCGCGCTCGATGGCGTCGATGCGCTCCACATCGAAGGTGGCCTTGGAGCCCTTCTCCCACACGGTCTCGGCAGCCTCCTTCGGGACGACGCCGAGATTGGCCAGCGCCGTCGTGGCATGGGCCTCGATCTCGAACCAGATCCGGAACTTGGTTTCGGGCGACCAGATGGCGACCATTTCGGGGCGGCTGTAGCGGGGGATCAAGGGACTTCTCCTACGGGCGGCGGGCGCAGCGCGGTGCGCGGAAGACCGGCACCGCTTTTCCGCTCGATGCGCTAAGGGATGACCGGCCCGAAGACAAGCCTCATCGGCGCAGCGCGTCCCTGCGCCCGTCGACGAGGAGCGTGGCGGCTGCCTAGCGTGCCGCGGTCTTGCTGCCGAGCAGGCGCCGGAGCTCGCCGATCAGCTTCGCCGGCACTACCGGCTTCGACAGGGCGACCAGATCCGGGTGGCGCTGGCGCACATCCGCCGGCACCGTGCCGCCGGTATAGACCAGCGCTGGAACGCCGCGCGCGGAGAGGGCTTCGAGGACGGGCGTGATCGTCCCGTCGGAAAGGTTTACGTCGAGGAGCGCCGCGTCCAGGGGCGTTCCCTCCTTCAGGAGCCGCCGCGCTTCGCTCAGGCTCGCGACCGGTCCCACGGGTACGCCTTCGGCTTCGACCAGGAGCTGCCTGATCTCTTCCGCAGTGATGGCTTCGTCCTCGACGACGAGGACACGGGATCCGCTCAGCATGGCTCAACCTCCGGCCGGGGAGAGGGAACGGGCGGCCCCGTCCGTAGTTCCGCAGCGGAGGCGGAGTATTCCCGCTGGGCCGGAGCAGCCTTCAGCGCACCTTCTCGGCCGCCTCGCGGATTGCCCTCATGTTCGCCCCGTAGGCCGAGGGGCCGCCCTTGAAGGTGGCGGAGCCCGCCACGAGAACGTTGGCACCTGCGGCTGCCACCAGCGGGGCCGTCTCGGGGGTCGCGCCGCCGTCGATCTCAATGTCGATGTCCCGGTCGCCGACCATCGCCTTGACCCGGCGGATCTTGTCGCAGACCGAGCCGATGAAGGCCTGCCCGCCGAAGCCGGGATTGACCGTCATGAGCAGGATCAGGTCGACCATGTCGAGCACCGGCTCGATGGCGGATTCATGGGTGCCGGGGTTCAGAACGATGCCGGCCTTTTTCCCCAGCGACCGGATCGTCTGGAGCGACCGATGCAGGTGCGGACCCGCTTCCGCATGAATGCTGATGATGTCGGCACCGGCTTTCGCGAAAGCCTCGAGATACGGATCCACCGGCGCGATCATCAGGTGGACGTCGAACACCTTCGCCGAGTGGGGGCGCAGGGCCTTCACCACGTCGGGGCCGATGGTGATGTTCGGGACGAAATGGCCGTCCATCACGTCGATGTGAATCCAGTCCGCGCCGGCCTGGTCGATGGCGCGGACCTCCTCGCCGAGCTTGGCGAAGTCGGCGGACAGGATGGAGGGGGCGATGAGAAGAGGGCGTGTCATGACCTGCGCCGGTAGCACGAGCCTTCCGCGGCGGCAACGGCATTGGGATTCCGGCCGTGCTGCGCTGCGTGCATCCAATAGGCTGGGGAGAGGATCATTTGTCACAGGAAAGGCGTGGACGCCCCTCGGCCAACGGGAGTAAACAGGCGCCACGCAAGAGGGGTGCAAAGCCTCTCGGCTCCCGGCTTCCGGGAGAACACAAGGACAGGACTGGGCTTTCCATGCGTAAGGACGTTGTTGTTCTGGGCGCCGGCATCATCGGCGTATCGATCGCCGCTCACCTGCAGAAGCGCGGGCGCTCCGTGCTGCTGGTGGACAAGCGCACGCCGGGCCTCGAAACCTCCTTCGGCAATGCGGGCCTGATCCAGCGCGAAGGCGTGTACCCTTACGGCTTCCCGCACGATTTCGGCGCGTTGGCGCGCTATGCGCTCAACAACACCATCGACGCCCACTACCACCTGGCGGCGTTGCCGAAGCTGGCGCCGTTCCTGTTCCGTTACTGGATGCATTCCCGTCCGGAGGAGCACAAGGCGATCGCGCGCCTCTACGCGCCGCTCATCGAGCACAGCGTCACCGAGCACATGGCACTTGCAAAAGAGGCCGGCTCGGCGGATCTCATCCGCCCGACCGGCTGGATGAAGGTGTTCCGCACCAAGAAGGCCATGGAGACGCAGCTTCGCGACGCCGAAGCCCTGAAGCGCGATTTCGGCGTCAACTTCGATGCCCTGAACACGAAGGACGTGGCCGAGCGCGAGCCGCACCTCAAGCAGGAGCTGCAGGGCGGCATCCACTGGACCGACCCGGCCGCGATCTACGATCCGCACCAGCTCGTCCTGTCCTATGTGGAGCTGTTCGAGCGGCTCGGCGGCGAGGTCGCGGCCGGGGACGCCAAGACTCTGGAGCAGACGCCCGACGGCTGGCGCCTCCAGACCGAGAAGGGGCCGGTCGACGCACGCGATGTGGTCGTGGCGCTCGGCCCCTGGGCCGATCTGGTCACGAAGCCGCTCGGCTACCGTTTCCCGCTCGCCGTCAAGCGCGGCTACCACATGCACTACAGGCCCGAAGGCAACGCGGTGCTCAACCGGCCGACCCTCGACTTCGAGCGCGGCTACTTCCTGGCCCCGATGGCAAAGGGCATCCGCCTCACCACGGGCGCGGAATTCGCCGACCGGGACGCGCCCAAGACTCCCGTCCAGCTCCGGCGCGCCGAGCCCATCGCCAAGGCCTTCTTTCCCCTCGGCGAGCGGGTCGACCCGGAGCCCTGGATGGGTATGCGCCCCTGCACACCGGACATGATGCCGATCATCGGCCGGGCGCAGCGGCACAAGAACCTGTGGTTCAGCTTCGGCCATGCCCATCACGGCATGACCCTGGGGCCGATCACCGGCCGCCTCGTGGCCGAGATGATCACCGGAGAGCCGACCGTGATCGACCCGAAGCCCTACCGTCCGGACCGGTTCTGACCATCGTCATTTCGGGACAGCCCGAAGGCGCACGCGAATCGGGTGAACCCATATCGTCTGACATTGGAGAATGAGGCGCAGCGCTTTCCGCTCGATTCTGAGACCCTGATGGTTATGGGTTTGGGGCTCTCGCTTCGCCCGAGAATGACAGGGCGTTATCGGGAAACGATGGAGCGCGAGGCTCAGGCTCGTTGATCACGACCAGAGTGCGACGCAGGCTTGCCGACTATAACCCAAGAACCGACTTTACCGACCCAGCTTCGCTGAAAGACCAGTCGATGGGCTTGTTCTCGGTCAAGAAGATGATCGAATTGGCCGGATTGAAGCCGATCTCGCTCAATCGACGGCGGACATCCTTGTAGAGAGATTCCTTTTGAGCGTCTGAGCGACCGGCGAGCAACGTGATTTCGATGATAATGGTCGAGTTCGGATCACGTTCGCCCAAAAACGTCGGATGACAGATCATGTCGCGGCGGGGATATCGTGAGACTAAACAGAAATCGTCGTCGGGATTCACGCCGCAGGTCGCAACAAGGCTCGCATGGAGACATGCGTTGATAGCCTGGCACGTCTCGATCGGTAGTCCTTGCGGAATATGAAGGCGATTGAATGGCATCTACCTTGTCCGGTTTGGTTCGTTAGGTCTAGTAGCGCGCGATACGCCCAATAGGTCTCGAGCCTAGATCCGCTTATCGATGAAGTGCGCCTATCCCGACCCGAACCGGTCGCGCCAGGCCGGTTGCGCGGACGGGAAGGGCAGGGCCGTGGCTTCGTAGACGCCGCGCGCGATGGCGCGCGTAACGCAGTCGGCGGCGGCTGCGGTGATGTGGGTGAAGTCCTCCGTGCTGCCCAGAGGCTTGCGGCCGGTGGCGGCGGCGAAGACCGTGTCGCCGTCTGAGAGGGCGTGGGAGAAGCGTAGGCCCCGCGCGATGCCCGCATGGGACGAAATGGCTAGGCGCTTGGCCTGTCCCTTCGTCAGAACCGCATCGGTTGCCACCAACGCGATGGTGGTGGCGGGCTGGGGTCCGCCCTTCCAAGTCAGCTCCCGCTTCGCGGGATGGACCCGTTCCGGGTGCCCGTGCCCGCCGAACTCGTCGCCCTCCTCGAAGGCGCCGGCCCAGAAATGCGGGCCCTCTCCGATGACGGCGGACGCGATGCTGTTGACGATGACGAGGGCCCCGACCGTGTGACCGGAAGCCGTCGTCGTGCTCACGGAGCCGAGGCCACCCTTGAGGTTCGCGGTCGTGGCCCCGTAGCCGCCGCCGGCGGTGCCGAGGGCAAAGTCCAGGCCGGCCGCCCGGGCCGCCTCGTAGCCGAGCTCTCGATAGGGCGGGTAGCGGCCCCAATCCTTGTCGCCGCCGTTGAGCATGTCGAAGACCACCGCCTGCGGCACGAGCGGGATGCGGGCCTTGCCGACCGGGAAGCCGATGCCCTGTTCCCGCAGGTAGGCCTGGACGCCGCTCGCCGCGTCGAGACCGAAGGCGGAGCCGCCGGAGAGGACCACCGCGTGGATGCCCGGCACCATCTTGTCGGGCTCGAGCAGGTCGGTCTCCCGGGTGCCCGGGGCGCCGCCTAGCACCGCGCAGGAGGCGACCGTCGGCTCGTCGAAGAGGGCGACCGTGACGCCGGACGCGAGGGCCGCGTCATGGGCGTTGCCGACCCGCAGGCCGGCCACGTCGGTGATGAGGTTGCGGGTGCTGGTCATGGCGGCAAGGCAACCGGAAAACGGTCACGTTCACAAGCCGGAGACTGCGACATCCACCGGCTTTCTTGTACCATGCCGACAGGATAGAAGATCTCATGCTCAGCGTATCCATTCCTGCCGCGGTGGCCGGCGGCCTCATCAGCTTTTTGAGCCCCTGCGTCCTGCCGCTGGTGCCGCCGTACCTGTCCTTCCTGGCCGGCACCACCTTCGACCGGCTGAACGCCGGGGACGGGGCCGTGCGTCGGCGGGCGGTGCTGGCCGCGCTTCTCTTCGTAGCCGGGTTCTCCACCGTCTTCGTGCTTCTGGGTGCGACCGCCTCAGCACTCGGTCAGGTCATCCGGCAATATCTCGACGTGCTGAGCACGGTCGCCGGCATCGCTATCATCGTCATGGGGCTCCACTTCCTTGGGATCTTCCGGATCGGGCTGCTCTACCGGGAGGCGCGGTTCAATGTGGACAAGCCCGTCGGTTTGTGGGGCGCCTATGTGATGGGCCTCGCCTTCGCGTTCGGCTGGACCCCCTGCATCGGCCCGGTGCTCGCCGCCATCCTGACCGTGGCGGGCTCGGAGCAGAGCGTGGCGCAGGGCGCCTTCCTGCTGGCGGCCTATTCGGCTGGCCTCGGCATCCCGTTCCTGCTCGCCGCCTTCGCCATGAAGCCGTTCGTGGCGCTCCTGAAGCGCATGCGCTCCCGTTTCGCCCTGGTGGAGAAGACCATGGGCGTCCTGCTCGTGCTCACCGGCATCGCCTTCCTGGCCGGCTGGATCACCAGCATGTCGTTCTGGCTGCTGGAGACGTTCCCGGCGCTGGCGACACTGGGGTGAGGCGCACAGGAAATGGGTCGTGCCCGCCGGCTCGGGCTGTCACGGTGACGGTCTCAACAAAGGAGACCTCACATGTCCTTCCAAGTCCGGGGCATCGACCCGCAGCCGTTCCAGCCGCTCTTCGGCCTGTCCGACCAGGATCTCGCCGCCAGAGGAATCATCCGGATCGTGGCCGACGAGCCCGACGCCTATCCCTGCCGGGTCGCCCTGGAGCGGGTGAGCGCGGGGGAGGAACTGCTCCTCGTCCATTACATGCACCAGCCGAACCCGGCCTCGCCCTACCGGGCCGGCGGACCGATCTTCGTCAGCCGCGGCGCCGAAAGGCCGGCGCATTATCGGGCGGAACTGCCGCCGTCCTTCCGCGGCCGCCTGCTGTCCCTGCGGGCCTATGACGGCGATGCCCTGATCGTGGACGCGGAGGTCGCCGACGGGGACCGCGAGGTCCTGGCCGTGATCGAGCGCTTCCTGAGCCGTCCGGGGGTGGCCCATGTGGACGCTCATTTCGCCCGCCGCGGCTGCTTCGCCGGGCGGATCGAGCGGGTCTGAGAAACGGCTCTGCGTCAGGCCGGGACGGCGTGCCCCGCACCCCGCAGGGCGCTCACCGCCCGGTCGAGGTCTGCGATCTTCACCAGCACGTAGTCGGTGCTGAAGGTGGACGTGGCGAAGATCCCGACGCCCGCCTGCGCCAGCGGCGAGAGGACCGAAGCAAGGATTCCCGGAACGCCGAAATCGAAGCTCTGCTCGATGCGGAAACAGCGCCAGCCCGCCTCGATCTCCGCATCTTTCGGCACCCGATCGGCCGGGCAGACGAGGGTCGTCTCCTCGGTCGCCCGGATCAGCAGGGCGAAGGAGCCCGGCGGCAGCGGCTCCATGGGAGCACTCGGCGCGAGGCGGCAGACCGCATAGGCGTGGTCAAGAAGCGAGAGAGTGAGTGAGGGCATCGGCAAAGGGTGCTTTCATGAAAAACCCGCCCTGTCGCCAGGGCGGGTTCCTGAACCTTCGGTTCGGGCGGTCGATTACATCGACAGCTCGTTGCCCGAGTAGGTGATGGTGCCGTCGGCGCCCTTCTTCCAGACGTACATGACGTAGTCCGGACGGGTGATGTCGCCCTTCTTGTCGAAGGAGATGTCGCCCAGGACGGTCTTGAAGGGCTTGCCGGACTTCATGGCGTCCGCAACCTTCTTGCCGTCGTTGGAGCCCGCCTGCTTCGCAGCCTCGGCCAGGATCTGGAGGGCGGCGTAGCTGTAGAGCGTGTAGGCTTCCGGCTCGAAGTTCTTGGCCTTGAACTTGGCCACGACGTCCTTAGCGTTCGGGTTCTTGCGCGGATCCGGCGAGAAGGTCATCAGGGTGCCGTCGGCGCCAGGGCCGGCGATCGACGTGAACTCGGCCGACACGATGCCGTCACCCGACATGAGCGGGGCGTTCAGGCCCTGGTCGCGCATCTGGCGGATGATCAGGCCGGCTTCCGTGTGGAGGCCGCCGAAATAGACCACGTCGACGCCCGCCTGCTTCAGCTTCGACACGAGCGCGGAGTAGTCCTTCTCGCCCGGATTGATGCCCTCGTAGACGACTTCCTTCAGGCCCTTGCCGTTCATGGTCTTCTTGGTCTCGTCCGCCAGACCCTTGCCGTAGGGGGTCTTGTCGTGGACGACCGCGACCTTCTTGTCCTTGAACTTGTCGGCCAGATAGCTGCCGGCGACGAGGCCTTGCTGGTCGTCGCGGCCGCAGGTGCGGAAGGTGTTCCACATGCCGCGCTCGGTGTATTGCGGGTTCGTCGAGGCCGGGGAGACCTGGACGATGCCGGCCTCTTCATAGACCTGCGAAGCCGGGATCGAGACGCCGGAGTTGAAGTGGCCGACGACCCATTTCACGCCCTCGGCCGCGAACTTGTTCGCCACCGACACGCCCTGCTTGGGGTCGGACACGTCGTCGCCGACGACGAGCTCAAGCTTCTGACCATTGACGCCGCCGGCGGCATTGATGTCCGCCACGGCCTGCTCGACGCCGTTCTTCAGCTGCGCGCCGAAAGCGGCGTTCGGGCCCGTGATGGGGCCGGCCACGCCGACTTTGATCTGCGCGTTGGCCGCACCGGAAAAGGCAAGGCCGAGGCCGAGCGCGACGCCGGTCAACAGCAATTTCTTCATGAGGTCACTCCTCTGGGTGGTTTTATAGGCTCCCTCTTCCTTACGGGAGCCGGCTTCAGCGGGCCGGAGGCCCGCCGTCCGGGTGACATCATGACTCTTTTTGAGCGGAAGTCACGTCGGAATTTCTGGGGCTTAGCCGTTCGTATGAGAGGCCTTTTCCCGCCAGCTGAACGGGCCCGTGCGCTCGTAGAGCCAGCGGTACTGCGACGTCATCAGCCTTGCCCGATAGTACTGGAAGCCGAGGCTCCCGATGATCAGGAGCACGATCGTGTCCACCGCGTAGTAGTGGACCGACAGAAGGGTCCCGCCGAACAGGGCATAGTGGATGAAGCGCACTGCCGCCCCGAGGATGAACAGGTAGGCGATGAGCTGCCAGTAGGGCCGCCAGGTGATGGCGATGGCCCGGCCGGTCATCCAGGCGGCCCAGCCGCCCATGATCACGGTGACCAGGAGAAAGAGCCAGACGGACGGCTCTTCGTAGAGAATGCCCTGCATCAGTGATGCCCTCCCTCGAGATAGGCGGCGCGGACCTGCGGATCCTCGAGCAGCTCCTTGCCGGTGCCGCTCATGGTGATGTTGCCCGTCACCATCACGTAGCCCCGGTGCGCCAGCTTGAGGGCGTGATAGGCATTCTGCTCCACGAGGAAGACCGTCATGCCGTCCTTCTCGTTCAGCTCCTTGATGATCTGGAAGATCTGCTTGACGATCAGAGGCGCGAGGCCGAGCGAGGGTTCATCCAGGAGGAGGAGCCTCGGGCGGCTCATCAGGGCCCGGGCGATGGCCAGCATCTGCTGCTCGCCGCCCGAGAGGGTGCCGCCGCGCTGCTGCAGGCGCTCCTTCAGGCGCGGGAACAGGGTGCAGACCCGCTCCAGATCCTGGTTGAAATGGGCGAACTTGTTGATCGCCGCGCCCATCTGCAGATTCTCGTACACGGTCATGCGCGGGAAGATGCGCCGCCCTTCCGGCGACTGGGCGATGGAGAGCTGGGCAATCTCGTGGGTCGGCATCTTGGTGATGTCGCGCCCCGCATAGGTGATCGTGCCCTCCCGGGCCCGGGGATTGCCGAAGATCGTCATCATCAGCGTCGACTTGCCGGCGCCGTTGGCGCCGATCAGCGTGACGATCTCGCCCTCGTGGACGTCCATGTCCACGCCCTTGAGGGCGATGATGTTGCCGTAATAGGTCTTGACGCCGCGCACGCTGAGCAGCGGCTGGCGGCCCGTCGCCGGGACCGTCTGGGGGGCCTGCATGGTGGTTGCTCCAGCGGTGCTCATGCGCCGATCTCCGCTTCGACCTTCTCCACTTCCTCGTCGGCCACGCCGAGATAGGCGGCAATGACCTTCGGGTCGTTCCTCACGTCGGACGGCGTGCCGTCCGCGATCTTGGTGCCGTAGTCGAGCACGACAACGTGATCCGAGATTTCCATCACCACCGACATGTCGTGCTCGATGAGCAGGATCGAGGTGCCGTGGTCCTTGCGGATAGACAGCAGGAGCTGGTTCAGCTCCAGGGACTCGCGCGGGTTGAGGCCGGCTGCCGGCTCGTCGAGGCAGAGCAGGAGCGGGTCCGTGCACATGGCGCGGGCGATCTCCAGCCGACGCTGGTCGCCGTAGGGAAGGTCGCCGGCCGGGTCGTCGGCCCGGTGGATCAGGCGGGTCTTCTCCAGCCAGAACTTCGCCCGCTCGATGGCCTCCCGCTCTGCGGCCCGGTAGCCGCCGATCCCGAGCACGCCCAGGAATGTGAAGCCGGAAGAGATCATCAGCGGGTTGTGCTGGGCCACCAGCAGGTTCTCCAGCACGGTCATGCCGGAGAACAGGCGGATGTTCTGGAAGGTGCGGGCGACCTTGGCCTTCCAGTTGATGTTGTGGCCCGGCAGCCGCTCCAGGAGCAGGTGCGAACCGTCGGGCTTGCGCAGGGCGAGCATGCCCTCCGTCGGCTTGTAGAAACCGGTGATGCAGTTGAAGACCGTCGTCTTGCCTGCCCCGTTCGGCCCGATGAGGGCGGTGATGTCGCCGCGACCGGCCTGGAAGGAGAGGTCGTTGATGGCGACGAGGCCGCCGAAGCGCATCGTCAGATGCTGTACGTCGAGGATGGGGTCCTGAAGCCAGCGCATTAGCCGTGTCCTTCCTTCACGAGCGAGCCGGAAATGGCCTTGCGCTCCTTCAAGATCACTGAGGGTTGGCGCTCCGAGATGAGGCCCCGCGGACGCCACACCATCATGGCGACCATGCCCAGGCCGAAGAGCAGGAGGCGGTACTCGTTGGGATCGAAGCCCGCCCCGAAGACCGACTGGAGGAAGGTCAGGTTGCGCAGGATCTCGGGGCCGCCGACCAGCACGATGGCGGCGATCGCCACGCCGATCTGGGACCCCATGCCGCCCATCACCACGATAGCCAGGATGATCGCCGATTCCAGGAAGTTGAAGCTTTCCGGGGAGACGAAGCCCTGGCGGACCGCGAAGAAGGAGCCGGCGAAGCCGCCGAACATGGCGCCGATGGCGAAGGCCGTCAGCTTCGTGTTCGTGGTGTTGATGCCCAGCGACCGGCAGGCGATCTCGTCCTCGCGCAGGGCCTCCCACGCGCGGCCGACGGGCAGCTTGCGCAGGCGCATGGTGACGAAGTTGGTCAGCAGCGCGAGCGCCAGGATGAGGTAGTACAGGAAGATCATCCTGTGCATACCGTTGAATTCGAGGCCGAACGTGTCCGCGAAGCCGCCTTCGCCCGCAGTGAACGGGATGCCGAAGAAGGTCGCCCGCGGGATCGACGAGATGCCCGCGCCGCCGTTGGTCAGGTCCACCCAGTTGATGAGGACGAGACGGATGATCTCGCCGAAGGCGAGTGTCACGATGGCCAGGTAGTCGCCACGCAGGCGCAGGACCGGGAAGCCGAGGATGATGCCCCAGAACGCCGCCAGGATGCCGGCCAGCGGCAGGCAGATCCAGAACGACAGCCCGAAGGTGGTCGAGAGCAGCGCGTAGGAATAGGCGCCGACCGCGTAGAAGGCCACGTAGCCGAGGTCCAGCAGGCCCGCGAGGCCCACCACGATGTTCAGGCCCCAGCCGAGCATCACGTAGGTGAGGATCAGGATGCCTAGGTCGATCCAGTAGCGGGACTCGTTGAGGCCGCCCTGGATCAGGTAGATCAGGATCGGGAAGGTCAGGGCGACGCCCAGGAAGAACGGGATGCCGAAGCGCGAGACCTTCTGGTACGCGCTCGGCTCCGCATGGACCGCCTCCGTCGCCTGCCGCGGGCTGGGAATGGCTTCGCGATAGGCCTTGGTGGCCGTGAAGGCGTGGATCACGAGCCGCAGGCCGAACACGATGGCGCAGACGGTTGCCACGAGGCCCCAACGGGGCGTCAGGAACAGGTCGGCACCGCTCTGGTCGGTCCTGTAGGCCAGGATCGGGATCGACAGGCCGAGGGTGATCAGGGCGGCCTTGGCGGAGTCCTTCAAGGCTGCCGCGAGGTCGAAGCGGGTCGGCACGGCCGGGCTTTGCGCCGAGCTCGTGGTGATGGAAGGAGCGTTCATGGGCTTCAGGCTCCTCAAACCTTCTCGACTTCAGGCCGTCCGAGGATGCCGGAAGGCATGAAGATCAGGACGATGGCGAGGATCGAGAAGGCAGCCACGTCCTTGTACTCGATCGAAAAGTAAGCCGACCAGAATGTCTCGATGAGACCGATGATCAGCCCTCCGAGGACGGCGCCCGGCAGCGAGCCGATGCCGCCCAGGACCGCCGCGGTGAAGGCCTTCACGCCGGGCACGAAGCCATCGCTGAAGCTCACCACGCCATAATACAGCAGATACATGGTCCCGGCGACGGCCGCGAGGGCGGCGCCGATGACGAAGGTGAGAGAGATCGTCCGGTCCACGTTGATGCCGAGCAGGGCCGCCATCTTGCGATCCTGCTCGCAGGCGCGCTGGGCGCGGCCGAGGGATGTCTTCTGGACCACATACCAGAAGATCGTCAGCAGAACCGCGGTCACGGCCATGATGATGATCTGCTTATAGGAGAGGGCCACGTTGTAGCCGCTCGCGCCCTGGAACAGCACGATCACGTCACCGACCATGGGAGGGGTGGGCTTGTTGCGGGCGCCCTGCGCGACCTGCACGAAGTTCGACAGGAAGATGGAGACGCCGATGGCCGAGATCAGCGGCGCGAGCCGGAAGGAGCCGCGCAGGGGCCGATAGGCGATGCGCTCGACCGTCCAGCCCCACAGGGAGGTCAGGATCATCGCGATGATGAGCACGATGAACAGTGCCAGCACCACCGAAGAGATCCCGAGCCACGTGGTCAGGAGAAGGAAGAAGATGAGCGCGATGAACGCGGAGAGCATGAAGACGTCGCCGTGGGCGAAGTTCACCATGCCGATGATGCCGAACACCATCGTGTAGCCGATTGCGATGAGGCCGTAGATCGACCCCAGCGTCAGCCCGTTGATGAGCTGCTGCACAAAAATTTCCATGTCCTACCCTTGCCCCTCTGGATGGGGTCGTTCTTGGGAAAACCCAGCAAAGCACGATGCATGATCGAGGCCAAGCCGGACCTAAGGTGAGGTGTCTCTAGCAAACACGATACCGTTCGACAACGTTCTGTTAAGTTTCCTATCAGCCCGGCTGATCCCGCCGAAGTCCAAAGTCTGGCCGGAGGCCGCTTTCAAAATAGGCATCGACGACCATATGCCTCTTTGATGACCTTGTGCTCTGCGAAAAAGGGTGGGAGAGGCTTTTCCCGATCCAGATGTTGAAGAAGCAGCCTTTCCCCGATTCCGCCACCGGCGCCGCCGGACCCGATGCGATTCTTTTCCGCGAGGGCATGAGCCGCGTCGCCGCGACCGTGTACGTGGTCACGACCGATGGACCGGCTGGGCGCGCCGGCTTCACGGCCACCGCCGTCACTCCAGTCACCGACAGCCCGGCATCGCTCCTGGTCTGCGTGAACACGGCCGGGCGCTCGGCCCAGGCGCTCCTGGCCAACGGGGTCTTCTGCGTCAACGCCCTCAGCGCCGCGGACATGGCCGTGGCGGATGCCTTCGCCGGGCGCATGGACCTTCATGGGAAGGATCGTTTCTCCCTCGGGCGTTGGGAGACGCTGGAGACCCGCTCGCCCTTCCTGACCTCGAGCCTCGTCGCCTTCGACTGCCGTCTCGGCGAGGCCCGGATCGTCGCGACCCACCACGTGATCATCGGCGAGATCGTCGCCGTCCGGCTGGGCGAGAGACGGCCTGCCCTGATCTACCGGGACCGGCTCTACCACGAGTTCTGAGGACCAAGGCTATTCCCGGTCCTGGCGCGGCCCCTTCGGCGCATAGGGGCTCCAGCCTGTGAGCTGGACGAAGCCGTCGCGGACGGCCACGACGAGGTGCCGACGGTGTTTGTGGACGAGCGTGCCCGGCGCGTAGCTGTGCGACTCCTCCCAGCCGCTTCCCTCCCAGACGTAGATGTAGCGGGAGGAGACCTGCGCGAAGGTCTCGATGGACCCGAAGGTGCGGATCGTCAGCAGGACCTCGTGCACGCTCCTGGTCCAGTCGAGGGTGCGCTGAACCTGCGTCATGCGCGGCCAATAGGTGCCGGGTCCCTGGGGCTTCGCCTCGGACCAGAGCCGGGGCAGGTCGTCCGCCAGGACCGCCGCGATACGCTTGGCGGAGATCTGGCACCGGGCGAGCAGCAGGTCGTGGTTCTCATCCGGGGCGAGGGGGAAGAGTTCCTGGGCTATGATGGGGCCCGTGTCGAAGGAGGGCTCCAGGACGTGAGCCGTCACGCCCCATTCCGGAAGGCCGTCGAGGATGGCCTGGAACAGCGGATAGGGGCCGCGCCCGACCGGGAGCGGCGAGGGGTGGAAGTTGACCCCATACGGCAGATGGGCCTCCCAACCCTTGATGAGCCAAGGATATCCGGCCACGACGAGCGCCTCGCAGCGCAGCGCTTTGAGGTTCGCCAGATCCGCCGGGGAGATGCGCGAGAACTGGACCGGCACCCTTAAGGCCCGGGCCCGGGCGACCGTGCTCTCGTTGAAGTCGTAGATGCCGTCGCAGGGCCGGCTGAAGAGTTTGACCGGCTCCCAGCCCTTGGCCAGCAGGGTTTCGAAGACATCCCCGAGAAAATCGATGCCTGCGAAGGCGAACCGCATCCGCGGTGATCCTTATGGCGGTTGGGCTACCGGCCTGCCCGGCTCTCAGAGTCTAGGGATGCGGTGAGCGCCCGTCTCGGACCCTTCCGGATGAACGAGCGGAAAACCGGGTTGTTGCGCAGGGCGGTCTCGCCGGCGCTGATGACGGTCTCGAGAGTCTGCGGGTCGAGCTTGAACCGGGTCGGCACCTTGTCGAGCTGGTCCTTCAGCTCGGGTCCGGCGTCCTCGAAGGACACGCGGCCGACGGTGAAGGTCAGCTCGGCACAGTTCCATCCGCTGAGGGTGCCGCGCAGCTTTACGACCTCAGCATCGGACAGGGAGCAGCGCCAGCGCCGCAGGTCGTCCTGCCAGTCCCGCATGATGGTGGTGAAGTAGTCGTAGCCCTTGTACACGCCGAAATCGATCGCCGCGTCCGTCACCACGCCTGCAAGCTCGAAGCCCGAGGGAGAGGCGAGGTGGCGGGGCCAGTTGCCGGCAGGGTCCCGGCCCGCATCGACCACGAGGAACAGGAGGCGCTTGACCCTTACGGCCTGCTCGGCCGTCATCGGCATGTAGGGTCGGTCGCGGTTGGTGCGCGCGACCGCCAGCGAATGAATGCCGAAATTGTCCGTCAGTCCGCCGTCGAGGAGCTTCACGTAGCGGAATCGCTCCGGGTCGGCCCGATAGCGCATCACCGCGGCGGCGCTGGCCCTGAGCGTCGCGGGGGCCGTGGGGTCGGCGATGCCGCGCTGGTACCATTGCGGCACCTTGCTGCCGCAGGCCCCGCCGAAGTTCTCGACGTTCATCGGGATGAACAGGCCCGGCACCGCGGCGGAGGCGGCGACCGCCTCGGACAGGCGCACCTTGCCGAGGTCGCTGCACAGGATGCTGAAGGTGATCGGCTCGAACACGAAGGGCACGCGGCTGTAGATGTCCGATGCCGAGATCCAGACCAGCGGACGCTTGCGGGCGAAGAGGTCCGCGTAGGTGGCGCCGTCGAACAGGTTCTCGTCGAGCCAGCGCGGGAACTTGGAGCGGTCGTTGACGCCTCCGTCCTCGACGATGCGCAGGACGTTGCCGAGGGAGACGTCCGTGTCGAAGCCCTGCTCGGCATTCCGCTCCAGGAAGCGATGCCGGAATTCCGGAAGACCCTCCCGGCCCTTCAGGCCGAAATAGGCGGCCGTGACGGAGCCGCCGGACACGCCTGATACGAGGTCGATCATGTCCGTGAGCCGGGTCTGCCCTCGCTCCGTCTCCATGTGGTAGCGATCGAGCTCGCTCAGCACCCCATAGGAGAAGGCGGAAGCGCGCATGCCACCGCCCGAGAAGGCGACGCCGACGACCGTGGAGCCGAACTGGTCGGGACCCAGCGGCCAGCCGCCCTGGTCCGCAACGTTCACGAGGGGCTCGTTGATCGGGGTGTTGTCCACGGACATGGCGCAGGCGGAAACCGCCATGACAGCGGCGCCCGCGATCGCCCAGCGTCGAAAAAGCCCCCGATGCATCTTCATTCTGCCCATCCAGCCCGAATGCTAGGCAATACGATGGGCGAGGAAAACTCTCAATAGTCGATAGGCAAGTCTTCACGAGGGACTTTACTTGGCGAGACGCGCTCTCACCATCGTCAACCCCGGGAGGGGAACCCGGAACACCGCTGAGACTTAGCCTTACGAAGGGCGATGATCGCCCCGGTTGTTCGGCCGGGACGCCCTGGAGGGACGGTCCGGCCCGCTTGACGAGGAGGCTGCATGGCATCGAAGGATTTCATCCGTCAGCTGGAAGGCTATGGGCTGACGACAGCCAACATTCTCTATCGAATGCCCGACCATCCCACCCTCCTGCAGACCTATATCTGGCAGGACTACGACCTCGCTCCGGATTTTCCGGTCCTGCTCGAGTTCCTCCATTTCTGGCAGCGGGAGCTCGCCGGGCCGCTCCATTCCGTCACCGTCACCCATGCCCGCCTGATCCGGCCCGCCGAGATCCGGACCGTCGACGGCGAGATCAATCTGCATTGACGGCTACCGGCCCGGCAACCCGTTGCCGGGCTTGGCCCCGCCGCCCAACTCGGGTAGAGAGGCCTATCTCGAGCATCCTTGAACCTGTCGGGGCTCCTTGTTTTCCAACGCGCGTACCTCCCAGATCCTGGCCGCGCTCGCATCCCAGCCGGGCGAGCGTCTGACGGTCCGAGACATCATGGCCGTGCTCCAGGACCGGGCCTTCGCCTTGTTGGTGGTGCTCCTCGGGCTGCCGAATTGCCTTCCCATGCCGCCACCCATCCCACTGGTCTGCGGCCTGCTGCTGGCGCTCGTGGCAATCCAGATCGTCTTCGGCCGGCCGAGCCCCTGGCTGCCCCGCAGCCTGCTGAACCGCTCCATCGCCCAGACGGACGTGGAGCGTGCCGTCGGGCGCGCCATGCCGGCCTTCCGCCGCCTGGAGCGGGTGTCCCGGCCCCGGATGACCTTCCTTGAGACGCCCATCGCCATGCGGCTCATGGGCGCCGTCATCCTCATCCTGGCGCTCGGGCTCCTCTTTGCCCCGCCCTTCGTCGGGCAGATCCCGCTCGGGCTCTCGGTCTGCCTCGTGGGCCTGGGACTGGTGGAGCGCGACGGGCTGGTAGTGCTCGGCGGCCTGATCATCGGCACCGTCGGCCTGACCCTGAGCCTCGGCTTCGTCTACGCGATCCTGTCGGGTATCGACACGCTGCTCTAGGAAGTTCCTGCGCAGGGCGGCAGCAACAATGCTACATCGTATCTTTGTGAGAAGAATCGGCGGTGTTAGGAGAAGGATGTCGGGCGTTCGTGCCCGACAGCCGAAAGGAGGTGACACCGCATGAAACTTCCGAACTAGTCCTGTCGATCAGGTTCCTTGGCAGGGAGATCATCCTGATCATCAGGTAAGGCGAAGGGGGATCGGGCGTAAGCCCGGTCTCCCACGGAAGGGGAAGGCGGTGTCACCTCCTCTAGGTGGATCATAACATGGCGCGCCTGCGCTTCAACCGCTCTGAGTTTCTCCAGGCCTCTTCATATCAGCTTCAGCCCCTTCAGGCTGGCATGCCCCTCGCGGCCGACGATGATGTGGTCGTGGACGATGATCCCCAAAGGCTTGGCGATCTCCATGATCTCCCGAGTCATCTTGATGTCGGCGGGCGAGGGGGTCGGGTCGCCGGACGGGTGGTTGTGCACCAGGATCAATGCCGAGGCGGAGAGCTCCAGCGCCCGCTTCACCACCTCGCGCGGATAGACGGGCGTGTGGTCGACGGTGCCCGATTGCTGCACCTCGTCGGCGATGAGGCCGTTGCGCTTGTCGAGGAAGAGCAGGCGGAACTGCTCCTTGTCCATGAATGCCATGGCGGCGCGGCAATAGTCGATCACCGAGGCCCAGGAGGACAGGACCTGGCGCTTGGCCACGTCGCCCTTCACGAGGCGGCGGGCGGCGGCTTCGACCACCTTCAGGTCGGTCACGACATTCTCGCCGATTCCATCCACCTCCATGAGCCGGGCAGGCGGGGCCGCCAGCACCTCGGCGAAAGTGCCGAACCGCCTGAGAAGCTCCTTGGCGATGGGCTTCACGTCCCGGCGTGGGATGAGCCGGAACAGGACCAGTTCCAGGAGTTCGTAATCCGGCAGTGCATCGCCCCCGACCTGCACGAACCGAGCGCGCAGCCGGTCGCGATGGCCGTAATAATGGGGAGCCCCGTCGCCGCTCATGCCCGCCTGTGCCCTCTGTGCTGCCGCGAACCGATACATCGTTGCATCGTGGTTTGAAGCGGCGTCAGGCGTCGGTGTCAAGCCGCTTCGGGTGTGGCGGGCCCTTTCCCCCGGGTGGCTGCTGGGCGACGTCTCAGTCCTGGCCGGACCGAGGCTTCAGGCGCCGCCCTGCCGCCCACCCTGCCAGAGTGATCGCTGCCAAGGCGGCTGCCGCGAGAAGGAGGCCCATGTCGCGGAAGGCGGCGGCGTAGCCGAACCATGTGATCCAGGCCTGACTGACCAGCGGCGACAGGAACTGGCCAAGGAAGATGCTGGCGGTCAGTCCGCCGGCGACGCGCCCGCGAGCCGCCGGAGGCGCGATCGTCATCGCGCCCGCCATGAGCCCCGGCATGACACCGCTCATTCCGACGCCCGTGACTACGAGTCCGACCAGCACCTGCGAATGGGACTCGGCGGTCGCGACGAGACCATAGCCCAGGGCCATGAGGCCGAAGCCGAGGCCGAACGTACCGAGGAGCCCGATCAGGCCCCGGATCCGGCCATACCCCAGGGACGCGGCCGCGATGGAGAGATTGAAGACCCCGATCGTCAGTCCGACGATGCCGGGCGAGCCGACGCCCAGGGTATGCAGGTAGAACGGGAGCTGCGTCGGGATGAGATAGAAGATCACGCTGTTGAATGCCGCCGTGAGAAACAATGCGGTCGTGGGCAGCCAGGGAACGCGTGTCCCGCGTTCCGCCGTCGCCGCCTGTATCGGCCCTTGGCCGGTGCGCTGCGGCTCGTGGAGGGTCAGGATGACTACCGGCAGCAGGACGAAGGCAAGTCCGTAGATCGCGAAGGGCATGCGCCAGCTCGCCTCGGCCAGGAGCCCTCCGGCCGTCATGAACACGAGGCCTCCCGCACCGGTGAAGGCGGCCTGCAGGCCCATGAAGCGATCGCGGTCGGATCCGGAATAAAGATCTCCCACAAGAGCGGTCGATGCCGTCATGATCCCGGCCACGGCTGCTCCGAGCAGGGCGCGGCCGATCAGGAGGCCATACAGCGTCTCGAGCACGAGGCCCGATGTGCCGGCGGCGCCGTAGAGAAGAACGGCGCCGATCAGAACCCGCCGCCTGCCCACGCGATCCGTGAGGCTCCCGGCGACGGGAGCCACGAGCGCGATCACGAGAGCCGGCATGGTGATCAGCAGCCGGGTCAGCAGGGGGGCGTCAGCGTCGGCGCGAAAATTGGACTCGATGGCCGGCAGTGCCGGAGCAATCGCCGCTGCCGACATGATCGTGAGCGCGCTCACAAAGAGGAGCGTGGCAGTGCCGGCCGGCGATCCGAGCCGACGCCCGGCGCCGGGGCGGACCGACGGACCTGACGGGACGACCGAAGCCGCAACCTGGGAAGGATCGACCGGCTTCATGCCGCCACCTCGCCATAGGGAGCGGCATTCCGCGCGTCCCGCAGGACCCTCGCCCACCAGTGCAGGCGCGACAGCATGGTGGCCATGGCCTTGCGGGCATCCTCCGGATCGATCAGGCGGCCCTTGTCATCGAACCTGTTCCAGGCGTTGGCGAAGCTCACGCTGTCGCGGATCGTCACAGCGTGAAGCTCGGCGAAGACGAGCCGCAGCTGCTCGACCGCCCGCAGGCCTCCGGAGATTCCGCCGTAGGACACGAAGGCCACCGGCTTTGCCTGCCAGGGCTCATAGGCTGAGTCGATCAGGAACTTGAGAGCGGCCGGATAGCCGCGGTTGTACTCCGGGGTGACGACGACGAATGCCTCGGCCGCTTCGAGGCGCCTTCTGAGGTCCGTGAGGGCCGCCTCGTCTGCGCCGCCATTGCGGGGCGGCAGACCCAGCTCGGCCGGGTCGATCAGGTCCAGGGTGAAGTCGTTCCTGCTCCAGATCTCCTCCGCGGTCCAGTTTGCGACGGTGTCGCAGAAGCGGCCCTCGCGGGTGCTGCCGTAAATCAGCGCCACCTTGATCAGGTTGTTCATGGGCTTTGCTCTCCATGCTTGTTGCCGATGGAGGCACGGTGATAGAACCTCAAGTAAACTTGAGGTCAAGGAGAATTTCATGGGCAGGATCGACCCGGCCAAGATCAGCCGCGAGCTCACGGTAGGCGAGGTCGCCGCACGGAGCGGCGTGGCGGTCTCGACGCTGCATTTCTACGAGGCCAAGGGGCTGATCCGGAGCACGCGCAGCCAGGGGAACCAGCGGCGCTATCCGCGCGAAGTTCTGCGACGGGTGGCGATCATCAAGGTGGCGCAACGGACGGGCATTCCGCTCGCGGAGATCCATAAGGCCCTGTCGGAGCTGCCCGACGGGCGCACGCCGACGGCTGCGGACTGGAGCAGGCTCTCGGCCAAGTGGAAGGCGGATCTGGACGACCGCATCGCCAGGCTTACCCGGCTGCGGGACCAGCTCAACGACTGCATCGGCTGCGGATGCCTCTCGACGGCCGCGTGCCCATTGCGCAACCCGTTCGACGAATTGTCGGAACAGGGGCCAGGGCCGCGGCTGCTCGATCCCGCGTAAGGGCGGTCGGCCAAGCTCGTCGGGCGGCAAGGCGTGCCGATCGAGATCCTCGGAAGCCTCGTCTGGCCCCCTAGCCGGAAAGGCGCGGTAGGTGGGGCGGACTCTGCTTCAGGCGACGTTGAACGGCGGCTTGTCGTAGCCCTTGGGCGAGTAGGTGAAGACCTCGACGCCGGTTTCGGTCACGCCGACCGTATGCTCGAACTGGGCCGAAAGGGAGCGGTCGCGGGTCACGGCGGTCCAGCCGTCGGAGAGCACCTTCACCTGAGGGCGGCCGAGATTGATCATCGGCTCGATGGTGAAGATCATGCCGGGCTTCAGCTCCACATTGTAGGCCGGCTCCACGTAATGGAGGATGGTCGGCGCGTCGTGGAACACCCGGCCGACACCGTGGCCGCAGAAGTCCCGCACGACCGAGCAGCGCTCGGCCTCCGCGTAGGACTGGATCGCCGCGCCGATATCGTTGGTGGACGCCCCGGGACGAACCGCCGCGATGCCGCGCAGCAGGCATTCGTAGGTGATCTCGCACAGGCGCTGCGCCCGGCGGGGCACGTCGCCGATGTAGTACATGCGGCTCGAATCGCCGTGCCAGCCGTCGAGGATCAGGGTCACGTCGATATTGACGATGTCTCCGTCCCGCAGGGGCTTGTCGTTGGGGATGCCGTGGCAGACCACATGGTTGATCGAGGTGCAGATCGTCTTGGTGTAGCCGCGGTAATGCAGGCAGGCCGGGTAGGCGCCGTGGTCCCGGATGAATTCGAAGGCAAGCCTGTCGAGGAAGTCGGTGGTCGCGCCGGGCTTGGCGTGCTCGGCGAGCAGGTCGAGGCATTCGGCGGTCAGCCGGCCCACCTTGCGCATGGCCTCGAAGGCCTCCGGGCCGTGAAGCGGGATCTCGGAGGCCCGCTTGCGCTCCATCACGTCGGTGTCGGTCATCATGAATCCTTGAGGGTTACTGGGAATGTAAGGATTGCCGCGTCCGACGCAAGCAAGATCCGGTTGCGGAGAGCCGCGTGCGGGGCAGCCCCGTCTTGCGATTGGAGGCGGAGGGTGTCATGACCACGCCCGACGGCCACCCCGGTTCGTCGGCTTTGGATTCCTTGGATAATGAACGATCTTCGTCCCTTCGGCGCCCTCGCGCCTACCGGCTTCGCCCAGTGGGCGATCGAGCGTACCAGAGCGCTGCCCCAGGGGTGGGCCGCCCGGCGAATGGCCATGATGCTGCGCCGTGTCGCGCTGGGATTCATGAAGCGGGAACCCGTCGACCTGGAGACCTACGGGATCCGGATGAGACTTTATCCCTACAACAACATCTGCGAGAAGCGCATCCTCTTCACGCCGCAATATTTCGACCCGCAGGAACTCGCGGTGCTGGAGAAGCGGATCTCCGACCGGTTCACCTTCATCGATATCGGCGCGAACGTGGGATGGTATTCCCTTTACGTCGCATCCCGCGCCGGAGCCGGTGCCCGCATCCTGGCCCTCGAGCCGCAGCCGGAGATCTTCGATCGGCTGACCTACAACATCCGCCAGAACCCCTTCGGAACGGTCAAGGCGGTGGCCTGTGCGGTCGCGGACAAGACCGGAGAGCTCACTCTCTTCCTCGACCCCAGGAACAGGGGCGAATCGAGCGTCAAGATCGTCGGCTCGAGCCAGTCCGACACCCTGCGCGTGCCGGCCGTGACCCTTCTCGACCTGCTGCGGCGCGAGGGCTTCGACCATGTCGACGCCATCAAGCTCGACGTGGAGGGGGCCGAGGACCTGATCCTCGATCCCTTCTTCCGCGATGCTCCAGCGTCGCTCCACCCCTCCCTCCTCGTCATCGAGGATGGGCGGGGGCAGTGGCAGATCGATCTGCCCAAGCTCCTCAAGAGCCACGGCTACAGGCTTATCCTCCAGACCCGGCTCAACTTGGTGTTCGAGAAGGCGTGAGGACACGGGTTCGCCTCCCTCCGCTTCCTCCGAGAGGCATTTCCCATGCCGCCCATCGAAATCCGCCGCCTCACCCCCGCCGATGCCGAGGACTGCCGGACCATTCGCCTCAAGGCGCTCCGGACGGCGCCGGAGGCGTTCGGGTCCGTCCTTGCGGTGGAGGAAGGCCGGACCCTGGCCGAGTTCGCCGAGAGGCTGGAAAGCTCGGCGGTCTTCGGCGCCTATGCGGGCTCCCGCATCGTCGGCATGGTCGGCTTCAAGCAGGAGACGGGCCCGAAGGACCGCCACAAGGGCCTCGTCTGGGGCTTCTATGTCGAGCCAGAGGCTCGGGGGCAGGGGGGCGGGGCGGCCCTGATGGAGGCCCTCGTCGCCCATGCGCGCGGTCTCGTGGAACAGCTCACCCTCGCGGTCGTGACGGACAACGCCGCCGCCATCGCCCTCTACCGGAGGCTCGGCTTCGAGACCTACGGTGTGGAGCCGCGGGCGCTCAAGGGGCCGGACGGTTATGCCGACGAGGCCCTGATGGTGCTGTTCCTGCGGCCGGACTGACGCCCTGTCTCACCGTGGCGTCACGATGGGCACCGGCCGGTCGATGACGACCTCCTCCGTGGTGATCCGGCAGACATAGGCATAGGACTCGACCCCCGCCGCGAGGGCGTGGCGAAAGGCCCTGTCGTAGGCCGGGTCGATGTCTCGGGCGACGTCGAAGCGCTCCGCGTCCATCTGGATCACGTAGACGAGGGCGGCCCTCGCACCTGCCGCAGCCATGTCGGCGAGCTCGTAGAGGTGCTTGGCGCTGCGGGCCGCAACGCAGTCGGGGAACTCCGCGAAGCCCGCCTCGCGCATGAGGTGGCAGTTCTTCACCTCGAGATAGCAGGGCGGTTCCCCGTCCTTCTCCAGCAGGAAGTCGACGCGGCTGTTGCGGCCGTACTTCACCTCCGGGCGGACCCGGTCGTAACCGGAGAAGGGCGCCAGCCTGCCCTCGCGCAGAGCCTCGGCCACCAGGAGATTGGGGCGCGAGGTATTGATGCCGATGAGCTGGTGCGGGCCGCCGCCGGCGGGCACCTCGACGAATTCCCAGTTGTACCTGAGCTTGCGGGCCGGATTGCCGGCGCGGGAGAGATAGACCCGGCTGCCTGGCTCCTTCAGGCCCATCATGGCGCCCGGATTGGCGCAGTGGGCCGTCACCAGCTCCCCGTCGGCGAGAACGACATCGGCGAGAAAACGTTTGTATCGCTCGACGAGCCGGCCTTCGAGCAGGGGTTCCTGGAAACGCATGGGGATCCGTCGTTGAAAGAAGAACGGCTCCGTAGCAGGGGAGAAGCCATGGGTTCAACCGAAGCCTTGCTTGTGAATTGCCGCAACCGGCGCTAAAGGCCGCAAAAAGGGATCGCTGCGCATGGCCGTTTCCGTTACCGCCGCCCTTCTCGTCATCGGGGACGAGATCCTGACCGGGCGCACCAAGGACAAGAACATCGGCTACGTCGCCGAGTATCTCACCAATATCGGGATCGATCTGCGCGAGGTGCGGATCGTGCCGGACGTGGAGGAGGAGATCGTCGCGGCGGTCAATGCCCTGCGCGGGCGCTACACCTATCTCTTCACCACCGGCGGCATCGGCCCGACCCATGACGACATCACGGCCGACTGCATCGCGAAGGCCTTCGGCGTCGGCATCGACCACGATCCCCGGGCGGTCGCCATGCTCCAGGAACGCTACCAGCCGGGCGAGCTGAACGAGGCGCGCCTGCGCATGGCGCGGATCCCCCATGGGGCCGACCTCATCGAGAACCCGATCTCGAAGGCGCCGGGATTCCGGCTCGGCAACGTGTTCGTCATGGCGGGCGTGCCGTCGATCATGCAGGCCATGCTCGACAACATCGCCCCGACCCTGGAGACCGGCGCGCGGATGATCGCCGAAACCATCGACGCGGAGGGGCTGGCCGAGGGCATCTATGCGGCGGGCCTCTCCGAGATCGCCTCGTCGCACGAGGGCGTGTCGATCGGATCCTATCCGTCGTTCACCACCAGCGGGTTCCGCAACCAGATCGTCGTCCGGGGAAAGGATCCCGCCGCGGTGGCCGTCACGGCCGCGGCCGTGCAGGACCTCCTCCGCCGCCTCAAGGGCGACCGGGCGCCCCTTTGAGACCGTCGACTCCGACCTAGAATATCCAACCAGAGCAAGCCGATGTCACCGACCTCTCCGAAAGCCTTTCCCGTCTCCTGGGACCAGTTTCACCGCGACTGCCGGGCGCTCGCCTGGCGTCTGGCCTCCGCCGGTCCATTCGAGGCCATCGTCTGCATCACCCGTGGCGGCCTCGTGCCCGCCGCCATCGTGGCGCGCGAGCTCGACGTGCGGCTGATCGAGAGCGTCTGCATCGCGAGCTACCACGACTACAAGAACCAGGGCGAGCTGATGGTGCTCAAGGACATCGCGCCTGCCATCAAGGCGCTCGGCGACGGAACCGGCAAGGGCGTCTTGGTGATCGACGATCTGACCGACACCGGCAAGACCGCAAAGATCGTCCGCGACATGCTGCCCGACGCCCATTTCGCCGCCGTCTACGCGAAGCCCGCCGGCCGGCCGCTCATCGACACCTTCGTGACCGAGGTCAGCCAGGACACCTGGATCTACTTCCCGTGGGACATGGGCCTCGCCTATCAGGCGCCGATCCGCGAAGGCTCGGCGGGGTAGTGGCTCCATGATCCAGACGGGCGCGGGGGCCGACTTCGACAGCGCATCGGCGCGCAAGACCCTCTTCGGCGCCCTTCTCGACGCGCGCGACCGGTTCGGCCGCAACAAGGTCGCCCTGGAGGATCTGGAGCGGCAGCCGGTAACTTACGGGCGCCTCGGGCTCGGCGCCCTGGTGCTCGGCCGCAAGCTCGCCGGGCTCACCCGCCCCCGCGAGCGGGTCGGCGTGCTCCTGCCCAACGTGCAGGGCATCGCCGTCACCCTGTTCGCCCTCAATGCCTTCGGCCGGGTGCCGGCCTTCCTGAACTTCACGGCCGGCATCAAGAACCTGCAGGCGGCGTGCGAGCTGGCCGGGATCGACACCATCGTGACCTCCCGCCGCTTCGTCGAGCAGGGCAAGCTCGACGACGTGGTCGCCGCCCTCGTGGAGGGGCGGCGGATCCTCTGGCTCGAGGACGTAAGGGCATCCCTCTCCAGCTTCGACAAGCTCCGCGGTCTCGTCGAGTCCTGGATGGCGCGGCGGGTTCACGCCGGGGCGAAGACCGGCCCGGACGACGAGGCGGTGGTGCTGTTCACCTCGGGCTCGGAGGGCAAGCCGAAGGGCGTCGTGCTCTCCAATGCCAACCTGGTGGCGAACGCCTATCAGGTGAAGGCCCATGCGGGCGACGTGCTGACGCCCGACGACGTGTTCTTCAACCCGCTGCCCATCTTCCACTCCTTCGGTTTGACGGCGGGGCTGCTGACGGCGGTTCTCAACGGCATGAAGTCGGTGCTCTATCCGACGCCGCTCCACTACCGGCAGATCCCGAAGCTGATCGCCGGCACCCGCGCCACCATCGTGCTGGCGACCGACACCTTCCTGCAGGGCTATGCCCGCGCGGCCGGAGAGAACGACCTGGCGAGCGTCCGCTACGTGATCGCGGGGGCGGAGCGCGTGAAGGACGAGACGCGCAGGCTCTGGGGCCGGCACGGCACCGTGATCCTGGAAGGCTACGGTGCCACCGAATGCTCGCCCGTGATCACCGTCAGCCTGCCTCACCGCAACCGACCCGGCTCACCCGGCCCGTTCCTGCCCGGCGTCGAATGGCGCCTCGAACCCGTGGAGGGAATCCAAGAGGGCGGGCGGCTGCACGTGCGCGGCCCCAACGTCATGAAGGGCTATCTCGATCCGGATGCTCCTGGCGGGGTCGCGCCGCCGGAGGGCGGATGGCATGACACGGGCGACATCGTTACCGTGGACGACGGCATGGTGACGATCAGGGGCCGAGCGAAGCGCTTCGCCAAGATCGGCGGGGAGATGGTGTCGCTTGCGGCCATCGAGGTGGTCGTCCAGAGCCTCTGGCCCGACTGCAACCATGTGGTCGTCGCCCTGCCGGATCCCCGAAAAGGCGAGCAGCTGGTGCTGATCACCGACAAGCCCGACGCGGACCGGGACGCGCTCCTGGTCCATGCGCGCGATCACGGCTTCCCCGAACTCTGGGTGCCGAAGGCCATCCTGGTCGCCAGCATTCCCGTGCTCGGGTCCGGCAAGACGGACTACGCCGGCGCCGTGGAACTGGCGCACCGGGTGCGGGCCATGCTCTGATGGCGGGTGCCGTAACAAAGCCGGACCTGCCGCGTTGCCATGTCAGGCACTTGCCTGATTGTTCAACCGGAACGACGTCCATGAAGAAGTTCGTTCTCGCCCTGGCCCTGGCGGCATCCGCGAGCGGAGCCCAGGCCCAGCCGCGTCCCTTTACGCCCGCCATGCCGTGCGGCCAGATCCAGCAGACCGTGTTCGCGCGAGGCGCCGTGGTGCTGGGCACCGGTGCCCACACATACGACCGCTACGTCCGCGACCGCAGCTTCTGCCAGATCAACGAGTTCATCGAGCCCGTCTGGGTCCCGGCCCGGGACACGCCTCAATGCCCGGTCTACCGGTGCAAGGACGAGGATCCTTTCTGGTTCGACGATTGAAGCGCCGCAGCGGCAGGCGCTGTTGGAATTATGTCACAGAATGCGGCGAAGTTTACGCGACGCTTCTGAAATGCTGCCTTTTTGGGCAAATGGAATGCGCTTGCCCCAAACTTGAGCGTAGGTGCGAATTGTCTCCGAAACGAGCTTGAGTATTGTTGCATTCGATGGGGATCAGCCCGTCGAAAGCGATTTCGGAGACACTTCATGAAGCTCGTTAAGAGCCTCGTTCTCGGTTCGGTGACGGGTTTCGCCGCCGTCGTGAGCGCCCAGGCCGCGGATCTTCCCGTCAAGAAGGCTGCGCCTGTCGAGTACGTTCGCGTCTGCTCCACCTACGGTGCAGGCTTCTTCTACATCCCGGGCACGGAAACCTGCCTGCGCGTCGGCGGCC
>DASQMJ010000051.1:0-60097 GCA_035645535.1 Microvirga sp. | reverse complement strand
CGTGGTGTGGATCCGGTCACGTCGCTCGGCTTCCGCGACTCCCAGGGCTGGGAAGGCCGCTTCCGCGTCCAGCGCGACTTCTAATCGGCTTCACCCGATCGGTCGAGGAAACCCCGGTGGAAACACCGGGGTTTTCTTTTGCGTCTCGTACTCCGCTCTGGCCGCAGCCGCCGTTGTTCCCGGGGCACCGGAACGGTCGGATATAACTGACGGCAGAGGTTTTGTTCTTACTTTGTTCTTGACGGCTGGTGCGAGCTAGGCTATATCGTGGCTGTCCGGTTCACCGAGGGGCGCGCTCGCGAGGCGTCGTGACCGTGGAGCCGGACACGGTCCCGCCGATGCGGTCACGCAGCCGCATCGGGCGGGAGGCCCAGGCACCGCCTCGGGATCGCAGCCGCCGCAGACCCGTCCGCCCAGGGGGCGGCGTCCGTCTGTGGCGCCTGACGGACCATGGCCGCCTGTCACGCCTAAAAGAACCGTGCGCGAGGGGCCGTCCGGCTCTTCCACTCACCACCATCAGCTTCGAGCCGGATCGCCTCTCGCGCCCCCTCGACTGCACAAGCCTTGGTGTCGCTCCGGCTCCGGGCCCAAAGACGCGTGCCGTGGCGCCATACCTTTGCGCCGATCCGCGTGGAACATCGTGCATCTGGCATCGGCGGAAAACGCGTGTTCGTCCTTGACCTCTCGGGCTCGATCCACCATGAGGATTTGCAAGGTTTTCCCCGACCCTGGCCTTGCGCCGGGGTTTTTTCATGTGAGGCTTGAGCGATGGCGAACGTGGTTGTCGTAGGCGCCCAGTGGGGCGACGAGGGCAAGGGCAAGATCGTCGATTGGCTGTCCGAGCAGGCGGACGTGGTCGTGCGGTTCCAGGGCGGGCACAATGCCGGCCATACCCTGGTGATCGGCGGCACCACCTACAAGCTCTCTCTCCTGCCGTCCGGAGTCGTGCGCCCGGGCAAGCTCTCCGTCATCGGCAACGGCGTCGTGCTCGACCCCCACGCGCTTGCGGGCGAGGTCGAGCGCCTGGCCGAGCAGGGCGTGAAGATCACGCGCGACAACCTGCGTGTCGCCGAGAACGCCACCCTGATCCTGTCGATCCACCGGGAGCTCGATGCGCTGCGCGAGAGCGGCAGCGCCGGCACCAAGATCGGCACCACGAAGCGGGGCATCGGCCCGGCCTATGAGGACAAGGCGGGACGCCGCGCGATCCGCCTCATGGACCTCGCCGACCTGCCGTCCCTGCGCGACAAGATCGACCGGCTGCTCACGCACCACAACGCCCTGCGCCGCGGCTTCGGCCTCGAGGAGTTCGCTCCCGAGGCGATCTACGAGGAGCTCGCCTCGGTGGCCCCGAAGGTGCTGCCCTACATGGACGCGGTCTGGCGGTTGCTGGACGAGGAGCGCCGCGCCGGCAAGCGGATCCTGTTCGAGGGCGCGCAGGGCGCGCTTCTCGATGTGGACCACGGCACCTATCCCTTCGTCACCTCCTCCAACACGGTGGCCGGGCAGGCGGCGACCGGCTCCGGCCTCGGGCCCGGTGCGGTGGGGTACGTGCTCGGCATCGCCAAGGCCTATACGACCCGGGTCGGCGAGGGGCCGTTCCCGACCGAACTCTTCGACGAGACCGGCGAGCTGATCGGCCAGAAGGGCAGGGAGTTCGGCGTCGTCACGGGCCGCAAGCGCCGCTGCGGCTGGTTTGACGCCACTCTCGTGCGCCAGACGGTGCGCACCTCCGGCATCGACGGCATCGCGCTGACCAAGCTCGATATCCTGGACGGATTCGAAACCATCAAGATCGGCGTGGGCTACCGCCTCGACGGCCAGGTCATCGACTACTTCCCGGCGAGCCAGGGCGCTCAGGCGAGGGTCGAACCGATCTACGAGGAGATGGAGGGCTGGAGCGGATCGACCGCGGGAGCGCGCTCCTGGGCCGACCTGCCGGCGCAGGCCATCAAGTATGTCCGCCGCGTCGAGGAGCTCATCGGGGCGCCGGTTGCGGTCCTGTCCACCTCGCCGGAGCGCGATGACACAATCCTCATGAAGAACCCGTTTGAGGGTTGACGAGGCGGGTTCTCCGGGCCATCCCAGGAGCGCAATGGCAGATTACTATCCACTCATCGCCCGCGCCGTCGAGGGCCTGTCGGATCCGTCGCCGGAGATGCGGCGCGCCGTCTACGAGCGTGCGCGAAGCGCGCTCATCGGGCAACTGCGCACCCTCGATCCGCCCCTGTCGGAGGACGAGATCCATCAGGAGCGCATCTCCCTCGACGCCGCCATCACCCGGGTGGAGGCCGAATACGCGTCGGCGCCCACGCCCACGCCTGCTTTCAAGCCCCAGGCTCCCTTGTCTTCCCCGGGAAGCCCGATCCTTCGGCAGAGCGCCCGGATGGCCTCCGACGAGGAGCCGGGCGTCGCCAGCTACCGGGAGCCGGCCGATGACGTGCCGACCGACATCGAAGCGGGTGCCTTCGAGGAGGCCGCCGCGGCCCGGCCGCGGATCGAGAGCCGTCCTCATCCCGGCATGCAGGGCAGCCGCCGCACCCGCACCATCGTCCTGGGCGTGGTCCTGGCGCTCGTGATCGCCGGCATCGCCGTCATGGCCTTCATGTACCGCAATCGGCCGGAGGATCTGCCGCCGCAGGCCCCGGTCGCCGAGGCGCCGTCCGCACCTGCCCCGGAGGCTGGCAAGATCGAGGAGCGGGTCGGCGGGCAGGCTCCGCCTCCGTCCACCGCGCCGGCGCCGAGCCAGGAGATCGGCGTCGCCCATCGATCCGTCTTCTACGAGGAGGATCCGGCCAATCCTCAGGTGCCGAAAGCACAGGTGGGACGTGTGGTCTGGCGTCTCGAGGACGTGAACCCGGGCCAGGGCCAGGCGCTGGAGCGGGCCGTGACTGCCAATGTGGAGATCCCCGATGCAGGCCTGACCATGAAGATGGTCCTGCGCCGCAACCTCGACGCCACCCTCCCGGCTTCGCACACGGTCGAGCTCACTTTCACGACCCGCGAGGGCGAGAACGGGCGGGTGATCCGCGACGTCGGGCTGCTCCAGTTCAAGAACGAGGAGGCCGCCCGCGGCACCCCGATTGCCGGGCTGCCCGTGCCGGTGCGCGAGAACCTGTTCCTGATCGGCCTTTCCAATCTGCCGAGCGACGTGGAGCGCAACACCGAGCTGTTCGTGCGTCGCAACTGGATCGACCTCCCGGTCCGCATGGCTTCGGGCCAGCGCGCCATCCTGAGCTTCGAGAAAGGTCCCAGCGGCGAGCGGGTGATCAACGACGCCTTCACCCAGTGGCGATGAGCCGGACACAATAGAAAAGCCGCGGGTGCGCCCGCGGCTTTTTCGCTCAAACGGTTAGCGGGCGGGGATCACACTGCCGCTTCGGACGAGGTTTCGATCTCGGCCAGGTTCTTCTTCACGGCCTCCTGAACCTTCTCGAAGGCGCGGACCTCGATCTGGCGGACGCGCTCGCGGGAGACCCCGAATTCCGTCGACAGATCCTCCAGGGTGATCGGATCCTCCGACAGGCGGCGCGCCTCGAAGATGCGGCGCTCGCGCGGATTGAGTACCGAGAGGGCGTTCCGCAGGGCCTTGAGCCGGTTCTGACCTTCCTCCTCCTCGACGAGGATCTGCTCCTGGCTCTGGCCGGAATCGACGAGCCAGTCCTGCCATTCGCCCTCGCCCTCCTCGCGCAGGGGAGCGTTGAGGGAAGCGTCGCCGCCGAGACGGCGGTTCATGTCGATCACGTCCTGCTCGTTCACACCGAGCTGGGTCGCGATCTGCTTCACCTGATCCGGATGCAGGTCGCCCTCCTCGAGGGCGGAGATGCGGCCCTTGGCCTTGCGCAGGTTGAAGAACAGCTTCTTCTGGTTCGCGGTGGTGCCCATCTTCACGAGGGACCACGAACGCAGGATGTATTCTTGAATCGCCGCCTTGATCCACCACATGGCATAGGTGGCGAGGCGGAAGCCCTTGTCGGGCTCGAAGCGCTTGACGGCCTGCATCAGGCCGACATTGCCTTCGGACACGACCTCGCTGATCGGCAGGCCATAGCCGCGGTAACCCATGGCGATCTTGGCCACGAGGCGAAGGTGGGATGTCACGAGCTTATGGGCGGCCTCGCGGTCTCCATGCTCACGCCATCTCTTGGCGAGCATGTACTCCTCATGCGGTTCCAGCATGGGGAAGCGGCGGATCTCGTCCAGATAGCGCGAAAGGCCCCCTTCATTGGCAAGCACGGGTAGCGCTGCAGCCATAGTCTATCTCCTCCTTTGGCTCCCTCACGACAGAGGCAAGCCTGAGGCGGCCCCCTCAACCGGCTGGCCGCCCTTCTCCTATATAAGCGGTCCAAACTTGTCCGAATAGAGGCGTTCAGGCTTCAAGACGTGATCAACGCATGAAGTCTGCAAGGGTGCCCGCTGGGCCATCGTTTGCGACGCATTGACGCCGGACTTTACCCCCGCAGGGCCCGGAGAAGCGCCGCCATGTCGGCCGGAAGCGGGCTCTCGAAGCGCAGGAATTCCCCGCTCGCGGGGTGCTCGAAGCCGAGCACGGCTGCATGAAGAGCCTGGCGCCCCAAGGTTTTCAGGAGGGCCTGCGGCTCCTCGGCGAGGCGGTTGGCCTTGGTCTTGTAGCCGGCGCCGTAGACGAGATCGCCCAGGAGCGGGTGTCCGATATGGGCCATGTGCACGCGGATCTGGTGCGTGCGCCCCGTTTCCAGTTCGCAGCGCACGAGGCTGGCCACGGGCTCCCCCGGCGGCAGCGGCTCGATCACGTCATAGTGAGTGATCGCATAGCGGCCGCGCTCCTCCGGGACCACCGCGATCTTCTCCCGGTTGTGCACGCTGCGGGCGAGCGCCGCCTCCACCGTGCCGCGCTGGCGCCCCGGCACGCCCCAGACGAGCGCGAGGTAGGCCCGCTCGAGAGGCCCGGTGCGGCCATGGTCCGCGAACTGAGCCGCGAGCCCTTGATGGGCTCGGTCGTTCTTGGCGATGACCAGGAGCCCCGAGGTATCCTTGTCGAGACGATGCACGATGCCGGGCCGCTTGACCCCGCCGATGCCTGAAAGGCTCTCGCCGCAATGGGCGATCAGGGCGTTCACGAGGGTTCCCGACTCGTGGCCGGCCGCCGGATGGACCACGAGGCCGGCCGGCTTGTCGATGACGATGAGGTCGTCATCCTCGTAGACGATCCTGAGCGCGATGACCTCGCCCTGCGGCTCGGCCGCAACCGGCGGCGGCACGGTCAGGGCGATGCGGGCGCCCCCGGCTACCTTTCGGCTCGGGTCGAGGGCCGGAGCGCCGTCCACGGTCACCTGTCCGTCCCGGATCAGCGCCTGCAGGCGGCTCCGCGACAGGTCGCTCCAGAGCTGGGCCATGATCCGGTCGAGCCGCTCCGGCGCCGTGCCGTCCTGCACAATCCATTCCCGCTGCGTCCCGTCGCTCACCGCATCCTCGTTCATCGAAAAACCTTTTGCTTTTTTCCAGCGAAAAGACTTGAAGGGTTCTCCAAGGCTCGTTATACGAGCGACCTCAACCGCGCTAGCTCCCTTCGTCTAGCGGTCTAGGACGTCGCCCTCTCACGGCGAAAACAGGGGTTCGAGTCCCCTAGGGAGCGCCACGGTTCTCGATCCACTGCGTGTTCCATCCCGGTGGTCTTCCTCAGAGCGTCCCGAAAGAGCTGGCAGATTCGAGCGGCGTCTCCGGTCCAGTGGGTGGATCGTGGCAATCAGATGCCGCGCCAGTGCGTGCGCCTGGTGCGGACGCGATGAGATTGCTGCGGCGAGGCTCCAAGTGCGGCTGAGGCCTCTCCGGCAGTCCGTTTGTGGACGGTGAGCGACGGGTTTGCGCTCAGTCAAATCCGGACGTCCGCATTCATGGTACAGGGCCCGCGTGTGCGAGCCTGGAGAACCTGTAGCATGACCCGCAAGCAACGGCGCCTGACCCTCATTGGGACCGGCCTGGCGACGGTGGCCGCCGCGCTCGGTCTCGTGACCGTCGCCATGCGCGACACGATCGTATTCTTTCACTCGCCAAGCGAGGTCCAGGCCAAGAGCGTCGCTCCCGGCACCCGCTTCCGCCTCGGCGGCCTCGTGCAGGAGGGATCGACTCGACGGAGCGAGGGCCAGGTCATCGTCTTCAGGTTCGAGGATGCCGAGAAGGCGGTCAGCGTTCAGTACAGGGGATTGCTGCCCGATCTGTTCCGCGAGGGGCAGGGCGTCGTCGCCGAAGGCGTGCTCGATCCCTCCGGGATCTTCAAGGCCGACACCGTGCTCGCCAAGCACGACGAGAACTACATGCCCCGCGAAGTCGCGGATACGCTTCGTGCCCAGGGGCACTGGCAGGGGGCGGAGCCCCTCGCGACTGGATCGCCCTGAACCGTCCGGCCGCGCGGCGGAGTCGACACCCTACAGTTTCGGAACGGCGGGAGACTCCTCGTCGCGCAGCTTCAGGATCTCGATCAGGCGGGCGATCCGGCCGGACGGATTGGAGCGGCCGTCATTGAGCATCGCCTCGTCGTTCTCGACCCAGGCCTGCGCTTCGGCGATCTCGGCCCGGCTCGGCTCCAGGCGGAGGATCTCGGTTACCGTCCTGTCGTCGGTTGGCCCGACGAGGGCCTCCACCTCATGACGCGTCACTCGTTCCACCATGTGAGATCTCCCTGTCGTGCGGAAGTCGCCCCCCTATTTGGGAGCGCGCCTCGTGCCATCAAGGTTCGCGAGAGGGGCGCGTCCTGCCGCGATGTGCCGAGCTTGGACCGATATGGGCTTCAGGAGCGAGAGCCGCCGGGATTGACCGGCGCGATCATGAGGATGTTGCCGCATGGCGCCTGCGGTGTGATCACGGCGCTCGCAACGCCCCAGAGCACGGGCCCGTTCCGGCTCTGCATGACGACCGGACCTCCCGAGTCGCCGAAACAGGCCCGCGTCCCGACCGTGTGGGCGATCGTGAGGCCGTTGCCGCTCACGGCGAGCGGTCTCAGGGTAGTGGTCCTGAGAGTTCCGGCCGTTCGACCGGAGAGTCCGACGCCTGCCATGCGCAACGTGGGCGGAAGCCTTTGGCCGTTCTGCGCCATGCGAATGGGGGTCCGCCCGCGCACGGGCGATTCCAGGCGCAGGATCGCCGTGTCGAGGGACACCTCGTCCAGCTTGTCCGCGAGCGTGCTGGACGTGATGGCGCTCGGCCGGTAGGCGTGCCGGATGACGGAGGCAACCCGGTGAGGCGAGCGGACAAGCCGGCTCCCGCGATAGAAGAAGACCGCTGCGCCGACGGGGTTGTCCCTGACGCAATGCGCGGCCGTCAGAACCAGGTCGGGCGC
The DNA here is from genome assembly GCA_035645535.1 of Microvirga sp. Taxonomy (GTDB): domain Bacteria; phylum Pseudomonadota; class Alphaproteobacteria; order Rhizobiales; family Beijerinckiaceae; genus Microvirga. The sequence goes on along the minus strand of DASQMJ010000051.1, from coordinate 52,782 downwards.
TATCAGCACTCCCGAGCAGCGACTGATCCTGAAGCCGTCCTCACGTTGCATGACCGTCCCGATGGCCACGGTTGCGCCGGCAAGCCGGTCGCCGACGCGGGCGGGGGCGCCTCCTTCGATTGCCTGTACTTGACCGACTTGAAAAGGGACGAGCGCCGCGACGCATGCCACTAGAGGAATGTTCAGCCGATGCCTCTTGCCTGTCACTCTCATCATGAACCTCTTCGAGGTTGTTGCGGACGGGCAGTCACAAACGCAGCTCGTCGAGCTGGACGCAGAACGGTCCAGCTCCGGCAGGAAGGGAAGGTAAGCGTTCGCCGTTTCGCTTCAATACCTCCTTGGGAGCGCAGGCGCCGGGCCTGGAAGCATCGCGCCCGCGTCAGGCCGGGATGGCCACGAACAGGTACTGACCCTCGCGCCTCACGCGCAGAAGGATGGGTTTTTTCTGCCGCTGAGCCTCTGTCCAGGCATTCGCCACATCGGAAGGCGCGGCAACCGTCTGGTTGTTGGCGGACACGATCACGTCCCCCGTCCTGAGCCCGGCTTCCGATGCCGGACTGTTCGGCTCGACGCGCTGGATCAGCACTCCCGTGACGCCGGGATCGAGCCCGAGCTGCCCGCGCGCGGCATCCGGGATCGGGCTGAGCGCAAGCCCGAGCCGCTTGCCGCTCTCCGGTCCGTCCGGAGCGGTCGTGCGAGCCGTCTGCTCCTCGCTGCGCTGGCCGATGACCGTGCCCAGCTCTTGCGTGCCGCCGTCCCTGAGAACCGAGATCGACACCTGGGTGTCGGGCTTCGTGGCCGCCACGGCGCGGGAGAGATCCCGGCCGCTTTCGACGGACTGCCCGTTGAAACGGGTGATCACGTCGCCGGTCCTGAAGCCGGCCTTGTCGGCGGGGCCGCCCGGCTCCACGGAGGCGACAAGCACACCCTTCGTGTCCTGCAGGCCGAGTGCCTGAGCGATCGTCGGCGTGATCTCCTGCAGGCGCAGGCCGACATAGCCACGCTCCACCCTGCCGGTTCGGATCAGCTGATCGGCGACGCTGCGGGCCGTGTTGGACGGCACCGCGAAGCCGATGCCGATATTGACGCCCGACGGCGAGAAGATCGCCGTGTTCACGCCGATCACTTCACCGCGCGCGTTGAACAGCGGGCCGCCCGAATTGCCGCGGTTGATGGATGCGTCCGTCTGGATGTAGTCGTCATAGGGCCCGGACCGGATGTCCCGCGAACGCGCCGAGACGACGCCCACCGTGACGGTTCCACCAAGGCCGAAGGGGCTGCCGATGGCGATCACCCAGGAGCCCGGCTCGGCCGCGTCGGAATCGCCCCAGCTGGCGACCGTCATGTTGGGCTGCGGATCGACTTTGAGCACCGCGATGTCGGTTGCTGGATCTCGGCCGACGAGCCTTGCCGGCACGTTGTTCCGCTCTCCGAACACGACTTGAATCTCGTCTGCATCCTCCACCACGTGGTTGTTGGTGATGATGTGCCCGTCCTGGCTGATCAAGAAGCCGGAGCCGAGGGATTGCCGGGGCTGGCGCTGGCGCGGGCTCGGGCTGGGACCCTCGCCATAGTAGCGGCGGAAGAACTCGCGGAAGGGCAGATCGTCCGGCAGCGTCTGCATCTGCTCCTGCTCTTCGACGCGCTGCCTCGTGGTGATCGCCACCACCGCCGGCATCTTCTGCTTTACGATGGCCGTGAAATCCGGCGGTGTCGTCTGCGCTGTTACGGGCCAGGGCGCTAGCGCCAGAACGGTCAGGACGGCTGCGAGGATCTGTTGCGGCAGGGCGTGTCTTGTTGCCAGACGGTACATGGAAACCTCCTGCTCGAAACCGAGGCTGCAACGGTCGCGTCGGTGCGCCTCGGCAATGCAAAAATCCGGCGCTTGTTCCCGAGGCCGATCCGACGGCCGGGCGGGGCTTGCAGGACAAGAGGCGGATACCAACCTCAAGAAGCAGGGGCCTGATTGGCTTCCTAGTCCCTCCGGCCATCGAGCCGTTTCGCACACGAACCTTCACTCAAGGAGGAGCGAATGAAGCTGAGAAGCGTGGATCGGACCATCCTGGTGCAGAGCTCGAACATAGACCTGGGCGACATGCTTCCCGAATACGCCCGGACGAGCATTCTGCGGGTCGCGGGAAAGTATTTCGGCCATCTGAACACCGCGACCGTCCATTTCACCCGGGAGGGCATCACATACCGATGCACGGTCAACATCCAGATGGGGGCGCTGCGCATGATGAGCGGCGAGGCCAAGGACAAGGACATCTACGCCGCGTTCAGGACCGCCCTCGAGAAGGTCGCAAAGCAGCTTCGGAGAGCCAAGCGGGAACTCCGCGAGGACAAGGCCGAGCGCGTGGACAAGGACATGCTCCTGCGCCGCGAGGTGGAGCTTCGCCGTGTGGCAGGCCGTCTGAACCGCAGGTCTTCGGAGAGCAGGCAGGTGCTTGAGCTCGATGGTTATCGGATGCCGGTGAGAAGGGCAGGCGAGGGGGCCTACCGCATCGCTGCGGAATAGGACCGGCAGCCCTGCTGCGGTCAGCACCTGATGGGAGAGGAGGCCCGACCTCCTCTCCTCATACGCCGGTTGTGCCCTTCCCCGAAGTTCAGCCCGCGCGAGAAGCGCGAGCACGTCGTCGAATGCAGCACGATGAAAGGCGGATTCACGAGATACCTAGAAGCGGTCGCAAGAGAGCTTCCCGAAGAGACAGGTGGCCTCATCCGAGGAGACCTGAACCTTACGTTGCTGGATTGGTACACGGACGGCATTCCCGCGCGGGAAGCAGCCCGGAGAATCCGCCGGTCCCTGGATCTGAGCTGACGTGACCGATCCGGCCGCCACAGGACTGCCGCAGACCGGGATATCATCATTCTTCGATTCCCAACGTAGGAGAGGGAGACCGACAGAGTTCACGGAGGCCGAGATGCACAGCACCTTTGTCCCTGATGGGTCCCTGACGGAAACTTCCCCAATCGCGCGCAGGCCCGCGCAAAGGCCAGGCCTCAGGACCAGGCGAGACGCGGCGGGGCCGGAGCGCTACGACCTTTACCGCAACAGGCATGAACCGGGCCTTCACTGCGCAGTGCCTGCAGGCAAGCCCGCACCGGCACGACTTCAGCCGGACGAGTGGCAATGCATCGGCCGGATGGAAGAGGCGTCCGCTCCCTTGGGCTTCGACCCGGAGGCAGCCGGGGTCGGAATCCGCTTCAACGGCTTTCATCTGTTTATTGCGTTCGGCCCGCAGAAAACGAAAAGGCAAAGCCAGGAGCGGCAGCCCTGGACGCCGCCGTTGCGCAGCCGCGGAGCGAGTCCGGTTGCGTCAAGCCTGAGGATGTGACAGACGCATCCCGCCGCGGGAGCAGGGAGAATCCCTCTTGAAAAATACGCCTCCCGTTCCCATCTAATTGGCCGCCAAGGCTCAGACGAGCTTGGCAAGACGGGCGCCGGCAGGTGTCCGGCGCTCTCGGATCCATGTTGCTCGTTGGAGGATATGGCGATGAGAAACTTCGACTTCTCCCCCCTCTACCGCTCGACTGTCGGGTTCGACCGCCTGTTCGATATGATCGACCAGACGACACGGGTCGAGCCGCTGCCTAACTGGCCGCCGTACAATGTCGAGAAGATCGCGGACGATCGCTATCGCATCACCATGGCGGTCGCGGGCTTCGGGCCAAACGAAATCGAGATCACCCAAAAGGAAAACATGCTGCTGGTCTCGGGCCAGAAGGAGCCGGAGAAGGAAAACGTGCAGTTCCTGCATCGTGGCATCGCGACCCGCGCGTTCAAGCAGACCTTCAGCCTTGCCGATTACGTGAATGTCACGGCAGCCCATCTCGAGAACGGGCTTCTGACCATCGATCTGGTGCGCGAGGTGCCGGAGGAGATGAAGCCGCGCCGCATTCCGATCGCCAATGGCGGCGGCCAGAAGGTGATCGAGCACGACAAGGCGGCCTGACGCTCCCTCTTCAGCACGAACGGCGCCAGCCGGGGCTGGCGCCGGAGGGTTCTGCCTGGCCGCAGGCCGAAAAGACTCGAGGAGAATGCCATGAACATGCGTGATCTCATTCCATGGGGTCGCTCGCAGCAGACCCCGAGCCGCTATCGCGATGAGGGCGATCCTTTCATGACCCTGCACCGCGAGATGAATCGCCTCTTCGACGACGTCTTCCGCAGCTTCGAGGCGAGCCCGTTCGGCAGCATGATCCAGATCGGGCGCTGGCCGAGCGTGGAGGTGATCGAGACCGACCGCGAGGTTCGCGTCTCGGCCGAGCTTCCTGGTCTCGACGAGAAGGATGTCGAGGTGCTGATGCATGACGGCACCCTCGTGATCCGCGGCGAGAAGAAATCGGAAGTGGAGGACAAGCAGCACGCGTTCAGCGAGCGCTATTACGGCCGTTTCGAGCGCCGCATTCCGCTTGCCTGGGACGTGGAGGAGGACAAGGTCGATGCATCCTTCCGGAACGGCGTACTGACCGTGACGATGCCGAAATCGGCGCAGGCGGCCGCCAACGTTAAGCGCATCGCCATCAACAAGGCCGAGGAGACGAAGCACTAGTTGGACGACGGGCGCACTTTCCGCCCGAAGGCAGGGCGTGGCGGATGGAGCGTTCCCCGGCAGATGAAAAGCGGGCCGAAAGCCCGCTTTGTCTTCTTGTCTATCAGCGCAACGGAGCCGGCGTGTCAGCTCCTGTTGCTCTGCTTGCCGGAATTGTGGCCGGTGTGCCCGTGTTCGGTTCGACCGGGCGGAGTCTCTCCGTGAAACCCGTGAAACGTCACCGCCGCCCGCCGGTCATGCTGCCTGGCACCCCGCCATCGGTTCGCGTGCCGGAATCGAGAGGCTTCTCTTCCGTATTTCTTGCGCCGCTCTCCTGTTCGGTGCGGCGATGCCTGTCGGCGCTCTTGTCGCGGGCCTTGTTGATGCCGCCCTGGCTGTTTCCTGCGTTCTGCGGCATGTCCCGTCACCTCAGATCTTGCCGCCGCTTGGGATATCGCCGGACGGCGCCCGCTGCGGACGACTGCCGCCGCCCTGTTTCACGAAGGCGTTCTCGCAGCGGTCGATGTGATGCTCGGCCCGCTGCCGCATTTCATGAATGTTGTGGCAGGGATTCTTCACGTCCTGCTGGCAGAATGCGCAAATCATAAGCTTGGCTCCGAATTGTGGGTTTGCGTTGCGGGGCCAACGTGGAGGCGGAATCGGGGTTCCGCCGGGCTCTCGCAAAACGACCCGCCGAAGCGGGTCGTTCAGGTTGGCGCCGGCGTGGTTCAGCTTCGCTGCGTCACGCGCTTCTTGCGGGATCCCGAAGGCTTGGCCTCGCGGCGCTTGTTCTTCTTCCAGGATGGTCTCATTCGGGCTTTGCGTGCCATGGGCAATCCTTATGGTTTGTACCGGTCTTCCGGCTTCGGGCGGTCGGGGTCCGTCTTGTCCAGGCCCTTGCGCTGATCGTTGTCCGTGAGCTGGCGGTTGCTCTGCATCCGGTCGCCGTGCTCCTGGTGATCCGGAGTGCTCTGGCTGGGGTGTACTACGCTGGTGTTCACGCTCTGCTCGGCCAAGCCCTTGGCCCGATCCTCGCCTTTGCCGGTCATGGGGTCACCTGCGGCCCTGAACGTCGCTCGGGTGGGAGCCGGCTCCCGTGCCCTGCTGGCTCCTGAGGGCCTTCTCGCATCGCTCCACGTGGCTTGCGGCCCGCTGCTGCATCTCCTGTGCGTTATGGCAGGGATCGTCCAGATCCTGCTGGCAGAACTGGCATTTCATCGCGTCCTCCTCTCGGCATGAACACAAGGCCAACGTGGACGCGGAGACAGGAGTTCCTGCGCGGCCGCACGACTATTTCGATTAGGGGAAGGAGGGGGCGCGGATGGCGTCCGCGTCGAGCTTGACGGTCAGCGATAGAGATACTCGGGCAGCCAGAGGCCGATCTGCGGGAATGCATAGAACATCGCCATCGCGACGACGACGAGCAGGAGGAACGGCAGCACGCCGGCGAAGATGTCGTTGATGTTCACGTGAGCCGGCGCGACGCCCTTCAGGTAGAAGGGTGCCATGGCGACCGGCGGGGACAGGAACGAGGTCTGGATGTTCAGCGCGATCAGGATGCCGAAGAAGATCGGGTCGACCCCAAAATTGTCGAGGAGCGGCAGGAAGATCGGCACGAAGATCACCACGATCTCGGTCCATTCCAGCGGCCAGCCCAGGATGAAGATGATCACCTGGGTCAGGATCAGGAACCAGAAGGGGGAGAGATTGAGGCTTGTGACGAAGTTCTCGATCGGCTGGTGACCGCCGAGGAAGGCGAAGATCGACGAGAAGATGAACGAGCCGATGAAGAGCCAGCACACCATGGCCGAGGTGCGGCCCGTGAGAATGATCGACTCCTTCAGCTTGCCCCAGCTGAGGGAGCGGTAGGCAGCGGCCAGGATGAGGCTGCCCAGGGCGCCGACCGCGGCCGCCTCGGTAGGGGTGGCGATGCCAAAGAAGATCGCGCCGAGCACGGACAGGATCAGCAGCGCCAGCGGGAAGAACGAGGTGGCGAGCGCCAGGAGGACCTTGGCATAGGACGAAGCCCGCATGTCCGGCGGCAGCTTGGGGGCGAGGCTGGGATTCAACGTGCAGCGGATGACGACATAGGCCATGTAGAGGCCTGCGAGCATCAGGCCGGGGAAGAGGGCGCCCGCATAGAGTTTGGGCACCGACACGCCGGCCGTGGCGCCGTAGAGGATGAGCATCACGCTCGGCGGAATGAGGATGCCGAGGCACCCGCCGGCGCAGACGACGCCCGACGACAGGCGTATGTCGTATCCTGCCCGCAGCATGGCCGGGAAAGCGAGAAGGCCCATCAGGGTCACGACCGCACCCACAATGCCTGTTGCGGTGGCGAACATTGCGCAGGTGATGAGGGTCGCCACGGCCAGCGAGCCTGGCAGGCCGCCGACGGCGAGCTGGATCGAGTGGAAAAGCCTGTCGAGGATGTTTGCCCGCTCGATGATGTAGCCCATGAAGACGAAGAGCGGGATGGCGACGAGCGTATCGTTCGTCATCACCGAATAGGCCCGCTGGACCACAAGGGCGAAGACGATGTCCCCCATGGCCATGTACCCGAACCCGAAGCCGAGGGCCATCAGCGTGAAGGCAATCGGAAAGCCGAACATGATGAAGACCACGAACAGGCCAAGCATCAGCACGCCCAATTCGGGATTCCCGATCCCCCATGCAGCCAGCATCAGACGTCACCCCTCTTGAGACCTTGTTGTTCTGCTTGTTCGAGAATGAGCTTCTCCGTCTCCTCCACGTCATGGAGGCGGGGAGGCCAGTCGCCGGCTCGTAGGCAGGCGACGCAGCGTATGACCTCGGCGATACCCTGGAACAGCATGAGCGTGCCGACAATCGGGATCAGTGCCTTGAAGGGATAGATGGGCGGCCCGTTCGGCGAGTTCATGGAGTGCTCGTTCATCAGCCAGGACATCTGGGTGAACGGAATGCCCGCGTAGATGAAGGCCAGAATGCCGGGAAAGAAGAACAGGAAGTAAAGGACGAGGTCCAGCGAGGCCTGCCGCCTCGGCGGCCAGGACCGATAGAGAAAGTCGCCCCGCACATGGCTGTTGCGTGCGAGCGTGTACGGGCCCGCCACCATGAAGAGCAGCCCGTAGAGCATGTAGCTCGCGTCGAACGCCCACTCCGTGGGCGCGCGCAGCACGTAGCGGGCGAACACCTCGTAACAGACCGCGAATGTCAGTGCGAGGATGGACCAGCTCACTCCCTTGCCGATGAACGAGTTGATGCGGTCGATCAGGTAGACGAAACGCATGGGAGCCCTTGCCTTACAATGTCCTTCGGGCGTGCAGCGAGGGCCGCCACACCCGGTTGGTCCCAGGCATGGCGGCCCCATCGCCATGGCCGCCTCCGGGCGGAGGCGGCTCTACATTCGCATCAGGTCGCCTTAAAGAAGTGGTCGTAAGCCACGTCGCGCGAGGGCTCGTTCAGGCGCTCGTAGGCATAGGTGCGCTGCACCCAGGCCTTCTGGCTGTCGATCACCTTCTTGAAGAACGGGTCCTTCGAGAACTCGTCGATTACCTTGTTCCAGGCGTCGAGCTGGGCCTGCAGCACGGAATCCGGCGTCTTCTTCACGGTGACGCCGCGGCCTCTGATCGCCTCGAGATCCTTCGAGTAGCGGTCCAGCGCCTTCCACGACATGTCGGCCGACGCCGCTTCCGCCGCGTATTTCACGATCGCCTTCAGTTCGGCCGGAAGCGCGTCGAACTTCGCCTTGTTGAAGATGATCTCGAAGGTCTCGCCTGCCTGATGGTAGCTCTGGAGCATGTAGTTCTTCGACACGTCCGGGAAGCCGAGCACCAGATCCGAGGACGGGTTGTTGAACTCCGCGCCGTCGATCACGCCACGCTCGAGGGCCGGCACGATCTCTCCACCGGCCAGGATCGTCACGGCGGCGCCGAGCTGGCGGTTCAGGTCGGCCGCGAGGCCGACGGTGCGGTACTTCAGGCCCTTGAAGGCATCGGCCGACGTCACCTCGTTCTTGAACCAGCCCAGGGGCTGATTGGGCATCGGCCCGGTGAGGAAGCCGACGATGTTGAGTTTCAGGACCTGCTGCTGGAGCTCGTTATAGAGATCGTATCCGCCGCCATAGGCCATCCAGCCCAGGAACGAGTTGGCGTTCCAGCCGAAGGCCGGTCCCGTACCGAAGAGCGCGAAGGCCTTGTTCTTGCCGTACCAATAGGCGGCGACGCCGTGGCCGCCGTCGAGGATGCCGGCATGGACGGCATCCTGCAGCTGGAACGCCGGCACGACAGCGCCGGAGGCCAGAACGTCGAGCTTCAGACGCCCGCCGGACATCTCGTTCACGCGCTTGGCGAAATCGTTGCAGAACTCATGAAAGATATCCCTGTTCGGCCAGGTCGACTGGAATTTCCAGGTTGCGGTCTGCGCGCGCGACACCTGGGGCGCGGCGACAGTCGCAGCGGCGCCCAGGCCCGCTACTTGCAAGAAACGGCGCCTCGATTGCTTGGCTCTCGTGGAACTGCTGGCCTCTTGGGTCTTGTCTTTCGTCATTACTACCTCCCTCACGCCCCACCAATTCTTGTGCTGGTTTTGCTTTTTCGAGCCATGTTGCGACACTTCAGCGCCGCCATCAAGGAAAAACAAGAGAGCAGAAAATGTACTTCGGGAAACAGCTATTCCTTTACTTCCGAACCTAACAAAAATGTCCTTGGCCTCCGATATGGCAAGTCATTCTATCCGAAAGTTCTATACGCTTCCAACGAGCGGCCCCATCCTGACCGGAGGCGCGTCGGCATAGATGCCTAGAATTCTCCGGCAGATCTTCCTGATCAGGGCGTTCGGCACCTGTGCTGCATGCCGTCGGGGCGATGACCGGCCGTGAGGCTGGGAAGAAATATCCATCAAATCTCCGGGAGCGAAGCCCACAGCGAGTGCAGCGGCGTCGCTGTCCGAGTGCCGCTCACAACCCTCCCATTCGTCTGCCGCTCTGGCATCATGTTCCCAAGCTGATTACGCAGGGCTCCCACTGTCATCGCAGGTTGCCAGAAACGTGCAGAAGTCCGGCTTCAATTCCCGATCGTCCGCAGGGATGGATCTCGCGGACGAGCAGCTGTTCGACGCGGAGATCGGCGATGCTCCTCTGCCGCCTCCAGCCATGGTCCAGAATCTGGCTGGGCGCATCCTGCTCGGCGTGAGCATCGTGTTGATCGCCTTCAACCTGCGGCCTGTCTTCTCCAGCCTTTCCGTCCTTCTGCCGGAGATCATGCAGTCCACCGGCCTGTCGCCTTCGGGCGCGAGCCTGATGACGACGCTGCCGGTGCTCTGTCTCGGCCTGTTCGCGCCTATCGCTCCGGAGCTGGCGCGCCGGCACGGGGCGGAGCGGACGATCCTCGTGATGCTGGTCATTCTCGCCTTCGGCACAGCCCTGCGCGGCTTGGCGACGGTTCCGGCGCTGCTCGTCGGCTCCGTCTTCGCCGGTGCGGGAATCGCCGTCGTCAACGTGCTCCTGCCCGGTCTCGTGAAGCGGGACTTTCCGAGCCGCGCGGCCATGATGACGGGTCTCTACACGATGGCCCTGTGCGCCGGCGCCGCGGGCGCTGCGGGCTTCACGGTACCCCTGGAGCATGCCCTCGGTGGCTCATGGCCGCTCGCCCTCGCGGCCTGGGCCATTCCTGCGGTCCTCGTCATCGTTCTCTGGGCGCCGCAGGCCCTGCTCTCCGGACCCCATGCCCACAGGGCGCGGGTCCGGAGACCGAGGCTCTGGCGCGAGGCGCTCGCCTGGCAGGTCACGCTCTTCATGGGGCTGCAATCGGCGCTCGCCTATTGCGTGTTCGGCTGGCTCGCGCCGATCCTGCGGGAACGCGGGCTCGATGCGGTCACAGCCGGCTTCATCGTTTCGGTGTCGGTTCTGATTCAGATGCTCGCCTGCCTCGTCGTCCCGTCCATCGCCGTGCGCGGGCGCGATCAGCGGCTCATCAACGTGCTGCTGGTGACGGCGTCGGTGGCGGGCCTTCTGGGCTGCCTCTTTGCGCCGCTGTCGACCGTCTGGCTCTGGGCAGTGCTGCAGGGAACGGGCCAGGGCGGCCTCATTGCCGTCGCCATGACGCTCATCATCCTGCGCTCGCCCGATCCCCATGTGGCTGCCCAGCTCTCAGGCATGGCGCAGGGTGTCGGATACGTGCTGGCCGCCGGCGGTCCGCTTCTCGTCGGCTTCCTGCGCGACTGGACCGGGACGTTCGCGTCCGCGGCCGTGCTGTTCGTCGCCATCGGAGCAACGGCCGCCATCTGCGGCCTCGGCGCCGGGCGGGCCCGGCACGTGGGAGCCTAGGCGGACATGGACTGATCGTCACACCTGAGACAAGGCTTCCGTCAGGTCCTCCAGCAGATCCTCCCGGTGCTCCAACCCGACGGAGAGGCGCACGAGGCCGTCGGTGATCCCCATCTCGGCCCGCAGCTCCGGCGAGAAGCGCTGGTGCGTCGTGGTCGAGGGGTGGGTGACGAGGCTTTTCGCGTCGCCGAGATTGTTCGAGATTCGAATGAGCCTGAGGCCGTTCATGAACTGGAACGCCCCCTCCTTGCCGCCCTCCACCTCGAGAGCGATCATCGTCGAGCCGCCGCTCATCTGGCGCCGGATCAACTCGGCTTGTGGATGGTCGGGGAGCCCCGGATAGGTCAGCCGCCGCAGCTTGGGATGGTCATGCAGGGCATCGGCCAGGAAGCCTGCCGTCTCGGTTTGGCGCTCCACCCGCACGCCGAGGGTCTCCAACCCTTTCAGCAACACCCACGCATTGAAGGGTGAAATGGTAGGGCCGGTCATGCGCAGGAACTGCTGCATCTTCGTCTCGATGAATTCCGTCGATCCGAGGATCACGCCTCCCAGGCACCGGCCCTGGCCGTCGATGTGCTTGGTGGCGGAATAGACGACGCAGTCGGCGCCCAGCGCCAAGGGCTTCTGCCAGAGGGGCGTGGCGAAGACGTTGTCGACCGTGAGCGTCGCGCCGGCCTCGTGGGCGATTTCGGCGACGCCCGCGATATCGACGATTTCGAGGCTCGGGTTCGTGGGAGTTTCTAGAAGGAAGGCCTTCGTCCGCGGCCTGACGGCCTCGCGCCAGCGGTTCAGGTCCCGCCCGTCCACGAGGGTGCAGGCGACGCCGAAGCGGGGCAGGAGATCCTCGACGATCCAGCGGCAGGACCCGAAGAGTGCGCGCGCCGCCACCACATGGTCGCCCGCCTGGACCTGTCCCATCATGGCGGCGGTGACGGCCGCCATCCCGGTCGCCGTAGCGGCCGCGGCCTCCGCCCCCTCGAGGGAGGCCATGCGCTGCTCGAAGGCGGCGATCGTGGGGTTAGTGTAGCGGGTATAGCTGTACCCGACTTCCTCGTTCAGGAACCGCCGCTCGGCCGTTCCGGCATCCTCATAGATGAAGCCCTGGGTGAGGAAGAGCGCCTCCGAGGTTTCGCCGTAGGGCGTGCGCTCATGGCCCTCGTGGACGAGGTGGGTTTCGAGGCGGTAATCGGGATATCGGCTCTTGGTCATGTCCCGATCTTAGTATGTTCGTTTTATAGAACAATCGTTTTTTATGCGGGAATGCAGGCGCCCATCCATGCTTGGGGGGCGCCTGCCGCAGATGCTTCAGTTCCCGATGGCGACCCCTTCGCGCCGGCTGTCGGCGCCGCCGATGAGGCCCGAGGGCGTCACCACGATGGCCTGGATACCCGAATTCTGGTCGATCAGCCGGACCTCGTGACCCTTCGCCTCGAGTGCGGCCTTCCAGGCTTCGGCTTCCGTTCCGGCCTCCAACTCGGTCGGCCCATTACGGCTGCCGAAGTTGGGGAGATCGACGGCCACCTGCGGGTCGAGCTTCCAGTCCAGCAGGCCCACGAGGGTCTTGGCCACGTAGTTGATGATGAGGCTGCCCCCAGGAGAGCCCACGACCGCATGGAGCTTGTCGCTGCCGTCGAGCACGATGGTCGGCGCCATCGAGCTGCGCGGTCGCTTGCCGCCCTCGACCCGGTTCGCCACCGGCTTGCCGCTTTCCTCGGGAGCGAAGGAGAAATCCGTCAGCTCGTTGTTGAGCAGGAAGCCGCTCTTGGTCATGAGCCGGGCGCCGAAGCCGTCCTCGATGGTCGTGGTCATGGAGACGGCGTTGCCGTTCCGGTCCACGATGGAGATGTGGCTCGTGCCCAACTCGACGCCTTCCGACGCGCCCCAGAGGAACGTCTTCTGGAACGGCGGGTCGCCCGGCTGAGCCTTGCCCATGGACCTGTTCGGATCGATGAGGCGCGCTCGGCTCTTTAGATAGTCGGGGTCGGTCAGGCCTCTCACGGGAACGCTGACGAAGGCCGGGTCAGCGATGTAGAGCGCACGGTCGGCATAAGCCAGCCGACCGGCTTCCGCCATCCAATGAGCCGCCTCGACTCCCGGCCGGAGGGCAGCCATGTCCTGGGTTTCCAGGATGCTCATGATCTGCTGCACGGCGACCTGCCCGGAACTCGGCGGACCCATGCCGCAGATCCTGTACGTCCTGTAGCGGCCGCAGACCGGGGTCCGCTCCTCGACCCGGTAGGACCCGAGGTCGTCGAGCGTCATGTCGCCGGGATTGCTGGCATGGCCCGTCACCGTCGCCACGATGTCCTGAGCAATCTCGCCCGTGTAGAAGGCATCCGCCCCCTTCTCGGCAATAGTGCGCAGGGTCTGGGCGAAGGCGGGATTCTTGAGGATGGTGCCGACCGCCTTCGGAGTGCCGTCGGCCTCGTAGAAATAAGCGCGGGCCAAGGGATCGTTCTGGAGATATTTCTCCTGGGTCAGGAGGCCATTGAGCCGAGGCGAGATGGCGAAGCCGTTCTCGGCCAGGCGAATTGCCGGCTCGAACAGATCCTTCCAGGGCAGCCTGCCCCAGTTCTTATGCGCGGTTTCCAGGAGGCGGACCGTTCCGGGCACGCCGACGGAGCGCCCGCCCACCACGGCGTCGTAGAACTTCATGGGCTTGCCGTCGGGTCCCAGGAACCGATCGGGCTTGGCGGCGGCCGGAGCCTTCTCGCGCCCGTCGAGGGTGGTCATGGTGGTTCCATCCCAGAACACCATGAAGGCCCCGCCGCCGATGCCGGAACTCTGCGGCTCGACCAGGTTGAGGACCAGCTGGACCGCAATCGCCGCGTCTACCGCGCTTCCGCCCGCGGCCAGGATCTCGCGCCCGGCTTGGGCGGCCAGGGGGTTGGCCGCCGCCACCATGTCCCTCGTGGCCGTTCCGGCGGATTTGGGGGTGCGCCCGGTCGGCGTTTCTGGCGACGGCGCGAATTGCGACAGGGCCGAGGACGGAAGCGATGCCGTTGCCAGGAGGCCGATACCCAGGAAGCTTCGCCGCAGGAATTCTCGAACTCTCATGCATCGTCTCCGTTTGTTGGCCCTCAAGCATGCTGCCATGCTTCGCAGCCTAACAAACGACCGAGCTGTCGCGCCACAGTCATCCGGAGAGCGCAATGTGCGGAAAAGAACATACTCCGGCCACGCCGCCTGGGTATCAGTCGATTCGCGGTGAGGAAAAACTGAGGAGGACTTCATGAACTCGTACAACGTTTTCCGAAGTACCCGCGCGGACGGCCTCTGCTGCGCCGTCCCCGAGGAGCGCTCGGTCCCGCCCTTCGTGACCGGTCCTCATTGGCAGTTCGATGGACGCGTCGACGGGTCCGATAACGGTCCGCTCGGCTTCGACAAGAAAGCCGCCGCGACTGGGGTCCGCTTCAACGGCTTCTATCTTTTCGCCAGCTTCCGGAGGGATGCCGAGGAGCGTTAGGCCTTTGTTGAGGGACCACGGGTATGCCTCGGTGCAGGCGGCCTGGCATGCCCGCCCCGATCCGGGAACATCGCTTTTCGCGAAGCGGGGTCTTGATATCCGGCGGCGCTTGCAATCTATCTTGATGACCTCGGCGTTCGCCGCCTCGCATTCTTCCCGTTCTGGACCGTGAACTCCTTCCTCGCTCTCATCTGGACGATCACGGCCGCAACCACCCTTCTGCAAGCAGCAAACGGGCTTCTCCAGGCCCTGATGCCGCTGCGCATGCAGGCGGAGGGATTGTCGGTTTCATCCATCGGCATCGTCGCGGCCGCCTATGGGCTCGGCTTCTCGTCCGGCTGCTTCCTGGCCCCCTCGTTCATCCGCCATGTCGGCTACATCCGGGCCTTCGCGAGCCTCGCGGCCATCGCGACCGTGGTCATCCTAGGAATGACGCAGGCGCATTCGACCTTGGCCTGGGCGGTCCTGCGCGGGCTGACGGGGGTCACCTTCGCGTGCATCTTCACCCTGACGGACAGCTGGATCAGCGCCCGTGCCGTCTCCAGCCACCGTGGGCGGATCCTGTCGATCTACATGATCAGCACCAAGATCGCCCTAATGCTGTCCCCGCTCGCCATCGGTCTCGGCGATATCCGGACGGACGGGCTTTTCATGGCGGTCAGCGCCGTGATGGCCCTGTCCCTCCTCCCCATCGCGGCGACCACTACGGAAGAGCCGCCTGCGCCGCACAGCGTCAGGATCCGAATCCGGAGCCTCTTTCTGGCTGCTCCGTCGGCCGTCGTCGGAGCCTTCGCGGTCGGGCTCGTCAACGGTCCCGTCATTGCTATCACGCCGGTCTTCGGCGTCGGTATCGGACTGAGCCAGGAGAAGTCGGCGGCGCTTCTGTTCGCCCTTCAGGCCGGCAGCCTCGTGATGCAGTGGCCCCTCGGCTGGCTGTCCGATCGGACGGACCGGCGCTACGTCATTGCCGGGCTCGCGGCCGGCACGAGTCTCGTCTCGCTGCTGATCCTCTTCGCGAGTACCCAGGGGAGCGAGATGTTCATCCTGCTCGGCTTCGCCATCTGGGGCGGACTTGCGCTCTGCATCTATTCCGTCTGCGTCGCCCATGCCTGCGACATCGTCGATCCGGGCCAGATCGTATCGACGGTCGGCTCCCTTCTGTTCTCCTGGGCCGTCGGCGTCACGATCGGGCCCCTGATCGGCGCCATGGCCATGGACCTGACCGGCCCCAAGGGCCTCTTCGTCTATTCCGCCATGGTGTCGGCCGGTCTGGCGGTCTTCATCATCGCCCGGGTGTGGCTCCTGCCCCGTCCTCGGGCGAAAGGCGGTTTCGTCGAGGTCTCCCCCACCAGTTCCGCCGCAGCGGTCCTGGAGCCACGGATCGACAAGGGCGCCGCTGACGCGGATCCGGCGCCCGCCGATAGGGCAGAGAACAATGGACCAATCTCCCAGGAGGCTGGTCCTGCGTCTCAGAGGTCGGCACCTGCCACAGCGACGGTCGAAACGTCCTCGTAGCGCTCCAAGCGCTTGTCGATCATGTCGTCGATTTTGTCGTAGACCTCCGCAACCGTGAGCTGGCGCGTCTTGCGACCGGCCTTGGCATAGAACAGGGCCTTGTTCGCCTTGGCCGCGCCTGGGAAGACCCTCGGTGCACTCTGCTTCGGCTTCTCGTCCACGAGCGAGATGAACCTGCCTGCGCCGTCCACGCCGAAGAAATGGGGGAGATAGAATTCCGACCGGCTGATCTTGCGACCGATCTTCTCCTCGATCCTCGCCCGATCACGCTTCTTCATCTCTGCGGCCATCAGAGCGGAGATGTAGGGATTGCTTCGCAGGCCGAGGATGTGCTTGCGCATGGCCTCGTCGGGCACCGTAAGCTGTCCGTTGACGACCTTGATCGCCTCGGCTTCGGCCGTCAGCCCATGCTGGGCTCCGTAGGCGCGAACGACTTCGATCCAGGTGCTCTCGATGAACTGGTAGAGGCCCTGTGCCGACGAGGACGAGGCCCTGTTGTCCGGAATGAAGCTGGATTCCTTGTCGGCCAGGGCCATCATGTAGACGGGATCGACGCCCGTGGCTTCCGACGCTCGGAGAACGGCGTCCACGATCCAGCGCGGCACGCGCATCGCGTCGAAGCTCAGGTATTCCTGAGCCGGCCTTTCGGCCGTCTCCTCGCTCCCGCTCTCTGGGGCCAGCGTGGCGGTCAAGGGGATTGAGGAAATGATGCTCGCTCGCAGGTCGCCCTGCTCGGCAGCCTGAACGGGGACGATGCTCTCCAGCGGATCGGTGCGGGAGGCGTCCGATTGGGACATGGACATTCCTGCCGCAACGCCGGAGGAGGGAAGAGAGGCCACTTTGCCCTCGGCAGAAGGCTTGGCGTTCTGAGACTCCGATCCGGGCGCCAGGGTGGTGTTCGCCGCCGCCGGCTCGGTGGCGGCGCCGGTGGTCGCAATCGTGATGCAGATACCGAGGCCGATGCCGGTGGTCAGACGGCGCAGGGTCTGCGCGCCCTTCGATCCCAAGCCGGGCCGCGGCGCCTGGTGCTGCTGAGCTTTGAGAAGAATGTCGGCGTTTTGAGAACAAGATGCCCGCTGGCAAGCGTCGCGAGACGCCGTCAGGTCGACAGTCATGCAAGAACCCCCGAGGAGATGCCGCAGCACCGGAACAAGCTTGGTGAGCGGTCGTTTATCGTTCGAGACAGAGGCTCGTGGTGACGACTAGGTATGGTCAGAATGGGTCAGCTTGACCTTGTACAGGGTAATCCCACCTTCCAGTGCGGCGACCTGCCGCTATTAATGAAACGTTATCACGCGGAACTTTTGCGGCAATAAGCCAACGGCTCGGCTTCATGGCCTAGGCCGTTCGGGCGATCAGAAGCAATTTCGGAAAACAGATAAGCTTTTCAGAGGCTTGGCAGTGGGCGTGCCGCCTGCCTTCGCGGTCGCGCCGGAACGCTCCGCGCCCTTGCGGCAGGCGGGAGGCTCGTCTTCTATGCGGCGGCAGGGCCGCTTCGTCTCCGATTCCGGTCCGCGGGCGGGGGCTCAGGCTCGGCAGATCCGTCGTGGGCGGAGTGTCGTCGCCGGCAGAGGCGGGCAGTGGCGCCCCTGCCGGCGGTGCGGTTTCAACCGGGTTTCACCAGGTGGCGCGCAGGCCCGCGTAGAAGGAGCGGCCGGCCGTGCCGTAATCGAAGACCTCCTGATACCGCGCATCGGTCAGGTTCTCGGCGCGAGCAAAGACGCTGAACGTGTCGTCGATCTTGTAGTCCGCGTAGACGTCGAAACGCGCATAGGGCTGGAGCTTGAGCTGTTCGCCCGTCGAGGAGAAACGCGAGCCGACGAAGGTCACGGATGGTTCGATGGACAGTCCCGTCATCGGCGTGAGGATCAGGCCGAGGCGCCCCTCGTCCCGCGGACGGCGGGCGAGGCGCAGGTCCGTCTGCCGGTCGATGGCCTCAAGATGCGTGTAGGCCGCCCTGATGCGCAGCCAACTCGGGACCAGATCCACCTCGGCCGACAATTCGACGCCGGACGTGGTCGCCCGGGCCACATTGACGAAGCAGCCGAAGATCTGGTCCGGGCGGCACTCGTCCGACGTGGCGAAGTCGATCAGGTTGCGGAAGCGGTTGGCGAAGAACGTGGCCGACAGAAGGAGCCTGTCGTCCAGCAGGCGCTGATCGACGCCCACGTCGAAGCCCACCGAACGCTCGGATTCGAGCGCCGGATTGCCGAACGCCGGATCGAAGAGCTGGTAGAGGCTCGGAGCCTTGGCGCCGGTGCCGACGCTGCCCCGGATCTTCATGCCGGTATCCGGGATCTCGTAGGCTGCGGTCGCGCGCCAGGTACCGAAACGGTCGCCGTCCTCGATGTCGTCGAGGCGGCCGCCCAGGGACAGGTGCAGGTTCTCGAACAGGGTGAACTGATGCAGGGCAAAGAGAGAACGGGTCGTCTGCGACGCGTCGTTCGTCTCGCGCTCGGGCGTGGCGAAGGGCAGGATGTCGCGGGCCATCGCCGTGATGCGCTCCCGCTCCACCTTCGCGCCGAAGCTGAGAAGCCCGAAGGGACCGAGCTTCAGATCGCCCTGATACTCGGCCGCTACGCGGTCGCCCGTGAAGTCGGTGTTCGACCAGGACAGAGCCGGCAGGCCGAACGAACTCACGTCGCGGTAATGACGGCTGGTGCGGCTGGCCGAGACGAGCACCGAGTTCCGCAGCAGTCCGTCGAGAGCATAGGCGGTCAGGCGCGTGTGCCCCTCGAACAGCCGCTGCTGGGACTGGGACGGGGAATCGGGCAGGTCGCCGAAGGCGGCATCGTACTGTGCGCCGTTGAAGCTGCCGTAACCTCCGACCTCGAGCTCCACGTCGGGAGAGAGCGCGACCGCCGCGCGCCCCGACGCGCCGAGCTTCTGCACGTTGTCCGCTTCCAGAGGCAAGAGGCGTGTGTTCTCGATCCGCCCGATGCGGTAGCCATAACGGGAGAAGCCGGCGGCGTCGAAGCCGGTGGTCGAGAAGGCATAGGAGACGGGGCCGCTGCTGCCGGAGACCGCGGCGCGCGCGGCCTTGGTGCCGTAGCTTCCGCCCTCGACGCTGGTGCTGAAACGCGGGGCCCCCTTGCCCTTCCGGGTGATGACGTTGATGACGCCGCCGATGGCGTCGGACCCGTACAGGGCCGATTGCGGGCCGCGCAGGACCTCGATGCGCTCGATATCGGTGGCGACCAGATTGGCAAAGTCGAACTCGGCTGAGCCCGAAGAGGGATCGTTGACGCGGATCCCGTCGATCAGGACGAGGGTGTGCCTTGCTTCGCCGCCGCGGATGCGAACCGACGTGGTGCCGCCCGGGCCGCCGGATTCGACGACGGAGACACCCGGCACGCGCCGCAGCACGTCCGCCATGCTCTTCGGCGATTCCTTGGCGATTTCCTCCGCCGTGATCACCGATATCGCGCTGCCGGCCTGGGAAATGGCAAGCGGCGTGCGGGTGGCCGTCACGACGAGATCCGGGAGGGACGTCGAAACCTCGGGGGATTGAGCCTGCGCCGTGCCGACGAAGAGGGCGCAAAACGACACGGAAGCCGCCAGCAGGCGGCACGTAGAGATGGACATGGAGACCTCCTGCCCGCCCCACGCGAGCAAAGATGGGTTGCACTCGAACGCTGGCCGGTCTCCTGGCTCGCGGGTTGTCGCGCACGGTCCGCCTTCCCGAATCCTTCCGAGCTTGTCGCAGCCGGAGATTCAGTGGCATGAGGGACCGCCGCTCGCCGCTTACAGTTGCGGGGGCAGCCACGGGTTAGGATGAAATCCGCACCGTGTTCCCGTTTCACCTCGATCGCTCGAGGCACCAACGTCGGCTCTCTCTTAGGGGTTTGTACCGGATGCCGCAACTCCGCCGCGATGGTTTCCCCAGCCGGCTCCTCCTTGCCGGACTGGTGTTGCTTTTCGGCATCGGACCCGCCGCAGCCGGCCGGAAGCCGCAGCGCGTCGTCTCCATCAATCTCTGTGCGGACCAATTGCTGCTCGCCCTCGCGGACCGGGAGCAGATCGCTTCCTTGAGCCCCCTCGTCCGGGATCGGTCGATCTCCTTCCTGGCAGATCGGGCCGAGGGCCTGCCGGTCAATGGAGGGAAGGGGGAGGCCATTCTGTTCAGCGGCGCCGACCTGGTCCTCGTAGGTCCCTTCGAGCGGCATGTTCGGGCGGACATGCTCCAGCGGCAGGGGTTGAGGGTGATGGTCCTCGACCCATGGCAGAGCCTCGATCAGGGGCGGGAGCAGATCAGGATGCTGGCGGACCGTCTCGGTCATCCCGAGCGTGGCGAGGCGCTGATCGCGGAGATCGAGGCAGCGCTCCGGCGCGCGAAGGCGGTCGTCCCGGACAGGCCCAGCATTCTCACCTATTATCGCAATGGCTGGGTGCCGGCTTCGAACTCGCTCGTGAGCGAAGTCCTGCAGCACATGGGCTTCTCCCTGCACCAGGATGCTATCGGGCTGAGTTCCGGCGGCGGCGCCCGCCTGGAGAGCATCGTCGTGCGGCCGCCCGATTTCATGCTGATGGACGACGCCGCCGGACGGGCCGTGGACAACGGTACGGCGCTCCTGGTCCACCCGGCGCTGGCAAGGAGCGTTCCCTGGAAGCGACGTCTGACTGTGCCGGGCAGGCTCATGATCTGCGGCGGACCCTCGACGCCCGCCGCCATCGATGCCTTGAGGGAAGAGGCGGAAGCCAAGCTCCGCAGGTGATCGCCGCCAGCTCCTCGGGACTATTGCAGCTTCAACCCGAGGGCAGGTGCAGGCTTGAGCAGGATCGGACAGCCGGCGGCCACGAAGACGACCGCGTCGCAGGCCGCGGCGACGCGCTGGTTCAGGCGTCCCTGGGCATCCCGGAACGCCCGTCCCAGAGGCGATGCCGGCACGATGCCGTGGCCGACCTCGTTGGAAACGAGGATGAGCGGGCCGGCGGCCTCGGCCACGGCATCGGTCAGCTCCTGCGTCCTGAGGTCCACGTCCTCCTCGGCGAGGAGAACGTTCGACAGCCAGAGCGTCAGGCAGTCCACCAGCACGGCTCTCCCGGGCGCAGTTTCTGTCCGAATGCACTCCCCGAGCGCGAACGGCACCTCGCGAGTCTGCCAGCGGTCGCCACGCTCGCTCCTGTGATGGGCGATGCGCTCCCGCATCTCCTCATCCAGGGCCTGGGCGGTCGCCACATAGATCCGCTCTCCGGCAGCTTCCTCGGCGAGATCGAGCGCGGTACGGCTCTTTCCGGAGCGAGCGCCGCCAAGGATCAGGACACGGCGAATCATCGGCATGAGGATCGTTCCAAGTGGTCGTATGCCCTAGCGGCACCCACGGCGCGGCGGCCGCCCAGGGTTAGATGCCGAGGCGGCTGAGCGGCATCGTCATGTGCACGTGCAGGCCTTCCGGGCGCCAGTCGCGGCTCAGCGTGCCGCCGAGCTGCCCGGCAATGCTCCGCTGGGCAAGCTGCGCGCCGAATCCCTCGAAGCTCGGCGGGGCCTCGATGGGAGGGCCGCCCGTCTCGGCCCAGACGAAGTCGAGGTTTTCGCCCTCGACGGTCCAACGGATGGCGAGCTGCCCCTCGGCGTTCGACAGGCCGCCGTACTTGGCCGCGTTGGTGGCGAGTTCGTGCAGAACGAGCGCAAGGCTCGTCGTGGTGTTGGAGCCGATCCGCACATCCGCTCCTTCGATGACGATTCGGTACCCGTCGGGCTGTCCATACGGGGCAAGGACCGATTCCACCAGCTTCCTGAGATCGACCTCGGAGCCTGCGTGCGGGCCCAATGCGGGCGCGGGCTGCACTAGCTCGTGGGCGCGTGACAGGGCGCTCAGGCGGCCCCGCAGGGCAGCAGCCATCTCCCTGGGGTCCTTGGCCGTTCGGGCCGTCATGGAAACCATGCCGTTCGCGATCGCGAACAGGTTCTTGACCCGGTGGGTCAGCTCGCGGGTCAGAAGCAGCCGGGCTTCCTCTGCGGCACGGTGCTCGGTGATGTCGTCGATAACGCCGGAAATCCTCACGGGCCGGAGCGTGCCGCCGTCCTCGGCGAAATGAACCCGGCCGCTGGAGCGGACCCACCGGGTGCTCCCGTCTTCCAGCACGGTGCGGTATTCGATCTCGTAACGGCCGTCCGAGCCGGGAGCCATGGCGGCCGCCATCTTTTGATGGACGGCGGACCTGTCGTCCGGGTGGATCCGCTCCATGGCCTGATCGAGGGGCATGCTGTGCAGGCCATCCGGCGGGATGTTGAACAACGCACAGGTGCCTTCGTCCCAGCTGACGACGCCCTTGTCGAGATCGATGGTCCAGGTTCCCAGCCGCGCTGCCGCCAACGCCAGGCGGTATTGCTCTTCCAGGCAGCGAAGGGCTCCTTCGGCCCTCTTCTGGTCGTCGATGTTCGTGCTGGTGCCGAACCACCGTGATATCTTGCCCGACATGTCCCGGATGGGAATTCCGCGGCTGAGCATCCAGGAGTAACCCCCTTCGAGCCGACGGATCCTGTGCTCCCGCTCGTAAGGGAGACCCGTTTCGAGGCACTTGCGCCAATGGTCGAGCACGGCCGGACGGTCGTCCGGATGAATGGCCTTGATCCACTCGTCTCCGAAGGATTGTTCCGGGGTCAGCCCGGTGAACTCGTGCCAGCGCCGGTTGAAATAGTCGTAGTAGCCATCGGGGCGCGCGGACCAGACGAGCTGCGGAAGGCTTTCGGCCAGCACTGCAAACTGGCTTTCGGTCTCATTGAAGTCCACGCGGGTCCCCCGGCATGTGCGCCTTGTGGTCGATCTTTGGTTGAAATCATAGTTTTAGGCCTTTTGGCGGCTTGGCAAGCCGCTTCCTACCCAATCTGTGACTTCTTTTGGGCCGCA
The DNA here is from genome assembly GCA_035645535.1 of Microvirga sp. Lineage (GTDB taxonomy): Bacteria > Pseudomonadota > Alphaproteobacteria > Rhizobiales > Beijerinckiaceae > Microvirga. Next base: position 30,111 of record DASQMJ010000051.1, on the reverse strand, counting down.
AGGGGGGCAGGAGTAGCCCGTTGGCCCGAAAGCCATTAAGGGTTGCCGCCGCGTCTGGCGCTTCGCGATGCGAGCACATAGATGCAGGGCAGCTGATCGGACGATAGGCGGCCTTTCCCAAGCTGAGGCTGGTTTCCGTTTCCATGAATGATCTGAGCCCCCAACCGGTCTCCCCACCGGACATTTCCTCGGCCGAGGAGCTTCACCCGAGGGAGAGGCGCTCCCGCCGCTTTGCCTGGATCGGGATGGTCGCGAGCGTCACGCTTTTCGGCGCATCCCTCGTCGTCCTCTGGCACATCGTCTCGGAAATCGACCTCGCGGAGCTCAAGGCTGCCTTCACGGCCGCGAGCCTGCGCCAGATCAGCTTGGCGATCCTCTTCACCACCGTCAGCTACAGCCTGCTGACCTGCTATGACGCGATTGCGTTGCGTCAGCTGAAACTGAAGATCCCCTACCGCACCACGGCGCTCGCCTCCTTCACGAGCTATGCGGTGAGCTTCACGCTGGGTTTCCCGCTGCTGACCGCCGGCACCGTGCGCTACTGGATCTATGCCTCGCGGGGCGTCAGCGGGGCACGGGTGGCGAGCCTGACGGTGATCGCGGGCGTGACCTTCTGGCTCGGCATGGCCCTGGTCCTCGCCTGGAGCATGATCCGCCGCGCCGACGACGTCTCGGGCCTCGTCTATACGAGCATCTGGCTGAACCAGTTCGTCGGCCTGGCAGCCGCGGCCTTCGTGGTCGTCTACTTCGTCTGGGTCTCGATCAGGCGGCGCATCGTCAAGATCCAGGGCTGGCGGCTGGAGTTGCCGGGCTTCCGCCTGTCCGTAGCGCAGATCCTGATCGGCGCCGTGGACGTCTGCGCCGGCGCCGCCGTGCTGTTCGTCCTGCTGCCGGGCGGTCACAACATCGGCTTCGAGACGTTCGTGGCGGTCTATATCTTCGCCGTCATGCTGGGCGTTGCCAGCCATGCCCCCGGCGGACTGGGCGTTTTCGAGGCCACGATCCTTCTGGCCCTGTCGAGCTATCCGCGCGAGCCGGTTCTCGGGGCGCTGCTGCTCTACCGACTCTGCTATTACCTCGTGCCTTTCGTAGTTGCCCTGGCGCTGCTCGGCGCTTACGAGATCCGCAACCGCATCCGCCTGTCGCGGGACGCCCTCAAACCGGAGGACGACGAGGTCCTGCCGGAGTAAGGTGCCTCGCACCGGGCGGATGACTTCGGGAAACGCCCGTCCTAAATAGGGCAGGCGTCCCCTCCGGACCTTCCGACCCCGATGAGCGTAGCAGACGACGAGACCACGCAGAGCGACCGGGATGGCTCCAATGCTTTCCGGCGCAGTGCCGTCTGGGGGGCGGCACTCACGAGCCTCGTGATGATCGTGGTCGCCGCCGTGCGGGGGCATTGGGACGTCTGGCTTCTCGGCGGAGCCGCCGTTTCCCTGGCGGCGAGCGCCCTCATCGCTCGCCCGAGACGTGGCGTCCGGGCGCATTTCCTCGGCGCACGGAGCCGGCGGCCGGTGGAGGTCCAGCGCCCTGCGATTGCCGAGGCTCTCCTGGCGCATATCCCGGATCCCGTCATCCTCGTCGACAGACGGGTGCTCGTGGTCGAGGCCAATGCGGCCGCACATGCGCTGCTGCCGGGACTGAAGACCGGTCATCCGCTGTCCTTCGCCCTTCGCAGTCCCGATGTCCTCGAGGGCATCGACAGGGTCCTGGCGACAGGCCAGCCGCTGCGGGTCGAATACGCCGAATGGGTGCCGACCGAGCGGGTCTTCGAGGTGCATGTCGGCCCCCTGAAGAGCGATGCGCCCGATATCGAGGTCCAGTCCGGCGTCGTCCTGTTCTTCCGCGACCTGACGTCGGCCCGCCGTCTCGAAGCCATGCGGGTCGATTTCGTCGCCAATGCCAGCCACGAACTGCGGACACCGCTCGCCTCGCTGCTCGGCTTTATCGACACCATACAGGGGGCGGCCCGCAATGATGCCGCGGCCCGGGAGCGCTTCCTTGCGATCATGCGGGACCAGGCGCAGCGCATGAAGCGGCTGATCGACGACCTCCTGTCCCTGTCGCGAATCGAGATGCGCGCGCATGTGCCGCCGACCGAGGCGGTGGATCTCGCATCCGTCACGGCCCAGATGGTCGAAACGCTCACGCCCCTGGCGCGTGGCCGGGGAGTGGAGCTCCGCAAGCATATTCCCGGCGATCCCCTATGGGTTCTGGGCGACCGCGACGAACTGATGCGGGTGCTGGAGAACCTCATCTCGAATGCCGCCAAGTATGGCGAGAGCGGCGGCAAGGTCGATGTCGAACTCCTCCGCTCGGAGTCTTCGGCCGACGCGCAGGCACAGGTCGTCCTCTCGGTTCGCGACTATGGCCCGGGCATCGCTCCGGAGCATCTGCCGCGGCTGACGGAGCGGTTCTACCGCGTCGACGTCGCCGAGAGCAGGGACAAGGGTGGCACCGGGCTCGGCCTCGCCATCGTGAAGCACATCGTCAACCGGCACCGTGGGCATCTCGAGATCTCGAGCGAGCCGGGCCAGGGGGCCTGCTTCACGGTCATGCTTCCCGAGGCCGGGCAAGCCATGAAACGTCAGCCTGGATAGGATCTTCGCCGACCGGTCTGGTTGTCCCTCAGGGTTCGATGGCTACAGGCTGCAGCCGGGTCGCCGCGGCGACTGTCATCTAACCGTCATCGAAGTGTCGTAGACAGGACATTGAAAGAACCTAGTCCCCTCGCTGCGCGGCATCACTCGGCGGTCACGGATCGCCTGCCGCGGTTTCGAACAGGAGACGCCTCGTGAAAATTTCGCACTTTGCCGCTGCCGCCGGCCTTGCCGTTGCTTCTTGCTCGTTTGCGGTCTCGGCCGCCGAGATCACCGGGGCCGGAGCGACGTTCCCGTTCCCGGTCTATGCGCGCTGGGCCGAGGCCTACAACAAGGAAACCGGCAACCGCCTGAACTATCAGTCGATCGGCTCCAGCGGCGGCATCCGCCAGATCCGCGCGAAGACGGTCGATTTCGGCGCCACCGACGCGCCCCTGAAGGCGGCCGATCTGGAGAAGGACGGCCTCGTCCAGTTTCCGGTCGTCATGGGCGGCGTCGTCCCGGTCTATAACGTGCAGGGCGTTCCCTCGGGCCAGATGAAGCTGACGGGCGAGGTTCTCGCCGACATCTTCAACGGCAAGATCTCCAAGTGGAACGACGCAAAGATCGCCCAACTCAACCAGGGCGTGACGCTTCCCGATGCGACGATCACCCCGGTTTACCGCTCGGACGGGTCAGGCACCACGAACGTGTTCACCACCTATCTGTCGCAGGTCTCCGAGACCTGGAAGAGCAGCCCCGGCGCCGGCTCCTCGGTGCAATGGCCGGTCGGCCAGGGCGGCAAGGGCAACGAGGGCGTGGCCGCGCTCGTCATGCAGGTGCCGAACTCCATCGGATACGTGGAGTATGCCTACGCCAAGCAGAACAACATCCCCGTCGCCCAACTCCAGAACAAGAACGGCAAGTTCGTCTCGCCCGACGCCAAGGCATTCCAGGCCGCGGCGGCAGGCGCGGATTGGAAGTCGACCCCCGGCTTCGGCATCTCGCTGACCAACCAGCCCGGCGACGAGGCCTGGCCGATCACGGCGCCGACCTTCATCCTGGTCCACAAGAACCCGGAGAAGCCGGAGCAGGTTGCCGAGGCGCTCAAGTTCTTCGACTGGGCCTTCAAGAACGGCGAGACGATGGCGGCCGAGCTCGACTATGTCGCCCTTCCGCCGCAGGTGCAGGATCTTGTCCGCTCCACTTGGCAGGCTGAAATCAAGGATAAGTCCGGTCAGCCGCTTTTCAAAAAGTGAACCTGACTTAGTTTGCCGGAGGGTATCGGCGGATGGTCGCCCTGTCTCAGAAACTCCTCGTCACGAGCATGGATAAGCCTTCTCGCCGGTCTCTCTCCCTCGGCTCGGACCAGGCCTTCCGCCTGGCGAGCCTCGGTTCGGCCCTCCTCGTGCTGATCGTGCTCGCCGGGATCATCGGGTCGATGATCTACGGCGGCTGGCCCGCCTTACGCGAGTTCGGGCTCGGATTCATCACCTCGAGCGCCTGGGACGTGCAGCAGGACCAGTACGGGGCCTGGGTCGCCATCGTCGGAACCTTGACCTCGGCCCTGATTGCCCTCGTCCTGGGCGTGCCGATCTCGCTCGGGATCGCGATCTTCCTGACGCAGCTGTGCCCGCCCTGGCTCAAGCGCCCCATCGCGACGACCATCGAGCTTCTCGCCGCGGTGCCGAGCATCATCTACGGCATGTGGGGGCTTTTCGTCTTCGCGCCGCTTTTTGCCCAATATGTCCAGATCCCCGTTTCCAGCATCGTGGAGGGCATCCCGATCCTCGGCACCGTCCTGTATGCCCGGGTGCCGTCCGGCGTCGGCGTGCTCACGGCGGGGATCATCCTGGCGATCATGATCATCCCGTTCATCGCCTCGATCACCCGCGACATTCTGGACCAGATCCCTCCCGTCATGCGCGAGAGCGCTTACGGCATCGGTTGCACCACCTGGGAAGTGGTCCGCTACGTTCTGGTGCCGCAGGTGGGCGTCAGCATCATCGGGGCCGTCATGCTCGGCCTCGGGCGGGCGCTGGGCGAGACCATGGCGGTGACCTTCGTGGTCGGCAATGCCAACCGGCTCTCCCTGTCCCTGTTCGACCCGGGGTCGACCATCGCGTCCCGCATCGCGAACGAATTCAACGAGGCCATCGGCCTGCAGCTCAACGCGCTGCTCGCCCTCGGCTGCATCCTGTTCCTGGTGACGTTCAGCGTCCTGGTCGTCGCGCGTTTCCTCGTGGCCCGGGCCACGATCAAGTGAGTGAGGCGAAAGTGGACGTGATGCTTCGAACGAATGTGCAGACTGCTCCCTGGGGACGGGTGCGCCGCAGCCGCTACTGGGCCGATCGGACGCTGAAAGCCGTCTGCATCCTGTTCACCGCTCTCGGCGTCTTCGTCCTTGGCTGGATCCTGCTGATGCTGCTCTATCAGGGCGTGAGCGCCCTGCGGCCTGAGGTGTTCACCAACACGACACCTGGGCCGATGACGAAGGGGGGCGGCATCGCCAACGCGATGGTCGGCAGCCTCGTCCTGACGCTTCTCGGCATCGTCGTCGCGACGCCCGTCGGGGTCCTGGCCGGCACCTACCTCGCCGAATACGGGCGGGGCTCGAAGCTTGCCGAGGCGATCCGCTTCGTGAACGACATCCTGCTTGCGGCGCCCTCGATCCTCATCGGCCTTTTCGTCTACATGATCATGGTGCAGCCCATGGGCGGCTATTCGGGCTGGGCCGGCGGCGTGGCGCTCGCCATCATCGCGGTCCCGGTCATCGTCCGCACCACCGAGGACATGCTGCGTATCGTCCCGGGCTCCCTTCGCGAGGCCGGCGCCGCCCTCGGGGCTCCCATGTCGAAGGTGATCACGAAGATCACCTGGCGCGCCGCCCGCGCCGGCATGGTGACAGGCATCCTGCTGGCTACCGCCCGCATCGCCGGCGAGACCGCGCCGCTCCTGTTCACCGCCCTCAACAACAATTTCTGGTTCCGTCCGGACCTCATGGGCGGCGTCGCAAACCTGCCGGTCATGATCTACCAATACGCGCTGTCGCCCTACCAGAACTGGCGCGAACTCGCCTGGGCCGGCGCTCTCGTCATCACCCTCACCATCCTGGCGCTCTCCATCGTGGCGCGCCTGCTCTTCAGGAAGGAAACCGCCCGATGAGCCAGATTGCCGTCAGCACGAGCGGCGCCATCGGCACCGCAGCTGCCGCCGATGCGGCCGCGCCGGTCAGGATCGCCGTCCGCAACCTCGATTTCTACTACGGCGATTTCCGGAGTCTCAAAGGCATCTCCATGGACTTCTACGACCGCCAGGTCACGGCCCTGATCGGGCCGTCCGGCTGCGGGAAGTCGACGCTGCTTCGCACCTTCAACCGCATCTACAGCCTCTACCCGGAGCAGCGTGCGGACGGCGAGATCCTGCTCGATGGGCAGAACATCCTGTCGCCCTCCATCGACGTGAACGAACTACGCGCCCGGGTCGGCATGGTGTTCCAGAAACCGACGCCGTTCCCCATGTCGATCTACGACAATATCGCCTTCGGCATCCGCCTGCACGAGAAGCCGCCGAAATCGGAGCTCGACGGCCGCGTCGAGGAGGCCCTGCGCAAGGCGGCGCTCTGGGACGAGGTCAAGGACAAGCTGCGCCAGTCCGGCATGGGCCTGTCCGGCGGCCAGCAGCAGCGCCTGTGCATCGCCCGCGCCATCGCGCAGCAGCCGGAGGTGATCCTGCTCGACGAGCCGACCTCGGCCCTCGACCCGATCTCCACCGGCAAGATCGAGGAGCTGATCGAGCAGCTGCGCACCGAATTCACCATCGTGATCGTCACCCACAACATGCAGCAGGCGGCCCGCATCTCGCAGTACACCGCCTTCATGTATCTCGGCGAGCTGGTGGAGCTCGGGCCGACGAACAAGATGTTCATGAACCCATCCAAGAAACAGACCCAGGACTACATCACGGGCCGCTTCGGCTGACCGAGGCGCCTCAAGGGAGGCTTCCATGGCGGAGCACATCGTCAGCTCCTACGACAACGACCTGCAATCCCTCCGACGTCGGATTTCCGAGATGGGCGGCATTGCCGAGAAGATGCTCGTCGACGCGGTCACGGCGCTGGCGCGCCACGATAAACCGTTGGCGCAGACGGTCATCGCCTCCGACAGCCGCCTCGACGTGCTGCACCGCGAAGTCGAGGAGAACGCGGTCCTCACCATCGCCCGTCGCCAGCCGCTTGCCGTCGACCTGCGCGAGACGATCTCGGCTATCCGCATCGCCGGCGACGTGGAGCGCATCGGCGATCTGGCCAAGAACATCGCCAAGCGAGCCTTAGCCATCGGCGGTGAGTTCCAGCCGCAGAAGATCGTTGTCGGCCTCCGGCACATGAACGATCTGGTCCTAGGACAGCTCAAGGACGTGCTCGATGCCTATGCGCAGCAGGACACGGCGAAGGCGCTCGACGTGTGGAAGCGCGACGGCGCCATCGACTCGCTCTACACCTCTCTGTTCCGCGAGCTCCTGACCTACATGATGGAAGATCCGCGCAACATCTCGTTCTGCACTCACCTTCTATTCTGCGCGAAGAACATCGAGCGCATCGGCGACCACACCACCAATATCGCCGAGACGGTCCACTATCTCGTGACGGGCGAGGCGCTTGCCATCGACAGGCCCAAGAACGACCGTTCCATCGACACCACTGTCGAGGCCGGAGCGTGACCATGGGGCCGCGCGTTCTGATCGTCGAGGACGAGGAGCCGCTGACCCTTCTCCTGCGCTACAATCTCGAGGCCGAAGGCTACGAGGTCGATAGCGTCTCAAGGGGCGATGAGGCGGAGATCCGCCTCCGGGAGCAGGTGCCGGACATCGTCCTGCTTGACTGGATGCTGCCGGGCCTGTCCGGCATCGAGCTGTGCCGACGCATCCGTGTCCGGCCGGAAACGGAACGTCTCCCGGTCATCATGTTGACGGCACGGGGAGAGGAGGGTGACCGCATCCGCGGACTTTCTACCGGGGCTGACGACTACATCGTCAAGCCGTTCTCGGTGCCGGAGCTGCTGGCGCGCGTGCGGGCGCTCCTGCGCCGCACGAAGCCCGCGCACATTGCGACCCTGCTCACCGCTGGCGACATGGAGCTCGACCGGGAGACCCACCGGGTCCGCCGCGGCGGCAAGGACCTGCACCTTGGCCCGACGGAATTCCGGCTGCTCGAGTTCCTGATGCAGAGCCCCGGCCGGGTCTTCAGCCGCGAGCACCTGCTCAACGCCGTCTGGGGGCATGACGTCTATATCGACGAGCGTACGGTCGACGTGCATGTGGGCCGCCTGCGCAAGGCGATCAACCTGCCGCAGCAGCCTGACCCGATCCGCACGGTACGTGGAGCAGGCTATGCGTTCGACGAGACCTTTGCCCGCAGCGAACAGTCGCGCAGCGTGACGGCCTGAAGCCTTCTGAAGCGGAAAGCCCGCGTCGAGAGCGTCGACGCGGGCTTTCCGTTTGGGCAGGTGCTGCGCGTTCCCCGCGTCTCAGGCGCGGGCGAGCTTGCGCTCCCGCTTGCGGTCCGCGACCGGCTGGTATGCGATGCGGGCATGATGGGTGCAATAGGGCAGGCCCGTGATGGAGCGGGCCCCGCAGAAGCGGAATTCCGGCTTGGTCGGATCGCCCATGGGCCAGCGACACATGGACTCGCGCAGATCCATGATGGTCACGCGCTCGGACATGGGGATGGCCACATCCTCGTCCAGCAGCGCCTCGGTCTCGTCCTCGATCACCGGCGGCTGGGCCAGGGGAGCGACCACCACATTGCTGCGCTCGGGCGGCGAAATGGGAGACGGGGCGCTCGGGGTGCGGGCTGCCTTGCGGGGACGCTGGGCCGGAGCCGCCGCCTTGTCCTTGGCCCGGCCGGAAAGGCCGAGGCGATGGACCTTGCCGATCACCGCGTTGCGGGTCACATTGCCCAGCTCCGCCGCGATCTGGCTGGCGCTCAAGCCGTCGGACCAGAGCTTCTTCAGAAGCTCGACCCTCTCGTCCGTCCAGGTTATGCCCGCATCTGTCATTTTTTCCCGCCTCCATCGGGCCGTCTGATCAGGGCTGAATCCTCTATGCCTCGCGGACAGAATTTTTTGTCCGACCGCGTTGCTAGGGTCGCTCCTGAGGGTGGAAACCGCCGCACGAAATGTCGTATTCGACGGCTCTGAAGTTACTAGATGGGTGGACTCGGGCGCAAGAGTCCCCGGACAGGGCCTGTCGTTTTCCCCAGGGAACTCGCCTTGGGTCAATATTCCTCGTGATGACTGGGATCATTTCTCTTGAATTGACAGGGTCTTCGGCCTCGTTAGAATCCTCGCCGTGCCGCCCCGCTTGGGCGGCGCTTTCTTTTCCGGGACCCCAGGTGCGACCTTGGGTCCCTCAAGGCGGAGACCACCCCGTGATATCGCCATTGCTGCAGACCTATGCACGCGCCGACATCTCTTTCGAGAAAGGGGAGGGGCCTTGGCTTTTCGGCCGAGATGGCGAGCGATACCTTGATTTCGGGGCCGGCATCGCCGTGAACGCCCTCGGCCACGCCCATCCTCACTTGGTCAAGGCGCTGACGGAGCAGGCGGCCAAGCTCTGGCACACGTCGAACCTCTACCAGATCCCCGAGGGCGAGCGGCTGGCCAAGCGCCTGGTGGAGAACACCTTCGCGGACGTGGTCTTCTTTTCCAATTCCGGCGCCGAGGCCAATGAGGCGGCCATCAAGATGGCCCGCAAGTACCATTCGGCCAACGGGCACCCGGAACGCTTCCGCATCATCACCTTCGAGGGCGCCTTCCACGGCCGGACCCTGGCCACGATCGCGGCGGGCGGACAGGCCAAGTATCTGGAAGGCTTCGGCCCGAAGGTCGAGGGCTTCGACCAGGTTCCGTTCGACGATCTGAGGGCCCTGAAGGCGGTCATCGGGCCGGAAACGGCCGCGATCATGATCGAGCCGATCCAGGGCGAGGGCGGTATCCGGCCCGTGCCGAACGCCTTCATGCGGGAGCTGCGCAGCCTCTGCGACGCCAACGGTCTTCTCCTGATCTTTGACGAGATCCAGACCGGCGTCGGCCGCACGGGCAAGCTTTTTGCCTATGAATGGACGGGGGTGACGCCGGACATCATGTCGGTCGCCAAGGGCATCGGCGGCGGCTTCCCCATGGGGGCGTGCCTCGCGACCGCCGAGGCCGCCAAGGGCATGACGGTCGGCTCCCACGGCACGACGTTCGGCGGCAATCCGCTCGCCATGGCGGTCGGCAACGCGGTGCTCGATGTGATCCTGGAGCCGGGCTTTCTCGAAAGGGTCGAGCGCACGGGCTTGCTGCTCAAGCAGCGCCTCGCCGAGCTGAAGGATCGCCACCCGGCCGTCATCGCGGACGTGCGGGGCCTCGGCCTGATGATGGGCCTGCGCACCCACGTGCCCAACACCGATTTCATCGCCGCCGCGCGGGCGCAGAAGATCATCCTGATCGCCGCGGGCGACAACGTCACCCGCCTCCTGCCACCGCTGATCGTCACCGACGCGGACATCGCGGAGGCGATGAACCGCCTGGATGCGGCTTGCACTGCCATCGAGACCGAGCTCAAGGCCACCGCGAAGCGGGGAGCTGCCGAATGAAGACCCGTCATTTCCTCGACCTCAGCGACCTCACGGGCGCCGAGATCCGCCATGTCCTGAATGTGGGCGCCGCCATCAAGGCGCGGCGCCGCCGGGGCGAGCGCGCCAAGGACCGTCCCCTCGAGGGCAAGGTCTTGGCCATGGTGTTCGACAAGCCGTCCACCCGCACCCGCGTGTCGTTCGACGTGGGCATGCGTGAGCTCGGCGGCGAGACGCTGATGCTCACCGGCAAGGAAATGCAGCTCGGTCGCGGCGAGACCATCGCCGACACGGCCCGGGTCCTCTCCCGCTATGTCGATGCGATCATGATCCGCACCCTCGACCACGCGATGGTGACGGAGCTGGCGGAACACGCCACGATCCCGGTCATCAACGGCCTGACCAAGATGACGCATCCCTGCCAGATCATGGCGGACGTCATGACCTTCGAGGAGCATCGCGGCCCAATCGAAGGGCGCACCATCGCCTGGACGGGGGATGCGAACAACGTGCTCGCCTCCTGGGTCCATGCGGCGGCCAGGCTCAATTTCAGACTGAAGATCGCCTCGCCGCCGGAACTCGCTCCCCGCCCTGAGCTTTTGTCATGGGCGAGGAAAGAAGGAGCGGAGATCGTCGTGACGACCGATGCCTTTGAAGCCGTGCAAGGAGCCCATGCGGTCGTGACCGATTGCTGGGTCTCCATGGGCGACGAGGACGAGTTCCGCCGCCACAATCTGCTCAAGCCCTATCAGGTGAACAGCAAGCTGATGGGCGCAGCCCAGGAGGATGCCATCTTCATGCACTGCCTGCCGGCCCATCGCGGGGAGGAGGTGACGGACGAGATCATGGACGGGCCTCAATCGGTCGTCTTCGATGAGGCCGAGAACCGGCTTCATGCGCAAAAAGGCATTCTGGCATGGTGCCTGGGAGCGGCAGAGGCATGAATTCTACCCCGTTCGAAGGTCACGACGACGTCGTTCTGCCCTTCGCGGTCGAACCTCTCGACGTTCGCGGACGGGTCGTGCGTCTCGGTGCCTCCATAGACACGATCCTGACCCGCCACGCCTATCCGCCTGCCGTCTCGCGCGTGCTCGGCGAGGCTGCAGCCTTGGCCGTGCTCTTGGGATCCTCGCTGAAATTCGAAGGCCGGTTCCAGCTTCAGACCAAGACCGATGGCCCGATCGAAATGATTGTGGTCGACTTCGACGCGCCGGACCGCCTGCGTGCGATGGCGCGCTTCGACAAGGACAAGCTCGACGCGCTCGGCTCCGGCACCCTGAAGACCGGGGAGCTCGTCGGCTCCGGCCTTCTGGCCATGACCATCGATCAGGGCAGCGAGCGCAGCCGCTATCAAGGCGTCGTTGCCCTCGACGGGCAGGACTTCCAGGAGGCCGCGCACCAGTATTTCCGCCAGTCCGAACAGATCCCGACCCAGGTGCGCCTGGCGGTCGCGGAGCAGTTCGAGGACGGGCGCCACACATACCGGGCCGGCGGGCTGATGATCCAGTTCCTGCCCTCGTCGCCCGACCGGATGCGCCAGGCCGATCTCTCGCCGGGGGACATCCCGGAAGGGCATCCGTCGAACGATCTCGAGCCGCCGTCCGAGGATGATGCCTGGGTTGAGGCGAAATCCCTGCTGGCGACGGTGGAGGATCACGAGCTCATCGATCCGGCGGTGTCGAGCGAGCGCCTGCTCTACCGCCTCTTCCACGAGCGAGGAGTGCGCGTGTTCGAGGGATTGAGCGTGCACGAGGAGTGCCGCTGCTCGCAGACCCGCGTCATGTCCATGATGCGCCGCTTCTCCCCGCAGGATCGCCGCGACATGGTCGGCGACAACGGCCGCATCGGCATCACCTGCGAGTTTTGCTCGCGCTTCTACGACCTCGACCCCACCGATGTGGAGGCCGAGATCGCGAAGGCCGAGGAGTCGGCTTAAGAGTTCGCGCAGGTAGCAGCGAGCCGGCGCATGAAGGTGGCACCCGCCTCGAGCTGCTCCAGGGTGATGTACTCGTCCGGCTGATGGGCCTGGTCGATGGAGCCCGGACCGCACACCACCGTCGGGATGCCGGCAGCCTGATAATGCCCGGCCTCGGTGCCGAAGGGCACGGTCTGAGTGTGGTTTCGGCCCGCAAGGCGCAGCGCCAGGGTTTCCGCCGCCGAGCCCGGCTCGGGCGCCAGGCCCGGCACGGCCACCTCCAGCTTCGTTTCGATGCGGCCGAACTCGCCGAAGCGGTTGAGGCGCTTGAGGGCGACCTCCTGCACGAAACGGTCGAGCCGGTTCGGGATCTCCTGCGGGTCGAGACTGGGCAGCCCGCGGAACTCCCAGTGGAACGAGCAGGACTTCGCCATGATGTTCCGCGCGGTGCCGCCGCTGATCACCCCCACATGCACGGTGGTGTAGGGCGGGTCGAAGCGCCCGCTCGGATCGCCGCGCTCCATCATCTCGTCGGCGATGCGGTTGAGCTCTGCGATCAGCTCCGCCGCCGTCATCACGGCGCTAGCGCCGAGATAGGGTTTCGAGGAGTGTGCCTCGAAGCCATGCACGGTGGTGTTGAAGGTCACGACGCTCTTGTGCGCATCCACCACCTCGAGGCTCGTCGGTTCGCCTACGATGGCGGCCTTCGGCAGTGGCAGGTCATGACCCAGACGCCGGATCCCGTCGACGACGCCGAGGCAGGTCGTCTCCTCGTCATAGGACAGCATGATGTGGATCGGCGTCTTCAGCCCCGCGGCCTGGAATTCGGGAACCAGGGCGAGGGCCAGCGCATCGAAACCCTTCATGTCGACGGCGCCGCGTCCGTAGGCGCGGCCGTTCTCGACCCGTAGGGTGAAAGGATCGGAGGTCCAGGCCTGGCCCGTCACCGGCACCACATCCGTATGGCCCGACAGCACGATACCGCCACGGTCCTGTGGGCCTACCGTGGCATAGATGGCAGCCTTGTCGCCGGCTTCGTTCGGCAGGCGAACGTAAGGCACGTTCCAGCTCTGCAGGTAGTTTTCGACGAATTCCACGAGGGGCAGGTTCGAGTTCGACGTGACGGTGTCGAACGACACGAGCTTCGCCAGCATTTCGAGCGGCGTCAGCCGCTGGCCTTGGACGGACATTCAAACCTCAATGAAGGATGCGTTTCGCTTGTGGGATATCGAGGGAGAAGGCGGGAATTTCAGCCTCGAAGGTCTGCCCGTCCGCCGTCTCCATGATGTAGCTGCCCTGCATGGTCCCGTTCGGCGTAGGAAGTGGGCAGCCGCTCGTGTAGCTGTAGCTCTCGCCGGGTCCGAGGACGGGCTGCTCGCCGACGACGCCGGCGCCGCGCACCTCCTGCACCTGCCCGAGGCCGTCGACGATTTTCCAGTAGCGGGCCTTGAGCTGGACCCGCTCCAGGCTCGTATTGATGATCTCCACCGTATAGGCGAAGAAGTACCGGCCGTCGTCGGGCGACGATTCCTCCGGCATGTAGCGGGGTGTGACCGTCACGCTGATGCCTCGGGTTACAGCCTTGTACATCGTGCTCCCTCTGAGGACGCTGGAATGGGGCGCCTAGGCCGTGGTAAGGCCGCCATGAGGCCTCGTCAATCGAGGGATCTGGAGAACCATCATGCTCGACGGGCTGGCGCGGCGCGTCATCGATCCGCCTCTCGACCGCGTGGCGGCGCGCCTGGCGAGGGCCGGCATATCCGCCGATGCCTTGACGATGCTGGGCCTCGCCGCCGGCCTTGGGGCGGCCTTGATGATCCCGCTGCGGCTTGACCTAACCGCACTCCTGCTTTTCGCCCTCAACCGCCTGCTCGACGGCCTCGACGGAGCCGTGGCCCGCGCAACCAACAGAACGGACAGGGGCGGCTTCCTCGACATCGTGTTCGATTTCGCCATCTACGGGGCCATCCCGCTCGCCTTCGCGCTGCGAGAGCCGGAGGTCTTTGCGCTGCCGGCCGCGGTTCTGCTCACGTCCTTCTACGTGAACGGCGCCAGCTTCCTGGCTTTCGCGGCCGTTGCGGCCAAGCGGGGGCTCGACACGCAGGCGCGCGGCATCAAATCGATCTATTTCTCGGCGGGCTTCATGGAAGGAACGGAAACCATCCTGTTCTTCCTGGCCATGATCCTCGTGCCCGCCTGGTTTCCGGTCCTGGCCTATGCCTTCGCGGGGCTCACCTTCATGAGCGCCCTGGCCCGCGTCACCCTCGCCTGGCACGTCTTTCGGGACGAGGAGGACGAGAGTGCTTGAGAATTCCGTAACATTCCTTAGAGATACTGCCCGGCTTCGGAAGGGGAGAGGGCAGACGCCCGTCGGATGAAATCATGGTTGCGTTGAAGGACGGGATCCAATCGGCTGATGCCATCATGCGTCTCGCAGAGGCGGGCGTGATCAAGCCGGCGACCCCATTTGCCCCCGATCAGGTTCAGCCGGCGAGCCTCGATCTTCGGCTCGGACGGCGCGCCTATCGGGTGCGGGCCAGTTTCCTGCCGGGACGCAACCATTCGGTCCGTGACCGGCTCGCCCAACTCAGCTTTCACGAGATCGACCTCGGCGCCGGGGCCATTCTGGAGACCGGCAGCGTCTATATCGCCGAACTCCAGGAGAGCCTTGCTCTGCCGGCGGGTCTCTCGGCGGCCGCCAACCCGAAGAGCTCCACGGGGCGCATCGACGTATTCACCCGCGTGATTACGGATCGCAGTCAGGAGTTCGACACTATTGGGGCCGGCTACAGCGGCCCTCTCTATGCGGAAATCTCGCCCCGCACCTTCCCGGTCCTCGTCCGGACTGGGACGCGCCTTTCGCAGCTTCGTCTGCGAAAGGGGGATGTTCGCCTGACTGATGGCGAACTCCATGCCCTGCATGAGCGCGAGCGCGTCGTCACCTCGGCGGAGCCGTCAATCCAGGACGGCGTTGCCGTCAGCGTGGATCTGGCGGGCTTCGGGCCCGACAACCTGATCGGCTACCGCGCCAAGCGCCATACGGGCCTCGTCGACGTGGACAAGCCCGGCTCTTGCCGGATTGTCGATTTCTGGGAGCCGCTCTACGCGGACGCCAACCGGACCCTGATCCTCGATCCCGGTCAGTTCTACATCCTGGCCTCGAAGGAGGCGGTGCATGTGCCGCCGGATTATGCGGCCGAGATGGTGCCCTTCGATCCGCTGGTGGGTGAATTCCGCGTCCATTATGCCGGCTTCTTCGATCCGGGCTTCGGTCATGCCGGAGCCGGAGGGGAGGGGGCCCGCGCGGTGCTCGAGGTGCGTTCCCGCGACGTGCCCTTCATCCTGGAGCACGGCCAGATCGTCGGCCGGCTCGTCTACGAGCGCATGGCCGAGAGGCCCCGGATCCTGTACGGAGCGGGCGCCGGATCGAACTACCAGGCCCAGGGCCTGAAGCTCTCCAAACACTTCAAGTAGGCTGCCGCCGGATCCGCAGCCTGGAAGGTGCGGCTATTCCCCGGCCATAGCCTGCCGGTCGAGCAGGTTTCGCTCCACCGTTCGAAGATGAGCGCGCATGGCCGCGGCCGCGCCGTTCATGTCCCGGTTCTCGATCGCGTCGATGATGGTTGCATGCTCCGTGAAGCTGTGATGGTCGGGGCTGGGCCTGACGGGATTTGAGCGGAGCCGTCCCCAGGTGACGGCGCGGCGCAGGGCACTGAGGGTGTCGAAGAGCCCGAGCAGCGGGATGTTCTGCGCCGCTTCGGCGATGGTGCGGTGCAGGCGGTTGTCCCAGTTCTCGTATTGCCGCCACGTCGCGGCCTCCCGCGTGCGGGCGTGGCAGACTCGCATCTCGGCGATCTGCATGGGGGTCGCGGTCAGCGCCGCGGCCCGCGCGATCTCGGGCTCGATGATCAGTCTCGCGCGCATCACCTCTGCCGGATTGGTTCTCTTCGCCAGGGCGGAGAGGTCGGCGAAGGTGTCGATCGGTCGGCTGCCGACGAACGTGCCTTTGCCCACATGGCGCCAGATCTGGCCCTCGGCCTCGAGCGTCCCCAGGGCCTTGCGGAGTTCCGTTCGAGAAACGCCGAGCGCCTCCGACAGGTCCCGCTCCGGCGGCAGGCGGCCGTCCTCCGGCAGTTGCGCCTGCGCCAGATAGGCGCGGAGCTGCGTGACCGTACCTCGCTCGGAACTCGCTTCACTGATGATCGACATCCTGTGTCCCAAACCAATTTCGAATTGGTTGGACATATGAAACACTGTGTAAGCCGCGTCAAGAGCCTTTTTGATTGACAGGCTCCCCGACCCAATTGTAACCATTGAAGCATTGGTTGCGGATAACGCGGCCGTTAAAAGGTGGAACAACCGCCTGGGGGCTAAGGGAGATGGAAATGTTCAAAGGGTTCGCATGTCTTAAGGCAGGTGCTGCGGCGCTTGCCCTCAGCGCCGCGCTGGTCGCCTCGGCGGAAGCCAAGGTCCGCATCGCGTTCGGCGACATCGCCAGTGTCGAGTCGCTGCACCTGCTGACGGCCTTGGAGCGCGCCAAGGAAAAGGGTGTCGACATTGAGGTGACCTATCTGAAGTCCGAGGACATCGCCGCTCAGGCGGTGGTCGGCGGTCAGGCCGATATCGGCGTCGGCGGGCCCTATGCGCTCGTGCAGAAGGTCAAGGCGCCGATCCGCATGTTCCTTCAGCTCTCGACCCTGCGCTTCTATCCGGCGGTCAACAGCGAGTTCTACAAGACCTGGAAGGACCTCAATGGCCAGGAGGTTGCCGTGCACTCGCGCGGTTCCGGCACCGAGGCGATCATGAAGCTGATGGAGCAGCGCCAGGGCATCAAGTTCTCCAAGATCAGCTACATCCCGGGTTCCGAGGTACGCACGGGCGCCCTGCTGCAGGGCAATGTGAAGGCGACCATCGTCGATGCCGCCGGCCGGCGTCTCCTCGAGACGCAGGCTCCGGGCAAATTCATCATCCTGCCCCTGGAGGGGGTGAACGCGACCGACGAGGCGCTTTTCGCCAACCAGGCTTTCCTCGAGAAGAATGCCGAGGACGTGGACAAGATCGTCGAGTCGATCCTCACCACCTGGCGCGAGGTCACCAACAATCCTGCGGTGGTCGCCGAGTGGCGGACCAAGTACAAGTTGCTGCCCGACCTTCCCGCATCGCAGGTGGCCGAAATCGTTCCCTATTTCACCGAGTTGGCCAAGGGCAAAGCATTCCCGCTCAACGGCGGCGGCGCAGCGGCCGCGAAGGACGACTTCGCCTTCTACACCCTGTCCGGCCAGCTCACGGGCGATCCGGCGAGCCTGAAGGTGGAGGACTTCTGGGACACCCGCTCGCTCGATCGCGTCCTGGCCAAAGTCGGAACCATGTGAGGTGGGTGGTATGATGGCCTCCACCCAAGCGGACACACACGTGAACGGCCCCGCGCGGGCCGTCCATTCGCCGGCCGGCTGGGGCTTCGGCATCGGCCGCCTTTTCCTCCGATATCCCGTCGTCTCCCGCGTGATCTCTTTGGGAATCTTCTTCCTCGCCTGGGAAATCGCCGGACGGGTGCCGATCAGCTACGCTTTCCCAACCTTCCTCGACACGGCCTACGCCATGGGCGCGATGGTCGCCGACGGCAGTCTGATCTCGGCTTATGGCTCGACCCTGCAGCCGCTGGTCATCGGAATCGCCATCTCAGGGACCGTCGGGGTGGTGCTCGGGATCGTGATGGGCCTGTCGCGCACGGCGGAATGGCTCGTCGCCCCCCTGTTCATCGTCCTCCAGTCGGCCCCGATGGCGGCGCTCATCCCGCTCATCACCTTCGTCTACGGCATCGGGCTGACCGCGAAGGTCCTCGCGGTCATCATGCTGGCCCTGCCGGTCATCGTGCTGAACGGTTACAAGGCGGTGCGCAACGCCAATCCGTCATTGGTTGCGATGTGCTACTCCTTCCAGGGCACGCGCCTCCAGCAGATCACCAAGGTGATCATCCCCGATGCCAGCCCGGTGATCTTCGCGGGCCTGCGCCTCGGGCTCGCCGCCGGCTTCATCGGCGTCATCCTGGCCGAACTGCTCATCACTCCGACGGGCATCGGCGATCTCATCACCTATCACCGCTCCGTGGCGAACTACGCTGAGATGTATGCCGCCGTGGTCTCCATCATCCTGGTCTCCACCCTGACGCTCGCTGCCCTCGAAGCCTTCGAGGTCCGCGTGCTGCGTCCGGAAAAGAGGAGGAGCTGACATGACGATTTCCGCTGCCGTTTCACATGCCGAGCAGAACACGACAGCAGACGCCGTCGTCGAGGTCCGTGGGATCTGCAAGAGGTACGGGGAGGTCGAGGCGCTGCGCAACATTGACCTCGACTTTCCCCGCGGCAAGCTGACGACCCTCCTCGGTCCCTCGGGCTGCGGCAAGACGACCCTGCTCAAGATCATCGCCGGCCTCATCGAGCCGACTGCGGGGGAGGTGCGCGTGAATGGGCGTCCGGTCACGGGTCCGGGGCCTGAGCGCGCCTTCGTGTTCCAGGACTTCGCTCTGATGCCCTGGGCGACGGTGATGCGCAACGTCGCCTTCGGCTTGGAACTGAAAGGGATGGGCAAGGCCGAGCGCCAAGCTATCGCCAGCAAGTACATCGCCGAGGTCGGTCTCTCCGGGTTCGAGGAGAAATACCCGCACGAACTTTCCGGCGGCATGCGCCAGCGCGTGGGGCTTGCCCGTGCCTTCGCAGTCAATGCAGAGGTGCTGCTGCTGGACGAGCCATTCTCTGCGGTCGACGAGCAGAACCGCCGTAAGTTCCAGGAGGACCTGCTGCAACTGGTGGAGAAGGAGCGAAAGACCTTCATCTTCGTCACGCACAGCATCGAGGAGGCGGTCTACGTGTCCGACCGGATCGTGCTCCTGTCCCGGCGACCCGGGCGGGTGTCCCAGATCATCGAGCCGAAGATCGACCGAACCGCCTCTCCCGACGCCATCCGCCGCGACCAGGGCTATCTCGATACCGTCGAGGAGATCTGGCAGGGCCTCAAGCACTACGTGGACTGAGGAGACCGCCATGACCCTTTTCGGCTATCGGGTGCCCATGATGGCATCCCTCGTGGTCTGGTGCGCGATCTGGGAGCTGGTCGGCCAGTCCGGCGTCATGTTCCTGATCCCTCCCTTGTCGAGCGTTCTGGCTTCGGCCGTGACGCTGGTGCAGACCCAGACCTGGCAGGCGGCGGCCCTGGTCACGCTCCACAGCTTCGTCATCGGCATGGCGCTCGCCATCGTGACCGGCGTGACCCTCGGCGTCCTGATGGGGCGCTTCAAGGCGGTCGACGACCTCTTCGGGATCTGGGTCAACATCTTCGTGAGCGCACCGCTCTCGGCCCTGGTCCCGGTACTGATGATCCTGTTCGGCATGGGAGAGACGACGGTGATCGTCACCGTCTTCCTCTTCGCGGTGTGGATCATCGTTCTGGACACGCGGGCCGGCATCCGCCATGTGCCGGGTTCGCTCATCGAAATGGGGCGCAGCTACGGCGCCTCGACTTTCGCTCTTTACAGCAAGATCGTTCTCCTTGCGGCCCTCCCAGAAATCCTCGCGGGGATTCGACTAGGCCTGGTCCGTGGCGTAAAGGGCGTGGTGATCGGCCAGCTTCTGGTTTCGATCATCGGATATGGCGAATTGTTCGAGCTCTACTCGCGCAACTTCGACATGGAGAACTTCTGGGCTTTGACGATCATCCTCTTCGCTGCGGCGATGCTGATGTCGGCGGCCATCGAACACATCGAGAAAAAAGTCGATTACTACGCAGGAGTAAGATGATGAATGCGCCTATCTCCATGGCCGGCTACGTCGTGCAGCCGCTGCCGGTTCCCACGTTGCTGGTGCAGGGCAGCGAGAAGCTGTTTCCAGTCCACCGCGTCTACTGCGTGGGCCGCAACTACGCCGACCACGCGATCGAGATGGGGCACGACCCGTCCAAGGAGCCGCCCTTCTTCTTCCAGAAGAACCCTGACAACATCGTCACGGACGGCAAGTTCCCGTACCCGAGCATGACCTCGGACGTGCACCATGAGATCGAAATGATCGTCGCGCTCGGCAAAGGCGGCGTCGACATCCCGGTCGAGAAGGCGCTCGAGCATGTCTTCGGCTACGGCGTCGGCCTCGACATGACCCGCCGCGACCTCCAGGGCGAGGCCAAGAAGCTCGGCCGTCCGTGGGAAGTGGGCAAGGCTTTCGAGGCCTCCGCTCCGTGCTCGGCCCTGGTGCCGGCGAGCGAGATCGGCCACCCCACGGCCGGTGAGGTCTCGCTGAAGGTCAACGGCGAGGTGCGCCAGAAGGGCGACCTCAACCAGATGATCTGGAAGGTGCCGGAGATGATCTCCTACCTGTCCGGCCTGTTCGCCCTGCAGCCCGGCGACATCATCATGTCGGGAACCCCGGCGGGCGTCGGCGCGGTGGTGCGCGGCGACGTGCTCGAGGGCTATGTCGAGGGCATCGGCAAGATCGAGGTCCGGGTCGTCTGATCCGGCCGGAGCAGCCTGCGCGGCCGAAGGGGCGAGGCTGCGCAGCGTTCGACGGCACCGCGGCGAGGGGGCTTCGCCGCGGTGCTATTATTTTGTGCCGCGCCCAAGGTAAAGAAAAAGCCGCGCGTTGCGCGGCTCTTCCGTCGATGTTGCAGGTCCGCGCTAAAGAATCGGACGGGAAAAGTGAATTTGCACTTTCGGGATCGATCCGATGCTCTAGTGCTGCGAGGCCTTGTCCTGCGGCACGCCTTGCGTCTTCCGCCTGGCGCGGCGCGAGAGCATGTTCAGGCTTTCGATCAGGGCCGAGAAGGCCATGGCCGCATAGATGTAGCCCTTCGGGACATGAGCGCCGAAGCCCTCGGCGATCAGGGTCATGCCGATCATCAGGAGGAAGCCGAGCGCAAGCATCACTACAGTCGGGTTGTTGTGGATGAAGTTGGCGAGCGGATTGGCCGCCAGGAGCATCACGGTCACCGCGACGACCACCGCAATCACCATGATCGTGACGTGATCGGTCATGCCCACGGCCGTGATGATGCTGTCGAGGGAGAAGACGAGATCGAGCAGCAGGATCTGGGTGATGGCGGATCCGAAGGTCATGGTAGCCCTTGCGGTGTCGAAGACGTCATCGGTCGGGGCGGGATCGACGTTGTGGTGGATCTCCTTCGTGGCCTTCCAGACCAGGAAGAGTCCGCCGCCGATCAGGATCAGGTCGCGCCAGGAGAAGGGATGATCGAACAGGGTGAAGATCGGCTCGGTCAGGGTGACGATGATGGCGATGGTGCCGAGCAGGCCGAGGCGCAGGAACAGGGCGAGGCCGATGCCGATGCGTCGGGCCTTCGTGCGCTGGTGCTCGGGCAGCTTGTTGGTCAGGATCGAGATGAAGATGAGGTTGTCGATCCCAAGCACGACTTCCATCACGATGAGGGTCGCGAGCGCCACGAGAGCGGTCGGGTCGGTCAGCCATTCGAAGCTCATGGTTCGTTCCTTTTCGCCGCCGTGTCCGGCAGCTCATGCGAGAGAAGGCTGCAGCCGAGGCTCAGAAGAGGAGCCATAGCTGGTTGAAGAAGGCCGATATGCCGGCAACGATTGCCGAGGAGATCGCGGCCAGAATGAGCAGACTGCCGGCTGCCGTGAGCCAGCCCAGGATGATCGCCAGACCGTCGCGCTCCAGAACCCCGAGGGCGAATGCCGAGATGGCGAGGGCCGGAGGAATGTTCCCGAACGGGATCGGCAGGAACAGAATGACCGCCAGAAGAAGGCAGACGGCTCCGATGATCCTTTCCGAAACGGGGCTCAGCAGCCCGGTCAGTCGGGGCTTCAGGTAGCGCTCCGAACGCTGCAGCAGGGGGCTGAGCTTCGAGGTCAGGGTGACGAATGCATCGCGCGGGATCGATCTTTCGCAGATGACCCGCGGCATCCAGAGCGAGGGGCGGCCGATCATCAGCTGGGCGGTGACGAAGAGGAGCGGCGCGCCGAGCACGGCAGACGTGCCGGGAGGCAGCGGCAGGACGTTGGGTGCGGCGAAGATCAGCATCAGGGCTCCGAAGGCCCGGTCGCCGAACGCGTTGAGGACGTTGGCGACGCTGATCGTCTCGGCCGGAAGGGACGAAAGGTCCTCGAGAACTTCCGAGAACCGCCGGCGCGTCTGGGGTTTGTCCGCGCTCAACTGGTCCGTTCCTATCCGTCGCGAAGGACCGGACATCGGTTGGCCTTGTGCTGGCTCGCTGAGGCTTGGCATACGAGACTGTAACAGGAAAACGCGGCCACCCGGAAGGCGGGTGGCCGATGTCGCAACGCGTGAAGGCGCGGAGGCACCGAGATCACCTCAGCGCCCGGAGCCCGAGGTCGTTACTCTTCCCGCTGACCGGTGAGGCTGAGGAGCAGCTGGAACAGGTTGATGAAGTTCAGGTAGAGCGAGAGCGCACCGAATACGGCGAGCTTGCTGTTCGCCTCGTGGCCGTGGCTCTCTGCATACTGCTCCTTGATCGACTGGGTATCGTAGGCGGTGAGGCCGGTGAACACGAGAACGCCGATGATCGAGATTGCGAATTGCAGCGTGCTCGATCCGAGGAAGATGTTCACGAGTGATGCGATGATGATGCCGATCAGGCCCATGACCAGAAAGGAGCCGAACTTGGAGAGATCGCGCTTGGTCGTGTAGCCGTAAAGACTCGTCGCGCCGAACATGGTGGCCGTGATGAAGAAGGTCCGCGCGATGCTCGTTCCGGTGAACACCAGGAACACGGAGGCGAGCGACAGCCCCATCACCGCGCAGAAGGCCCAGAACGCCGCCTGTGCGGTCGCGGCCGACATCCTGTCAATGCGGAACGAGAAGAAGAACACGAAGGCCAGGGGCGCGAGCATCACGACCCACTTGAGAGGCGTCTGGAAGATCGGCACGTACAGGGCAGGGGTCGAGGCGACCACGAATGCGACCAGTCCGGTCACCACGAGACCGATGCCCATGTAGTTGTAGACCCGTAGCATGTGCTGGCGCAGGCCCTCGTCGAAGAGGGCACCGCTGGTCCGGGCCGTGGCGGTCTGCCAAGCGTAAGGTGTGTTCATCGAGCTTTCCTTCTGATGGACTATTGGAGAGGGTGGGACAGTTTCAGCGCCGTGCGGCGCATCGCATTCTCGTTGGCGGCTCCGGTCAGCGCATAGGCAAGCTGGCCGTTCTGCCAGTACACGGCCTTTGTGTTATCGAAGCGCGCCAAGGTCGGGGCGATAACGTGGAAGGCGGAGACATGGGTGGCAAAGAGGGCGACGCGGCCGAGATCGCGCGTGTCGACGATCATCTCGACGCTGTGGCCGTCGCGGGCCGGGAACACCTGCACGTCGACGATGCGCCACTCGTCCGGCAGCCGAGGAAGCTCGATCCCGGTCGCGGCGGCTATTTCGGCTCGGTCGTAAGCCGGTATCTCAGGCTGCGAGGTCATGCCGGCGCGCAGGAAAGCCGTCTTGTGGGAGTGGAGAGCGTCCTCGACGAAAGCGGGCAGCTTGGGAGACGCATTGCTGTCCGCGATCTCGAACAGACCGATCTGGGCATGAGCGAACCAGCCGATCCCGATCAGAGCGACGACGGCGGCGGCCCTGCGGAGCCGCAGGCCGAATGCCCTCCAGACAAGTCCGCGCTCCAGGCGACGGGCCGCCTCCAACGTCGGCTCGGCAGGGCGCGGCAATTCGCCTGCGAAGGCGAGACGCAGCATGTCCCGCGTCCTCAGGTCGGCCATGACCTGGGCAGCCACATCGGGATTTCGGGCCAGGTAATCCTCGACCTCGATCCGTCGGGCGACATCGATCTGGTCGTCCACATAGGCCAGGAGATCCGTTTCTGAGATCGGGCTCGTCGGCGTGCTATTCACGGGAGCCTCCTACGATGCGGAGATTGGGACGCGGCCTGTCGGACCCCTCCTGCGGGAGACCGGCGCCTGCCTCGAATGCCCGGAGGGCCGCCCGAGCGCGGCCGAGGCGCGACATGAGAGTCCCGATGGGGATGTCGAGCGTTGCTGCGGCCTCCTGGTACGACAGGCCTTCGATGCTGATCAGGTGCAGCACCGCGCGCTGTTCTTCGGGCAGGTTCCCGAAGGCCCGCATGATCTGCTGAAGCCGCACGCGGCCTTCCTGCTCCGCAGGCGCAACGGAAACCGCATCCTCCGCCAGCCGCTGCGACCGGCGCGTCTCCACCGCCTCGCGGCGGCGCCCGTCGATGAAGGTGTTGTGCAGGATCGAGAGCAGCCAGCCGCGAAGATTACCGTCGGACCTGAACGAGCTGCGGCGCTCGTAGGCGCGTACGAGGGCATCCTGCACCAGGTCCTCGGCCTGGTTCTCGTCGCGGGTCAGCGACCGGGCGTAGCGCCGCAAAGGGGTCAGCAGACCGATGACGTCCATGAGCTTGCTGTCTCTCATGCCCAGTATACGGAGCCAAAGGAGGGTTTAATCCCCGGCAGGTCCGAAATTTCTCGGAGAGATTCTCGATCCGGTCGCGACGGAAGCGGCGCTGTGCTCCGAGAGCGGGCTATCGACGCTCCACAACCGTGTATTCCACCTCGATCACGTCGTTCTGGCCGTGCTTCCGGGCTTGCCGCAGACGGCGACGGAGATAGAAATGCAGGGCGATGCCCACCACCAGGGCGATCGGCAGCAGAATGGCGAGCGTGAAGAACGCGAAAGCCATGAGAGCCAGTCCCAGCAGAACCAGAAGGATCGTTCTGATCGGGGAGGCCCAGAGCGGATACAGTTTGTTCATGATCCAGAGAATAGCGGTTTTCGCAGCGGATGTCGCCATTCTCGCAATCTGTTGATCATAGGTTCGCTTTGCAAGATGAGGGCTCGACATGGAGCCTGCGGCCGCCATTTGGACCCGGGCGAATGGCCATGAACTGACGCCGATCAGGAGATCCGATGCTGCAAATGTCAAGAATTCCTGCGCTCCTGCTTGCCGGCACGCTCCTAACCGCGCCCGTGCGGGCCGCTCCCGGAGAAGACCTGTGCCGGACGGTTCAGCGGGCCGGAAACGAGTTCGCCGTCTGCACGGTCGATCTGCGCCGGCACCAGGTGAGAACCTTTTGGAGAGGGCCGGACGGGCAAGCCTATGGATCGTTCGACCGGCTCCTGGAGACGCCGGTCGGAGCGGCGCTCGTCTTCGCCATGAACGGCGGCATGTACGACGAGGGCCTGGCGCCGGTCGGCCTTTACGTCGAGAACGGACGAGAGCTGAAGCGAGCCAATACGGCTGCCGGCCCCGGCAACTTCCATCTCAAGCCCAATGGGGTCTTCTACGTGCGCGGAAGCCAGGCGGGCGTCCTCGAAACGGGCCGGTACCTGCGGCAGAAGGTGAGGGCCGACTTCGCGACCCAGTCGGGCCCGATGCTGGTCGTCGATGGCCGCATCCATCCCCGGATCTCTGAACAGGGAACGTCTCGCAAGATCCGCAACGGGGTGGGAGTGCGAGGAGGGAACACGGTGGTCTTCGCCATATCGAACCAGCCTGTGACGTTCCATGAATTCGCAACCCTCTTCCGGGATGAACTCGGGTGCCGGAACGCGCTGTTCCTCGACGGCAGCATTTCCAGCCTCTACGCGCCGCAGTTGAACAGGAAGGACGGCCTGCTGCCCATGGGGCCCATCATCGGAGCCCTGCCGCGTCGGTGACCGGCTCAGGGGCGGACGTGGATGAGGGGCGCACCATTCGGCGAACCGATTACCGCACGCTCCACCGACGCGCTTTCGAGCAGGGTCATTGCCCCTTAATTCCTGGACCGAGCCCATTAATTCCCGGACATGGCCCGGAGATCAGAAGGTATTGATCGGTTACGCTGTCGTAGCGGAGACCTCGAGGATAGGTGAGGGGAACCGCTCGGCGGTCGGAGGGCCGGTAATGGAGTGGGCGAGGATTCGAGACTATTCGGGTGACCTGTATACGATCACGGCGAAGGACCTTGCGGAGCTTCAGCCGCACCGCGCGGCTTGGGATCAGCTCGCCTGGAACTCGCCTCAGCAGCTTCCCCAAATGCTCCCGGCATGGGTGGAGGCCAGCTTCCGGCATGGGCTCGGCCCGGGCCACAGATGGCTGTGTACCTTTGCCTATGCGGGAGAGCGCCTGGTCGGCGTCTTGCCGATCTTCGTCATGCCGCATCCGCTGCTCGGATGGCGTTGGCCACTCCTGCGCACCTGCGACTGGTACACCCCCTCCGGTGACATCCTGCTGGATCCGGAGCATGCGACGGAAGCCTTGCGGGCCCTGCTGGCGGAGGTCGCCCGACACGTGCCGATCCACGCCGGGCTCGATCTCAAGGCGGTGCGGCACTCCTCGCCGGTGTGGCAGGCCATGCGACATGGGCGGTCGGGCTATCTCGCGCTCCCCGGTGCGCGCTTCGGCTACTCGCGCCTCGACGTCACGGGCGGGTTCGACGCCTATCTGGCCGGGCTGGGCAACCTTCGGAGCAACCTCAAACGGTATCGCCGCAAGCTCGAAAGCCGAGGAAAGGTGTCCGTGGAGATCCGGAAGGGAACGGACGCGCAGGCGGATTTCATGCCCGAATTTCTGGCCCTGGAGGCCTCCGGCTGGAAGGGCCGCAACGGCACTGCGATTCTCAACGATCCCCGTGCGACCACCTTCTACAAGGCCCTGGCGGAAAACTTCGCGGCCCAGGGCAGGCTGGAATGGTACCTCATCAGGGTAGACGGCCAGCTCGTGGCGGCACAGCTGGCTCTGCGCTGCGGCTCGGCGCTGATCCTGCCGAAATACGCCTTCAACGAGGATTTCGCCGAGTGCCGGCCGGGCAGTTTGCTGACCGAGGAGATCTTCAGGGAGGCGTTCGCCCGGCCCGAGATCCGGGAGGTCAATCCCGTCAGCCACTCGGAGGCGGATCGCCACTGGCGCATGTCGCAGGACGACTACGTGAGCCTGCATCTCGTCCGTCCGGCCGCTCTGCCGATGATGCTTCACTTCCCCCGGGTCGCCCTGAGATCGGCTTATCAGACCTATATCGGGCCCCGTATTCCGGCGGTCCTGAGAGAGGCGCGGCGCAGATTCCAGCGTAGGGGCGAACGGAGGTCCCGCCGAGCCGCAGCCAGCGGCGGCCTGGGCCGTCGTCTCGAACTCATCCTGGGAAGCCTCATGAGCAAGGTAGCTGCGACTGAGTATCTGCTGATCTGCTGACCGCCGTTCTCAATGCAGGCTTCGCCGCCGGGCAGGCACGCGAAAAAGGGTCTTTGACACGATCGCGGAAGCGTTGCTAAATTCCCCTCGACACATGAGACGGCACTCGACGCCTCGCCCTTCCCGGAGAGAGGCGTCAAGGGCCTGACGATAATGTGTTCGCGGGCGTAGTTCAGAGGTAGAACGTCAGCTTCCCAAGCTGAATGTCGTGGGTTCGATTCCCATCGCCCGCTCCAGATTTCTCGAAATGACGGCGGCTTTGCATGACTGGCTCGGGAATGGCAGCCTGAGCGATCCTTTCGGGCGCGCCGCAGACTCATATTCCCTCGCTGCTTCGATTGGGCCGGAAGCAGGGCTACAGGGCATCTAGGCTCTGACGAGGGTGGCGGAACGGCGGTATGACAAGCATGAGGGTTGTGACGCACAGCGGTCAGTTCCATGCCGACGACGTCTTCGCATGCGTGGTCCTGCAGGCCGCCCTAGGGGACATCGATCTGATTCGCAGCCGCGAGACCGAGGCGATCGCAAAGGCCGACCTGGTCTTCGACGTCGGTGGCATCTACGACCCGGCGACACGCCGCTACGACCACCACATGAGGGATCTGCCGCGCCGGGCGGACGGTACTCCCTACAGTTCCGTCGGTCTTATCTGGCGCGATTTCGGCCGTGCGGCCCTGCCGGACCTTGTCCCGGGCATCGACGAGGGGACGCTGGAGGCGGTCTGGCGGGCGATCGACAGCAAGCTGATCCTGGCCATCGACCAAGCCGACAACGGCATCGGTCCCGTCGGCTCGGGTCACCTTTCTCTCCTGATCGAAGCCTTCAATCCGACCTGGGACAGTGCGCAGTCCTATGACGACGCCTTCCGGGAGGCTGTCATGGCTGCGAGGGACATCCTTGCCCGGTCCTGCCGACAGGCGCAGGCGGCCGAAAAAGCCGCCTCCCTCGTCCTCGCCGCGGCCAGGAAGGCTCCCGACCCCCGCATCGTCGTGCTCGGCCAGAAGCTGCCGTGGGAGAAGGCGGTCTACGAGGGCGGCCTGGACGAGCTTCTGTTCATCATCTACCCGAACGAGGACGAAACCGCCTGGTACTGCCGGGCGGTCCCACCCGAGCCCAACGCCTTCGGGCAGCGGCTTTCCCTGCCGCAGTCCTGGCGCGGTCTGCAGGACGAGGCCTTCTCAAGGGCGGCCGGCATTCCTGACGGCGTGTTCTGTCACCCCAGCGGGTTCATCTGCGGCGCCCGTTCGCGCGCGTCGGCTCTGAAGCTGGCCGAGCAGGCCATGGTCATGGGAGCACAGCAGCACGGGTGAACTGTGCTGCTCCCGATCCGCTCGCAGAAGAACGAACCTTTCGTTTGCGCTGGATCAATGTTGCCCAAGCCCGTCGGCGGCATTCTTGCCTGACAGTAAGGAGACGTTCCCATGACTCTTGCGGCGGCGATCAGGCAATGGGCGAAGGGCCGGGCCCAGGCCCGCGAGTTCGAAACTCTCGGCAAGGCGGAGCGCGAGGCGCTCGCACGCGACATCGGACTGTCCGAGGAGATTCTTGCCGGCCTCGTGGCCAGCGGGCCTGGGGCCGGTGCGGAATTGCCGCGCCTCATGGAGGCGCTTTCCCTGGATCCGGATGAGATCGGGCGCAGATACGCAGCCGTCATGCGGGACATGAGCGTCGTCTGCTCCGACTGCGCGGCGGTCAGCCGTTGCAGGAGCGATCGCGCTCGCGGGCGGGCGCAGGCGGCATTCACAGGATACTGCCCCAATGCCGACACCTTGCAGGACCTCAAAGGGCAGCGATCCTCCCACCGCTGACTGCCGGAAGGCGGCGCGTTCCTCGCTCGAATGCGGGGCCGCCCCTCGGCGGCTTGCCTTGAACCTGCCCGTCCAGCGGTCGTTATCCGTCGGGCGGCGGGTGCGGCGGGATCGATCATGCGCAGGTTCCACCTTTGTCTGGGTTATGTCAGCGTCGCCCTCGGTATCTGCGGGATCGTGCTGCCGCTGGTGCCGACGACGCCCTTCCTGCTGCTGGCAGCCTGGTGCTTCGCCCGCTCGAACCCGAGACTCGCCGAGTGGCTCTACCGGCACCCTCGGTTCGGGCCACCATTGTCGAACTGGCGCGATCAGGGAGCCATATCCCGCCGTGCCAAAGCCTGGGCGCTCGGAGGGATGGGCCTGTCCTACGCCCTGACCCTGTGGCTGACGGAGAGCCTCGTCATCGCTCTTATCCTGGCTGCCGTCATGAGCTCGGTTGCGATGTATCTGGTCACGCGCCCGAGCCCACGCTCCTGAATGGAGGATTCGACAAAAGTTGGGGGAGGGGCGTTGACAAACCGGCGGCGAGCCGACATATCCGCAGCCCCGCCGGATTTCGGTCCGGGCGAGCTTCAATCACATGGAACCGACGCTGCCGGGCCCGCCAGGGCTCTGCTCCCGTTCGGCTCCCGGTCGGATCTTTTCAAGTTCCGGCCGATCGCAAGAACCGCAGACTCCAGTAAAATGGCAGATCCGGCGGCTCCTCTGACGAAATGGTAAAGACATCGGCGATAACACTTCGCCCGATGTAATGTAATCTTGAGAGCCAAAAGGCTTTCGAGATTGATGGAGCTCGTCTGAAAGCTTGAAGTTCAGCAGGAGCACTTTTGTTCAATGAAAAATAATGAACGAGGGTGTTGACGAGGGGTGCGGACTACTGTAAACCCTCATTCATCGACGGCGGGCGCTGATGGCGCTGCCGGGCGAAGGGGCGGCGGCGGAAGCCGGCGGGCCTTTCGCCGAGACTTCGGCACCCTGGCGGTGCATGCTCTTTGACAAGTGAAGACGAGAGAGAGAAGCGCAGGCGGCGGTG